>NZ_JBQJIL010000004.1:0-236861 GCF_052078715.1 Lysobacter sp. CA199 | reverse complement strand
GCGCCGCGCGAACCTTTGGTTCGCAAGCGCGGCTCGAGCGTACGAGCCCATCCGATTGGCGATCCGGCCCACAGGCATAGCCTGCGGGCGTTCAGCGCCGCGCGAACCTTTGGTTCGCAAGCGCGGCTCGAGCGTACGAGCCCATCCGATTGGCGATCCGGCCCACAGGCATAGCCTGCGGGCGTTCAGCGCCGCGCGAACCTTTGGTTCGCAAGCGCGGCGCTTCACCCACCGCGATCGCTGCGCAATTCCTTCACCCTGCGATCGTTGCCGGCCGCCGCGCGCGCGGCAACCACGCTGAAAGCGACGATGCCCAACATGACCACGCAGGCCCCGGCCAGCGCGCGGCCCTGCGGCCAGGCTTCGCCCAGCCACAGCGCTCCGATCAGGGTCGCGAACAGAATCTCCGCGGCCTGCATCGCCTCGGCCGCGGCCAGCGCGGTGGGATCGTTGCGGACCATGCCGGTGGCCTGGAAGAACAGCACCGTCGCGATCACCCCCGCGCCCAAGGCCACGCCCGCGGCCAGACCGACCTGTCCAGCCGGCGGCAGGCCCGAGTCGACCCCGGCGTACACCGCGACCGCCCACCACATCGGCTGGCTGGCCAGGGTCATGCCGAACACCCGCTGGGTGGCGTTGAGCTCGATCCCGGTCGTCTCCAGATGCAGCAGCAATCCGCGATTGCCCAGCGGATAGGCGACCGCGCCGATCGCCACGCAGACCAGGGCGATCCAGCCGGCGCGATCGAGCCGTCCGCCGCCGTGGCCCAGTTGCAGCAACAGCACCCCGGCCACGATCAAACCCCCGGTCGCCAGCGCCAGCAGCGGAATCCTGGCGCGCGCGTCGCGGTACAGAAACGGTGCGCACAGCATCCCGGCGATCACGGTGAGCTGGAAGGTACCGGCGATCAGCCACGACGGCCCGCTGGCCGCCGCGTAGCTCAGACAGACGTAGAACAGCACGAAGCCGATCCCGCTCCACAGCAGCCACGGCCCGGGATGGGCGCGGATCGCCCGCCACACCGGGCGCATGCCGCCGAGAAACGGCATCGCCACCACCAGCATCGGCAGAGTGAACAGATAACGCAGCGACGCGGTCCAGGCCCAGTGGCCGCCGGCGTTGGCGGCGGCGCGGTTGAGTACGTAGGTGCAGGTGAAGAACAAGGCCGAGGCCAACGCGATCAGCACCGCCCACAGAGCGTGGCGGCGCGCGCTCACGGCCGCTGCCTGATCCGGATGCTCGAAGCCGGCACCTGCACTTCATCCACACCGCCGACCCGGATCGGCGTGCCCGGTTCCGGACCCCAGGCGTGGGCGTAGATCACTTCCCAGGTCGCCGGCAATTGCCCGTTGCCGTCGCGCAGCGCTTGGTAGGCTTCGGCGGCGCGGGCGAAGCGGGCGCGGCCGGTCAGGCTGCGCCGGCGCGTGACCATCGCATTGGTCGCGCCGAGCGTGCGCAACTCGCGCATCAGATGGCCCAGGTCCGGATGGCTCAGGGTGAACTCGTCGCGATCGAGCACCGGATTCTTGAAGCCGGCCGCGATCAAGGCATCGCCGAACTGCGCGATCGACGGAAACAGGCTCACGTGCGGCGCGGCGTCGGCCTGGGCGAAGGCGCCGCGCAGTTCGAACAAGGTGTCCGGGCCGAAGGTGGAGACCAGCAGCAGACCGCCCGGCTTGAGCACCCGGCGGAAGCCGGCGAACACCGCCGGCAGGTCTTCCACCCATTGCAGGCACAGATTCGAAAACAGCACGTCGACGCTGGCGTCGCGCAGCGGCAGCGCGCGCGCGTCGGCGCAGATCGCATCGGGCCGGCGCGCGCCGCCGAGCAGACGCGGACGCCAGCCGCCTTCGCCGAAATGGCCGCGCGCTTCGCGCAGCATCGGCAGGGCCAGATCCAGCGCGATCACCTGCGCCCGCGGCCAGCGTTTCTGCATCGCCGCGCTCAGATGGCCGGGGCCGCAGCCAATGTCGACCACCACCTCGGGCGCGCGGTCGTCGAGGAAATCCAGGGTTTCCGACAGGCGCGCGCCGACTTCGCGCTGCAGCGCGGCGGCGTTGTCGTAGCCGTGCGCGGCGCGCGAGAAGGAGCGGCGAACCTGGCGGTGGTCGAACAGATCGGTCATGGACTTCGGGCTTGCCTGTTTCAATGTAGAGGGTTCACCAGCACCGCGTGCCGGCGCGGCGGATGTCCGCGCGCGCCTGACGGGTCGGCTTGGAAAGCATCGGCTTCAACGTCGCGCCCGATGCCGATTCCGCCGGTTCATGCCGCCACCGATGCGGCTTGCGTCGCATCGACGAACGCCTCGATGGTCTGCGCGACTTCGTCGGCCGCGCCGAGAAACGGCGCGTGGCCGGCGTGGGCGATGACCACGCTGCGGCCGCGCGGCGCCAGCGCCGCTGCGGCCGGCATCGCGCCGGCAGGCACCAGACGGTCGCGGCGGCCGGAGATCCACAGGCTGGGCATCTGCAGGTTCGGCAACTCATCGCGCACGTCGAGCGCGTCGAGCAAGGCCAGCCCTTCGTACAGCGCGCGTTCGGCCGGTTCGCCGCGCTCGAAGGCCTGTTGCTTGAGATGCCGCAGCTCTTCCTGCGCGCTCGGCGAACCCAGCGCTTCCAGGGCCAGAAAGCCTTCCAGGGTGCCGCGGAAATCGCGTTCGAGCGCGCTGCCGAAGTTGCGGAACAGATCGGGCGAGACGCCGTGCGACCAGTCTTCGCCGAGCACGAAACGCGGCGAGGACGCAATCATGATCAAACCGCGCACGCGCTGAGGATGGTCCAGGCCGGCGCGCAACGCGACCTGCCCGCCCAGCGACCAACCCAGCCAGTAGGCATCGGGAATCCGTTCGACCAGTTGCGTCGCGAGCGCGCCGGGATCGAGCGCGCTGGCGTCTTCGCGCGCGTAGCCATGGCCGGGCAGATCGATCAGATGCAGCGTGTAGTGCGCCGACAGACGCTCGACCAGCGGCGCGAACAAGCCGCCATGCATGGCCCAGCCGTGGATCAAGACGATGGCCGGACGACCGCTGTCGACAGGTGCGCCGGTGGTTTGGATGTACATGGGGGAAGACGGTCCGTACTTCGTTTGTTTCGTGATTCGTTGGCTGACGAGGGGTTCGCGTCAGAGGTCGGGCTTTTGGCTTTTGGCTTTTGGCTGTTGCCCTTGCTCGTCATCCCCGCGAAGGCGGGGATCCAGAGACTTCAGAACGTTGTCGCGATGAAGCCCTGGATCCCCGCCTTCGCGGGGATGACGGCAGGCGAGTGATGCTGCGACTCATGCTTCATCGCGCAACGAATGCAACGCCGCCATCGCCTCATCCCGCCGATCCGCCGGCACCAATAGATGATCGTGATAGAAACCGGCCAGCACGTTGCAGGAAATGCCCTGCCCGGTCAGCGCACGCGATACCGCCGCGGTCAACCCGACCGCCTGCAAGGCCGAGTGCACGCGCAGGCTCAGCCACGCGGCGATGAAGTCGTAAGTCACGCCGTGCGCGTCGGCGTCTTCGCGGCGCAGCACGCAGGTCAGGCCTTCGTCTTCGACCACCGTCGCCAGGGCGAGGTCGCGCAGCAGCGAGCGTGCGTCGGTCGTGGTGGCATATACGTATTCGCCTTCGCGCACGTCGACTTGCAGGCCGGCCAGCATCTGCGCCAAATCGGTTTGCGCGATCGATGCAGCCGCCGGACTCGCGTCCGGCGTCGAAGACTGCGCCGCGCTCATCGCGCCACGGAGGCCGGCGCGTCGGCGCCGTTGTCGTTGCGCTCGATCGCCACGCGTTCGGCAGCGCGCGCCAGCGCTTCGATCAAGCCGTCGACTTGTTCGCGGGTGTGCAGCGCGGAGAACGTCACGCGCAAGCGCGCGCGGCCTTCGGGCACGGTGGGCGGACGGATCGCGGCGACCCAGTAGCCTTGTTGTTCGAGCGCCTGCGCCATCGCCAGCGCGCGCCGATCGTCGCCGCACATCACCGGCTGGATCGGGGTGCCCGAATGCAGCAGTTCCAAGCCGAGCTTGCCGGCGCGCTCGCGGAAATGCGCGGTCAGCTCGGCGAGCTTCTCGCGCCGCCAATGATCGTTGCGCGCCAGCTTGATCGCCGCGCGCGTGGCCGCGGCCTGGGCCGGCGGCAAGGCGGTGGTGTACAGATGGCTGCGCGCGGTTTCGGCCAGATGGCCGATCAGATCGGCATCGCCGTGCAAGGCCGCGCCGTAACTGCCGAGCGCCTTGCCGAAGGTCGCCAGCTGCAGCGGCACCTCTTGGGTCGACAAACGCGCCGCGGCGACCGTGCCGCGACCGTCGGGACCGGTGACGCCGACGCCGTGCGCGTCGTCGACGTAGAGCACGGCTTTTTGCGCGCGCGCCACCAGAGCCAGATCGCGCAGCGGCGCGATATCGCCGTCCATGCTGAAAACGCCGTCGGTGGCCAACATCGCCAAACCGTCGGGCACGTTGCGCAGCTGCCGGATGGCGCCTTCCGGATCGGCATGCGGATAGCGGCGCAGACGGCAACCGGCCAGACGCGCGGCGTCGATCAGGCTGGCGTGATTGAGACGGTCCTGCACGCAGACATCGTCTTCCTCCAACAGCCCTTGCACCGCGGCAATGTTGGCCAGAAAGCCGCTGCCGAACAGCAACGCGCGCGGCGAACCCAACCAGTCGGCGAGTTCGCGTTCCAGCGCTTCATGCTGGGCGTGATGGCCGCAGACCAGATGCGAGGCCAATCCGCCGGTGCCTTCGCGCGACGCCGCATCCTGGAACGCATTGGTCACCGCGAAATGCTGCGACAGCCCCAGATAGTCGTTGCCGCAGAAGTTGACCAGCGATCGCCCCTCGACCTCGCAGCGCGCGCCATCGCGGTGAGTGACCACGCGATGGGTGCGGCTGCGCGCGTTCGCCACGCGTTGGGCCTGAGCTGTTTGAATCCGTTCGCGCCAAAGGGTTCGCTGGCTGCTCATCGCGGTACTCCGCCGCTAGGCGGCGCAGGTGTGGGCGGACTGTTCGGAATGTTCCTCAATACTCGCATGGACCGTGCCAGCGGTCTCCACGATTTGCATGGGTTTGAGGCCCAGGCGCGCAAACAGGGCCATATCGCGCTCGGTGTCCGGATTGCCGGTGGTCAGCAGTTTTTCGCCGTAGAAGATCGAATTGGCGCCGGCCAGGAAGCACAGCGCCTGCAGTTCGTCGCTCATCGCCTCGCGTCCGGCCGACAGACGGACCATCGACCTGGGCATCATCAACCGCGCAACTGCGATGGTGCGCACAAATTCGAACGGGTCGAGTTCGGCCGTGCCGGCCAGCGGCGTGCCTTCGACCTGCACCAGCCGGTTGATCGGCACCGAATCGGGATGCGCCGGCAGATTGGCCAGAGTCTGCAGCAGGCCGGCGCGCTGTCCGCGCGACTCGCCCATGCCGACGATGCCGCCGCAGCAGGTCTTCATGCCGACATCGCGCACGTGCTCCAGCGTGTCCAGGCGGTCCTGAAACTCGCGGGTGTGGATGATCTCGTTATAGAACTCCGGTGCGGTGTCCAGGTTGTGGTTGTAGTAGTCCAGGCCGGCCGCCTTGAGCGACTTGGCCTGATCGCCCGACAACATGCCCAGGGTCGCGCAGGTTTCCAGGCCCAGTGCCTTCACCTCGCGGATCATCGCCGCGACCTTCGGGATATCGCGGTCCTTGGGCGAGCGCCAGGCCGCGCCCATGCAGAAACGCGAAGCGCCCGCGGCCTTGGCCTGCTTGGCTTTCTCGATCACCGCCTCGGTGCTCATCAGCTTGGTCGCGTCCACGCCGGTGTGATAGCGCGCGGCCTGCGGGCAATAGCTGCAGTCCTCCGGGCAACCGCCGGTCTTGACCGACAGCAGGGTGCTGACCTGGACTTCGCTGGGGTCGAAGTTCTCCCGGTGCACGCTGGCGGCGCGGTGCAGCAATTCGGGGAACGACAGATCGAACAGCGCGCGGACTTCGGCGCGGGACCAGTCGTGGCGCAGCTCGGGGGAAGACGGGGATGAGGACATAGGCACCGGGGCTGGCTCCAGCGGGGACTGCACTGACGGCGGGCAAAGGGGGACCGGCCACCGGGCGGCCGGAGCCGGCAGTCTGGGAAGCGGGCGAAGCGCTGTCAACCGATCTCAACTCATTCGAGTTGACAGCTTTGGGCCGACGCGTAGGCCGGGTGCCGCGCCAACCGACGGCGTGCCGCGCCTGATGCGACAACGCGTGCTCTCGAGTGCTCTTGTGGGAGGGCCTTCAGGCCCGGCGCCTTTCGATCCGGTGCGTAGGGCCTTCACCTCGACGCCTTTCGACCCGATCTGCATATCGCAGCCACCGTCTTACCCGTAGTCGCAAGAACCGCTCCACTCGATCCGACCCATCGCGCCATCGCCGCGCCGTCGCTGACCATGACCGGCCCTGCGCGGACTTTCCCGACACCCAGCCCGGCCTTGCCCCGACAGCCCCGGATCGCGGGGCCGGCCAAGCTGTACGGATGACTTGCGCGACCTTCGCCCCCACTGCGCCACGCCACGACGGATTCTGGCGCCGGCTGGGCTGGTCGCTGTGGCCGCCGCGTTGCCTGATCTGTGGCGAAACCGGTGCCAACGGCCGCGATCTGTGCGCGATCTGCACCGCGGCCTGGCCCTGGATGGGGCCGGCCTGCCTGCGCTGCGCATTGCCGTTGCCCGACCCGTGCGGCGCATCGGCCACCCCGGGCCCGAACCCGGCCGGCGACGCCCTGCCCACCCGCGCGATCTGCGGTCGTTGCCTGCGCCGTCCGCTGCTGCTGACCGAAGTCCATGCCGCCTGCGCTTATCGCGCGCCGCTCGACCGCTTGCTGCCACGGTTCAAATTCCATCGCGATCTCGCCGCAGGCCGCCTGCTTGCGGCGATGTTGTGTGAACGCTTGGCCGTTCCGCTGCACGACGGGTGGGAGCATCACCGCGCATCGCCGCCGTTGAACGCCCATCCGCGGGCCTCGCCGCCACCGGCGGACCCGCTCGCCCACGCCGGTCACAGGCGGCCAACGCCTTGCGCATCGACCGACGCGACGATGCCCTCGCCGCCGGTACTGATTCCGATTCCCTTGCACCGCACGCGTCTGCGCGAACGCGGCTACGACCAGGCGCTGGAGATCGCCCGGCCGTTGGCGCGCGAACTGCGCCTGCCGCTGTTGAGCCAGGGGCTGATCCGCCGGCGCGACACGCCCGCGCAATCGCGCCTGGACGCGGCCCACCGCCGACGCAATCTGCAGGGCGCCTTCGCTTGGCGCGAGACCGTGCCGGTGCCGGCCTACGTGGTGCTGGTCGACGACGTCATGACCACCGGCGCGACCTTGCAGGCCGCGGCTAGGACGCTGCGCCGCGCCGGCGTGCAACGGGTGGATGCGTGGGTGTGTGCGCGGGTGCTTTGAATCGATCGCGGACCGCGCGCCGCCCACGCGAAGCGCGAACACGAAAACGGCGGCCGATGGCCGCCGTCCGCGTCGATTCCTGACTGTCCGGGCGGAGCTTGCGCTACCCGCCCCGCCCGATGGCGGAGTCCCTTCCGCCACGCGCGCCATCCCGGGCGCATCCCCGATTCCGACCGCCCGCCGTCCCTGGCGGTGGTGTCCCTACGCGTCGCCTCCTGGCGCGCCGATCGAATCGGGCGGGGGTGTGCTGACCGGCATCCCTGCCGAATCGGTTCGGACCTTCATCGCGTGCGCCGTGCCGACGAGGACGCGTGTCGCGCGCGAAGTTCCCTGGTCCGTTTCCGATGTCCTGATAGTTCTCCCGAATTCCTTTCCCCAACTGCGTTCGAAGTCCGTTTACAACGCCGGAATTCCCTTCCCTGTCGCGTGCAGCCATTGTCTCCGACACAGGTCGCACAGGCTGAGAAGTGCCCGCGCGGCGGCCAGGAAAACGGCGGTTCCATCGAGTGTGGAGGCGGAGCGCAACCTCCTTGTCGCGCTCCCGCCGCAGCAGCCCATGTGCGGCGTCTCCACACGCATAGAATCGCGCCGTATGCGGTCTGGGTCAGTCGGGCATCGGCGCGAGCGGGGGTAGGATTTTTCCGCTTGCGCGGCACGGCGAATCCGCCTAGGGCATGACCGGCGGGTGATAGCTCAAGGTCAGCCCAAGCAGCCACAGCAGGCCCAGCACCAGCGGGATGTGCACCAGCAACTGGATGAAGGTGAAGCCGACGATGTCGCGCGCCTTCAGACCCAGCACGCCCAGCAGCGGCAGCATCCAGAACGGGTTGATCAGGTTCGGCAGCGCCTCGGCGGCGTTGTAGACCTGCACCGCCCAGCCCAGGTGCACCTGCAGGTCGTTCGCCGCCTGCATCACATAGGGCGCCTCGATGATCCACTTGCCGCCGCCGGACGGCACGAAGAAACCGAGCACGGCCGAGTACACGCCCATCACCAAGGTGAAGGTCTCGGTGCTGGCGATATGGACGAATACCGTCGACAGATGATGCGCCAGGGTCTGGCCGTCGCTGCCCTTGGCCGCGGTCAGCAGACTGGCGATACCGCCGTACAACGGAAACTGGATCAGCACGCCGGTGGTGCTGGGCACCGCGCGCGCGACCGCGTTGAGGAAACTGCGCGGACGCCAGTGCAGCACCAGGCCGGCGGTCAGGAACAGGAAGTTGTAGGTGTTGAGACTGGCGATCGCGCTCACCCAGGGCTTATGCGCGAACTCGTAGCCCAGCCAGCCCAGGCTGAGCAGGGCCAGTGCGATCGTGATCAAGGGACTGTATTCCAGCCACTCGCCCGGACGCGTGCGCGGCGGCAGCGAGGCGGCGAGCTTTTCGTCCGAAGCCAGTTGCTCGGCGCCCTCGAAATCGCGCGCGCGCCGCACCGACGCGCCGCGCGGCGCGGTGACGAAGCAGATCAGCAGCGACACCGCGATCAGCGCCGCGGTCAGCGCGATCGACTGCCACAGGAAGATGGTTTCGCTGAAGGGAATCACCCCGGTGATCGCCAACAGCGCCGGCGGCATGCTGGCCGGATTGGCCTGCAACTGCGCGGCCGAGGAGCTCAGCCCCATCGCCCACACCGCGCCCAGCCCGAGATAGGCCGCCGCGCCGGCGGCGCGGTAGTCCATGTCCAGATCCTCGCGCCGCGCCAGCGCGCGCACCAGCAGGCCGCCGAACACCAGCGAGAAGCCCCAGCTCAGCAGCGAGGCCAGCATGCTGATCAGGCCGACGTAGCAGATCGCGCCGCGGCCGCTGCGCGGCACCCGCGCAAGCGCGTCGATCACCCGCGCCACCGCCGGCGCGGTGGCGACGACGTAACCGCCGATGACCACGAAGGCCATCTGCATGGTGAAGGGAATCAGACTCCAGTAGCCGTCGCCGAACGCGCTCGCCGTCGCCGTGGGCGTGCTGCCGAACGCCAGCGCGGCCAACGCGACGATGACCACGCCCAGCGCCGCGAACACGTACGCGTCGGGAAACCAGCGTTCGGCCCAGGCGGCGCTGCGCAGGGCGAAACGCGCGAGCGGGCCGTCGACGGGAGCGGAGGCGGCTGAAGTCATGGCGGGATTCCTGCGACGGGGCTTGGCGATTGTCCAAGCGTGGGCGGGGTAGGCCACTTGGACATTAGTCGCAGGTTGGGTGGGAAAGCGAGGCGGGTCTGCCGACGGACTCGGCGAGGAAACCGCAAAGAACCGGCTCGGCAGGCACCGGATGACGGGCTGCGACGGCGATTGGTATTGATGCCAGAGGCGGACTTCAGGACGGGCAAACCGGTTGGACGAACGTCAAGCGGCAGTTTCGCGGGCGCGGTGCATCGGCTTCGGGTGTCGCGGCTTGCGCCGCTCCTACACGGGGCGGATGCGGGTGCGCAGGGGAATTGGGACGATTGGTTTGCGGCGCGGCTGGGCCGCGCATCTGCCCGGGCTGCGTCGGATCATCCGTGCCTGAACGGCACGGGCGCTTCGACTTGAAACCGCGGCGTCGCCGCCGATCACGGCTGCTTGGGCGCCGCGATCTCGGCCTTGGGCCGACGCCCCGAACCGATCACCGCCTCGGCGCGCAGCTCGAAGCTGGTTTCCTTCGTAAACAAGCCGGTCGTCGCCACCGCGGTCCACGCCGGGTAATGGTTCTTGAAGAACTCGCGATGCACCTTCAGCACCGGCTTGATGCGGTCGCGGAACTCGGCCTGATCGCGCGCGACGTGGAAACTCTGCAACTCGATCACGTCCTCCAGCTCCGCGCCGGCGCTGCGCAGATGCGCCTGCAGCTCGCGGAACACCCAACGCGCCTTGGCCTCGTCGTCGGCGCCCTCCATCGCCGGAATCCCCGACACGATGACCCGATCGCCGATCCGCACGACCGGCGAGTAATGCAGATCGTGATACGACCTCTCCCACCCCGGCGGCGCGTAATGCTCGCGGGTCGGCGCGGCGGCGGTCTGGGCGGACACGCCGGTGGCGGCGAACCACGACGCCAGCAGCATCGGCAAGGCGGTCGAACGCGAAGCGGAAATGCGCATGGCAGGCTCACTGAGGGCGGAGTGCCCATTGCACGCCAGCAGCGGCCGCGAGTCATTGCCCGCGATCGCTGTTTCGCACAATGCCCGGAGCCGGACCTGAAGGCCCTCCCACAAAAAACCCGCGGCCACGCGGGCTGCTCAGCGAAGCAACGAGAGTCTTTTGTGGGAGGGGCTTTCACCCCGACTCCCGTAGCGACGATCGCCCGACGCAGGCAGTGTTCGGATCCGCATGACTCAGAGTCGGGCCCAAAGACCCTCCCAGAAAAACCCTGCGGCCACGCGCGCTGCTCAGCGAAACAACGAGCTCTTTTGTGGGAGGGGCTTTCAGCCCCGACTCCCGTAGCGACGATGGCTGGAAGCAACATGCCGCGCTGCCGACGACTCAGTAGTCCCCAGGATTCTCGCTATATCGCACCGGCACGGTGATCGTCGCGGTACCGTCCGCCAGCAGGTCGACGGTCAGATTCACCGCGCTGCCGCCGGCCGCGCCGCCGGAACCGGCGCTGCAGGTCGAGCCGGGGCTGGCGGTGCAGCTCCACGGACCGGTCAGGGTCACGCCGGCCGGCAAAGGATCGGACACTTGTGCGCCGACCACCGGGTCGGGGCCGTTGTTGCGCACGCTGATCAGGTAGTTGCGAACCGTACCCGGTGTGTAGCTGGGCTGGCCGCCGTCGTCCTTGCTGATCTGCAGGCTGCTCAAGTTGGCGCGGTTGCGGATGGTGCAGGTCAGATCGTTGCCCGGATTGAGGGTCAGGCTCCAATCGACCGGGCCGCTGCCGGTGGCCGCGCCGGGCGTCGGCACGGCGCCGCCGCTGCCGGGATTGGCGGTACAGGCCAGCGATTTCTGATAACGCGCGAACGCGGTGGTACCGGCGCTGAGCGCATCGCGCAGGGTGTAGGCCACGCCCGAATTGGCCGCGATCGCGCCGGTGGTGGCGCCCGTCGCGGCGCCGCTGGTGGCGGCGCTGCCGAGCACGCTGGTGCCCTGCAACAGGCTGACGGTGAACTGGTCGGCGGCGGCCGCGCGCGCATCGACCTGCTTGATCACGGTCAGGCGCGCATTGGCCAGGGTCAGCAGATGGTCCTCGACCTCGCCGTCGTTGGCCGTGCCGGTCGGGCTGGCGATCTGCGCCGCATTGCTGGCGATGCGCAGGCGCAGGTAGCTCTGCCCCGGTTGCACCGCGGCGGGCACGGTCCAGTTGAGCGCGACCGTGGTGGTACCGGTGCAGGTCGGACTGTTGCCGGACTGCTCGCCGGCGTCGTTGAAATCGCCGTCGCGATTGAAATCGATCCAGCCGCGCACGGTGCCCGGCCCAGTGCAGGCGACCGCCGACGAGGCGTAGGTCTGGCCGGGCAGCGCGACCACCGTGCCCAACGGCGCGGCGAAGGCGTCTTCGTCGTCCGGCGTGCCGACCAGGTCGTCGCCGTCGGCATTGGTCGAATACGGCGCGTTGGGCTCCGAATCCAGCGCGCTGCCCAGGCGGGTGCTCGGCGGCACCAGACTGGCGAGCGTGAAGGCGTTCGAGTTGATGTCGGTGCTGGTGCCCGGCGTCAGCGTGCCGCCGCTCCAGGTGAACTGCGACAGATGCACCGGGTCACCGTAACTGGCCGGCGCGTCGCCGCGCTCGGTGGATTCGACGATGAACACGCCCAAGGCCACCGCCGAACCGCCGCCGCCGCGGAACTGCACCTGCGCGCTGGTCGCGTTCTCCATGAAGGCCACACCCATCGGCCCGCTGGCGCAGTTGGTCGAGGCGCCGAAACGCAAGGTGCTCGAGCCGGCGTTGTTGGTCAGCGTGGTCGGCGTGCCGGTGGTGCAGCCTGGGGTCCGGTAGCGATCGATGAGGCGCCAGGTGGTGGTCAGCCCGCCGTTGGTGCTGGGGATCGTCGCCTGCAGGTACTCCACCCCGGCCGACTGCTCGGCATCGGCGACGACCAGGCCGTCGAGTTGATACGCGGGCGGATTGGGCTGGCCCGGCGTGCCGATGGTTGCGGTACATGCGAAGTTGAAGTCCACCGTGGTCGCGTCGACGCGATTGCGCAGACCGATGTCCATGGAATTGGCGGTGCCGGTACCGCCGATGTTGTACAGATCGTCCAGGCCGTCGCCGCTCCACACGCCCGGGCGGTAGATGCGCAACGACGGCGCGACACCGCCGCTGATGTTGCTCAGTGCGCAGGTCACCCGCAGCTCCTGGCCGGACACGTTGAACACGTTGGTGACCGAGGTGCCGCCCTGCGGAATGTTGTTGGGCTGGGTGCCCCAGTCGAACCACAGGATGTTGGGACGGAACCGGCCCGCACCGCCGGTGGCGAACTGCGCCTGGGCCGGCTGCGGCAGCAACGCCGCCGTCCCGGCCAGAACCATCAATGCGAGCGAAGCGAGGCCGGCGAGACGACGGCGCGGAGCGGACGAAGCGGCGATAACTGACATTGCGGATTCCGGGTCGGGAAGACTTCGCTCCCGCGCGACTACGCCCCACGCCCGGTGGCGCTCATCTCAAACGCGCTGAAAGCGTGCCAAATCCTATCCGAACTTGTGCGTAGGCCGGCTTCACACGGCCGCCACTCAAGCGGTCGCGACGCGCGCGCGCAGCAGCAGATCCAGCGCCAGACCGGCGAAAATCGTCAGCCCCACCCAGTGGTTGTGCAAGAACGCCCGGAAGCACGGCTCGCGTTCGCGATGGCGCGCGATCACGAATTCGTAGACCACCAAGGCCGCGGCCACCGCGAGCCCGGCGTAGTACCACAGGCCCAGCGAAGCGCGCGCGCCGACCAGGCACAAGGTCGCGAACATCAACGCATACAGCACGCCGATCGCGACCAGATCCAGCTCGCCGAACAAGATCGCGGTGGACTTGGACCCCATCTTCAGATCGTCCTCGCGATCGACCATGGCGTACCAAGTGTCGTACGCCGTCGACCACAGGATGTTGGCCGCATACAACAGCCAGCCCAGCGCCGGTACCTCGCCGCGCACCGCCGCGAACGCCATCGGGATGCCCCAACCGAAGGCCATGCCCAGGTACACCTGCGGCAGATAGGTATAGCGCTTGAGATAGGGATAGCTCGCCGCGAGCACCACGCCGACGAAGCTCATCAGCACGGTCAAACGGTTCAAGGTCAACACCAGGCCGAACGCGACCAGCATCAACACGGCGAACACGGCCAGCGCCTCGCGCCCGCGCAACTCGCCGGTCGCCAGCGGACGGCGCTGGGTGCGTTCGACGTGCGGATCGAGCCAACGATCGGCGTAATCGTTGATGACGCACCCGGCCGCCCGAGTCAGCCAGACCCCGGCGCTGAACACGAACCAGGTCCACAACGGCGGCACGCCTTCGGCCGCGATCCACAGCCCCCACCAGGTCGGCCAAAGCAGCAACAGCCAGCCGATCGGCCGATCGCCGCGGGTGAGCTTCCAATACAAGGACAACCGCCGCCGCCAATCCGGCGCGGGCACGGGGGAATGAACGCGTTCCATAGGCGCATAGAGTACCTTGCGGACCCGGCCGCGCCCCGCCCCGGCCACCGTCGCGCCTTGCCCCGCCTGGCTTTTCGCCGTCGCCCCGCCCCTAACCCGGCGCCTCACCGCCCCCCGTGCACCCGCAGAGTCACCCAAACCGCCGGTTTCCGTTAGAATGCACGGCCGCACGACACCCTCGTGCGCACCGACAACGCGCCTGTAGCTCAGCCGGATAGAGTAGTGGCTTCCGAAGCCATTGGTCGGGGGTTCGAATCCCTCCAGGCGCGCCAAACTTTCCCTTCCAACTTTTTCTACGCCTCGTCGCAACGACGAAAAAGGCCTTATTTCCCAGGCTTTTGGCGTTTTCCATTGGTCGGCGAGTTATCCACAGAGGCGCTGTTTGGCGATTTTTTCGCCTCTCTCCGGGCCGTTTTCTCCGGACCTGTGGTCGGCCGACCATTGGACGCCCTTATAAAACAGCCACTTACAAGGGGCGGTTTTTTTGACGTTTTGACCCCCAAGGCGACATCAAACCGTGGCGTGCTCGTCTGATAGTAAGGCCCCAAGCCACAGCGTACTGTGCAGCACCTTTCCGCCGCACGGGAAAATGGCGATAGAAATAGTGTTGTTCCTGCCGTGGATGTCGTTCCAACATCGACAACAATTGGGGCGGCACTTACTCTTCTAGCACGTTCCCATGGGGCAGTTGCGGCTCAAAAAAATCAGTGCTCACTGCCTAGGCTAGGTGAGCGACGTCGGCTGCTCCCCCTGCACTCAAGTCATTAGGAATACGTTGTGTCGTCAAACGAACAAAAGATCGAGCGTTTCCTGTCCGTGCTGGAATCTCTTAACGGAACCGCAGGCAACCAGCGGCTCCGAGAAGAGCTGGGTTGGCAGGACACTACATACCAGCGCATCAAGCAGCAGTTGATCGAAGAAGGCCGTATCCGTTCAGGACGGGGACGAGGTGGTTCGGTCGCATTGACAACTGCCGTGTCGGCTGAGACGCCCGAGGAGACCGTGCCATCCAAGCCTGTACAGTCAGACATCGCACCTCCCGTCCCCAGTCGTGAGCTCGGCCCAGAACTCGATTATGCGGACAAACTCTGGAAAGCCGCCGACAAACTACGCGGCAATATGGAGCCTAGTGACTACAAGCATGTCGCCCTCGGCTTGATCTTTCTTAAGTACATCTCTGATGCCTTCGAAGCGCGCTATGCCGAATTGCTGACTGAAGGCACACAGGCTGCCGAGGACAAGGACGAGTATCTTGCAGATAACATCTTCTGGGTACCCAAAGAAGCCCGTTGGTCGTATCTGAAGGCCAATGCCAAACGACCCGGAATCGGAACGTTCATCGATGATGCCATGCGGGCCATTGAAAAAGACAACGACTCACTCAAAGGCGTACTGCCTAAGGACTACGCGCGTCCTGCGCTCAACAAGGTGATGCTCGGGGAGTTGATCGACCTAATCTCTGGCATCGCGCTGGCCGAAGGCGGCAGCAGGTCCAGAGATGTACTAGGTCGAGTCTATGAATACTTCCTGGGTCAATTTGCAGGTAGCGAAGGCAAGCGCGGTGGTGAGTTTTACACGCCGCGGTCCGTGGTGCAGGTGCTTGTCAAAATACTCGAGCCCTATCAAGGCCGAATCTACGACCCTTGTTGTGGCTCCGGCGGCATGTTCGTGCAGAGCGACAAATTTATACGCGAACACGGAGGCCGAATAGGAGATATCGCGATCTACGGCCAGGAAAGTAACTACACCACCTGGCGGCTGGCCAAGATGAACTTGGCCGTGCGGGGCATCGACGCCGACATCCGTTGGAACAACGAAGGTAGTTTCCACAAGGACGATCTGCGCGACCTCAAGGCCGATTTCATCCTCGCCAACCCCCCATTCAACATTTCCGACTGGGGCGGCGAACGCCTACGCGAGGACGCGCGTTGGGCCTTTGGCACTCCGCCGATTGGCAATGCCAACTATGCGTGGTTGCAACATATAATCCATCACCTCAGTCCTCATGGCTTCGCGGGAGTAGTGCTAGCTAACGGCTCGATGAGTTCGACGCAGAGCGGCGAAGGTGATATTCGCGAGGCGATGATCGAGGCGAGCGTGGTGGATTGCATGGTGGCACTGCCCGGACAGTTGTTCTATTCCACGCAGATTCCTGCTTGCTTGTGGATCCTGGCGAAAGACCGTAGTAACGGACTTGTGAAGAAGACAAAACTGCGCGATCGGCGCGGCGAGGTTCTATTCATCGATGCGCGCAAGATGGGAGTGTTAGTGGATCGCACGCGCCGCGAACTCACCGATGAAGAGATCTGCCGGATCGCTGATACCTATCACGTATGGCGGGGTGAAGCGGACGCTGTCGAGTACAAAGACGAGCCCGGCTTCTGCAAAGCAGTCGCCGTTGACGACATCCGCAGGCACGGATACGTCCTCACGCCAGGGCGTTATGTTGGCGCGGAAGCGCAGCCTGACGACGACGAGACTTTCGAAAAGAAGATGCGCCGCTTGGTCGCGCAACTCAGCGAACAGATGACGCGTGGTACGCGACTTGATGCCCTCATCAAAGAGAAGTTGGAGGCCCTGAACTATGGCGTCTGAACCATATGCACCGACGCTAGGGGAGGTTGTCAGCCTCGTACGTGGAACGACCTATAAGAGCGCGCTTCTCGGGCATCCGGGGCCCATACTTCTCGGCCTGGGAAGCATTCAGCGCAATGGCGGCTTCCGCGACAACTCACTAAAGACCTACGGCGGTGAGTCGAAGCCTAGTCAGCTTCTGGTTAAAGGCGACTTGTACGTTTCACTCAAGGACGTCACACAATCAGCAGATCTACTCGGAGCTGTTGCGAGAGTACCAGATTCAATATCTTCGGGACGCCTGACACAGGATACAGTGAAGCTCGATTTTGGTGAGAACACGTATCCTCGAAGACTTCTTTACTGGTCTCTAAGAACATCGCAGTATCGCGCTTATTGCCGGGGCCATGCGACAGGAACAACTAATCTGGGTCTAGCACGCGAAGATTTCCTCGCATATCGACTACCTGCACCGACGAGCAGAGCACTTTCGCTAGTTGAGACGCTGGAAGCCATCGACAACCGAATCGACAATCTGCGCCAAACAAACTCCACATTGGAAGCATTCGCGACAGCTCTGTTCAAGTCGAGGTTCGTGGATTTCGACGGTACGTTACCGCAAAAAATGCAGGAATCCGAACTAGGCTTGATACCGATGGGATGGAGCGTGGCAACGCTGGAAGAGCACATAGATGCGGAGCGCGGCCTTAGCTACAAGGGGGCGGGCCTAGCCGATCCCGACGAAGGCATTCCCATGCACAATCTGAATTCGATTCTAGAGTTCGGCGGCTACAAATACGCTGGAATAAAGTACTACCGTGGCGACCATCGAGAGCGGCACTTGGTCATTCCCGGTGACATCATCGTTGCCAATACCGAGCAAGGTCACGAGCACAGACTTATTGGATTTCCGGCAATAATACCTAAGCGATACGCTAGTGGTCTCTACTCCCATCACTTGTATCGAGTGCGCCTGAAAGTCGGAAGTCCAATTACTCGCGAGTGGCTATACCACTGCCTCAAGACCCCCTCTATGCGTGAGCAGATTATCAGCTGTGCCAATGGGAGCACCGTGAACATGCTCAAGGCTGCTGGCTTGCAGATCCCACGCTTTGCGCTTCCGCCTAATGACTTGTGCGAAGAGTTTGATGCTTTTGCCGAGCCGCTAAGGTTGAAAGTGGAATCCAACGTCGAACAGATGGAAACACTCGCGATACTGCGCGATACGCTTTTGCCATGCCTCGTGCCAAAACAACTTCGGATCGACCAATGAACTTGGACTGGTGCCCCGGTATCCGTGAAGCTTGTACGTATTGGCGCGACGCGCCAATGCTACAACAGACTTTCGATGCCCTGGACCGCACCTTGGCGCAAGACAACGATGCGTGCATTGATTGCGCAAAATCGATTGTTGAGGTTTTCTGCCGCATGATCGTTGATGAGCTCGATTCGCGCACACACCCAGTCAAACCGAAAGCCGCAGCGCCGGATTTTGGTGAATGGGTTGCCGCGGCGGTGCGCGTACTCAAGCTTGGTGAGAATCAGAACGGGAAATTTCTCAAACTCGTATCGCAGCATCATAAGTTAACAACAGCTTTAGGCGACCTGCGAAATGAATCAGGCCCGATCAGTCACGGACGCGACGGATTCCTTGCCAAACTATCCGTACATCATCGGCGCTCAGCAATCTTGTCAGCTGATGCCCTCGTGACGTTTCTGCACCAAGCTTACCTTGACGCACAGCGCGACCCGGTCAATTCACGCGAGCCGTGGGAGCGGTTCGAGGCACTCAATGAATTAATCGATAGGAATATCGGCTTGACGTTAGTTGCAGACGATGATGGCAATCCTGAGTTCCGAATAATTTTGCCGGGCTATGATTACCTTTCACTAAGCATTCCCGTCAGCCGCTTACTTTATCAGCTAGACCGAGACGCCTACATCGAGGCATTGAACGCTGCACGCAGCGTCCCCGCTTCATCGACTGACTAAGACGACAAGCAAGGAGAAGCCTGATGGTCTTTCTGTCAGAGGCCCGACTCGAAGCCGCCGTGCTGAGTCAGCTTGCGGGGCTGGGGTACGCATGCATGTCGGACGATCTCATCGGCCCGGACGGAAAGCAGGCGGAGCGAGATGCCTATGATGAAGTGGTGCTCAAGTCGCGCCTGGCTCAGGCAGTGGCCCATCTAAATCCCAAGTTGCCGCCCGAGGCGCAGGCCGACGCGATACGCCGCCTGACGCAATCGGAATCGCCCCATTTGCTCGAAGAGAACCGCCGTATTCATCGTCTGCTGACCGAGGGTGCAGATGTGGAGTACTACGCCGAGGACGGCACGCTCACCGCAGGCAAGGTACGGATAATCGACTTCGACACGCCATCGCGGAACGATTGGCTAGCCGTGCATCAGTTCACGGTAGTAGCGGGGCAAGTAAGGCGCCGACCTGATGTGGTGGTGTTCGTCAACGGCCTGCCGCTGGCGGTGATTGAGCTTAAGGCGCCGGGTGACGAGAGCGCGACACTAGTCAGGGCCTTCAACCAACTACAAACCTACAAGCAACAGATTCCGTTGCTATTCCGCAGCAACGCATTACTCGTTACATCGGATGGCTTGTCTGCACGGATCGGTTCGCTATCAGCTGACATTGAACGCTTCATGCCCTGGCGCACCACCAATGGCCAGCACATCGAATCCAAGGGCACCCCGGAACTGGCGACGCTGATCGAAGGGGTATTTGAGCAGGGGCGCTTGCTGGACTTGCTGCGTCATTTCACGGTGTTCGGCGAAAGCACTAGCGGGCTGATTAAGATTATTGCCGGCTACCACCAGTTCCATGCGGTAAAGAAGGCAGTGACGTCAACGTTACGGGCAAGTCGGAAAATCTGGTCCGTAGAAGATGCAGCCGAACATCACCTTTTGAACGACGCGATTCAGCCGTCCGGCGACCGCAAAGCCGGCGTTATCTGGCACACGCAAGGTTCTGGCAAGAGCTTACTGATGGCCTTTTATGCCGGCCTGCTGGTTGCCGAACCACGCATGCACAACCCAACTCTAGTGGTGCTCACCGATCGTAACGACTTGGACGAGCAGCTCTTCGCCACATTCGCGATGTTTAAGGATCTAATCCGCCAAACGCCCGTGCAGGCCGTTGGACGGGAACATCTGCGCTCGCTGCTGAATCGTGCCTCCGGCGGCGTGATCTTTACTACACTACAAAAGTTTGCGCCACAGTCTGGCGAAGCCAATCTCCCAATGTTGACAGATCGTGCCAACGTGGTGGTTATTGCCGACGAGGCGCACCGCAGCCAATACGGCTTCAAGGCCAGAGTAGGCAGTAAGACCGGCGAGATCGCCTACGGTTTTGCCAAGTATCTACGCGATGCGCTCCCCGATGCATCTTTCATTGGCTTTACGGGTACGCCGATCGAGGCGACAGACGTCAACACACCGTCGGTGTTTGGGCACTATATCGACATCTACGACATCAGTCGGGCGGTGGAAGATGGCGCTACGGTGGCGATCTACTACGAGTCTCGAATGGCACGTATCGAGCTAGACGAGGACGAGAAGCCTCACATCGACGCCGAGATCGAGGCATTGCTGGAGAGCGAAGACGAACCCAGTGCCGAACGCACCAAGCAGAAATGGAGCACGGTCGAAACGCTGGTTGGCAGCCCGAAGCGCTTAGCATTGATTGCGGCCGACCTGGTTCAGCACTTCGATGATCGTGTAGCAGCGCTCGACGGTAAGGCAATGGTGGTGTGCATGAGCCGACGAATCTGCGTGGCATTTTACGAAGAGCTTATCAAGCTGCGTCCAGAATGGCACAGCGACGACGACAATACCGGCAAAGTCAAAGTTGTAATGACGGGTTCGGCTTCGGACCCGATCGGATGGCAGCGACACATTGGAAATAAGGCGCGCCGTGACCTACTGGCTAAACGCGCGCGCGATCCTAAGGATTCGCTAAGGCTGGTGATCGTGCGCGACATGTGGCTGACCGGCTTCGACGCGCCCTGCATGCACACTATGTATATTGACAAGCCACTGCGGGGGCACGGCCTGATGCAAGCCATCGCGCGGGTGAACCGAGTCTTCCGCGACAAGCCGGCGGGGCTGATAGTCGATTACATCGGTATCGCACTGAACTTGAAGTCCGCGCTGGCCCAATACTCCAAGCCCGACCAGGATAAAACCGGCATCGATGGAGCGGTGGCAGTGTCTGTCATGCTGGAGAAGTACGAAATCGTGCGCGACATGTTCCACGGTTTCGACTATCACTGCGCGCTGGATGGAACTCCAGGTGAGCGACTAGCAATGATGGCGCGAGGCATTGAATGGATTCTGACTAAACAGCAGCAATGGGCTTCTGTGGAGAGTATTCCAGAAGCGAAACGGCGCGCGAATCGCCGCTTTAACGACGCTGTATTGGCGCTCACCAAGGCTTTCGCGCTCGCTTCTAGTTCAGATGAAGCAATGACTATTCGTGAAGAAGTAGGTTTTTTCCAGGCGATTCGCTTCGCTTTGGCTAAGACCTCCGCCAGCGTGGGCATGCCCCGTCAGGAGCGCGAGCTGGCCATCCAGCAGATCGTCGGCCGCGCCATCGTCTCCACCGAGATCGTCGATATCCTGAAAGCGGCGGGCATTCAGACACCTGACATTTCCATCCTGTCGGACGAGTTCCTTGCGGAAGTCCAGCATATGGATAAGAAAAATCTGGCGCTTGAAGCCTTGCGCAAACTACTCAACGAAAGCATTCGCTCCCGTACGCGGACCAATGTAGTCGAGACGCGAGTCTTCTCCGAGCGGCTGGAGAATGCCATTGCGCGTTATCACGCCAATGCTATTTCGACCGCCGAAGTGTTGCAGGAACTTATCAAACTCGCCAGGGACATCAGAGCTGCGCGCAGTCGCGGTGAAGAGCAAGGCCTTTCTGAAGACGAAGTCGCCTTCTACGATGCGCTGGCCGAGAATGGATCGGCCGTGCAGGTTCTGGGAGATGAGAAACTACGCGTGATCGCCCACGAGTTGCTGGCCAGCCTACGCGAGAATGTTTCAGTCGACTGGGCCCACCGTGAATCAGCCAGAGCGAGGCTGCGCGTACTCGTCAAACGCATCCTGCGTAAGTATGGCTATCCCCCAGATCTGCAGGACGAAGCCGTACAGACGGTGCTGCAGCAGGCAGAGGCGTTATCAGCGAGTTGGACCCTCTCGGAATCGCCGAGGGCTTTCATAACCACCTCTTAGTAATGCGCTATTGATCAAGCCAAAGCCGCTTCGCGGCTCCGCGCAATTCAGACGTTACGCCTCACAAGGGAGCGTCATGACAACTTCAGAATACGAGCCTCGTGATCCTCCACTCGACGAAGATGCCCTAAAGCTCGTTGCGGCACTTCGGCCAGAGCAGATACAAGCAATCGACGCGGCTCTAATGCATGTCTCAGATCATAGTTGGCACAAGGTTGCATTCGTTGTCGGCACCACGATGGGTAACTTCACCGGCCGGCCCGCTGGTATTCCGGACGTCTTCTACGCTCAACGGATTATCGCTCTGGTGACTCAGGGCAGGCTCGAGGCTCAGGGGGACCTCTCTCGCATGCGCTACAGCGAGGTGCGCCTTGCGCAGCAGGTCGATGAGGCCTAGCAGTTTCGTAAGGAAGCGCGACAGCCGACGGAGTTTTCTTGTGAGTTCTCACAGATCACTGCGTCAGCCCCAGAAGCAACAAAAGGGGTCTCGCCAGACCTCATCCACCAGCTCCGGCAGGCTTTCGGCTTCCGGCAGCGCGCCGTACCCTTGCCACTTACCGCTGGCCCGTAGCCAAAAAAGCTGCCAGACCTCGCGCGTCCGAACGTACCGGAACTTGGCGATCGGGATCTCGATGATCTCGTCGGGGTCGTCGTAAGCGGGCCTCGCGGAGTAGACCTCTATGATCTGGCCCCCTATGCGGTAAAGGACTTCCCCGCCTGACTTCACATGAGGGCTATCGCGAGGCTTCAGAAGCTTCGTAATAGCGTTCTCGGCCCGCCTTCGTTCGATGTCGTTGAGCATACGCTAGCTTAGCTGCGCCAGTCTGGAGCGGCGACAGGGCCGGGCCTACCAACTAGCCAGCTCCGCGGCGATCAAGCGCCCCTGGCGGTCGAGCCATCGTGCGACCCAGCCCGACGCTGCGGCCACGGTGCGAAACGGCCGGTCGATGTGCGCCGCGCGCGCTTGGTGCCGCCGAATGATGGCGAGGCATCCATTGTCCTGATCGCCGATCGTGGCGAGCCAAACGTCTGGATTGATATCGGCGACGGCAACCATGTGCCGCGCGGTCACGGGGCCTTGTGCTTCCCAGTGAAAGCCGCTCGGCAGCGGCTGTAGCGTGCTCTGCGTGTCCATGTGGCTAGCTTGCGCTACGCCAGTCGCGCCAGCCGAGATTCGATCAGGACCCTGCCGAATAGCCGCTCCTGGCGCATCGCCGAAACCGCTTCGCGGCTCGGCTTGACGGACACTACATCAACCCTGCTTGATGACTCTTTTCATGCCTATAGAGTTGTTCTTGCGCGCGGTCGGCTTTGCTAAACCGGGTATCAGGAAGTCCGTGGCGCTCCGGCCGTACTTCGTCTTCTTGGCCAGCCACCGCGGCATGCTCCCACGGCCCGACCAAGTGTTGCGCGGGTTCTCTGGGTCGCGGTACTTGGCAGCAATCTTGCTCGCCTTTCGCCGCGAGGCACGCTTCTTGCCGGTGATGTCAGCTACCGGCTGGTCCCCGTAGAGCTCCTTGATCGTGTAACCGCATTGAGCGGCGAGCGCGACCACTTTTCGCCGCACTAGGGCCACAGAGCGACGGGCGGATAGAAAACGCCTTCGCCGCTCCGCGGCGATAAGGAGGGAATTCAATTCCGACAGGCTCAGCTTGTCGACGTAAAATTTCATGTTGCAAGACCCATGCCTGTCAAAAAATTGTAATGCTTGAGACGGCACTTCTCGCGAAGGCCGCGCTTAAAATCTTCGCACTGTGTACATGGTGTGCGATCACGCATGTCTCACCTTGGATATAGTTGAACTGCGGCGTCAGCCAGCCATCTACCGCGCTCAGCAATCGCGTCTTCGTCCCATGTCTCGCGCGTCATCAAGCCTCCGTTGAGACTCAAAACGGTGTTCGCAAGCAACAGCCTTTTCTTGTCCGGGAAGGCTTTATGTTGGGCCTCACGATTGACCGATAGATTGAGCAAAGTAAGGTTACCTAGAGTCGGAATCGCCTTGTTCCGCTCGCGAATCGCGCGCTGATGATTTGAGAGCGCACCTCCGCTTAGTTCGAGTTGATCGGCCGCTTCTGATTCGGTGAAAGTGACCTTGGCACCGTCGGGCAAAGTCCAGTGTTCGTACCAGGACCTGGGCAGGATGTGATCAATATCCAAGTTGCACAGATTCGGGATACTTGGCTCTTCAGTGCGCCTAGATAGGCGCAACCAGCCTTCCAGCTCTGTGAGCAACATCCGACACCGGCTCGCCTCAAGGTTGCCGTGATAGGTCCCCGCCGTCTGGATTGCATGACTGAACTCGGCATCGTCCGGCCAGCGGGACACGGTGCTCGTCGGAGATGAACCAAGTAGATCCTTCAATGCTCCCCGTGTGGGCTGGCCCCTGATCCATTGACGTAGCATCGACATGAACCAGTTGTTGTAGTTATTAGTAGGCAGCCCACAAACGGCACGACGGACGATATAGGAGATGATGTCGTTGAACATTTCGGTTTTGGCGGCATCTGGGATATCGGCCGTCGAAATGCGCAGGGCCAATGGATGTGTGGTCGTGGTGTCAAATGGCATCAGTCTGCGCCCGAACCGCGCCACTGGCAGGTCACCCTTGCCACTGATTAGCTGGGCGTAGTGGCGGCCGTACATATCTAGCATCTCCAACTGCTGGGTGGCTGTACGCGAGCCAGTGCCGTTCCGTGCGTAATTCTTAAAATCTGCGTACAACCTACCCAACTCACCTTCCTGCCCCGTCTCAGCTCGGATTGCGGAGAAGATCAACCATTCCAGTCGCGGTTTGTTGATTCGGCCTCGCCGCTCTGTGAGTTTCCACCTGGGCTGCTCGAATTGCTGCCACTTGGTCTCGTAAAGTTCCTTGGAGTCTTCCGTTCGCCGATCTACGCTCATAAAGAGGTGGTTGCGGATCAGATCGGTAGCGTGGAGTTCGGCCCCTCGGCCGTTAAGAGTTTCAAAGATGACCTGGGCGTCGTCGCCGTCCTCCAACTCAATAAGCACCACTTTTAGATCAGTCAGCACCGCCATGACCAATGCTTCAATAGCCGCTAGCGGTCCATTGGCCACCAGCCATTGCTTAGCCCAGTCGGTGAAGTTCCAAATGGCGTTCAATGCGGCAGGATGCACAATGCCGATACGACGAAAGGTGCCAGCCTGGGTGAAATGGTCGGGATACCGGCCCTTCAACGCTCCGAGATTGTCAGCGGTCATGGCGGACACGAAGGCAACCTGGTCCGAATAGGTCGGCCAGACCTTGAAAACCTCTACCTCGGGCTGAGCCATAGTCGAGGGGTTCGGGTTATCCAAGACTCCCCCCAGGAAGTCTTCCATGTCATGGATGCCCAAATCTCGTGCTGCGAGGCGAACGCCAGCCAGTACGTACTGAAGCGTGGTCAGCCGCTGCTGCCCATCAATGATATGTAGCGTATCCACGCCTCGCAGGCCCGAGCGCTTTTGTGGCTCAACTACAATGGCGCCCAGGAAGTGGGGCGAGGGAGTATTGCCTGCCAGACGCTCGTTAGCCTTATCCAGAATGTCGGCCCAGAGCAGCGGCCAATGTTTGTCCAGATTCCATACGTAGGCGCGCTGGTAGAACGGAACTTTGTACTGCTTCCGATCCTGGAAAACCTCCTGGACCGTCCATGTCTCCGACTTCATTCTCGTTCCAAGCAATGGCCGCTGAAGAGCCAATTATGCCGGACGCGACCGGATGGTGCCTCGGACGGCACTTGGCGGCGCTTGGCGCTGTGTTCGATTGATCCGCTGCTTCTCTGAGGGCGCGGCAGAACGGGTCGAGGCCGCGCGCGGCGGCGCCGTTTCGAGATGCCGCGGACCTATTGCCACCGCGCTGAACTCGACCAGCGCGAGCGGGCCGTCTTGGTCGAAGCGGGTGCCTTGGCCTCGTTGACCGGACATCGCAACGGTGCCCGGTGGTCGGTCGCCGGGGCGGAACAGCAGCGGCCACAGTTTTCGGCCAGCCCGGAAGAGGACCGGTCGACCTGTCGGCGCCGTCGACCGGCGAAGACCTGCTAGCGGACTGCGCGATCCTCGGACTGACGCTCGGCGCGCGTCCGATAGTGCTATTGCCTGAGCGGCTACATACGAAGCGTTGCATCGGCGAAGTGGAGAGGGAGGACGGCGTCGGCGATTTGATCGCCGCGCGGCTCCACGACCTGTCGGGAATGCTCGGTAGTCTTGACACGCGCAGCAGAGATTCCACTGAGCCAAGCTGGGCATCGCTCGGCAACGAAAGACTGTCACCCCTTAGAAGCGGCCGCCGCTCGACGGCAATTAGCCATTAAGAAGTGGCAGAAAAATGAACCGCCGACCTGCTGCCGCACAAGTTGGGGTTCACCCTCTCAATACTTCCAAAGAAACGCGCATCGCGAATCTCCTTTTTCGGGTTGTTGATAAAAGTGCCCAGACGCGTTCAAGCTGCACGAGTGACAGGCGCTCCGCAAGCGGTCACAACGGCTATTCGGTCACACCATCGAAAAGTGTGCGTTGACGCCCATTAATATGATGGGATACTCAGGCCGAGCAGCCCCGGCAGAAGGCCGGAGGCGTCGCATCACGAGCGACAGTCGGCCGCTATAACGGTCGTAACTCATGGAGCAGTGCAAATGGATTTGATCGTGAGCTTTTTGCCGCCAGGCAAGGCGCCCGCACAGTGCTCCGTCCCACGCCGGCCTCAGCAGACCTACGGCTGGCGCTGCATCTCCTCGCTTTTCATTGCCCATCAGAGTGCTCCGCTCTGAGGTTTCGCTGCGTGTGTTCGTTACTACGGAAACTCCCCCTTTCCGATTTAGGGAATTGATCATGTTTACAAGGATTCGTCCTATGACGCCCAAACCGAGGCCAGATCGCACCGACCAAATCAAAAGCTGGATGCGGCGCATCTTCTGGACGGGCCTAGTCCTGTGCAGCCCTAGCGTGAGCGCTCAGCAGCAGGAAACGCAGATCACATGGCAGATCACTACGCCAGCCAGTCAAGCCACGATCTACAAGACGCAGGCCGAAGCAGCAGAGGCGATCAAGACTTTACCGCCCCCGAGCGATTTACCTCCCGGCGTACCCAATCCGTTTCCGCACGTCGACACCATCAAGGGCACGGCTGTCACTGACGACGGCAAAACCAATATCACCTACTGGATGGGGTTAACGACGCCACTCGACCCTGAATACCGCTATTCGAATCTGATGGGCAGTGGGAGCTTCCTGCCGACCCTGGAGGAAGGCGAAGCCTCGCTCATACAGTTCGCCAATACTCGACTGTACGAGAGCTGCCCGCCATCCTCGAAAATCATTTCAGCAACGCCTTGGCGGGATGATCCGAGCGCGCCCGACATGATCGGGACCCGGAACTACACGCTTGAGGTCCTTAAGGGAGCTAACACGGAACAAAGTCCGTGCGTGGTCGGCCAGCACGTGCTTCCCCTGAATCGCTACCGCTACATGCAATGCCCCAAGCCGTTCACTCGTTGGATGAAGGAATACGGAGCCTGCGCTAATGATCAGATCGTGGCGGTTGTCACTACCAATCAAATTATCGAAAAATGCGACGAGACTGGTAATCCTTGTAACGTCAAGACCGGCGAAAAGATCGAGCATCAGACAGACTTCGATCTGGGCTGGATCGCGCTAGTCCGCAGCTATCACTCCAGCATCGGCGCATTCTCCGGTGGCTTCGGTATGGGGTGGACCCACTCACTAGACCTGCGACTGAGCATCTCGCCGAACACGATTGGCTTGAGCGGTGGCGCAGGCTACCAGACGCGGTTCAAGAAGGTCGGTAACGGGTACGTTGCCGCCGACGACAGCGGCGACCAAGTAGTAGGATCCGGTACGCAGTGGGTGCTGTATCGCCAGAATGACGTACTGACATTCAACAACACCGGGCGTCTAATTGAGCAGCGCGCCGAGAATGGCATTGCACTCGCTTACACCTACGATGCCTACGGTCGCCTAGCTAAGGTCACTCATTCGACGGGCCGTTCCTTGCAGTTCCTCTACGCCGGCACCTCCGGCGACGCGTTGATCACTTCAATCACGTCCGAGGGAGCTACGCTGGCCAGCTATGCCTATACCGCAGGCCAACAAGTCGAGACCGTTACTTTTCCCGGCGGCACTTATCGTAAGTATCACTACGAAGACACTCGATTTCCACGCCACCTCACCGGCGTGACAATTGAGGGGCAGATCCGGTACAGCACCTTTGCTTATGACGCCAAGGGCAGAGTGATTTCGAGTCAGCATGAAGGCGGCAAGGACGGCGTTACCCTGAGCTACCTCCCGCTCGGCGGAACAGTGGTAACCGATGCGCTTGGATACAAAACGACCTACGGGTTGACAGACCGAACCGGCGCACTTCCGCGCCGTGTCGGAGACGTAATCGACGACCGCGGTGCGTTGGGGCGTAGCTACAACGGCGAGGGCACCGACTTCCGTGGCCGTCCCGCCAGTGACACCAATCGCTCAAACGTGAAAACTACGTACGCGTACGCTGAGGCCAATGACCCCGTAACCGCAGCGCCCGCGAGAACAGTAACCAGCACCGAAGCCTTGGGCACGGCGCAGCAACGCGTTGTGGTGTTGCGTCACGACATTGCTAGCAACCGGCTAATTTACTCGGCCACTGCTAATCGAGAAACCCGCACGGTTCGAAACGGTCGTCTACAACCCATCTCGGCAACTTTACGCGACACGACTACCAACGAAACAAGAACCGCATCCTTCGCGTACTGCGAAGCAGCCGACGTCGCGGCCGCCAACAGCTCTTGCCCGATACTGGGCCTGCCGAAGTCGGTCGACGGCCCACGTAGCGATGTGATTGACGTGGTCCGCTTCGAGTACTTCGGTAGCGACGACAGCACCTGCGCCACCCAACCCGCGCTGTGCACCTTCCGAAAAGGCGATCTGCGCAAGACCGTAGACGCTCTCGGTCGTGCGACCGAGGTGCTGGGCTACGATCCGCAAGGCCATCCTCTGTCTGTGATCGACGCCAACGGGGTTGTCACCGACTATGAATACAACGCGCGCGGCTGGTTGACCGCCACCAAGGTTCGCGGCGCTGATAACGCTGTGGAAACCGACGACCGCATCACCCGCGTTGAGCATTGGCCGACCGGCTTGGTCAAGAAGGTCACTCAGCCAGGCAACGTGGCGACCAGCTACACCTACGACGCTGCCCAGCGGCTGACCCGCATTACGGACAACGCCGGAAACTACATCCAGTACACGCTGGATCTGGCTGGCAACCGCGAGCAAGAGGACACAAAGACGTCGAGTGGGACCCTCAAGCAGACCTTGTCTCGCGTGTATAACATCCTGGGCCAGTTGGAATCGCTCAAGGATGCGTCCCAGAACCCAATCGGCTTCCGCTACGACAAGAACGGCAATCCGGACAGGGTCACCGATGCGTTGCTGCGAAAGACCGATCAAGCTTACGACCCTCTCGATCGTCTCGTCACCGCACTGCAGGACGTGGACAAGCTTAAGGTCGAAACCAATCTGGAATATAACGCCTTCGACCAAGTCACCAAGGTCAAGGATCCCAATCGGCTAAGTACCGACTACGCCTACAATGGGTTTGGCGATCAGACCAAGCTGACCAGCCCGGACACCGGCGTCACCGACTACACCTACAACGCCGCCGGCCTGCTGGCGACAAAGAAGGACGCCAACGACGCCGTCGCCCACCGCTACACCTACGACGCGCTGAACCGTCCCAAAGCGATCTTTTACACCGCCGCCGGCCCGGCTGACGTCGAGTACGACTACGACACAGTTAACAGCGTCTGCGCCGCGGGCGAGAACTTCGCTCTGGGCCGCGTGACCGCCATGCGAGCTGATGGGACCGAGTTGAAGTACTGCTACGACCGCTTTGGCCAAGTGGTGCGCAAGGTACAAACGGTGAGCGGCAAGAGTTTTATCCTGCGCTACGGATATACAGTCACCGGCCAATTGAGGACCATGACCTATCCTGACGGCACAGTGGTCGATTACCTGCGCGACGGTCAGTTGCGAATCAAAGAGATCGGGGTCAAGCCGCCTGGTATTGCCCGCACGATACTGTTGAACAATGCGACGTACGAACCGTTTGGCCCGGTGACTGGTTGGACGTACGGGAACGGACGCACACTGAGCCGCACTTACGACCTCGACTATCGTGCGAAGACCGTCTTCGATCAGGCCACTGGCGGCTTGTCACTGGGTTACGCGTACAACGTGGTCGGCGAGCTAACTCAATTGAAAGACGGTCTGCAGAGCACCGTCCAGGCGCAATATGACTACGATACGGTCGGCCGACTTGTGGCTACCCGCGATGGTTCCACTGGGACCGCCTTGGAAACCTACGAGTACGACCCGTCAGGCAATCGCAAAAAACTGCTCCGCGGCGGGATTACTGATCTTTACGTCGTTCCATCTGATACGCATCGCCTGAGCAGTGTCGCCGGCGTCAGCCGAGCCTATGACGCAGTCGGCAATACCACAAGCATCGGCGGCAGCGCGAAGGAATATGTCTACAACGCTAATGACCGGATGAAGCAGGTCAAGTTGGGCGGCGTTGTGAAAATGGGATATCGCTATAACGCCATCGGCGAACGGGTCGCTGCTGTCAATGGTGATGCCGGCCCTGTCACGGCTTATACGCTCTATGACGAAGGCGGACAGTGGATAGGTGATTACGACAGCACTGGCACGGCGACCCAGCAAGCGATTTGGATGGATAGCCTGCCGGTCGGGCTGCTTGTCGGCGCTGGATCAGGTCAATCGTTTAAGTACGTGCAGCCCGATCAGCTAGGCACGCCACGAACTGTGATCGACCCTGCGCGCAACGTCGCCATTTGGACCTGGGACGCAAAAAGCGAAGTATTCGGCAACAGCCCTCCGAATCAAGATCCGGACCTTGACGGTACTTCGTTCGTCTTCAACATGCGTTTCCCTGGTCAACGGCATGATCCCAATACCGGCCTGAGCTACAACTATTTTCGCGATTACGATCCGGTGACGGGGCGCTACGTTCAAAGCGATCCGACCGGTTTAGACGGAGGGATCTCGACATACGGTTACGCGAACCTCGATCCAGCCACCACTTCCGATCCGAGTGGCCTGAAAGGCGTTCGCGTTCGAGGTAACGGCAACGGTGGCTACACCGCGCGATTTGATCCGATCAACACGCAAGCCACTGCGACGATCAATCAGATTCAATCACTTAATCCTCAATTCCAGTACCAAACAATCGGTCCTAGAGGCCAAAGTTTTACGCGCCACGACATCACTACACTGAATCAAATCCAGTTCAACACCAGGGCTGCCTATCAAACGCTTTGGCCGAGCAGTTGTCCTGCCCGAAACAGCCGCTCGAACGACCAGCTTGTTCGCGAAATTGCCCGCCGCGCAGAGGCATGGGGTAATAGGCAAGGTCTGCCACCGTCCGGCGGCGGGAGCGGACAGGGCACCAGAAAGCACAAGTATGCGCAGGATCTGCTGCAACGCTATCAAGAAATAACGGGAGGCAACAGAAACCTACTCCCAGAGGCATCGTTTAAAAACGGCCGCCCGGAAAACTATGGCACCAGGGGCAGTGTGCGTCTGGATGTATATGATCCCGTCACGGGCAGGGTCTGGGACTACAAGTTCACGCCAAACCCATCGTTGCCTCCGTCTCGTGTCCAGCAGATAATTACGCACGGCCCTCCTGGAATCAATCAAGTGGACATTGTTAAGCCATGAGCCAACTGACGGTGGCTTCTAAGAAGCAGATCACCGCGGACTGGGGTCGCATATTTCCGTCCCTGGTCGAATACAAGCCTCTCCAGCTTGTGCGCCGAATAGGACCGTATGTCCAGGGAATTAGCTTGGACCGACGCACCGGTAATGACGTGTATGTGCCGACAACGTTCCTCCACAGTCTTTGTAGTCCTGCTGAAAATCTTAGCCTCAGCTTGAGCCAGCCGTTGCTATCCGAGCGAGCTGGCTTGCCAAAGCCGATAAAGGTCGCGTTCCATGCTGCGCACCTGGAAGAGGCGGCCGCGAAGTTGCGAAATGCATCGGTGTTACCGTTGGCAGGGGATATCACGTTGGATGAGCTTTTCACGGCCTATGCGCGTCACAGGACTGTGAGTCTGCTCGAATCGAAGTATCCGATTCATCTGATGATGGACGCGGTGAGCGCAGCGGCTTGGCTGGGCGATGGATCTCGTGCATCTGCACGCGCTCGGCTTTATCTCGAAGAAGCCAAAACGTGGCCTGACAATATCCTCGCCAGAGAAGGCGGATACGCAGCTTGGAGTGACACTCTGAATCGCATCGCTGGGTCGACTGACGAACTTAGAGAAGTCGTTAACGACCAAATTAAGAGGCTAGGGTTGGAGAAGATACCTGCCTCCGATTTGCTCTTTTAAGGATAAGCTCGCTAGACGCTGGTCGCATATAAGCCTCTCCAACTCGTGCGGCGAAAATGGTCGAGAGAAATGAAATACAAGGAAGGAACTTGCTTTCTGGTACCGCTAGAGGACGAAGGATTTTCCGTCGGCGTAATTGCGCGTACGAGTAAGCGAGGCTGTGCAATCTTGACCTATCACTTCGCCCCTAGATATGAGGTAGCGCCGGCATTGGACGACCTTGCCCCTCTAGACCCTCGCATGCCGATCCTCATTGCACGTACAGGCAATCTGAATCTTAAAAGTGGGCGCTGGCCCGTCCTGGGCACTGTTGATGGCTGGGCACGTTACGACTGGCCAATGCCACTATTCTTGCGTACTGAACCTATTACGAATCGACGCCTGGCGGTTTCCTACTCAGAGGAGGAGCCTGGAAAGCTAGTCGGTGAAGAAATAGCGCCTGCTGGATTCCACGGCCCAATCGATGCTTCCTGGGGTGTTGGAGCCATCGAATCCTGGTTAACGGTGGCAATAACACCTGAGAGCAATGATAAAGGACTAGATAATCCAGCCGTCATGACACCCTGGATTGCAGAAGGCTTTATCACACACCGAGGGATTACATCGTCAATTACTGTTTCCGTGAGTGCGCCTAAAAGAGAAGGCACAGGGTACGTGTGCGAGGTCGATGCGGGCCCTGCGCTTGCGAGAATCGTCGAGATCAACGGCCCCAACCCAGAAAGAACTAGGCGCAACGCAATGAATATTTTGAGGGTCGCGGTGCACGAACGAAAAGTGGCGGACCAGGGCGGCGCAATTCTGAGTATTCCGGTGTACTGATGCTTAAGACGCCGGGACCATGATCTAACACAAGCACATTTGAAGGCCCCGGCAACGGGGCCTTTTCTATTCCGCTGGCGCTACGAAGCGTGCCAGCGGGTCATAACGAGCCTAGTCGTTCAACCTTTAACACTAATCGTTCCGTGTACACAGGAGGTATTTCGCTCTTGGTGTCAAGAGTTGGCCTGAGGCAGGAACGCCTCAAGACGTGGCAAGCTTCTTCCTACCTACTTTCTTGCTGGGCTTTGCACTGCCGCTCTGCTCAAGCAATTCTAGAACCTGCGCCTTGCTCAAGCTCCGGATCAACGCGATTTTGTCCAGATACTCCTGCCGTGGCCGAGCCTCGGTCTGCTCCCAGGTGTACAACGCCGCTGAACTGGCCCCAAGCAGCGGCGCGAACGCGTCTCGCGACAGCCCTAAGCGCTCTCGCAACTTGCGCAGAAGGGCTCCGGAGTACCGCGACTGCCTTCCCGACCCATCGGAAGCCGCGGGGACTGCAGTAGCTTTTTTTGCAACGCCTTTAGCGACCTTTCCAACGTCGCGTTGCAGGGCATCTATCTGCTGCTTAAGCGCGGCGATCGTCTTCTTTTGCGCCGACACTTGCGCGCGAAGGGGGTCGATTTGCTGCTTGAGTTCTTTCCGGGCAAGCCGAGTGATCTCGTCTTTCATGACAGTTGCGATGTTTGGCATACCAGCTTCCTTAAGTTCTGAATTTGAGGATAAGCGATGTCGCATCAGACCGCTAACCCTGCTCTGATTTGAAACCGACACGATCTAATTGCTCCCGCCACAGAATGGGTGGACTGATCCCCAGCTGATCGATCTGCACATCGGGCACGGAGTCATTCAGAATCCCAGCAATAATCTCGGGGGCCAGCAGCGTCAAATTGATAATTCGGCCTACATAGCTGTTGTCAGTGGATTCGCGTTCCGCGATCTCCTTTGCGGAAGCGACCTCACCGCTGTCCAACATGGCCCGCCACCGAAAGCCCCGGGCCAGTGCCCGTTGCAACGATGTCAGGTCGGACGCCGAGGCCGCCGCCGCGGCGTCCTTCGGCAGACCAATTCGCCTTCGCCCCGCTCGCCGGGTGATGCTCACGGGCAGGATGACCGTGAGCGCACCATCGCTAGTCACAATGATGTTCGGCGACCCGGCTATTTTCAGCATCGGCTTCATGCCGCCACCGCCTGGAATTCAAACGCGCTGGCAAGCGACGTGATCCCATTGGGGTGGAACCTGATCTCGATGGCCTCGGGCCGAACTACGATCTGCTCCACCAGCAACCGGACCAGCCGTTGCTGCTCAGCCGGAAACAAGGCGTCCCAAACCTGCTCAAACTGGCGCAGCGCCACCGTGACCTTGGCTTCGTCCAACACGCCATCGAGCGCAACCGCCTTCTGCGTGATGAGCTGAAGCATGTCCTCGGAAGTCAGCAGTGTTCGCAAGTACGACATGACGAGGGACTCGATTTCCTGCGCCGGCAGACGCGGCATCCGGGTCGCGGCCTTGCCTTCATGAATCTGGGCGGTACTCAGGTAGTAGCGATACATCCGGCCGTTACGTTTAGTGGTGTGCCATGGCGTCAGCGCTCTACGATCGGGCCCAACCAATAGCCCCTTGAGCAAGAAATGCACCCTGGCGCGGCTGGCATTGCCGCGAGCGTGGGCGTTCTTGCTTAGGACCGCATGCACTTGCTCCCACACCGCCACTTCAATGATGGGCGGATGGCAATCCTTGAAGTACTGATCCAAATGCTTCAGTTCTCCGAGATAAGTACGGTTGTGCAGGATCTTTTGAATGGTGCTTCTGTCGTGGGGCTGGGGCTGCCGGACGCGACCGTCGCGCGTCGTCCACGCCTTGCTCTGGTAGCCCATGCCGCGCATGTCATTGACCACGCTCAAAATCGATTCAGTCTCGATCAAGCGGCGAAAGATCATGCGGACTTGCGCTGCCTCTGCGTAATTTACGACCAAGCGTCGGTCCTTAACGTCGTAGCCAAGCGGAGGTATCCCGTGCATCCACAGCCCCTTCTTTTTACTGGCTAGCATCTTGTCACGCACCCGGTCCACGGCCAGTTCGCGCTCAAACTGCGCAAACGTCATCATCATGTTCAAGGTCATGCGACCCACCGCATCCTTGGTACTGAAATTTTCCGTAATCGATACGAGCGTGACCTTGTGCTGCTCCAGGAAGTCGATCAGCACAGGAAAGTCGCGCATCGACCGCGTCAGTCGGTCCAGCTTGTAGACCACAACCACGTCGATCCGGTCCTGCCGGATGTCTTCCATCAAGCGTTGCAAAACCGGCCGGTCCATGTCGCGCGCCGACACGGCGAGTTCGTCGTAGTCATCGGCGACCTGCACCCAACCCTCGCTGCGCCGACTGGCGATATAGTTTGAGCCGCTGTCGCGTTGCGCTTCAATGGAGTTGTACTCGCGCTCCAACCCTTCCTCGTTTGATTTGCGCGTATAGACAGCGCAGCGCAGTCGTCTTGCTGCGGGCGCCATCGTCATTGATTCGTCTCGACAATCATCGCTGCCGAGACGCTCGCAGCAACGACCACCACGAGTTCCGGGTCGAAGTTCCGCATCAACGTACGTGCCTGGGCAACCGATGTTGCTAACTCAGTCCAGTCATTGATTACGACGCAGTCGAAGTGGTCCTGTTCAACCGCATGCAGCAGACGCTGCAGCTCGGGTCGAGCCCAAGGGTCCGGATAGGACCCGTGGTCGGCGAAAACCGTGGCAGACTGAAGAGCACCGATCTGCTGCATCACCTTCTCGGCGAGCTTGCGTTGAAAGACGAGTTCCTCGTCGTCCTTATTCGGCGCGTAGCAATACACGGCAAATCGCATGTTTTCCATCTCAAGCATGTTGGGGTCCTCGGCAATGTTGGACTGGCCCGTGAGAGCGGTTACTTTCGGATTGCGAATGTGACGGTTAGGCGGGCTAGCAACGCTCATGCGGCGATCCTCACCAATACGCCCTCTCGGACTCGGCATTCCACGACGAGCACGCCGCACTGGTGGAAATAACCTTGCAGCCGTTGTACTCCTGAGGCGCTCCTCGCCAACCGCGCCCAGTCGGTCACCGCAATGCAGTCGATAGCGCCTGTAGCGGCGTCCAACAGTAATCTTTGGAAGGCCGGTCGCACGGTGGTCTCGGCGCAGTAGCCGTCGTCGGCGTAGTCTCGAACGTCGAAATCCGACCCCGCACACCGGCCGATGACCGACAAGATGCCTTGCCGCTGATAAGCGATGAAGTCGGCATCCGGGTGGGAGGATTGGCAGTAGATCGCCATGTGGAGCGTGTTCATGATTTGTCTCATGTCAGTTGTTCCCTGCACTGCTGCGCAGACCAAAGAATGCCGGTCCCGACCATCGGGTCCCGGTGATTTCCCGCGCGACTTTGGACAAGCTGGTGTACTGCCGGCCCTCATGTTCGAACAAGCCACCCTCAAGGACGGTCACCCGATGCACCTTTCCGTCGTGCACCCGAGTCAGGACGCTTCCGACCAGTGGCGCAGTAGCAGCAGCACGTCGGCTTACGCGGCCGGTATCCAGCAGTTGCTTGACGCGACGCGCGTTGTCTTCGATTAGCGCCGGATGCGAGACCCGGTAAGCGTCCTCTTGGATTCGGTGCGCCAGTCGCCGCACGACATAGCGCCGGTTGTTGATGCCCGGTGGCGCACCGAATAGAGCGACCCACTTGGCTTTGAGCTGCATCCAAGACATGGCTGGAAGCGCCGCGATCTGCGCGGCGGTGGATGCTATTTCGTTTGACGATTGAGATGACACGCTAGCCTCCGGGGCTCTCCAAGGTGTTGACATAGACCCTCGGTTCCCCCGGGTTATCAAGTCCAACTTCTGCGGAGAGTTTTTCCATCGCACCTTCCCTCGCTCTTAGTCTGATCAATGCCCTTGCGATCAACTGCGCCGCGGCATCTATCCGCTCACCTGCGGTCCTGATTTCATTAGGAAGTCGGTTAGCTTTCATCGGCAGCGCCCCCGGATTTAGCAGGCACGACTTCCTTACGAATCCAAACTTCGCCGTTTTTGTGATCGATGAATCGAAAGAACTCGGGCTTCATCAGCTGGTGCAGACTCGTGTACTTCCCGCGATACTTGGATCTGCGCAGCAAGGAATCAGTGCTTACCCGCTTTATGCCGCGACCGTGCGCATCGGCCAAGCCGCGAAAGAATCGGCGCTGCCCGCGACGAAGCAGTAACTCTTCATCGCCAAGGATGAGGCGATCCGCATTCGCCGTAAGACGAAACCACAGAGGCGGCGGCGTCGAAACTAACTCGGCCAGATGCTCCACGTTGAGCCACAGCCCTTCCGTTTCCAGCTTTGCCACCTCCATCAACGGGACAATGAAGCGATCGGCCTCGACCAAATCGCCGTCCAACAAAGTGGACGTCGTGAGCACGATCTGGCGGGTTCCATTTTCCGCGCGCAGCAAGTCCAACGTAGGGTCATAGTTGACACCCCAACCGCACCGAACGAGGTAGACGGGAACGCGTCCGGCTTTCGTCTTAAGGTGGGCGAGCCGCCACAACCTATTCTCGATCAGCATCGTGGGCAACTGATCTGCGCCTGCCATCTGCTGAGCCAGCGCTCTGGGCAACCATTCGCGATTGATCTGGACCGATTGGAAGGTAGCGCCCAGTTCCACCACGCCGCCGCACTTGATGCAGCGCAGTCCATGATCGCCGTGGACATAGCTTTGCCTTACACCGCCAAGATGACAGTCCATGCACTGCACTCGTATCGTTCGCCGGGGCGTGTTCAACGCGCCCAAGACAAGAAGGTTGTTGGTCCCGTCGCTGTCATCGACAGGCATAAGGGCATCCACCGGTTCGTGTTCGAACCAGCGCAAAAATCGTTTAAACAACACAAAACGTCCTTCAGAAAATCGCGGCCAAAGCCTGCCCGTCAAGCCGTAAACGGCTTGCTGACAAAGCGCTCAGCAGTTGGGATCAGCGGATCGGCGAAGCCGTAGCCGCTAGTCGCCCGTGTCGTACGCAATCTAGGTCTATATCGAGTGCGTACACGCGATCACCGCAACCCGGAATGCCGAGTTGCGCCAGTAGGAGGCGATGGAGGGATCGACCTACAGAGGGTTGCGGCAGCGCCGCGCGGTAAAACAGTCCGTTGTTCATGGGGTGGTCGCCTGCGACCAAATGTTGCTGCAATTGTTTGCTGAACAAAGCGTATTCGGCTTCCAGGCAGTGCGCAATATCACATACGCGACTATTTCAACCGCGATCCTGATTCGGGCACACCAATTCATCATTCGTTTGGATAACGGCGTGGCCGAACTAGAAATCGTCCTCGATTTCTAGCTATTTCTAGCTGATTTCTAGCTCGTTTCCCTCTTTCGCTCCTAGCCACTTTGGCACGACGCTTCTCCACGGCACGCGTGTGCCGATGCATGAGAGGAGCTATTCACCGTGAGCAGTACCCACCTTTCCACCGAGCAGCTCGCCGCCCGCTGGGATGTCACCGTCGATACGATCGAGCGATGGCGATCTGAAGGCATCGGGCCGCGCTTCTTGAAAGTGACGCGCGCTATCCGCTATCGGCTCAGTGACGTCGAAGCGTTCGAGGATGTCTCGGTGCGATCCCCTCAGGACGCGGCGGCCTCCAAGGGAGCGCGCGCATGAGCCTGTTGCAACGCTGTGTGGACCGGCCCGCCACCGAGTTGGCGGCCTACGCGCCGGAACTGTTGCTCGATCTCAAGCTGGAGGCGTCCGCCGCGCTGGCCGTTGCTCAGACGCACGTCGAGTTGGTCGATCGCGCCCTGGAGCTGAAGTACAACCACCTCGCCCAAGCGCAGCGCTTGGCCGCCGGAAAGGACACCGGCTCGGTCACCTTCAGCGACGGCCCGGTCCGGGTGAGCGTAGACCTGCCGAAGAAGGTCGAATGGGATCAAGCGGCGCTCGCACGCATCGCCGATCGTATTCGCGCGGCGGGCCAAGACCCAAGCGAGTTTCTGGCCGTGACCTACAAAGTGAGCGAGAGCAAATACAACGCCTGGCCGATATCTATGCGGACTTCGTTCGATCCTGCCCGAACCCTCAAGACCGGCAAGCCCACGTTCCGGTTGTCCCTGCTGGGAGATGCGGCATGAGCGGCCTGCCCATCATCACCGCAGATCAGCGGCTGGCGGAATCGCGCGGGGTCAAGGGCGTTCTCGTCGGTCGCTGGGGCCTGGGCAAGACCTACCAGCTGTGGACGCTCGATCCGGCCAGCACCTTGTTTATCGACATCGAGGCCGGCGACTTGGCGGTGATGGAGTGGCCGGGCGACAGCCTGCGTCCGCGCACCTGGGAAGAGTGCCGCGACATCGCCGTCCTCCTGGGCGGTCCGAACCCGGCGCTGCGCGACGGCCAGTCCTTCAGCCGGTCGCATTTTGAGGAGGCTCGGCAACGAGTCGGCGACCCCGCCAAGCTGGCCAAGTACCGCACCCTCTTCATCGACTCGATTACCGTCGCGGGCCGGCTGTGCTTGCAATGGTGCAAGGGCCAGCCGCAGGCGTTCTCCGACCGCACCAACAAACCCGACACGCGCGGCGCCTACGGCCTGATGGGCCAAGAGATGGTGGCATGGCTGACCCACATCCAGCACGCCCGCGGCAAGCACGTCTGGTTCGTCGGCATCCTCGATGAGCGAAACGACGAATTCAACCGCAGGGTTTACGAGTTGCAGATCGACGGCTCCAAGACCGGCCTGGAACTGCCCGGCATCGTCGATGAGGTGATCACCCTGGCCGAGATCGCGCCAAGCGAGGGCGCCCCCTACCGCGCCTTTATCTGCCACACGGGCAATCCGTGGGGCTTTCCCGCCAAGGACCGCTCTGGCCGTCTCGACCTGGTCGAGCCGCCGGATCTGGGCCGGCTGATGCGCAAGCTCGGCGCCCCCGAGGCCGCCGCACCCGACAAAACCTCTCCCGAATAGTCCGCAGGAATCCCATGTCCACCTGGAACAATTTCAATGACGCCGAGAGTCCGGCGTTCTCGCTCATCCCCAAGGGCACGCTGGTCAAGGTTCGCATGACGATCAAACCCGGCGGCTACAACGACGCCAGCCAAGGTTGGCTGCACGGCTGGGCCACGCGTGGCGACACTGGCGCGGTCTATCTCAACGCCGAGTTCGTGGTGCTGGAAGGCAAGTACGCGCGCCGCAAACTGTGGTCGCTGATCGGCTTGTCCAGCACCAAAGGCGAGACGTGGGGCCAGATGGGCCGCGGCTTCATCAAGGGCGTACTCAACTCTGCCTACGGCCTGCATCCCGAAGACACCAGCGCCGCGGCGCAAGCCGGTCGCTGCATCGAAAGTTTCGGCGACCTTGACGGCGTGGTCTTCGTTGGCAAGGTCGATTGGGAGAAAGACCGCGACAACGAGGACAAGGCGGTGATCAAGATCCCGATCATGCCCGATCACCCGGGCTACAAGGAAATTATGGGGCCGGTGGTCGCGTCGGTTGGCGATCGTGGCGGGCCGTCGGCGCACGTGCCGGCGCACGTCGCGCACGCGGCTCAAGCCGCGGCTGCCGCCAGTCCGGTCGCCGGCCGTCCTGCGTGGGCGCAGTGATCCACGCACCGCGCCATGACCAGCTGCTGGGCGTGCGGACGACCCGCGCGCGGCTTCGGCCATTTGGACTTGCGCCGCCGGATCGGTGATCCGCGGCGCATGCCGTACCGATGGGCGTTCTGCTCGATCACCTGCCAGAACGCGTTCCACCAACTCTACGACACCCGACGCCGGAGCGATCCGGCGTCGATAGAGGAGCTTTTGCCTGTGACCCATCCATTGACCCATGACGCACAGCGCGCGTGCCTGAAAGCGCTAACGGTAGTCGCCGAGCACATCGGCTTCGACACCCCTCTCGGCCAATACAACCAAGCGCAAGCAATCGAGGTCATCGAGGCCATCACGCATGCCTACGAGGCATCGGTCCGAGCGCAGTCGAATCCGACGGCTTACAAGGTCAAGCCACCGTTGGACGGATTCGAAAACGATTCGATCCCGTTTTGATTTATGCATTGCAGGAATCGTTCCTGCAATGCATCTCTCTGCGCAGGCGAAACATGCTTGATTTCAACACGCACGATCTGTCCAACCAAGTTGGAACGCTCATCGACACGGCTATGGAGCGCGAGGCTGCGCTGCAACCGCCGCGTGCGTACCTGGGTGCCTCCAGCATCGGCGAAGAGTGCGCACGCCGATTGCAGTTCCAGTATTTCGATACGCCCAAGGACATCGGTCGCCACTTCCCCGGCCGGGTGCTGCGTGTATTCGCACGCGGCCACCGCGTCGAAGACTGGATGGCCGAATGGCTGCGCCTGGCGGGCTTCGATTTGCGCACACGCAACGAGCGTGGCGAACAGTTTGGCTTCGTCGCCGCAGCCGGACGCGTGCGCGGTCACGCCGACGGCGTGATCGTTTCCGGTCCGAACACGTTTCGTTATCCGATGCTGTGGGAAACCAAAGCGGTCGGGACGAAGACGTTTCGCGAGTTGCAGAAGAAGCGACTCGCCGCCAGCCGTCCGGTCTATGCCACGCAGATCGCGCTGTACCAGGCTTACCTCGACCTGCACGAACAGCCTGCGTTGTTCACCGCGATCTGCGCCGACGACATGTCGATCTACGCCGAGCGTGTCGTGTTCGACAGCGGCCTGGCGCAGCGAGCGTCCGATCGCGCCGTTCACATCCTGCGCGCCTGCGACGCCGCCGAGCTGTTACCCCGCATCTCCACTACGCCGACGCATCAAACCTGTCGGCAATGCCCTTGGCAGGACCGCTGCTGGTCCCTGCACTAATTCCCCCAACAACGAGGCACCTATGAACGTTTTGGCACAACCCGCTTCCAGCCCCGCCGCAATCGATGCGGACTTGGCGGCGATTCACCTGCCCGATCAGAAAGAATTTCGAACCCAACAGATGGCGGTCACGCCCGCTGTGGCCAGCGCTTGGTTGCGCCGGAATGACGCGAATCGGAAGCTGCGGCAGCGAGCGGTCAAACAGTACGCGCACGATATTCGGCGCGGCGCCTGGAAGATGACCGGAGAGACGATCAAATTCAGCGCCACCGGTCGCCTGCTCGATGGCCAACACCGTCTTGCGGCGATTGTCGAATCCGGTACGACGCTCGAAATGGGCGTGACCACGGGCTTGGACAATGGCGTCTTCGACGTCATCGATACGGGTCGGTCGCGTACCGGGGTGGACGTTCTGGTGATTGAAGGAGTGGGGCTGCGCGAGTCGGCCACGGTGGCCGCCGCGTTGCCGCTGATTATCAACTACCAACTCGGCTTGGACCCGCACAGCCGGAGCCGATACTCGAATCAGGAGTTGATCGAAGTCTGGAGCGCGCAGGAAGCGGTCCAACGCAGTAGCCAGTTCATCGCCAAGCTGCCGCGGCGGGTGATGCCGATCACCCACTCCAAGGCGCTGTTCCTGCATTGGGCCTTCTGCCAGCGCGATGTCGCCGCAGCCGACGAATTCATCGAGCGCCTGTTCACCGGTGAGCGCTTGGGCCGGAATGAACCGCTGTATCAGCTGCGCCAGCGCTTGTTGTACTTGAAGATCGAAGGACAGACGATCTCCGATGCGGTGCTCCTGCACGCCTGCATCAAGACCTGGAATGCGACGCGACTGGGACGTATGTATTCCACTTGGCCGCCGGTGTTCCCGCGCTCGGACGAGGACTTCCCGGAGATCGCGCGATGAGCCTGGAGTTTCATCCCCTTTGCTTGACCCTGCCCGACATGGCGAAGGACGCGTTCGCCGCGCTGGTGGAGGACATCCGGCGTAACGGCCAGCATCGCGACATTGTGCTGCATGAAGGAATGATTCTGGATGGCAGGCACCGGTACCGCGCCTGCCTAGAGTGCGGCGTCGAGCCGCGCATGACCGAGTTCGCCGGAGACAATCCGGTGGCCTTTGTAGTGAGCGAGAACCTGGCTCGACGGCATCTCACTGATTCCCAGCGCTGCTTGGTCGCCGCCACTTTGGCGAATCTATCCAACGGCCAGCGCGCCAGCTCCGCAAATTTGCGGAGCTGGGCTGTAACTCACGCACAAGCCGCTGAAATGCTTGGAGTTTCCGAGCGGGCTGTGCAGAAAGCTTCCGTGGTCAAACGCAACGGGGCAACCCGGTTGGTGGAATCGGTGCAGGCCGGAAAGATCAGCCTCAACGAAGCGACCAGGATCGCGGCGCTCGGACACAAGTCGCAGGAACGGATCGCCCAAATCGAAAACCGTAAAGAGCGCAACCATGAAATGACGAAGGCGATCAACATCAGCAACGGCCGCAAGCGTCCGCCTCCGGTCCCACGCCTGGATTTTGTTAAGGCCATTGAGCAGCCGGCGTGGGTGCAGACCACGCTGGGGCGTCTGGAGAATCTGATCCAAGCCATCAAGGATGTGCAGATTGAATCGACCGGATTCGCGCAACGCTTGCGCAGTGATGCGAACTGGAGCGACGAACGCTTTTGTGAGCGATTCGACCGTTGCCGGCCCTGGCTCGGCGCGCTGGCCGATGCGCGGGATCTGAACCCGGAAGGGCAGGAACAGGAGCGGGCCGCATGATGGATTTCAACGATGCGCCCGCGTCGGAGAACGCCGCGCGCGCGCGGCGGTCCGATGTCCGCGCCGCGTTGCTGCAACGATTGGAACAGGTGCTGTGCGCGCTCCTGCCCAAGGGCAAGGTGCGCCACGGCAAGTTCGTCGTGGGCGATGTGACGGGCGCGGCGGGCGACAGCCTGGAGGTGGAACTGACCGGCGACAAGGCGGGGCTGTGGAAGGACCACGCCACCGGCGAGGGCGGAGACATCTTCGACCTGATCGCCGCGCACTCCAGTCTGGATGCCCGTGGCGACTTTGCAGTCGTGCTGGCGACGGCCGCGGAGTTGGCTGGGCACGTTCCGGCGCCCGCTGTCGAGTCCAAGCCCAAACGCCGCAAATCCGAGCCGGCGGTGGACGATCTCGGCCCGCACACCGCCCGCTGGGATTATCTGAGCGCGGAGGGGGAGTTGATCGTCTGCGTCTACCGATACGATCCGCCCGAGGGCAAGCAGTACCGTCCCTGGGACCCGAAGCGACGCAAGCACCAAGCGCCGACGCCGCGCCCGCTCTACAACCAGCCGGCCATGGCGGCGTCCAACGAGGTCGTGCTTGTCGAAGGCGAGAAATCGGCCGACGCGTTGATCGAGCGCGGAACCTGCGCCACCACTTCCATGAACGGCGCCAACGCCCCGATCGACAAGACAGACTGGTCGCCGCTGTGCGGCAAGCATGTGCTGATCTGGCCCGACAAGGACAAGCCCGGCTGGGAGTACGCCATGCAGGCGGCGCAGGCAGCGTTCAAAGCCGGCGCGGATTCGTGCGCGTTGCTGCACCTGCCCGAAGACAAGCCGCAGGGCTGGGATGTTGCGGACGCCGCTAAGGAGGGTTTCGACATCGATGGCTTCTTGCGCGCGGGCGAACGAACCTTCCTGTCGCCCGGTAACGACGCCGCGCCGCCGCCGATCGACTTTGATGGTCTGGATTGGAGCAGCGACGATGGCCTAGGCTTAGCGTTTACCCGACACTACGCTGACGACTGGCGTTACTGCGCGGCGTGGGGCCAGTGGCTGAGCTGGACCGGCATGCGATGGAACCCGGACCGCACTCTCGTGCTTCAGCACTTGGTGCGCGGTGTCTGTCGCGCGGCGCAAGCGTTTGCCGACAAGCCGTCGCAGCGCTCCAAGCTGGCGTCGGCGTCGACGGTGGCTGGCGTCGAGCGATTGGCGCGCAGCGATCCGCGCCACGCGTCGTCGGCCGATGCTTGGGATAGCGACGTTTGGGCTTTGAACACGCCGCGTGGCATCGTGGAACTGCGGTCTGGCGACATGCGCCGGCATGCCCGCGGCGAGTACATGACCCGCCTGACGACCGCCAGCCCGGCTGGGGCCAGTCCCACCTGGGTGCGCTTTCTTGGCGATGTCACCGGCGGCGATATCGCCTTGGCCGACTACCTGCAACGTGTCGTGGGCTATTGCCTGACCGGTGTGACGCAGGAGCATGCGCTGTTCTTCCTGTACGGAACGGGGGCGAACGGCAAATCCGTGTTCGTCAACGTGCTGGCCACGATCCTGGGCGACTACGCCACCAATGCGCCCATGGACACATTCATGGAATCGCGTCACGACCGTCATCCGACCGAACTGGCGGGCTTGCGCGGCGCGCGCTTCGTGTCCGCCAGCGAGACCGAGCAGGGCCGTCGGTGGAACGAGTCGAAGCTCAAGTCCATCACCGGTGGCGACACGGTGAGCGCACGCTTCATGCGGCAGGATTTTTTCGAGTACACGCCGCAGTTCAAGTTGGTGGTCGCGGGCAACCATAAGCCCGCGATCCGCAACGCCGACGAGGCGATGAAGCGGCGTCTGCACTTGGTGCCGTTCACCATCACCATCCCGCCCGAACGCCGCGATCGACGCCTGACCGAGAAGTTGCTGGCCGAGCGCGACGGGATCATGGCCTGGGCCGTGGAAGGGTGTCTGCAATGGCAGCAGACCGGTCTGCGGGCGCCACAGTGCGTAGTCGATGCCACCGAGGAGTATTTCGAAGGCGAGGATGCGCTCGGCCATTGGATTGAAGAACGCTGCTTTGTACATGAGCAGTCGAAGGCGCTCGTCGCCGATCTGTTCGCCGACTGGCGCGACTGGGCCGAAGCCAACGGTGAGTTCGTGGGTTCGATCAAGCGCTTCTCCGACCTACTGACGACACGGCAGTTCACCAAGCACAAGGGCGGTAAGGGTGCGCGGTACTTCATCGGCATGAGTCTGAAGCCCAAATCTTTCACCCAATTTGGAGGCGCGAGCCGTGATTGAAATCAATGACTTGAGCGCGAGGGTGGCGGACGCGGCAGACATGCCGGTTCCCTCTCATGTGTGCGTGCGCGCGCACACATACGCATTAACCGGCAACCGTGCCGCGTCCGCCACCCAGACCGCCGAAGGCGACTCGCCAACCCTGTTGGCCCTGGACTTGGGAACGACGCTGGGCTGGGCGCTGCGGTTCTCCGGCCAGACCATGAGCGGCACCGAGCACTTCAAGGTCGGTCGCTTCGAAGGCGGCGGCATGCGCTATCTGCGTTTCGTCCGCTGGCTCGATGACCTGTGGCGCTTCGCAGGCCAGCCGTCGACCGTCTACTTCGAAGAGGTGCGCCGGCACCGCGGTGTCGACGCCGCGCACGTCTACGGCGGCTTCCTGGCGCAGCTCACCGCGTGGTGCGAGCGCCATGGTGTTCCGTACCAGGGTGTCCCGGTCGGCACGATCAAGAAATTCGCCACCGGCAAGGGCAATGCCGACAAGGCGGCGATGATCGAGGCGGCCCAGCGGCTGGGCCATAGGCCAGCCGACGACAACGAAGCCGACGCCTTGGCGCTGCTGCATTGGGCCATCGCGCGGGAGCACGTCCGTGACTGACTGGACGATTCAGGCCGTCGCAGACCGTTTCCACGAGGCTGCTATCACCGCGCGTCGCCTGCCGCCCGCGCGCGTGCAGGGCTACGCGTCCTACTGGCCCGACATCCAGCGCCAGTCGTGGGAGGGCTACGCGGACGAGCGCATCGTTCTGCGTTTCGCCGCATCCCCTGCCGCGATCGACCGCTTCGGCGAGACCGTACGTTGGTTGCGGTGGCTGGACGAGGAGCAGCGGCGCCTGATCTGGCTCAGGGCGCAGCACGTGCCGTGGCGCGAGGTCTGCGCGCGCACCGGGCTAATCCGCAAAACGGCATGGCGTCATTGGCAGCACGCGCTGGCGCTGATCACGGTCCACCTCAACGGACCGCTACCCCGCATGGCGGAGGTTAAATCGAACCGATCCAGCGAATCAGCGATTGAGTTTCCGCTTACGCCGGCTTAAACCGGTGTAAGCCGGTCTAACCGGAAGTTGGGGGTGTCCCAAATTCCCCGAATTTGCCCTAGCCTAGTCGGCATGCTGATCGTGGTCTGTCGGGGGACGCATCACACAGCACGGGTCAGCCCGAAGTGTTTAAGAGCCTGCTCTGACACTTCGGGCGGCCCCTCTCCCAACCACTCGTATTCCACCACCATCACCGCCATCGGCGGGTCACCCTCAACGCCAGTCACCTTCGCCGAAATCACCCCTGGGATGCTGGTCAACGCAGTAACGCTTAGCAATGGCAGCGGCACTGCCACCATCGCTACGTTCCAGTTTCTGCGAAGCTTGATCGATGTATGCACGGCTCGCTCTTGTCAAGGCTCAGACAGTCATCGTAGGCGCAGGAGCGTGATGCCGATGATGGGTCGTCGCGACACAGCCCCGACGTGCGGCGCGCCGACTGGCCGCCGCCACTGCCTCACCTCCTAGCCGCGCGGCCCACACGCGCGCACACGTCGCGCGACGTGGCAATCGGCGGGTCCTTCCCCGGTTCGAATCCCTGCGGGGGGCCCAGCCGCAAAACCCCGCTAGCGTCAATCCTTTTATTCGGGTTTGCAGTCTCTGCAACCCGGTTCGCACTCGGATATCCCTTGAGCCTCCAGATCGAACAGCGCCCGATCGAGGCGCTGATCCCTTTTGCAAGAAACGCGCGCACGCACTCCGATGCGCAGGTCGCGCAGATCGCCGCGAGCATCGTGGAGTTCGGCTGGACCAACCCGATCCTGGTCGATGGCGACAGCGGCATCATCGCCGGTCACGGCCGGTTGCTCGCCGCGCGCCAGCTCAAGCTTGCTCAGGTGCCGGTGATCGAACTGGCCCATTTGACCCCGGCACAGAAGCGCGCCTACGTCATTGCCGACAACCGCTTGGCCGAGAACGCGGGCTGGGATGAGGAGTTGCTGAAGCTGGAACTGGCCGAGTTGCGCGACGTGGAGTTCGATCTGGACCTGCTCGGATTCACCGATGCCGAGCTGGACGATCTGTTGATCGATGACCAAGCCGGACTCACCGACGACGATGAAGTTCCCGAGCCGCCCGAGCAGCCGGTCTCTCGCCGCGGCGATGTGTGGATATGCGGTGGTCACAAGGTGCTGTGCGGCGACGCCACCAGCGCCGAGGATTACGCCGCGCTGCTCGGCGATGAGCTGATCGACATGACGTTTACCGATCCACCTTACAACGTCAATTACTCCAACAACCCAAAGGACAAGCTGCGCGGCACGCACCGCCCGATCCTCAACGACAACCTGGGCTCCGACTTCGGCGCGTTCCTGGAAGCGTGCTGCACGCATATGGTGGCGCTGACCAAGGGGGCGATCTACATCGCCATGTCCTCGTCGGAACTGGATCGGCTGCAGACCGCGTTCCGTGTGGCCGGCGGTCGCTGGTCCACTTTCATCATCTGGGCCAAGAACAAATTCACGATGGGCCACGCCGATTATCAGCGGCAGTACGAGCCCATCCTCTACGGCTGGCGCGAGGGCAACGACCGGTTCTGGTGCGGGGCACGCGATCAGGGCGATGTGTGGTTCATCGACCGCACCAGCAAGAACGATCTGCATCCGACCATGAAGCCGGTGGCACTGGTGGAGCGGGCGATCCGCAACAGCAGCAAGTCCCGCGACCTGATCCTCGATCCGTTCGGCGGATCGGGCACGACGATGATCGCAGCCGAGAAAACTGGCCGCCGCGCGCGGCTGATCGAGTTGGACCCGAAGTATGTCGACGTCATCGTCCGGCGCTGGATGGAGTTCGCGGGCGGTGTTGCCACGCGCGCGGTAGATGGCGCGGCATTTGATGATGTCGCTGTCGCCACCAGGGAGCACGATGCACACATCGAGATCTCCTAGAGAGATCCTGCCTCTCGCGGCAAGCGAAGATCCGAGTTACGCACGGCTCCTTGCTGATCGTCTCATCGCCAAATCAGTCGTCGATACGGCAACAGAATGCTGGAGGTGGATGGGATCTGCGCAACCCACCGGATACGGTCAAATGTGGAACGGTTTCAGACCGGAGCAAGCTCACCGCATCGCGTATCGAACATTCATCGGCCCGATCAGCCCAGAACTAGAGATCGACCACATCTGCCGGAAACGCGACTGTATCAATCCCTTCCATCTCAGACAGGTGACACATCGCCAGAACATGCAGGCAAGCGAATCTGTGATGGGAGTTAACGCGCGAAAGACCAAGTGTAGTCGCGGGCATCTTCTGAGCGGGGAGAACCTGGTCCTAACCAAATCGGGAACGCGCCAGTGCAGGTGTTGTATGAATATGTCTGCAAAACGGTATCGAGAAGCGAGAAAGAGGCGAAGTGAAACGTCCTGCGTACTATTCGGAGATCGATCCCTATCTGTGCCAATGGCTGCGCAACCTGATCGAGCGCGGATTGATTCCTCCGGGCGACGTGGATGATCGTGACATCCGATCTGTTCAGCCCGCCGACCTTCGCGGCTACGGTCAATGCCACTTCTTTGCAGGCGTCGGCGGGTTCGCCTACGCCTGCCGACTCGCCGGCTGGCCCGACGATGAGGAAATCTGGACGGGCGGCTTCCCCTGCCAACCGTTCAGCGTCGCGGGCCGACAGCGCGCGCAAGCGGACGACCGTCACCTCTGGCCGGAACTGCATCGCCTTATTGCATCGGCGCGACCCGCTGTATTCCTGGGTGAGAACGTGTCTGGTCTCATCCCGCTGGGGCTCGATGGAGTTCTCGCTGACCTGGAAGCCGAAGGCTACGCCAGCCGGGCGATTGTTGTTCCAGCTTGCGCCGTCAACGCCCCGCACCGACGCGACCGCGTCTGGATCGTCGGACGGCGTTTGGCCGACGCCGCTGATGCCCAGCGGCGGTCGCAGTCTACCGGCGGGAACGTCGGCGTCCGGCCAGACGCCAACCGGGCAGAAACGAACTGTCGATCTGCCGAACTTGGCGAAGCGGGTGTGGCCGACCGCGACGGCGAACGATCCGGAGAAGCGCGGCGATTTTGCGGCCGAGCGACGCAATGGCCTGCCGGGAGTGGCGAAGGCGTTGTGGAGCACCCCGCGCGCCAGCGACGGCGAGAAGGGTGGGCCGGGCCAGCGGTTCGGCAGTGGGGCGGCGTTGCCCTTGCCGGCGCAGGCGGTCTGGGCGACGCCGACGACCCGGGATCACAAGGACGCGTCGAGCATTGGCAGCGCACCGGTCAATGGGATGCTTGGTCGACAAGTCGAACCCTCGCCGGTCGCCGGGTACCTGAATCCGGAATTCGTCTTCTGGCTGATGGGATATCCGCAAGAATTCCTAAGCTGCGCGCCGCCGGCAACGCGATCGTCCCGCAGGTCGCCGCCGAAATCCTCCGCGCCCTGCGCGGCTGACGCCGCGCCGATGCGCGACGTCAGCGCCGGCCCGCCTCAGTCGGCGTCGGCAAGCCCGACGTAGCGGGCGTAGTCGTAGCCATCGGGCCGGATGTAAAGGGTCAGACGGGCGGGCGCGCGGACCACGATGCATTGGTCGCCTCGCCCTTTGAAGCTAACGATCCAGTCCTGCGGCCGGCTCATATCGCAAACGTAGGCATCGTACTCGGCGGCGGTCATCGTCTTGATCGCGTTGACGCTCACGCACTCTTCTTCGATGTGGTAGCCGCTGTGCTCGCGCAAGATGCTGCGAAGGTTGGCGGGCTTGCGCGAGAATCGGACGGTGGCGGGGTAGGGTCGGCAGATGGTGGCGGTCATGGTGCGCTCCGTGGTTGGGGTGCGACATGAACGCTTCCTTCCTCTCGGAAGCCAAGTCATACACCGCGCATGCGCGAATGAATCGACCTCGTTAAGGCGTTGGACAAGAACGACCGTTCTCAGTGCAGCGCGGCCGGGCAATCTTCCCGGCCGCGCGCGTTGCTCATTCCTCCTCGTCGGCGGCGGCGACTTCAGCCGCTGCCTCCATTTCCTCGGTCTTGATGCGGTACACGCGGTCTGCTTTGCCTTCCTTCTCGCTGATCAGCTCGTAGCCCTTCTTCTTCAGGGTGCCCGCAAAGAACCCGCGCACCGAGTGCTGCTGCCATTCGGTCGCCGTCATCACCTGCGCGATGGTCGCTCCCTGCGGGCGCAGCAGCAGGCCGACCACTTGGCCCAGCTTGCTCTGCGCGCGCTTCGCGGTCGGCTTGGGCGTGCCGTCCTCGGTGTTGGCGATGCTGCCGGCATTGCCATCGTCCGGGCCAAGGTCAGCGTTGACCGCCACGTCGGCGTCGTTGTTCGCGGCGGCATCGGCATCGGCATCGGCGTCGGCATCGGCATCGGCGTCGGCATCGGCATCGGCGTCGGCGTCGGCGTCGGCGTCGGCGTCGGCGTCGGCATCGGCGTCGGCGTCGGCGTCGGCGTCGGCGGCAGCGTCGCCGTTGGTGACCATGTCTCTGCCGGTCCCTTCGTTGTCGCCTGCTTCTTCTTTGTTGGCGTCGTCCGGCGGCTGCCGGCCCACGGCCTCGTAGCCGGCGTCGGTGAGGGCGTGGCCCGATCCTTCGGCGACGATGAAGCCGTTGAGCAGGAGGCCGCGCATCACCGCCGCGCGCGCGCCGCCGCCGAGGTTATTGGGGAAGTTCTCGATGCGGCCGGCGGTATCGGTGGCGAGCAGGATCAGGGCGCGCTGGCTGTCGGTAAGCTTGCTCATTGCAGTTTTCCTATTCGTTGGTGTGTTGGGGTGAGCGCGCCTCGGGTTGCGAGGCGCGCAGAGGGCTTAGCCGCCGAGGACTTCGGCGATGGCTTGGTTAACGTCAAACTCGCCTTTCGCGATGGCGACCATCACCTCGTCGTTGATGACTTGAAACACCAGGCCGGCGCGGCGCTCCAGTTCCCGCTGTGCGATCCCTCGCCAATCGGTGACCGCAATCAGTTGGACGAGCGCGGTGCGGTTGTGTCTGTTCATGCCGCGCAGGTAGTCCTTCAACGCTTCTTTTTGGTCTTGCATGTTTGGCCTCCGTGGCCGTCGTTGGTGTGGCGACATGAACGCTTCCTTCGCCGAGGAAGCAAAGCGGTTTCCGCGCTAAAGAACGCGTGTTCTCAGTGGCAGACAGGTGTCGGACAGGTAAGGCGGCCGGCCGCAGATCGCCTTCGCGCGCGCGTCGGGAACTGCGACGCAGTGCCTTGGCTTCTCGCTGAAAGGACGCGTTCATGCCGTCGCCGCACCGACGCGGCCTACGGAGACGAAGCGTGAGTGACGGCGTACACGACGGGCTGGCCGACGATCTACGGCTATGCGCGGGGCGATTGAATTTTCTGGTCAACCACGCGCGTGCCACCTTGGTCGCGGACTGCGAGTTCGAAACCCTGACCACGAGACGGTGCGAGGCGCTGGGCACGATGCTGGCGCACTGCGTCTCATCGCATCGGTCGCAGCGCATCCGGCCGGACACGCTGCGGGACTTGCTGGATGGCGCGGACGCCGAGCTGGCATCGTGGGAGCGGCATATCCTGCCGCGCCACAACAAGGCGCGGCGACGGCCCGTCGCAGAGCTGACGCCCGTCGAGCACTACTTTCGCGAAGTGCTGGCGATGATCGACCGCTATCTTGACGGCCTCGATCCGGTCGACCCGATGCATGTCATCGGTCGCGCTATCGAACGCATCGAACGGTTGATGGACTACTACGGTGATGACGCGGAGTTCCAGGGCGGGTTAGCGCATGCCATCAGCGGCTTGGAGCAGGCCAAGGACGCCGCAGAATTTCAGATGGCCTGATTCGGACAAAGGCGCTCAAGCTGTCTGACGCCTGTCGGCGCAGGTGCGAAGGCGAGATACCCCTTGGCTTCCGCCTGGAAGGACGCGTTCATGCGCTCGCCGCAACGACGCGGCGACCTTGGAGAATTGGAATGCCGAACGCGCCCCACTGCCGCTTTCGCAACACCCTGATCGATTTGAATGAGTGCCACTTCGGGCTGGAGTTTCTGATCCACGATGAGTCGGCGGCTGCGCTGTCGCGAGAAGAGTTGGTAGCCGCAAAAGAACTGGCGCGGACGTGTCTGGAAATCGTCTATGTGCTTTGCGAGGCCGGCGGCGCGGAAATCAGCGAGGAGCCGGATATGGCGAAATTGGTTGACAAGTTCAACAGCGAAGCCGCCGCACGCTGGTTCTAGAGCGGCGAACGCCCCCAGCGCCTTCCATGCGCTGGGGTGCTCGTTTTTCATTCGGCTTCGGCTGTCTGTCTAGATGCTGTCTGCGGTGGAATTTTGCTGAAATTGACTTGCGATAGCGGCCGAAGGAAGCGTTCATGTCCACGCCGCAACGTCGCGGCGAACTTGAGAGCACAACCATGCCCAATATGACCTACTGTCGATTTCATAACACGGCGATAGCTTTGAGGGATTGCGAGTACGTGTTGGAAGAAATGATCGACGCAGACCCCGAGAAGCTTAGCGATGACGAACTGATGGCGGCGCAGCAGTTGGTCGCCAGTTGCCTCAACATCGTCCAACTGCTGGCCGAGCGCGGCTCCCTGGAATTCGAACCGGACATGGACCTTGCAACGGTTGTCAAGGAATTGAACGACGCTGCGGGTTAACGGATGAGAGGGCAAACCCCAGCGCCCATTCGGGCGCTGGGGTTCGTTCTCTTCTCTGCGACCGGCGTCCAACTCCTTGCGCTGATACCGCTTGCGATCCCTCGCAGATGAAGCGTACATGTCGTCGCCGCAACGACGCGGCTCAACAAGGACGAAGCCATGAATCAGAACACCTTTGCCGAGGCTCAGCTGGGCGGCCTGCGCGATTGTCTTGAACGGATACTGTTATCCAGCACACCGTCCCCGGACGCCGAGAACCGCCTGACCCTTTTTAACTGCTACGGCCTCGCCAGCGCGCTCGCCGAACGCGCCATCACGTTCCGAACTCATCGCCTCGACGGCGATGTGCTTGAGCGGTTGGTGGAGGGGTGCCGGCAGGAGTTGGCCCCACTGGCTATTGGGAGCGATGAGGCGACGGGCCGATTGGCGAAGCGCTTGGTGCCCCATGAGATCAGCGAAGACGAGATGACTCTGCGCTGGTTGCTCTCGACCATCGAGCGGTACCTCGAAGGATTGGAGCCGGAGTATGTGGCGCTGCCGGTGCATCAACTCAATCGAGCCATGTGCCAAGCCCGGCTAATGCAGGTCTGGGACGTCGCCGACGCCAAGTACCAACGCACGCTGCGGTTGGCACTCAACCATCTGGAGCAGGCCATCTTCGCGGCGATGTGCGCGCCGCGTAACTGATCCTCCGAGAGCGCGCACCCCAGCCTCCCATCGGAGGTTGGGGTGTTCCCTCTTCCGAAAACTTGTTCGCGAAACCGCTTGCTATCGTGTGGGTAGGAAGCGTTCATGTCGTCGCCGCAACAACGCGGCGTCCCCAGGAAGAACCATCATGAGCGAGCATCACCGCAATTTCGGCAACCTGACCCGCAGCCTGACCAAGTTCGAAGTGGACATCCACGACATGCTGACGCACGACGATACCGCGGCGTTGGTGCCCGAAGATTTGAAAGCGGCTGGCACGCTGAGCCGAAGCTGTTGGGCGGTCGTTGCCATGCTGTGCGGAGCGGCCGGTGTTGACTTGCCGACCGAGCCGGATTGGGACGACATCCTCGCGGACGTTAACGCGACGCTGGGTAAGCAGTAAGCCGGGAGTGGCAAGTCCCCAGCGCCCGATGGGCGCTGGGGTGTTCCCTCTTCCAACAGCCCGATCTGCGCCGATGGCCGGCGGTCGCGGAGGCTCTACCGAATCGAATTCTTCTATCGTGGGAATCTCCATCCGCGCCTACGGCCGCCATCGCGGCGTGTCGGACACTGCCGTGCGCAAGGCCATCGCCACCGGCCGCATCACCGCCGAAGCGGACGGCACCATCGATCCGGCGCGCGCGGATGCGGAATGGGCGGCCAGCACCAAGGCGCCGGAGGAGCGCGTGTTGCCGCCCGCGCGGCCGGCGCGGGCGCGTGCGGCAACCCCGGCCGGGGCGGACGATGTCGGCGCGTTCGCGCCGGTCAGCGCGCCGAGCGGCGGTAACACCTACGCGCAAGCGCGCACCGCCAACGAAGTCCTCAAAGCCCAGCACCACAAGCTGCGCATCGCCCAACTCAAGGGCGAGTTGATTGACCGCTCGCAGGCGATGGCGCAGGTATTCGCGTTGGCGCGCGCCGAGCGCGATGCCTGGTTGAACTGGCCGGCGCGCATCAGTTCGATGCTGGCGGCCGAATTGGGAATTGATCCGCACACCATGCACGTCGCGCTGGAGCGCGAAGTGCGCCAGCACTTGTCCGAACTCGCAGCGTTCAACGCCCGACTGGATTGATCCTTGTACGACGGCTTCGACCACGTTGAGAAAGCGTGGCGCGACGGCTTGATGCCCGATCCATTTCTGGACGTGTCCGATTGGGCCGACCGCGACCGGGTGCTGTCGAGCACTTCGTCCGCCGAGCCCGGCCGCTGGCGTACCGCACGCACGCCGTACCTGCGCGACATCATGAACGATCTGTCGCCGGCTTCGGCGACCGAGCGCATCGTGTTCATGAAGGGCGCGCAGGTCGGCGGCACCGAGTGCGGGAACAACTGGATCGGGTACGTCATCGCCTGCGCGCCAGGGCCGATGATGGCGGTGGCGCCCACGGTCGAGATGGCCAAGCGCAACTCGAAACAGCGCATCGACCCGCTGATCGAGGAATCGCCGTCGCTGCGCGAGCGCATTGCGCCATCGCGCGCGCGCGACGCCGGCAACACGATCCTTGCCAAGGAGTTCCGCGGCGGCGTTCTGGTCCTGACCGGTGCGAACAGCGCGGTCGGCCTGCGCTCGATGCCGGTGCGCTACCTGTTCTTGGACGAAGTGGACGGCTACCCGCGAGACGTGGAAGGCGAAGGCGACGCGGTGGCGCTGGCAGAAGCGCGCACCCGTACCTTCACCCGACGCAAGATCCTGCTGGTCTCGACGCCGACGATTGCCGGCGCCAGCACCATTGAGCGCGAGTACCTCGCGTCCGACCAACGCCGGTACTTCGTGCCGTGCCCGCATTGCCGCCACGAGCAATGGTTGCGGTTTGAGCAGTTACGCTGGACCTGGGGCGATCCGCGTTCGGCGCGCTACATCTGCGAGTCCTGCGAGCAGCCCATCGGCGAGCACCACAAGACTGCGATGCTGGCGGACGGGCGTTGGATCGCAACCGCGCCCGGTAACCGCGGCAAGACGGCGGGCTATCACCTGTCATCGCTGTACTCGCCGGTCGGCTGGCGTAGCTGGGCCGACATCGCTGCAGCGTGGGAGTCCGCGCAAGGCTCAGCGACCGCGCTCAAGGCGTTCAAGAACACCGAGCTAGGCGAGACATGGGAAGAGGAAGGCGAGGCCCCGGATTGGGAGCGCCTGTTGGAGCGGCGCGAGGACTACCGGATCGGCATCGTGCCGGCCGGCGGTCTGCTGCTGACCGGTGGCGCCGACGTTCAAAAGGACCGTATCGAAGTGTCCATCTGGGCCTTCGGGCGCGGCCGGGAGACCTGGCTGGTCGAGCACCGCGTGCTGATGGGCGACACCGCCCGCGCCGCGGTCTGGAACGAGTTGGGCGCGATCCTGTCGGAGCAGTGGACGCATGCCAGCGGTGCGTTGTTGCCGCTGACGCGCCTGGGTTTGGACACTGGCTTCGCGACGCAGGAAGCGTATGCGTTCGCGCGCGGCGCTGCTGATCCACGGCTGCTTCCGATGAAAGGCGTGGGGAGCGGCGCGGCGTTGATCGGTACACCGACCGCCGTCGACGTTAGCGTGCCCGGCAAGCGGCTGCGGCGCGGCCTCAAATTATTCGCTGTAGCCGGCGGCATCGCCAAGCTGGAGTTCTACAACGCGCTGCGTCTGTCGATTGAGATCGGCCCGGATGGGCAACCGGCGTTTCCCGCCGGCTATGTTCATTTGCCGAAGATCGACGGCGAGTTTTTGCAACAGCTGACGGCTGAGCATTTGATCAGCCGACGAGATCGGCACGGCTATCCGCAGCGTGTATGGGAGAAGCGCCGCGACCGAAACGAAGCCCTCGACTGCTACGTGATGGCCCGTGCTGCCGCGATGCAAGCCGGTGTCGATCGTTTCGAAGAACGCCATTGGCGCGAGATGGAGCGAACGCTCGGCGTCATCCGCGCCACGCCGCCATCGGATTCAACCGCCCCGATCTATCCGGTGCCACAGGCCGCCCCACCGAACGGCCCATCTGTGACTAGCCCCGACCGCCGCGGACGCAGGGTGATCACCAGCGGTTGGATACGCAGGTAGTACGATTGCACTTCCGACGTTATGAGCGCCGCAATGAATATTTGTATCTTTGAAGATGACGAAAGCGTTGATCGCATTCTGCCAGCGTTAGTGGAAGATGGCTTGGTCGCAATAGAAGGGAGCAGGCTTCAAGTGCGTGACAAGATGGACGAAATACGGCTCGCAATAGCGCGTGATGACCTGCGTAACTACAGCGCGGTTTGTACCTTCTATCACCCGTACTGCGAAGTCGGATTTCCGTTTGACGCAACTAGATTCCGATTGGACGAAGCGCGCGACATTGCGCTGCGCTGCTTTGAAGAGTATCTACACCGGACCGGTAAAATTAAGGCCCTCGCGGATATTGGCTGGTTTGGCGCGGAGGGCTAGTTTATGCAGTAATTAGTTCCAGATAGAACGTTGCTCTCAGAAGGCCGCCCATTGGGCGGCCTTTTTGTTTCCGGCGCGCAGTGCTCGCCAGATATCTACCGCTGCTACTAAATGACAGACCTTCCCTATACCCATGAACAATTGCAAGCGTTGCGCAACGCGCTTGCACGCGGTGAACGCCGTGTCAGTTTCGGCGACCGCCTGGTCGAGTACCGCAGTGTCGATGAGTTGCTGGCCGCGATCCGCGAAATCGAAGCCGCGCTGGCCGGTACCGAAGGCCGCCCGCGCCGCGTGCGCCGCCTGCGCGTGACCACCAGTAAAGGTTTCTGATGAGCTGGTGGTCGCGCCTGCGCGCATCAATGTTCGGCAGCTCGCCCGTGCATGAGGCCGCCGGCCACGGTCGCCGATCCACGGCATGGCAGCCCAGCAATCCTGGTGCGGTGTCCGCGCTGCTGGCGACCGGCGATGCGCTGCGCGTTCGCTCTCGCGACCTGGTCCGCCGCAACGCCTGGGCGAATGCCGCGGTCGAGGCGTTTGTCGCCAACGCGGTCGGCACCGGTATCAAGCCGCAGTCGCTGATTGCGGATCAGGCCCAGCGCGAAGCCTTGCAGGCGCTGTGGCGCGACTGGTGCGATGAAGCCGATGCCGCTGGGCTGACGGACCTGTACGGCCTGCAAGCCCTGGCCTGTCGCGCACTGTTGGAAGGCGGCGAGTGCTTGGTGCGCCTTCGCCCGCGCCGGCCCGAGGATGGGTTGACGGTGCCGTTGCAATTGCAAGTGCTGGAACCGGAGCACTTGCCGCTGCATTTGAACCGAGAAGAGCCTAACGGCAACGTGATCCGCGCCGGTATCGAGTTCGATCGTCTTGGCCGGCGCGTGGCGTATCACTTGTACCTGTCGCATCCGCAGGACGGCGCCATGGCGCCGATGACCCGACAAGGCGGATTGGACACGGTCCGCGTGCGGGCGTCCGAAATTCTGCACATCTTCCGCCCGCTTCGTCCCGGTCAGATTCGTGGTGAGCCGTGGCTAGCGCGCGCGGTGGTCAAGCTGCACGAGCTCGACCAGTACGACGACGCCGAACTGGTGCGTAAAAAGACGGCAGCGATGTTCGCCGGCTTCGTGACGCACGATGGCCCCGAAGATCCACTGCCGGGCGATGCGCCGCCGGATGAACATGGCAATGCGACACTCGGCCTGGAGCCGGGCAGTCTACAAATCCTGGCGCCCGGCGAGAATGTCACCTTCGCCCAACCGGCCGATGTGGGCGCGAGCTACGAAGCGTTCCTGCGCTCGCAGTTCCGCGCGATCGCCGCCTCGATCGGTATCACCTACGAGCAGCTGACCGGCGATCTGACCGGAGTGAACTACTCGTCGATCCGCGCAGGTTTGCTCGAGTTTCGCCGCCGCTGCGAGATGGTCCAGCACTCCGTGTTGGTCTTTCAGCTGTGCCGGCCGATCTGGCACGCGTTTGTGGATGCTGCGGTGCTGTCGGGCGCGATTGAACTGCCCGGGTACCGCCGACGCAAGCGCCAGTACCGCGCCAGCAAATGGGTGCCGCAGGGCTGGAGCTGGGTCGATCCCGAGAAAGAGTTCAACGCGATGATCCTGGCGATCCGTGCGGGCCTGCTCTCGCGTTCGGAAGCGATCGCCAGTTCTGGCTACGACGCCGAGACCATCGATCGCGAGATCGCCGCAGACGCCCAACGCGCTGATTCGCTGGGCTTGATCCTCGACACCGATCCGCGCGTCGTCGCCCGCAACGGCGTCAAACACGCCCCTCCTCCGGCCGAGTCCCCGGCCCTCGAACCGAAGCCCAACGAATGATCGAACTGCCCCACCTGGCGGCGCGCGTGTTCAACACGCCGCTGCTGATTCAGCGCGCCAAGCTGGAAGTTATCCTAGGCGTGCTCACCCCCAAGTTTGAAATGCAATCCATGCCCCCGTCGCAAATGGGGCCTCCCACGCCGCTGCCGCCGTTACCGACCGAGGACGGCATCTGCGTGCTGCCAGTCCACGGCACCTTGGTACAGCGAACGGTAGGACTGGAGGCACTATCGGGCCTGACCAGTTACCTGTCGATCGCGCGCCGCCTGGATGCCGCGCTCGCCGATGACGCCGTGCGCGGCATCGTTTTGGACATCGACAGTCCGGGCGGCGAGGCCGCCGGTGTGTTCGATCTGGCGGACAAGATCCGTGCCGCTAGTCGAGTCAAGCCGATTTGGGCAGTTGCCAACGATGCGGCGTTCTCTGCGGCGTATGCACTGGCGAGCGCCAGCCAGCGCTTATTCCTGACGCGCACGGCCGGTGTGGGATCGGTCGGCGTAATCGCCTTGCATGTCGATCAATCGCAGAAGGATGCCAAGGCCGGACTCAAGTTCACGCCCATCCAAGCCGGCGCGCGCAAGAGCGATGGCAGTCCGCATGCCGAGCTGACCAGCGAAGCGCGCGACTCGATCCAAACCGAGGTCAACCGCCTTTACGAACTGTTCGTTCTGACCGTCGCCGACCAACGCGGCCTGAGCGCCGACGCGGTACGCAAGACCGAGGCCGCGCTGTACTTCGGCCAGGACGCCATCAATGTCGGCCTGGCCGACCGCATGGGCACGCTCAGCGATGCCGTGCAGCAGATGCACATCGAACTGGACGCCGCCGCGCGTCCGCTTTTTCTGGAGAACCCCACGATGTCTATCCCCGAGTCGACGGCGCCCGCCGTCGACACCGACGCTGTGCGCGCGCAAGCGCACGCCGACGCCTTGGCCATCGCCGAACTGTGCGAGCTGGCAGGCCAGCCCGCGCTGACGGCCACCTTCTTGGCCGAAGGCATCACGGCGGCCACCGCGCGGCAACGTTTGCTCGCCGCTAAGGCGGAATCGCCCGAAATCACCAGTCACTTGTCGCCCACCGCGCCCGTTCCGAGCGCGTCCACCCCGTTGGCCGACAACCCGTTGATCCACGCAGTCAAGGTACGCGCTGCCGCGGCGCGGAGGGAGCGCTGATGCGATTGACGACGTACCCGCCGGTGCATGAAGGCATGAACTTGGGCGACCTGCTCAAGTTCGAGGCCGACAACCTTTATTCGCGCGATCAGGTGATCGTCGCCGCCGGCCAAGTGCTGGCGCTGGGCCAAGTCGTCGGGCGCATCACTGCGACTGGCGAGGTCGCCGCGGTCGACCCGACGGCCACCGACGGCCGAGAAGTCGCCGCCGGTGTGGCCGTCGTGCCGATCACGACCGCCGCCGAGCCCAGCCCGGACGGCTTGATCGTCGCCCGTCACGCGACCGTCGCCGATCACGCTCTGGTCTGGCCGCGTGCCGTCACCCCTGAACAACGCGCCGCCGCCACTGCGCAGTTGCGCGCCATCGGCGTCCTCGTGCGCCCCGGAGTCTGATCCATGTCGATGAACAACCCCTTCCACAACCCCGCCTTCTCGGTCAGCGCGCTGACCGCGGCGATCAATCTGCTGCCCAATCACTACGGCCGGCTCGATGAGCTGAACCTGTTTCCGATCAAGCCGGTGCGCACGCGCCAGGTTACGGTCGAGGAGCGCAATGGCGTTCTGTCGCTGCTGCAAACCCAGCCGGTCGGCTCGCCCGGTACGGTCGGCAAGCGCGGCAAGCGTGCCTTGCGTGCGTTCAACATCCCACACATTCCGCACGATGACGTCGTGCTGCCCGAAGAAGTCGTGGGCGTGCGCGCGTTCGGTACCGAGAACGAACTGGAAACGGTCGCCGGCGTCATGGCCGACCACCTCCAGACCATGCGCAACAAGCATGCCATCACCCTGGAGCATCTGCGTATGGGCGCGCTCAAGGGCGTGATCCTGGACGCCGACGGCACCGAGCTCGCCAACCTGTTCGACATCTTCAACATCACCCCGAAGACGTTCGACTTCCAGCTCGGTAACAAAGACACCGACGTGCGCAAGAAGTGCTTGGAGCTCAAGCGCTACATGAGCCAGTCGCTGCTCGGCGAGCGCATGAGCGGCATCCACGTACTGGTGTCGACCGAGTTCTTCGACGCACTGACCGGCCATGCGAACGTGAAGGCGGCGTACGAGCGGTGGCAGGAAGGCGCGGCATTGCGCGATGACATGCGTGCGGATTTCCGGTTGGCCGGTGTGCGGTTTGAGGAATACACGGGCGAGGCCAGCGATGCGGACGGCACGACGCGGCGCTTTATCGCAGAAGGCGAGGCCCATGCATTCCCGCTGGGTACGTTGGATACATTCGCCACCTACGTCGCTCCGGCTGACTTCAACGAGACGGTCAATACCCTGGGTCAACTGCTCTACAGCAAGCAGGCGCCGCGCAAGTTCGACCGCGGCACGGACCTGCACACGCAGTCCAATCCGCTGCCGATGTGCCACCGGCCGGCCCTGTTGCCCAAGCTCAAAGCGTAAGGCGTGGACGCTTTCTCCACGATGGACGACGTAGTCTTCGAAACGCTCGGCGTCGCCGCGCTCGTTCAGCGTGCTGATTACCCCTCGGCACAACCTCTCTTGATCGTGCGCGACGGCGTCGAGCGTCTCGGGGAATTTCAGCAGGTCGTCGGGCGCGCCCGGCACGTCATCGCGCGCAATCGGGAGTGGGTGTTCCGGCGCGGCGATGAGGTGGCCCTCGACGGCCGCATCCAGTCCGTCGAGGCGCTGGTCACTGACGACGGCCGAGTCAACGAGGCGGCGTTGTATGGCTGATGTCGCCCGAACCTGGGCGCTGTTGCGGCGCATCGCCACACGACTGACCGAGATCCGCATCGACAACGGCTATCGCACCGAGGTGGGCACGGCGGTCGCGCTGGAGCCGGCGCAGCATTCCGACGACTCGCTGGTGGGCCTGACTCTGGCGGCCTTGGGCATCCAGCGCGATACGAATCAGCCCCACGGCCGGCATCGGGTGTTGCAGGCGCTGGCTGAGGCGACGTTGCCGGTGACGCTTGCCGACGCCCACCTTCGCTCGCACGACATCGCGGCCGACATCGAGGATGCGCTCGATGCCTGGATTCCGCTGCCGAACGCCCTGCCGGTGCAAGTCGAGGACATCGTGTTCCTCGATCGCCCGGAAGGATTGCCGGTGGTCGCCGTTCAAGTCGCCCTGACGATCCGATACCGCCGCTGATGGACCTGTTCATCGACGCCAACCCCGTCCTAGACGCGGTCACGCGCGTCAGTCAGCTACCGACGAAGGTCGCTTTAGCTCAGCGCCGAGCGCTCGGCACGCTGCGTCGGCGTTGGCCGGTCATCGCCCGTCGCGACATCCAAACCGAGTACGCCTTGTCGGCCCGGCGCATCCGGGCCGGTCTGAGCGTGCGAACGACGCGCGAGGGCATTGAACTGGTCGGCGTCGCGCGTGGTGTCGGACTGGCGAACTTCGGCGCCCGTCAGATCAAACAGGGCCTGAGTTACAGCGCACTGCGTGGTCGGCGTGGCGTACGTCGCAGTGGTTTCAGAACCCGGTACCGCGGTACGCCCATCGCCTATGTGCGCACGCCGATCTCCGGCGACAAACGCGTTCCGCGCACCCCGGTCCTGCGCCTGTATGGCCCCTCTTTGGCGCAGATGCTGCGCAAAGGGGATCGGCCCGAGCGCATGGGACAAGCCGGTCTGAACGTGATCACCGACGAGATCGACCGGCTGCTGCTGCGCTCGCTGCGCCGCTGACCTTCCGTAGCCCCTCGGGCACCACACCATAACTATAGGAGCAACGCGACCCATGGCCGCGCCCGACCTGTTTTCGTTTCAGGGCAAGGTCTTCCTTGCCCAGCGCCAATCCAATGGAAAGCCCGGCCCGTTGCGGTGGGTCGGCAATGCCCCTCAACTGCAACTGCAGCTGGAGGTGCAGAACTCCGACAAGACCGAGTCGTTCAGCGGCAATCGCATGCTGTACGGCCGTCTGGTCCAGAGCAAGACCGCCAACGTCAATCTGACGTTGGATGAGGCGACCCCGGAGAACATCGCTGAGGGTCTGTACTCGGTGCCGGCGACGCTGCCGGCCGGCGCCGTCAGCAATGAGTTGCTGCCGCCGGGCCTGAAGGCCAACGACCTGGTCGCGCTCGACCGCGGCTGGATCAGCGAGTTGTCGTTGACCGACAGCGCGACGCCGCCGGTCACGGTGCCGGCCGCCAACTGGTGGACCGAATCGCCCTCGGCCGGCGTGATCGGCTTGCGCAAGGTCGATGGCTTGACCCAACCGTTCAAGGCCACCTACCAGCATGGCGAGACGGTCAACATCGCCTTGTTCAACACCCCGCCGCCGGAACGGATGCTGTTTCTGGACGGCATCAACACGGTCAACGGTCGCCGCGCCAAGGTCACCCTGTACCGGGTGGCGTTCAATCCCATTGAGCAGCTCGAGCTGATCTCCGAGGAATGGGGCAGCTTGCAGTTGTCCGGCGCGGCCTTGTTCGATGAAACCCGCGCGCTGGACCCGAACCTGGGCGGCTTCGGTCGGATCGAAATGGTGAGGGCGTAATGGCGCGCAAAGTCCAACGCCCCAAGCCACCGGCCGCCGACGAACTGACCGTGCTGCAACCGAACCGCGAGCTGCCGCTGGGCGATCGCACCGTGACCGTCCGCGAGATCGGTTTCTTCGAAAGTCTGCGCTTGCACGCGCAGATCGCGGAGTTGGTCGCCGACCTGATCGAGCACACCGACGACGGCAACATCGATCTGAGCCGTCTGCATCGGGTCTGTGCGCAGCATCCGGAGGCGACGGTCGAATTGCTAGCCCAGGCCAGTGATCAATCGGTCGAGTTCGTGCATTCGCTCAGTGCCGCGCACGGCGATCTGTTGCTGCTGACGTTCTGGGCGGTCAACGCCGATTTTTTTCTGCAGCGCGTGATCGCGGCGCTGGAACTGCGGCGCGCGAACCGGGCAACGACTGGCCCAGTGTCCTCGCCTGCCTGATCGATCACGGCTTTGATTGGCCGTGGATCGAGCGCGCCACCGCGCGCCAACTCGCCTTGTTCTACCGCATCGCGATCAAGCGCGAGCGCGCACTGCGCGCCGAGCGCATCGAAGACGTCAACGCCGGCTTCGCGGGCGGGCGCGACGTCACCGCCTTTATCCAATCCCTTCGGAAGACCCCATGAAACTGATCGAGAACTGGCGCCAAGCCTGGCGCTTCGTAAGCGTGCAAGCGATGGCCGTGGCCATCGCCCTGCAGGGCGTGTGGCTGAATCTGCCCGACGATCTGCGCGTCCACGTCCCCGACCGCATCGCCGCCAGCGTGACCGCCGGCCTGCTGATCCTGGGCCTGATCGGCCGGTTGTTCCAGCAGCGAGGGGCCCATGGCACGACTCTCCGCTGAGCAAGCCGGTGGCCAGAACGTCGTTGCCTTTCTCGACATGATCGCGCACGCCGAAGGCGTGGAGCGCTTCAGCGAGCACGGTGGTTACGACGTCATGGTCGGAGGCAAAACGTTCACCAGCTACGCCGAGCATCCGCGTAAGCCGGTTTGGCTGCCGCGGTATCGCATCCACTCCACCGCGGCGGGCCGCTATCAGTTCCTGTGGAAAACCTGGAACAGTCTGCGTAATCGTCTGCGACTGCCCGACTTCGGCCCGGCATCGCAAGACCGCGCCGCCATAGAACTGCTGCGCGAGACCGGCGCGCTGGCCGACATCAAGAAGGGCTGGATCAGCAGCGCGGTGCGGAAGTCGCGCAAGACCTGGGCGTCGCTGCCCGACGCCGGTTACGGCCAGCGCGAGGTGCCGCTGGAAAGCCTGCTCGCCGTGTACCAGAAGGCGGGAGGTCAGATCGCATGATCGCTTTGAAGGTTTGGGCGACCACGGTGCTGACCGCGCTCGCTGCCGTGTTGGCAGCGTTCGGCTGGGGCCGTTGGAAAGGCCGGCAGCGCGAGCGGACCGACAACGTCGAGCGTGTCGCCGACAGCGATCGACGGGCGCGTGTCGCCGAGCGCGAGCGCGCCGATTCCGAAACCCGTATCGAGGTAGACAACGATGTTCTCCAACTGCCGACCGGCACCCCGACGCCGGTGGCGGTGGCTGTGCCTGATTCCGCTGCTGACCGCTTGTACGACGAGTGGTCCCGTGACGGAAACGACGACGGGGTGCGCGTGGACGCGGCCGATTCTGGTGTCTCGGCAGGATCAGCTAACGGATCTGACGGCACGGCAAATCCTGGCCCATAACGAAACCGGCCGCCGACTGTGCGGCTGGGGACGCAAACCTCCAACGGCGGTCGAGCAGCACTGATTCATGGCCAATCGCGACACCACGATCACGCTGCTGATCCGAGCCAACGCCGCACAACTCAATCAAGCACTGGAGCAAGCGGGCGTGCGCGCCCGCGTATTCGGTAACGAAGCCGAGGGCGCCGGCCGGCGCGCCAGCAAAGGGTTTGATCAAACCCGTAACAGCGTAGTTGCAATCGGCCGGCAGCTGGACCAAGCCAAGACGCAGTTGCTGGCCTTTGTGGGTTTGCAGAGCGCGGGCGATGCCGTGGGCGGCTTGGTGCGCGCGGCCGATGGCTACGCCAACCTGTCGGCCAAGATTAAGCTCGCCACGACCTCGCAGGCGGCGTTCAATCTGGCCGAGGAGGCGGTCTTCGCGATCTCGCAGCGCACCTCCACGCAGCTCGACGCCACCGCAACGTTGTTCGGCCGGCTCAGCAGTGCGTTGAAGGATCAGGGCGGATCGCAGCGCGAAGTGCTGGGTCTGACCGAGACGATCAACAAGGCGTTGGCCGTTTCCGGCGCGACCGCAGCGGAAACCTCGTCGGTCATCGTCCAGCTGAGCCAGGCGTTCGCCGCTGGCCGGCTGAGCGGCGACGAGTTCAATTCAATCAACGACGCCGGTCCGCGCCTGATGAAGGCGCTGGCCGACAGCATGGGAGTGACCACGGGTGAGTTAAAGGCTCTTGCCGAAGCCGGAAAACTGACGAGCGATCAGCTACGTATTGCATTCTCCGGCGATCAGGCGAAGAAGATCGCGGCTGAATTTTCGCAGCTACCGCTCACCATCGAACGCAGCTTGGTCCAACTGGACAACGCGTTCACGCGCTTCATCGGTCAGCAGGATCGCGCCAGCGGCGTGTCTGCGGCTGTGGCCGGTTCCATTCAAGGGTTGTCGCAGAACTTCGACAGCTTGGCGACGGTGGTGGGCGTCGTCGTCGTGGCGGGTTTGAGCCGATTGATCGCGACGCTGGCCACGGCGGGTGCTGCGAAAGTCAGTGCCCTGCGCAATACGCAGCGGTTGGCGCAGGAGGAATTGGCGCAGGCGCGCGCGGCCGAAACGGCGGCGCAGGCGGAACTGGCCCGCGCTCGCGCCCTGACGTTGTCCGGGGCAGGCGCCGCGCGTGTCGCCAGCGCCGAAGCCGGGTTGGCTGCCGCGCAGACGCGGACGGCGGCGGCGACACAAGCGGCCACCGCCGCCGTGGGCGCCAAGGCGATTGCGATCCGCAGCCTGTCGTCGGTGCTGACCCTGATGGGTGGCCCGCTCGGCTTGGCGATTACCGGCGTCACCCTGCTGGCCGGTGCGTTCGCGACCGCGAGCGCGAATGCCAGCGCCGCCAAGGCCGAGTTCGAAGGCACGATCAAGGCCGCGCAGCAGTTTCGTCAGCAGCAGGACATCGATACCGGGGTGGATCTCGGTAAGCGGCTGATCGATCAGCGTGAGCAGCTTCAGAAGGAGCTGGAGAATCTCCAGATCCTTCGACAAGGCATCGGTCCGCTCTATGGTGGCGTCCAGTTTGACGGCGGTCAAAGCAGCGGGCGGGTGTTGTTCGGCAAGGATGTTGACGGCGAGATCAAGCGTGTCCAGACGCAGCTGGAGCGGACGAAGCAAGAGTTCAATCAGGTCCGGGATTCGCTGACCGAATTGCGCAGCGCGCAGGCCAGCGGCGGTCGTACCCGCTTGCAAGTCACCAAGGAGGCCGGCGACTTCACCAAGGCGCTGACCGATCAGAACGAGCGGCTCAAGGTCGAGCGGATCGAGCGCGAGAAAGGCTTGCGCGCCGCCCTGGAGTATCAAGCCGTCAAAGCGGCTGGGGTCAAGGACACCACGCAGCTGACCGCGGCGATGCGCAAAGCGATCGATGTGCAGGTTCGCGAGCGCGAAGCGGCTCAGGCAGCGACTGCCGCGGGTCGCGCGAAGACCAAGGCGCAACGCGATGCCGAACGCCAGCGCAAGGCGGACGAGCGCAAGCTGGCGGCGGATCGGAAGAAGCAAGACCAAACCGACGCGCAGACGAAGAAGGTTGATGGCGTTCTGGATCGCACGGTCCGGGAGGTCGACATTGCGTTGATGCGAAACCGCGGCGATGGCGCGGCGGCGCGGCGGAAAGAATTGGACCTGGAGTACAAGCAAGCGCTGGCAGATTTACAAGCCAAGGGCAACGCCGCCGACGCCGTAAAGATTCGGCTACGGATCGACACCGAGGTCGCGAAGGTTGAGCTGGACGACTTGCAGGCGCAGGTCGATCGCGTTTTTGGCGAGCAGTCCCGACAGGAGCAATCGATCCAGACGCGCCAGCAAGCCGGACTGTTGACCGAACTCGGCGCGCGCCGGGAACTGATCGACCTGCATGCGCGCACCGCGGCCGAGGTCGATCAGCTGCTGCCGAAGATGGACGCGTTGGCCGCCAAAACCGGCGCTCCGGAGTCGACTGAGCGGGTCAAAGATCTGACCGCGCAGGTGGCGGCCCTCAAGGTGCAGTCGAACGAGCTGGTCGTCACGCTGACCAACGGATTTGAAAGCGGTCTCAGCAATGCCTTAGAAGGCTTGGCGACGGGCACGTTGACCCTGCGCCAAGCCTTGACGGGCTTGGTACAGGACATGGCCCGATCGCTCGCGCAGCTGGCGTCGCAGCAACTCGCGGCGCTGGCGACGGCCAAGTTGATGTCGGTGATCGGCAAGATCGTGGGCGGTGGGAAAACGCCTGACTTGGCCCAGCCCGACCCGGCTCAAGCCGCGGCAGCCGGCGTCGCCTACGCGACGCCGATTACCGGTGCATCCGTCGCGTTGGGCGTGGCCGGCGGCATCGTGCTGAAAGCCGCCAACGCCATGCAGATCGCAGCGGCGACGATGGTGGCAGCCAACGCATCGAAATCGGCGGCCGGATTCTTCGCCAATGGCGGCTTCACCGGGATCGGCCCCAAGTACGCACCGGCCGGTATCGTCCATCGCGGTGAGTTCGTAAACCGACGCGAAGTGGTTCGCCAGCCCGGCGCGCGCTCCTTCCTGGAGCGGTTCAACCGCATCGGCATGGCCGCGATCGACGGGTTGCGCGGATACGCGACCGGTGGCTTCGTCGGCGCGGCCCCGCGCGCTCCGGCGACGATGCGCCGACCGGTGGTCGAGCCGGCCGCGCGCAGAGCCGAACCCGATCGGCGTTCAGGCCAGATCACCAACGTGCTGTACCTGGACCCGCGCGAGATCGTGAATGTGATGAGCACCCAAGCGGGGCGGCAGGTCATCTTGTCTACCATTCGGGCGAACGCCCCCACCGTTCGCCAGGACCTTGGATAAGCATCTCATCCGATGCGATCCCGGAAGGCCATGATTTCCTTTTACAGCGGGGGCTTACGCCGGTGGACAGCCCTCCGGGGGGGGCCGGCTACGATGGCCCCGGAGCATGAGGCGAAGGAATGCTGCGATTTGTTCTTCTAATGGGTGTGCTGTGCTTGTTGGGGCTGCCGCCCTCTGGACTGGCTGTGGCGCCTTCGCTCCCGCCTGCGGCGCCCCATGCCCCAGAGGCGCTTGCGCCACTGCGGCAGCTGCTCCAAACCCCCGAGGATCAGGTTGACCTGGCGAACGCCAAGTTGACCATCGATCGCATGATCGATCCAACGGTCGATGCCATCGAGACGCCGCGGAAACTTGATGGCTTGGCTGCTCGGATCAAGGCGCGTTTCCCCAAAGGCGCATCGAGCCAAGCGAAGCTCGAATTATTGGTGACTTCGCTGTCGCAGCCGGGGCCGTGGAACGACCATCGCCCCTTTAGCTACGACTTGGCTGATCCGTTCGGCCGGAATATTCGCAACAAGCTCCTTTCGACCTATCTGGCTACCCGTAAGGGGAACTGCGTCTCCATGCCTGTGCTGTTGGTGATTCTCGGCCAGAAACTTGGCCTGGACCTCACCTTGGCGACGGCCCCCGAGCATGTACTGGCGAAGTTCCGCAACGATCAGAAGCAGTGGATCAATATCGAAGCCACCAGCTTCGGGACCAAGCGGGATGCCAGCTATCAGCAGGAGATGGGCATTGCGCCCAGAGCGATCGCCAGCGGGATCTATTTGCGCCCGCTTGCCAAGCGCGAGTCCGTCGCGGTCATGATGGCGACCTTGTTGGAGTTCTACGGTCAGCAGGGTAGGCAGGAGCTGCGCATCGCGACAGCTGATCTAGTATTGCAGTTCGCCCCGAACGACGTAGTGGCCATGCTTCAGAAGGGCAATGCCTACTTCCGCATTATGCAAGCGCGCTACCTGTCCAAATACCGCTCTCCGGAGGAAATGCCGCCGGAACAGCGGCTAGACTTTGACGATTTACAGCGCAACAACCATCTATGGTTTGAACGTGCCGAGGCGTTGGGTTGGAAGATGCCCATGCAAGCCGAAAATGCGGCCTATCAGCTAAGCATTCAACGCACCAGAGCAACACATCAAGGAGGAAAGTGATGCGCTCCAGCAAAACTATCTTGGCCTCTCTGCTGGCCTTGCCGATCATCGCCTTTAGTCAATGCGCTACCGCGCGATTCGTTCAATCCGATCCTATCGGTCAAGCAGCAGGGCCGAACACATACGCGTACGTCAACAGCGATCCGCTCGGTCGTATTGACCCCCTCGGGCTTGACGATATCAATCTGATTCCCAAGAACGAGCCCATGCACGGCTGGGTCAATAAGTACCAGGACGGCAAGAACGTGTTGTCGATTGCCGTGCATGGCCTGCCGGGCGCCTTTCTGGTGAATAAAGATTTCATATCGGGAAAGAAGCTCTATGAGCTGCTAAGTCAAGATCCGGAGTTCATGAAGAAGCTCAAGGATGCGGACGTGGTGCAGCTTAATTCGTGCCGCACTGGCAAGGATGACCCACAGGGGTACAACGCCGCGCAAGACTTTGCCAACCATGCCGGAAAACCTACCTATGCTCCGGAAGTCTGGAACTGGCGTCGGCCGGATGGATCATTCTTCCTCGGAGGCGCGATACGGGGCGAGAGCAAGAATGGCTGGGATCGCGGCTACGAAGGCAACCTGATCTTTTGGCCTCAAGGCGGAAAAAAATGACCATCTGGAAACTGCCGGTTCTGTTCCTGTCTTATGTGCTTGGCTTGAGCGCGGCCTCGGGCGTAATTGCGCAGGATCAATCGATAACTCCCGAGATAAAAGCGCAGCTTGAAAGGAAGGCCTTGCAGGGTTCGGGCGAAGCTGCTTTAGAGGTGGCGATGTTTCATGGCACCCGGGATACCAAGCTGATGGAGTACTGGACCTGGATTGGGGCCGAGAACGGGGACCCTACTTGCCAGCACAATTACGCCTATTTGCTCCGAAGCAGACGAGATTCTTACTCGCAGATGCGCGCCCTCTACTGGATGAAGAAGGCGGCGGCCAACAAGTCGAAGCTCGCTCAAGAAGAGCTAAAGGAAATGCTCCGCGAAGAAGGAAAGGAGCCGTAATCGTCTGACGCTGCCGCCAGTCGACCGGATGGTTCCTTCCACCTGGACAACGCGATCGGCGGCGCTAGTAAAACGGCTGGGACTACAGTTACGAAGGAAATCTGATCTTCTGGCCGCAAGGCGGGAAAAAAATGACAATTGCAAAGTTATCGATGCTTTTTTTGACCTGTGTGCTTTGCCTGGGCGCGGCTTCAGGCGCGGCCGCTCAGGATCAGTCAATAACACCCCAAAAGAAAGCGGAACTCGAAAGGAAGGCGCTCCAGGGGTCGGGCGACGCCGCTTTGGAAGTTGCGCTGTTTCATGGGACAAGAGACGAGAAACTGATGGAGTATTGGAGTTGGATCGGGGCCGAAAACGGTGATCCTACATGCCAGTTCAATTACGCGTCCTTGTTGTCTGGAAAAGCTGATTCCTATTCGCAAATTCGCGCCATCTACTGGATGAAGAAGGCGGTGGCTCAGGACGTGGAATTCGCAAAGGAACGGTTGAAGGAAATGCTGATCGAGGAAAGGAAGAAGCAATAGTCGAGCCGACTGCGTCACACCCCTAAACTAATCTTCAGCACGCCCGGTCCTGCCGGGCGTGCTTTTTTGTGCCTATGACTCTGCGAACGGACGTTGCCGCCCACTACTACGATTTTCTCAACCAACTGGAAGCTGCCCTGTGCGCCGAAGGCCATGCCTGGGGCTTGCTATATGCGGGCGCCGGCGATGGCGCCCTGACCGGGCACGACGGTTCGGCCGGCGGGTATCGTGGCGGCGTCGCAAGCATCGCCGAGGGCTTCACCATCACCGCCATCGACGCGGACCGCTTTACTGTGATGGGCGCGGTCTCGGGCGATCTTGGGATCGCACAGGTCGGCCAGCCGTTCGAATCGGACCGATTGCGTTTTCGCATCCATGCCGGCTCCACGGCCTTCGCGGCCGGCGATCGCTTTACGTTGAACACGTCGCCGCCGTGGACGCTGGTCCGCCGGCACGGCGTGCGCAACCCCACCTTTCGAACCAGCAACTTCGCCAGCACACCGGCGCTGTTCGACAACTCCATGGACACCTGGACGACGCGTGCTGTGGCCGATCTACCGGCCTGGGCGGCGATCGAGATGATCGGCGCAACACCGGTCAAGGCGTTGACGATCGGCATCGGCGACACCGGTGGGCGTGGACCTGCGGCTTTTGAACTGCAACGATCCGACGACGGCGCAGTGTGGGCGCGGGTGCAGGCGTGGGCCGGACAGACCTGGCCGGCCGCTCGCGCGCGCCGAACTTTCCTCGTCAATAGTGCCTCGCCGCCGGCTCGGTTCTGGCGGGTGGTGATCACCGCGACCGCAGGCGCCGGACCGTTGGAGTGCAACGATGTCTCGTTCCACACCGACGTCAATGCTGACTACGAACTCGAGGATCGCGCGCAGTGGATCGTGAAGGCACCGGGTCTGGATGGCCGGCAGTCGATCTTCATCGGCGCTGAGCTGTTCGAAGATCCCGCGCGCGCCGCGTACAACCTGAACTGGTACGGCTTTCGCAGCCACAATCCGTTGCTGGGCCTGCGCAGCCAAGTCAACAACAGTGGGCTTCGGCATCTTCCCCTGCGCAACGGACCGTTCGCGTACTGGCTGGCGATCAACGGTCAGCGGGTGGTAGTCGTCGCGCGCATCGGCACGGTGTATGTCAGCGCCTATCTGGGGTTCGCGACCGCCTATGAGCCGCCGTCGATCCATGAGTACCCGTTGATTATCGGCGCCTGCGGTTCGACCGAGAACGGAACGCCCGACGCGACCGACGCCAACTTCCGCGGCTTCTTCGATCCTGGGCGCTTCGGCCTGGCGGCGAATTATCCCGACAACGTCTGGCGATTGCACTGCAACCGATACGCCTCGGGCGCGAACGACTACGGCGACACCGATTACGCCAAGGTCTATCCCAGCGCGATGTCTACCAGCGGGGATCGCTCGTATCTGCGCGACAACCTCGACGGTTCATCGCCGCTGTTCCCGTTGATTCTGGGCGCCACGCAACCGCGTCACGGTTGGGGCGAGTTTGACGGATGCGCCTGGACGACCGGGTTCTCCACCGCCTCGGAGTCGCGCATCGAAAACGATGGCGCGACTTGGCTCGCATTCCAGAGCACGTTCCGCATTTCGCCCGATAACTATTTCACCCTGAGAATGGACTGATGGCTTACGCAACCTCGGCGGCGAACGACCCCAATGAGCTGCTCGACAAACTGCGCCTGTTCGCCCAAGGCGCAGGCTGGACGATCGACGGGCTGCGTGATCGCGCCGCGGGTGCCGGCAAGGCGCTGAGCCTGCACATCGGCGATTTCCACGCGACATTCGTGTCGCAGCTCACCGGAGGCGATGGTAACAGTCCGCCGCCGTTCCTGGGTGCGTTCGGCCATACCGGTTACGCCGCCAATGCGAGCCCCGATGTTCAAGCCGACGCCAGTGCGGTGTGCTGGGCAAATTATGTCCAAGGACCGTACAGCGCCGTGCATTTCTTCGGTCGCATCCCGCCGCAACCCTACCTGCACATCGTGCTGGAAACGCAGGCCGGTACGTTCAAGCACTTTGGTACCGGCCGCCTGATTACGGCGGGGGTCGTTACCACCGGGCAGTACGTCTACGGTAATCAGTGGTACTACTCCAACAACTACATCAACAGCGCCGATTCGCCGTACCACAGCGTCGCGTTCGATGACACGTACTACAACTACACCGCGCCCAGCACGCGTATCCGCGCCGACTACGAGGGCATCGCGCCGCGCTGGCATGCGGTGATGGGCGACTCCACCGATTCGCGCCGGCTGCTGTGCGGCTGGCGCGGCAAGGCCGCGCCGATCAACCTGCTGAAAGACACCGGCCACAGCACGCTGACGGGCCGTGCACCGGGACAGCCGCTGTGGTGCGCGGTGCCGCGCGGCGCCGGGCTGTACTCCGACATCGGCCATCCGGCCGATCTGCGCTTCATCCGGCTGGACAGTTATGCCCCTGGCGAGGAACTCGCGCTGGGTACCGACCGCTGGAAGGTGTTTCCCGTCCATCGCAAGAACGGCCCGCCCGGCACCCCGAATAGCGGTGTCTACGGGTACGCCTATCGCATCACCGACTAGAAAGCGGACATCTCATGTGGCATGGCCTCTGGCCGCTGACCTTCAGCGGTCAGGGCGACTATTTCCGCTCGCCGCCGTTCTGGGACGGTCAGGCCAGCGGCGCACTCGGAGCCGTCCCCGGCTTCGGGCCGCGCACCGTCGATGTGCCTATCCATGTCGCGGACCGGCGCGTCGGCGCGCCGCAGGCGATGTTCGGCGACGACTTCTTCGACCGCATCCACGTCGCGCCTCAGGTCCTGAATCTGGGCAACATCAGCAGCGTCCAGCAACGGGCGGTCCGGGCCTGGAACGCGTATCGCGCCCGCGCGCTGACGCTGACCGATGCGGCCCTGTCGGGCGGCGAAGGCATTGTTCTAACCGCGCCGGGCGCGCCGCCGCTGCCTTTCGCGCCGCTGTCGGAGCGCACTTGGCAGATCGCGGTCGGCACGGACGGGCCGCCCGTCATCGCGGCCACGCTCGCATTTCAATTCGATGGCTTTGCGGCCATCCCGGTCGTCATTACCGGCCAGCGCATCGTCGCTTGGGCGTTCGTGCCCGATTGGTCGCGCGGCGTTCTGGAACGGCTGGCGTGGAAGACCGACATCCTGACCAGCCCGACACAGGTCGAGCAGCGCCGTGGGTTGCGCTCAGCGCCGCGGCGTTCGTTCGAAGCGACCATGATCGTGGACGGGCGAGAGCGAGTGCTGCTCGACCTGGCCGTGTTCGGCTGGGGTGGTCGGACTTGGGCGCTGCCGATCTGGCCGGATGGACAATGGCTGGCCAGCGACCATGCGCTCGGGATTCAGGTCATCGCCTGCGATCCAAGTCTGCGCGACTTCCGTGTCGGCGGTCTAGTGCAGCTGCGCGGCAAAACCGCGTTCGATGTGGAGGTGGCCGAGGTCGAAGCCATTGGCGGTGCGTCGATCACGCTGCGCCATCCGACGACGAAGGCGTGGCCACGCGGTACCCGGGTCTATCCGGTGCGAACGGCGCGTTTGGCCGAACCGCCCAAGGTCAAACGCCTGACGGATCAGGCGGCCTCGGTGAGCGCTCGATTCGATGTGGTCGAAGCCTGCGAATGGCCGGCGATCACGGATGCGCCGATGTACCGCGGATACCCGGTCCTGGCGCAGCGCCCCGATGAGACCGAGTCGCTATCGAATGGCTGGCAGCGCGCGCTGCTCACCTTGGACAACGAGTTCGGCCGCCCCTTCGTGATGGACCCGGCGGATTGGGCGGCGGTGTCGCACGCGCATGCCTGGCGCATGCACGGCCGCGTCGAGCACGCCCGCGTCCGCTCCTGGCTGTACACCCTGCGTGGGCGCCAGTGCGTGGTCTGGCGGCCGACCCACGCCGATGACCTGACCTTGGTTGCCAACGTCGCCGGCACCGCCACCGCGCTGGACGTGGCCAACGTCGGGCTGGCGCGGTTCGCCGGGTTGCGGCCGGGCCGACGCGACGTTCGGATCGAAGTGCGTGGCGGCGATGCCTTACATCGCCGGATCACCGCGGCCGTCGCCCTGGACGATGACATCGAGCGGTTGACGATCGATGCGCCTCTCGGCGTGGATCTGCGCCCGCGCGACGTGCTGCGAATCAGCTTCCTGGTGCTGAGCCGCGGCGACAGCGACGAGGCCGAAATCGAACACCACACCGACAGCGACGGCGCCGCCGACGCTTCCATCGTCCTGCGCGCTGTGCGCGATCCCGATACAGACACCCCCGCCCCAGCATGACCTACGAACAACTGGAACGATCGACCGCCGCGGGCAATCCGCGGCGGCTGTACGAGTTCGTGCGCGGCGCAAAGCGCTGGCGCTACACCGGCGGCGACCGCGACTTCGCGCTCGATACGCAGGTCTACGGCGCGCTCGCCATCCACGACGACGGCATCCGCCAGTCGGGCCACACCGCCAGCGACATGCTGACGATCACCGCGCCGGGTGATTTCGAGGTGGCGCGGCTATATCGCGGTCTGCCGCCATCGAGCGAGGTCGCAGTCGTGGTGCGCGATGTCCACGAGGGCGATGGCGATGCGCGTGTCGTGTGGATGGGCCGCATCGCAGGCGTCAACCGGCCAAAGCTGGAAAGCACCGAGGTGCGCTGCCAATCGCTCGACGCCGCGCTCGGGCAGCCGGGGTTGCGATTGGCATGGACGCGTGGCTGTCCGTACACGCTCTACGACCGCAACTGCGGCGTGAATCCCGAGGCACACCGCGTGCCCGCGTCGCTGACGACGCTCGCTGGCAACGTGGTCACAGCCGGAATTTTCAGTCAGTACCCGGACGGCTGGTTTGCCGGTGGCTTTCTGGCGTGGGACCTCGGCGAGGCCGGATTGGAGCGCCGCGGCATTCGATCGCATGTCGGCGAACGCTTGGTGCTCCTGGGTGCCGGCGACGGGCTACGCATCGGCCAAGCCGTCATCGCCTATCCCGGCTGCGGCCGGTCGATGGCGATCTGCCACGGCAAGTTCAACAACGCGCCCAACTACGGCGGCGCACCGGGACTGCCCGGCAAATCGCCGTTCGACGGCACTCCATTGTTCTGACTTGTAGAGGCACGCATGAACATCTGGGTCCAGCTTGCGATCTGGGTCATCAGCTATTTCGTCTCGGCCGCCGCACGGCCGAAACCACCACAAGCCAAGCCTGCCGCGTTCGGCGATTTCCAGTTCCCGCAAAGCACCGAGGGCACCCCGCAGGCGGTGGTGTTCGGCGATGTGTGGACGCCGGACTGGATGGTGCTCGGCGTCGGCCAGTACCGGACGCAGCCGATCAAACAGAAATCGGGCAAAAAATGATCGTGACGTTAGATCACCTACGCCGCGCACCGGGCTTCGGCGCGCGGCCGGGCTACTGCGCCCAAGGAGGGCGCGAATGGTTCGCCTACTACGGCTTGGATTGGAGCGCGTTCGTGCGCGACGGAATCGACGCCGACATCATCGAAGCAACCGGCGACGCGTTGGGCTTGCACTTGGTCGCGTTCGCGCGTGCGGAGGCCACGCGTGGGCAGCAGTAAGAAGCAAACGGTCGGCCATCGCTACTTGTTCGGCCTGCACATGGGCCTGTCGCGCGGTCCGCTGGACGAACTGGTCGAGATCCGAGTGGGGGATCGTGAAGCCTGGAAAGGGTCGATCACCAAGACCGGCCGCATCTTCATTAACAAGCCCGACTTGTTCGGCGGCGATAAGGGCGAAGGCGGGATCAAGGGCTGGCTCGATGTGCTGATGGGCGAAGCCGCCCAAGCAGTGCTGCCGGCGCTGGGCGCACTGCACGGTGTGCCGACGCCGGCCTTCCGCAACGTCACCACGCAATACTTCGACGGTCAGATCGCGGCCAACAACCCGTACCCGAAGCCGTGGAAGATGCGGGTACGGCGCGCATTGATGGGCTGGGACGGCGCGCCGTGGTATCCCGAAAAGGCGGTGCTCTGGCTCGCGAACGGCGCGATCCGCGCCATGAACCCGGCGCACATCCTGGTTGAGTGCCTGACGAACCGGGATTGGGGGCGCGGTTTGGATCGGGGCGTGCTGGACGAAGCGAGCTACCGCGCCGCCGCCGATACGCTGCATGCCGAAGGCTTTGGCCTGTGCCTGCGGTGGAACCGACAGTCCTCCATCGCCGACTTCATGCAGGTCGTCATCGATCACATCGGTGCGGCGCAGTACACCGACCGTTCCACCGGCCGACTGACGGTGAAGCTGTTGCGTGACGATTACCGTGTCGAGGACTTGCCGGTATTCGACTACGAGTCCGGCCTGCTGGCGATCGAGGAAGACGAGGGCGGGGCGCAGGACGGCGCGATCAACCAACTGATCGTGACGTGGTACGACCCGATCAAGGACGAAGAACGCCAGATCCGCGTCGAAGATCTGGCCGGCATCCAAGCGACCGGTGGCGTCGCCTCCAGCAACACTCAATACAAAGGCCTGCCCACAGCGGAGCTGGCCGGGCGGGTGGGCATGCGCGATCTGACCATCGCCTGCTCCGGGCTCAAGCGATTGAAGCTGCGCTTCGACCGCCGCGGCGGCATCCTGGCGCCAGGCACCGTGTTCCGCATCCGCGATCCGTTTCGCGGCCTGGAAAACCTGGTCTTGCGGGTCGGCACCTTCGATGACGGCAAGCTGGCCGAGGGTGCGATCACCGTCGCCGCCGTGCAGGACGTGTTCGGGCTGCCGGCGACGGCGTACCTGGAGCCGCAGCGACCGGTGTGGACGCCGCCAGATCGTGTGCCGCAGCCATCGCCGAACCGCCGACTGATCGAAGCGAGCTACCGGGATCTGGCGACCACGCTCAATGCCGCGGCGCTTGCCGCCGTTCCAGCCGATGCCGGCGCAGTGCTGGCCGTCGCGGAGCAGGCGACCGGCTTGGCGATGAACTACGTGCTGACCACGCGGGTGGGCAGTGGCGAGTACACCGAGGCCGATGTCGGCGATTGGTGCCCGACCGCGGTCCTCGCCGATGCCATGGCGGCCACCACGTTCGCCGTGCAGTTGGCATCGGGCCGGGGACTGGATCAGGTCGCCGCCGGTACCGCCGCGCTGATCGAGGACGAGGTGGTCCGAGTGGTCGCGATCGATCCGCAGGCACAGACGGCCACGCTCGCGCGTGGCTGCGCGGACACCGTGCCGGCGCCGCACGCGGTCGGCGCGCGCATCTGGTTCTTTGATGATTACGCAGCGAACGATCCGACCGACTACAGCGTCGGCGAGACCGTGCAGGCCAAGTTGCTGACGCGAACGTCCAGCGCGCAGTTGGACCCGGCACTGGCGCCCGTGGATGCGATCAAGTTGGTCCAGCGGCAGGCGCGACCATACCCGCCCGGCGACCTGAAGCTCAACGGCCAACGGTATCCGGCGTCGGTCGATGGCGATCTGGCGATTGCGTGGGCGCACCGCGACCGCAAGCTGCAAGCCGACCAGTTGGTCGACCACGGCCAGGGATCGATCGGCCCCGAAGCGGGCACCGCCTACGTCGTGCGGTTGCTGGATGCCATCGCCGGTACAACGCTAGACAGCCCGCCCGCTATCACGGTGCCGACCTACTCCTCCCCGCTTAAAGGCGCGCACCGCCTCCGGGTGGAGGTCGGCTCTACACGCGATGGCCTGAGCAGTTGGCAAAAAGCGGCCCACACCTTCGATTTCAAGAACGGCCTGCTCCGCACCGAGGTCGGCGACGACTTGGTCACTGAGGCGGGCGACTTCATTGTGGCGGATTGACTATGGCGAATCTGAAACTCTCGCAGCTATCGGCGGCGAATGCTCTGACCGGCGATGAGGTCGTGCCGATCGTGCAAGCAGGACAGACCCACCGCACGACGACTGCTATGGTGGCTGACCTACGTAAGGGCGCATGGCAAGCGTCGGCACTGAACGCCCCGTGGAGCAACTACGGCGGCGGATATACCGCCGCAGGATATCGCCGGGATGGCGATCGAGTGCAGCTGCGCGGACTGATCAAGGGGGGTAACGGCGGTAACGTGGTGTTCGTGCTGCCGAACAGCTTTCGGCCCGCTACCCAGCACATCTTTCCGGTGGTCTGCGATACGGCCGGTCCCACCCGCGTCGACATTAAGGTGAATGGCGAGGTCCAGATCACGTTGCCGTCAAGTGGCGTGATCGGCTTTCTGTCTCTGGACGGAGTTTCGTTTTTTGTCGAATGACTTCGTCGTTTATCTGGCTTGCTCATAAAACGAGAGCGCCGATCGACGTTCCCGCTCTGTCCGCTCGACTAAGTATGGCTACGCAGTGCCAACGCTATCAGCAAGGGTGCCTGGCTCATGCGGTACGATCAAAAGTTCAATGAGTAAGGCCCGCTTTCGCGGGCCTTACTGCATGTCGCGACTCGACCCTACAAGCTGAGCCTTCATTCCGGAATGATAGCTTACGATTCAAACGGGCTGCGCTTGAACGATAATGTTGTCCGGCTCGCGATCATCGTTTATGAAGATACGAACTCTTGCCTGCGAGGTTGGTAACTTCATCGTCAATAACCTCTCATTGTGTGAGCTACACACCGACAATTCTAATCCAGGCAAATGCAATAGGCCATCAAAAGCCAGCATGCCAGTGTCGTCGATGACCTGTACTTCATCTGTCAGCGTGATAGTCGTTTCGCCATCAGCGGCTGAGAGTGTTCCCACTGATATGCATGTGATGTTGGCAGAGACAATCTCTCCTGACGTATAGACCGGAATCTCGACCGATCCATTGGATTGGTCGTAGAGGAAAATGATTGAATTCGGCGGGCTAATAGTAATCGTGTTCATTTTTGTCTTAGCTTCTCTTGGAGAACCTCACCGCCTTGCCGACGCGAGCAATCGATGCATTGAGGAAAAAGTTTTTGGGGGGCATTGTCAGTATTCAATTTCGATACAGGCTGATGATCCGGAACGAAATTCCCACTTTTCGTTCCCGCGGTAGTCGTGCCGCATGTGTGGCATCCAGTCGCTTGGCCAATCTTGTTAATAGCTGCTCGCTCTGCATTATTAAAGGTCTGAGCGGCTGAACGAGCAGGAATCGAAGCACCAGCAAACGGGCCGGGTTTGAGTGTACTTGCCGCACCCGTTCCAGTCACACCAGCAGCACCGGCCGCCGCTTCTGTTGCTACAGCCACCTTGCCAGGATGGGCAAGTACCGCCATCCCAGCTTCTTTCACAGCAACAACTACCACCGGTGCCGCCATGATTGCGGTAACAGCTATGGCAATCGGCTGCAATGGCTCGTAAACCGCGCCATTGCCAGCCTCCATGTCCGCACGGTGTTGTTCGACGAATCTTTCAACTGCTTGTCGGCCATCTGGGTCCGTGAACTTGTACGTATTGTTGTTCGCGTACCTATAACGATTGAAGTTCGCGCCCGCGGACGAATCAGTCGTTACGGGATCGACCGATAAGAATCTGCCTAGGGTCGAGTCGTAATATCGCTGTTGCATGTAGCTCAGCTCAGTCGCCGCATCACTGACATGCCCCGTATACCCCGGCCCATCCTGAACGGGTCGATTGATCTGCGCCCCGTACGGCTCGTACTCGGTACGCTCGATGACATTCTGATTGGCATCGGTCACCGCAACTGGACTGCCCAGCGCATCGGTGTGGATGTACTCGACGACCGTCTGCGCTTGGGTTAGGAAGGACGCGGCGGTCAGGGCCGCCGTCACTGCAAGCTTGGATATCCATTTCATGTCGATGTCCTCCGGTCAGTCCATGGGCACGGTGCGTTGGTTGGCCGGGACCGGCGGACTCGACCAGGCGGAACAGCCTCCCGATCCGCAGGCCCGTACTGCATAGCTCGGCACGCAGTACTGATTGTTGGATCCGGACACGATCTGCGTCGCGGTGCCGCTGTACAGCACGGCGCTATTGTTGGTGGACTGCAGTTCGTACTTCGTCGCCTTCGCGACGGCCGTCCACCTAAGGGTGCAGGTGTTGTTGACGATCCTGCCGTTGAGCGTGTTGCGCAGCCAATCGGCGTACGTGATCGTCGGCGTCGCCGGCGGCAGATCCACGGTAATGAACTGCGCATCCGAGTACGGCCCGCAACCGGCCGGGTTGCAACCGCGGACGCGATAGCCATAGCGGCCGTCGCCGCGGCCCCACACGGTGGTGCCACCGCTGCCGTCTTGGTGGACCAGCGTCCACGCCGTGCCTTCGCGGCTTTCTTCCAATTGATAGGTGGTGGCCGTAGCCACGCCGGTCCAACTGACGCCGAAGGTGCCGGTGTTGGTGCTCGGCGCCACGCTGACGGACGATGCCGCGGTCGGCGGGCCGATCACGTAGACGTTGGCTTGCGCCGAGGTCGCACCGCAACCGGCGGCGTTGCAGGCGCGCACGCGGTAGCTATAGGTGCCGGTGGAGCCACCGTAAATCACTCGGCTGATTGCGTTGGCGTCCTGGATCAACGCCCATCCCCCACCGAGCGCGCTTTGTTCCAACTGATAGCTCGTCGCCGTGCCGATCGCGTTCCAGCTGACGGTAAAGCTGCCGGCGTCGCTTTGTCCCGGCGCACTGATGGTGGGTGCCGAGCCCGGCGGATACAGGGTTTGCACGGTGCCCACCGCGGATGCGGGTCCACAGCCGGCGGGGTTGCAGCCTTTGACCCGATAGGCGAACGCACCGGACGGTTTGCCCGTGAACGATTTGCTGAGTTGATTGCCGCTGTACGCCGTCGTCCACGCGCCGTTGTTGAAGCTTTCTTCAAGGACGTAGTCCGTGGCGCCGCCGGCGGCAGTCCAATTGACGCTGTACTGGCCGTTCAAAGCCGTGCCGGGCACGTTCAGCGCGGGCGCGGTGCTGGGAGGTCGTTGCATCACCACGATCGCTGTAGCGCTCCATCCGCCGCAACCGGCCGGGTTGCAAGCGCGTACCCGATAGCCGTAGCTACCGTCGCTCCTGCCCGAGATCGCGCGGCTGCGCTCGCCGCCACTGTAGAGCGCTTGCCAAGCGCCGTTGCCGACTTGCTCTTCCAGCTCGTAACGGCCGGCCGTGGTCGTCGCGGTCCATTGCACGGTGTAGCTGCTTTGCGAAACGTAGCTGGGCGCGGTCAACACCGGGACATCCGGCGCGATCGGCGTGGTGGCGCGGGCCACCAGGCTGCCGTTCAAGTGGATGTACGCGATGTCCTTCTCTTTGCGGTAATCGCGCTGGTAGCGCAGCACGCCGTCCTGGCCGTACATCGACACAATGCGGCCCAGGGTCTGGCTGGTCGACAGCACGCGCCGGCCGTGGCCGTCGTAGCGGTAAGACTCCTTGCCGACGGCATCGCGCAGGCGATTTCCGAAGTCGAAGTCGAACTGCTGGCCGTTCTTGTTCTCCAGATTGCCTTGCTCGTCATAACCCAGGCCGATCACCGATTGGCTGGTGCCGGTGACTTGCACGTTGGTCAAATGATTGGAGCCGTTATAGACATAGGTATGGTCGCGTCCGGCAACCTTGACCGTGCGCAGGTTGTCGAGCGCGTCGTAGCTGTAGCTGGCCGCACCGAACATCGCCGAGGTCGCGGCGGTCAAACGGTCCACACCGTCGTAAACCATGCTGCGGTTGCCGCGCGCGCCGGGTAGGCCGTCGCTGATCGCGGCGACGTTGCTATTGGCGTCGTAGTCGTAGCTATCGTCGTGGACCACCGCATTGCCGGCGTCGCGGCTGCGTTCGGCCAAGCCGCGCAGGTTTTGGGTCAGGGTGTGGACGATGCCGTTGCCGTAGGTGAAGCGCGACATGCCGCCGTTGGCGAAGTAGTTCACGCCGCTGGCGTAGGTGCCGGCTTGGCGCGGCTGCCCCAGCGCATTGGCCGCGTAGGCGACTGCTTGACCGTTGGGAAAGGTGTGCGCGTCGAGATTGCCTTCGTTGGTGTAACTCAGGCCGATCGCCCAATCGATGCCGTTGGACTGCAAGCGCTCTCGTGTCAGCAGGCGGCGTTTGTTGTACTCGTAGGTGTTGACGACCGTCGCGCTACCGCTGATGTTGTCGGTGACAATATGTTGGATTTGCCCGTCGGGGTAGTAGTACCAGGACTGATTGCCGCGCCCGTCGGGGAAGTTCAGGCTCTTGACTCGGTTGCGGCTGTCGTAGCCGCGCACGGCCGCGCGACCGGAGGCGATCGCTTGATCGCGGCTGCAGTTGTCGGGCGCGGGCGCGGCGACGCCGGAAGCCGACCAGGCGAGGTTGCCGGCCGCATCGTAGTCGACGACGGTCGCGCCGGTTTCGGGCTCGATCGATTTGCACAGGCGGTGGTGGCCGTCATATACGTACTGACGCGTCACCTGCACGCTGCCGTCGGCGTTCCGCCGCCGTAAGGCTTGTAACGACCCGAACAGATCCCGGTGCAATTCGCTAAACATGGCCTCGGGATGGTTGATGCCGACAGCGACCTCGTAGCTGGGCTGGTCATAAGCCTGGAACGAGGTGACCGTCGTCTGCTGCCGTGGATTGGTCACTCGCGTCATCAACTGCGGCAGGTACTCCGTGCGGGTGACCAACTGGCCGAGTTCGCTGTCCTGCTTGACCAGCGTGGTGCGACCCAAGGTGTCGTATTCGGTGTGCGTGCCTTGGGCAGGCGCCGCGACGCCTGCGCCCGGATAGCTGGAGAACACCGGTCGGTTCTGGTCGTCGTAGCGCGCGGCGGTGGTGCGCAGGGTACCGGCCTGATCGGCGCTGTCCCATTCGTGGGTCAGCACTGGCCGCCACAGCGCGTCCAGGAACACGTTTTTGCTTCGGTTGCCGGTGACCGTGCTTTGCAGCCAGTGGCCCGGTGCCAACCCGTGCTCATCGATGTCTCGGCGGGTGAAGCTCATGGTCGTCGCGGACCAAGCGTTCGTGTCGCCGCCCGGATAGGAAATCGTCTGCAAGCGGCCGGCGGCATCGTAGGCGTAGGACGTCGTGAACGTGTTTTCGTCGGTCGCCGAAGTGATCCAGCCGTTGTCGTCCACCACCGCCGATTCACTGGTCTGATCGGGGTATCCGATCAATTGCGGCACGCCGCGCTTCCAGTTGTTCAGCGAGATCGCGTTGTTGCGCCCGTCGGTGACGGTGGCCAGGGTGCCGTCGGCATGATAGCCGTAGCTTTCCACCAGCCGGCCGAAGGACCAGCGCTGCACCGCCTGCGCCTTGTCGTTGTAGACGGTTTCCGAAACCACACGGCCCGTGTCTACATTGGTTTCCTTCTTGGGTTGGCCGAGCACCCACAGCGCCAGATCGTCGTGGTATTCGCTGGTGTCGCTGCGGCTGCGATCGCTCAGCGTGCCCATCGCCCACTTGCGTACGTTGAGCGGACGCGCCTGGGAATCGAAGCTGTTGTAGCTGCGGTTGAAGGTGGCGCCGTCCTGCGTGGTCACCACCGACTTCAGCGGACGGTTCGAGTTGGGCAAGCGATCGGCGAATTCGTCGCCGCTAGACCCCATCCATTCCGGGAACGGCTGGTTGATCGCCTCCGCGGTCGAGAGATAGTCGTTCTGGACCGTCTTGTGGACAGCGCCGCTCTTGCGCGTTTCAACTCGGAATAATTTCCCTTCGTTGATGTCGCGATCGCGGCCGAAAGTATGGACGTTCTGAGTGCCGTCGGGTTCGGTCACCGTAATCGTCTTGTAATTCGGTGCGGGTGGGGCATTCCTAGCGTTCCAGCCGGGACCGATACCTCCAATTGATTCGTCTTGGGGCAGATAACCTTCGCCCAGTCCGTCGTAGGCATAGGTATAGGTCTGTGGCGTTACGTTGGCGCCGGAGATCCGTTTCTCGATCAACGACCAAGTGTCGTAGTGCGTGGAATAGCGATTACGCTGGCTGCGGCCTTCATCCAGCCCGGTCTGGCAGTGGTACGGAACGCTGGCACGCCCGTGGCGCATCGCCTTGAAGACGTATTCCGCCGTTGCGCCCGACGGGTGCGTGATACGAGCACGCGAGATGATGTCTTTGAGCCGTGACCCGGGGGAACATGGAAGCCGTTGGTCCGGAAAGATTAGACCAGTTAGTGGATCCTTTACGTAGTCGGCAACATCGAGCCGAAACGTTCCGAATACCCATGGGCCCTCGTATTTCCACTGAGTTCCATCGGGATTAAGGACGTTGCCGCCTTCGGAATGGGGATAGCTGAAGGTCCAGGTTCGATTGTTGGCGGTCGCCGACAGAATGTTGGTTTGGTAGTTGCCCACAAACGGACCTGGCGTGGGCGCCGAGTAGGTCATCGTGATCTCACGCCCGTCGCTGGAATAGATGCGGCTGGGGTGATCGATTTCCCAATCGTACTTGACCCAATTGCCGAAGCGGTCCTCGATCTTGGTGACGTAAAGCTTGAGCTTATGCCGATGTAGCAGCGCGTCGTAAACGTAGTAGCCCCACGGATGGCTGATCGATCCGTACCGGCGGTACACGAGCCAGTCGAAGGTGTACTTGGTACCGTCGGGCGCGTATCCGACCAGTCCTTTACCCGGCCCGTTCTGGACGCTGGGCAATTCAGAGAAGAACCAACCGTCCTTGGTGGCGAAGGTGTAGGTCACCGAGTTGTTCGGCTTGATCCGCTTGGGATCGTCCGGAATCTTGAGAAGATCGCCGCCACCGCCGCCGTTCACGGTCAAACGATTGCCACTCCAGTACATCGAGCGCTCAAACTCGACATAACCGTTGTGGACGTTGGGCGGAATGGGCACCCAGCCGCTGACTTCGGAGCTCTTGCTGTGGTGCACCGCGCTCACGTAGGGAATGTCGAGATCCCAAGCGCCATTCAGATGGCCCTGGGTGACGTCGTGAGGATCGTGGAAGATGCCCAGCGCCACCGGCAGTGCGTTATTGCCCGACAGCGAAATCAGCTCATGGCTGAAACGCACGGTGCCGTTGAACAGGTTCACCTTGTCGCCGAAAGCTTCATCGCTCAACGGGGAAATGTTCTCGGTTGATCGCACCCGTTTCGCGTATTCGTTCGCCCAGTCAGTACCCTGAGCGATAACCGGTTGTACGAAAAGCACTGCCGTGATTAACAGAACAACCGAGCACCACGTCGAGGGCGAGCCCTTCGGCTCCGAGCTATTGTAGATTTGAAGCATGTATTCATCCTTGTGATCAGCCGTTGCAGCTGAAACGATCCAGGGCGTCCGGTGCCTTCCCCTCCGAATCATCTCCGAACCGCGGCTCTTGAAGCAAGTAATAGACCGAGCGAGGCCCCACTCATCCGTGCATTTCGCAGATCCATCTTCGTAGAGCTACCTGCGCTCGACCCGCCGGCCCCATCGGCCGGCGGGTAGCCTCCTCCACCGCAGCTACCGCTCCACCAACGGGGGGGGGCTTCGTCGGCGGGCGGAAGATTTTTCAGCTTGGGCTGGCGCGAGGGGTGGTCGGCGGGCCGACCCAGCAGTTCCCCGCGCAGGATGGCGACGTCGCGCGGAGCGGTCAGACCGAACCGCACCTCGCCGCAGTTGACGCGCAGTACGCGGACCTCGATCTCGTTTCCGATCAAAATAGCTTCGAAAGGGCGGCGCATGAGAATTAGCATTGGTGCGCCAGACCGATGCGGGGGAAATGCATCACGTAGTCATCGCAGGCGCCGCGCATGTGCGCGCTCGCATCGGACCAGCCGAGCGAAAGCATCGCATCGAGCTTATCGGGCGTCATGAAACGCACGATGCATTCGTCCTCGCCGCCGAGCCGTGGCGCCCAAACCTCGGTCGTTGCTCCAAAGGTCAAGTGATGGTGGCGCGCACGCGCCGTGGCGGCGGCGATGCATGCTTCACGGCTCGCGAACGCCACATAGTTTTCAACGCCATCAGCGACTACGCGCCAGTTCAACGAGCCGCGATACGCGACTTGGAAAATCACAGGCGGTGCGGTCACCATCCTTCGTACTCCTTCAAAACACCGATGCGACGGACGAACCCGTCGCCTACCCACTGCGGGCAGTACGATCGACCCGGCATTTGGTCCGGGTGCATAAACAGGCTCCGCATTTCCCGCTCTTCCGCGCAGCTCAGGTCCGGGAACAACGCCCAGAAGCTGACATCTATAACTTCGTGGCTAGGCAAGGTAAGCCAAGCGTGCAAACTCACGCGCGCGCCTGACGCAATTCCAGTGCGCAGCATTTGTTCCAGCCCTTCGATCGGCGTGTGGCATAACCGCTGGCCGTTCTGGCGAACGTGACCAAGCGTATAAGCGAGAGGCACCTTCAACTCCGCTTCCAATAGCGTTCGCACCGCTGCCGTGATACCGAAGCGTTGAGTGGTGACGATGTCTTCGCTGAGGTGGCCGATGGCGCGATGCAATTGCCAACGAACTGCCGCGATAGCCGACGGTGAGGCGTAGCGCACCGGCAAAGGCTGCATCGACGGCGGACGCAGGCCCCAGAGGATTGATCGCGCCTGTGCCGCAACGAAGCCTGCTTCGTAGCGGCCAGCGGCGTGCTGCGATGAGCGGTCACGGCGGGTGATAAAAAGCCGGCGTAACCAAGCTGGCAGCTTCCAATGCATCGCCGGGGTTTGAAATTGAGGCACAAAGCGCTCCTAGCCGCCCCTTTCGGGGCAGTGCGGCTGAGGTCGGGTTGCTGGAAGAACTAGGCGGTTCGGGCGGCTTGCGTCCGGGCTTGTTCCTGGGTCTGCTGGTCCTGGGTGGCCGTCTGCTGCTGATTGACCGCGGCCAACTGTTGGAACGACTTCTCGACCGGAATCTGTGCGGCGACCTCGGTGTTGACCTGAGCGCGCTTGTGGGCTGGGTCGTGGAGTTCGCCCTGTACCGCGAACACGTCGGTGCCCGAGGCCGTCTGGCGGCCTGGCACGACATGATCGACCTGACTCAGGCCGCTCTGGCGGGCGTTGACCAGCAACGCGGCCGAGGTTCTGTCGGAACCATCGCCAACTGCGAGAGCCTGTTGGGCATAAACGTGCTCGACGCCCGCGTGGATGGCGCCGTGCATCGAGTGGTTCGGATGGGTGGGATTGCGCGGATCGATTGCGCGGTGCTCTGACGCTGGCAGCACGCCGTGCGCGTCTTTGAAAGGGCTTTCAGCAGGTTTCTCGGGAAGAAGCCTGCCGATCTCGTCCGCCACACCCTGAACGCCGCGGAGACTTGAAGCACCCACAGAAACCCCGCCGCGAATATTCTCGATGTCTTGCCTGTACTTGTCGAACATGGGCCGGTGCTGGTCGGCGAGTTCCCGCGCGTGCGGTTGCGAAAGTATCGATCGGTCAGGTATGCCATTTCCATCCACGTCTAGGAAATGATGCATCCGATGGGAGTCGCTGCCAGTTACCGCAGCCTTGATCGGATGTCTGATGTCCCACTGGCTACCGTTGTCCTCGTAGCCTGCAGCCTTCATCACGTTCAGCTCGACGGGCGAGGCATACATCTCAACTTTTCCGAAGTGTTTGCTTGCTGCGCTGACCACGTCGCCAGCCATGACGTGATTGACAACATTGCTGCCACCTTCAGGGATGCGCATTCCGAGGCTGACGGCGCCATAGGGGTTGAAGGTCTCGCCGTTAAGATTCAATTTGGCGGCGGTGATTTGCGCAAGGCAGCCTCCGAGCGAATGACCGGTAACAGTGACCTGCGGCTCTACGCCTTCACGAGCGCGTACCCGCTGAGCTATTTCAATTGCAGATCGCGTGAACTCAAGTGCGTCCTCAGCTTGCGCATTCGCTCGCTTAGCGACCATGCCACCATCCGCAAGCAAGCCGTCTAGAATGGGCTGGTTATCAAACTCGCTACCTCGGTGGGCGACTATTATTTCGCCGGTGGACTCGCGTTGATAAATCGTTCCCTGGTATCCGGACTTCTTATCGACATGATCAAGGATGGTGTACGTGACGCCATCGATGTTGACACGGCGATTTTCCTCTCGGCTGAGGTCTGGTGACCGGTACGCATCTTGAGCCAAGTTTGCATACTGCTGTGTAGTCGTGCTCATGGCTGTGCCGTCCTGGCAGTTTTAATCGTAATGCTGAAGAGTTGATCGCGCAGAGATTCCACAAACTTCTCTGGGCTAGGCGATCCGTGATCGGGATAGTTTGCGATCTTCTCGTCCCTGGGGTAGCCGCCTTTCCAGTAGTACGTTGTTTGCTCAGCGGTATTGGCCACGTCACCTGCATCGAGGCTTGCAACGAATCTCGTCTCTTCTTCCGCACCACTTGCTTTGAATTGAAATGACGGGCCTACAGGGCTGAACCGACACACGCCATGGCCGAAATAGTCTCCATCGACTAATCCGTCCAACGCAACTTCGCCCCGGTAAGTGGAGTCGTCTACCTTCTCCAGTCGGATCGGAAGGAACGTAGATATCGGCGTTTTCTGAACGCCTGAGAAGACCTCAGCAGGGGGGAGGCAGTCCATGTTGGTGATGTCGTATTGCATCGATGCTTTCATCGAAGCGAAGGGGCCAGGAGCGTTGCTGACCACCACTGTCAGCTCGTACTGATCTTTGGGGGCGGGGTTCTGTTTGTAAGTAGGCATTTTTCCTCCTGATCCGTTGGAGCATCCGCTGACTGCGAGCAGCACAAAAACTAGTGCAGCGCGTGGGAAGCGCCGATTTGCGACGGAATCGCAGTGATGGCTAGATTTTTCAGCGCATGGGCAGCGAAACTTCGCGATAGAAGCTAAGGAAAGTTCTGTCGTCACAGAAGAATCGATGGTTTTCATAAGTTGAGGCATCTTGTCGGTGGGTGATAAGTCCTGTCAGACAGCCATCCGACACGCGGGCTGCATGTTTCGGACTCGCTCTATCTCGCAGCGAATCGATTTCCGCGTAGCTATATGGTTGGTCGTTTGAGCTGCGGATACCACCATGTGGATCGCAAAGACCGAAATTAATTCGGGTATCTGGTACGCGTACCGGATAGCGAAGATGACCGACGTTATGAGCATTACAATCACCCAGGCCCAGATTACTCCTTTGGACATCTGGCGCGCTTTGAGTCGAAGCGATCTCAATTCCTCAATGTCGGCCGTGCCCCATCGGTCCCGAAGAAATCGCTTCAGTTCCGTGGTGAAGCGCTGTTGCTCCAGTGCTACGAAAATATGGAAGGCGATTGCGAGAAGCCAGATCAGCCTCGCCAGGGTTGCGAGTGAAGGAAGCGTCAGCTTGACCGAAAAATATAGAGAAATCAGTGACAGCACGATGCTCAGCGTTGACGCGATCGCAACCCGGCTAAAGCTGCCATTGTCCTGGGGCCATACTCGCCCACTGCCATTTCCTGCAATCCCTTTCACGAAGCACTCGTCCTTTGATCACGAATTGTGGGCTAATCACCTGATTCGAACGGGCATGCTGCAAGCTTGGTAGTACACGCGGCAGTCGTTGTCACCGCGCTCTCTACACATTTCCATTCCAATTTCCGTGGCGCGTTCGACTGATGCTGCTCCTACGCTATTCGCGCCAGTGCTGCCATTAATCGTGACGGCACATTGGTTGTGGTAAGTAAGCGCGACTTTGCATTTGTTTCCGCCACGCGCCTTGCACTCAGCGATCGCCTCCTTTGATGCCGCCCGCTTGCTATCCCGGCTATCAACGGCACCCATGACTCCATTGCCGGCGTCCGCTGCGATGGCTCCCCAGCGCGATGCCCATTGAGGTCCACTCGGAACGGCAGGCATCCCGCTGGAAGGCATCGGCCCACAGGCGTTTGGGTCCGTCCCTCCGCGGTAGGGGACCATGCCGGGTGGACACCCACCTTCTGCAAGTGCCGTGTTCGATATGGACAGGAATACGAAGATTGCCAGCACGCCAAACTTAATATTCATTTCTTCTTGATCTCGTTGTTGTTATCGGTCCCGGCCGACGGTCCTGGTGTATATCGTGTGCCAGAGTTGTAACTGTCTCCGGGAGCAGCAGTCTGGTTGGTTCTTGGCTCGCTGCGATTTGTCGGCGGAGGCGAGTGTGAGCCAGGTGGCTGCCCTTGCGGTCCAGGCTGACTTGCCGCTCCTCCACCGAAGGCGGAGAAGTGCGTGAAGCTTCCCAAGGCCCCGTGGAAGAACATACCTACCGCCTGGGGAACCGTGATGAGCACCGCTGTCAAGATCAGACCGAGCCCACCCTGCTGAATGGCCAGGGTCGACATGCCTTCCGCGTCCAGGCCGCTGATTCCAGTTACCGCTTTCGAGACCCAGAACGCAACCGCAACCTTCGTCAATAGCTTAAACGCTATGGCGGACATGGCGCTGAGCGCAGCCATGGCGAAGTAGGTTGCAATGCCAGCCAGAAGCCATTTCTTGAACAGTTCCTTCGTCTGAGGAAAGATCAGGAACAAGATGAATAACGGTGCCAAACCGACCCAGAAGGCCATAATGGACCTGTACATCAGCATCAGAGCACCGACAGTCATCGGCACGCTCGCTGTGCCGAACCCGGCAAAGAACAGTGCCCGAGTCTTTTGCTCTCGTGTTTCGACATCGCCATCGACGACCTGCACCGCATCAATACTGCTTAACGCGATCTGCATGTAGCCGAGATGCTGGTCCACGCTATCGGCGGATGTATGCCCCTTGATCCCAGTAACAGTTTCATGGATCGTCATGTCTAGGCCGTTAGTGAGCCCGCTGTACAGATCACCGTTGAAGAGTGTGGCTCCCGACGCGATTGCCAGACATAGGACGACTTTAAGTGAGTCGACAACCAGCGCCATCATCGGCTCGCGTGACTGGCCGGTAACAATACGGTAGCCCATGATCATGAAATAGAGCGTGCCGACGCTCACGCCCACCGCAGCCACCAGCTTCATCATTCGGCGCATCAGCGCGAAACCAAATTCATCGATCTCTTCGGTCAAGCTTTCGCTAATTAGCTTGTAGAACGCGAAGTCCAGCACACCGGCCGCCTTCGCCGCGATAAAAGCTAGCGGTCCGTCGAAAAGTTGCAAATCCATGGTATGCCTATCGAATATGGTGAGCGAAGAAGACGCTTACTTCTTAAGCGCGCCCGCGAGGATGCCGGCTTGGATGACGTTGCCAAGCAGTGACTTGTTCTTGTTGCCGCCAAGCGCGCGCTTGGCGAGCCGCGCCTGATCCCACTTGAGCGCTTCGATATAATCGTCGTAGGCCGTCATGCGAGCTTGCCAATAGTCCAGTTCCAGCTGATTGCGGGCAACGAAGCGATAGGCTTCATTGTCGTTCGCGGCCAGAGCACCTTGACTCAGGCTTACGCTGTCTCGCTGGCTTTCGATTTGAGCGAATTCTTGGCTACGAAGCATCAGCCGACGAAGCATGCTGACCGATTCGTTGTACTTCATGTTCTCGGCGTAGACCATGCGCTGGCAGATGGCCTGCTGCTCGTTTACGACGTTGCCGTTGAGCTTCGGCATGGCTTGCTGATAGACCTTGGTCAATTGGTCTTTGAGGCCCTGGCCTGCCCCAGGACACATATCTTCCATGCCGTAGTCGGCGGCGCGCGGCGGGAAGTTGTCTTCCATCTTCGTCTGCCCGAAGTTCAATCGCTGCAGTTTGATTACCTGCTGCTGATAGTGACTGGCCGTCTCCTCCCACCGCTTGGCGTTCTTGCCAAACTCGGCTGCGTCTTTGCTGATCTGCTCCATCTTTGCCATCAGCCCGAAGGGGTCTTTGGTGATCATCTGGGCGCTGGCCTGACCGCCATGCAGGGCGATCAGAGCTATTGCGACACTTGCAGCCCCCCTGACGGAGCGACGAATGACTCTGCTGCAATTCTTCATACCGACTCCTTGTCGTATCTAAGGTGCTGCAAACGAACTACAATGATTCCCTGCGTGCGATTGCGGGCATCTGGCCGCGGAACTCAAGCGCGCAGGCAAACGACTCGGCAGCGCCACCGAACGCCTTGTCCAGAAACATGCGACGTATCCCTCGGCGCGGGCCTTTCGTAATTCGAACTCGCCAGCCTCCAACTAATGCGCTACTCGGCAGGCGTGATATCCAGAGCATGTTGTCGGCATGCTCGGCCTGAAGTTCAGTCGCGACGGCTTCTTCGCGAATGGGATCGAGGTGTACGAACGCAGCCTTGACCGGAGGCCATGGCTCATCGGCTTCCGGGCTTGCTTGGATCGGAGCCACTTGAGGGACTCGTTCCTCGCACGTGGTCTGCTCCGCTGCCGCCTTTTGCTTTCTTCGCTCGGCTACCGCCAGCGCCATCGCCGACCCCGCACCGCCGTGATCGGCAATAAGGAACGTCTTCGCCATCCAGTCTTCGGTCGGCAGTTCTGTCATGGCGCAGTACCCAACCACGCTGCCTCGCCGGTGAACTGCTGTGACGCCGTCATAAGCCGTGACCCGGTGATCCTGAATCAACTCAACCCTGGCAGATGCTTCATCCGCACTGACCTCGGGGACGGCATAGAAATGGCTAGTGTGCTTTCGCGGCATATTCAACATTCCTTGTTCACCGATACGTCTGCGATCTCGCAGCGCGTATGCCTGATGGTGCGTTGATACCTCCCTCTCGGGTGTAACGCAAGCGTGACATGCGCGAATTTAGAAAGATGTAAGAAAAGTCTGATTTTCTTGTGGTCACATGTGACCACACGTGTGGTCGAAAGTGACCACAAGCCGATGCGCTCGACGCCGCCTGCGAACGCAGACTGCGCGGCGCTAAGAATCGGCGAGCCCAAATATCTTGTGGTCACGTTCGACCACAAGAAGCGGCGCGATCCGATTGCCTTGTGGTCACATGTGACTACAAGAAAGCGACGCCGCCGCATTTCTCGCAAGATTTACTTGATAGCTCTAGAAGTATTGGGGCTTAGTCGCACCCCGTTATTGATAACGGCCAGGACGCTGAATGATTCGGGTATTCATAGTCGACGATCATGAGTTGGTGCGCATAGGACTTAAGCACCTACTTGATGCACCAGACATCGATGTCGTAGGGGAAGCAGTCAATGTCACACATGCAATCGAAGCGAGCCTGCGGCTACGACCCGATGTTGTGTTGTGTGATTACCATTTGCCTGATGGCAACGGACTGCGGGTGGTGCAGTCGCTCTTGCAGCAAGATCCCACGATCAGGGTTTTGATGGTGACGATGATCGAAGATCCGCAAGTTTCCAAGCAATTGCTATCCGCTGGCGCCTGGGGCTTCGTCAACAAGAACACCGGTGAGGCCGTGATTCGCGCCGTTCGCCAGGTGGCTGAAGGCCGCCGATTCGACGAAGCGGTGCCGACGCCCAAAGCATCGGCGTTTGATCGCCTGAGCGAACGAGAGCTTGAAGTTGTGCATCTGCTGATTTCCGGCCACACGAACAAGAGTACTGCGCAGCGCCTAAACCTGACAGTCAATTCCGTTCGGACATACCGGGAGCGCGCGTTCGCAAAGCTTGAAGTGAACAGCCACCTAGAGTTGATGGAACTGGCGCGCGAGGCTGGACTGGGTTGACCGGTTCAGCCGGCCGCCAAATGCTCTGGGCGCGGATACCTCGCCGCTCTCGGCGCCATCCGATTGCCGGCGCGTGGTCTCGCCGCGCGGGGGCGGCGGCTCGCACGACTTGACGCCAGATCAGCCTGGGCACAGGGCATTCCGGATGCACGCGATGCGTCGACCGGTCATTGCGCACGGCGGGTGCATCAGGTTGGGTGTGGCGCCGCGCTGGCTCGACCGCCGAGGCCGCTTGATCGCCGCGGAACTTGCCAGTCCATGGGGCTGACGCCAACGGCGACCGCAGAAGCCGGTTTAGACCCGTTTAAGCCGGTTTAAGCCTGTCAAGAGAGTTGGACCCCGCGTGCTCCAGGCGCGCCAAACTCCCAGCCTCAACTTTTTCTACGCCTCGTCGCAACGACGAAAAAGGCCTTTTATTCGAGGCTTTCAGCGTTTTCCATTGGTCGGCGAGTTATCCACAGGCAGGGCATTTGGCGAAATTTTCGCCTCTCTGCTGGCTTTTTTCTCCAAGTCATTGGTCGGCCGACCATTGCTCACCCCTTAAAATTCAGGCACTTACGAAACGCGGTTTTTTTGATCTTTTGAACCAAAAAGCGCGCTGCAACTCACGACCATTGGTAGAGCGGGGTACGAATAACGCCCCCAGTCAGGGAGGCGCGTTAGGTCCGGCAACCGTCGCTCATTGTTGCCTCGGTGGTTCGGGCGGAGCCACGGGATATACGTAAGTACCTTTGATTTTTTCTTCCTCGTCCAGGTCACGTCTCGCGTCCAGAAGCCAATAGGTTGCGTCTGGCCAAAGCGAGGCGTGCGGCGCCTGCTTACTCTGTGGCGGAGGAGATAGGGATAACGCTGTCGACCGCGCAGGATCCGAACCGGATTCCTTCTCGTTCCAAATGAAGCCGATCATTCGGGGCAACACGTAGGGTATTTCACGCATCGTCGCATCGCGCGGTAGCTTCGCGGCCGCTGAGATGAATGCCTTTGAAATGTCGCCTTTTGGCTGAAATAAAACGTGCATATGGCAGCGCGAGTAAGGCGGCGGGCCCAAGGTAAAGATGTAGTCCTTGCCACGCATGCGCCATGCGACTCCAGGCTGCCCAAACATGAAAGGAGCTGATTCGTCTGGCGATAAACGGATTCCCGCTCTTTTCATAGCCTCAGCAAGCTTATCTGGGTGCTTCCGATGCAAAACGCAGTAGTCATGGAATCGACTGACCACGTCGGTAGCAGTTTCGCTTTCAGCTGGTTTTCCGGCATGGGCAGTGACTGTTGTGGCGAGCAATAGGGCGGACAACACCCTCACATGCGTGAGGTTCACCTGCAATTTCATCGAGTTGCTCCTCTTAGCTGGTTGGTGCCCTTGGTTTGTCAGCCTGGCGATACTTAAGCATCGGGCGAGATTTCACTGTCGCGACCGGAAAAACCACGATCTACCCGGCGACGTAAAAAGCAGGTACAGGCCTACACCGTGTGCAAGCAGTTGGACAGCGACGGAAGCTGCGCCGATATAGTTCGCCGAAACGCCTTGTTTCAAATAGAAGTAAGGAGCTGGCAGGGAGATGATCGTAAGAACGAGATACGTGATTCGCGCCCAATTTCTACCGATCGAAATGAATTCGATCAGCAGAACGGTGAAGAGAGCCGCGATCACACCCGCGACGATCAGGGCGCCTGGGGGGCGCCTGCCGAGAGGGGAGTCGATGAAAGGAGCAGCGAGTGTAAGGGCCAATGCGAGGTAAAACAGCGCGACCGCAACGCGTACTTGAGAAGGCTTCTTGCTTTTCATTTTTCGTCCCTGATCTTAATCCGGCCACGGCCCGGTCAAAGCATCCATACGGCCCACTGAAGGGATTAGGGCAGGCTAGAGGAGGAGCGAGTTGAGATCAATAGGACACGCGCAATATGTGCTGTTTTGTAACCCGCAGTCGCTGTTGAGCAGATCCAACTTCACATCCTCTTGGAAATATCCAAGATCAGTTGTGAGTTGAGTCGCATTGCTCGCGTTCAGACTTGACGCCGAGTCGAACCCATATCACCCTCGCAGGGTGCACCGTTCTAGGCCCACGTGTAATGGCCTTGGCTCCAGGCACCCGATGCCTAATGGATGCCGCTCAGGAGGAGTGGTACGACACGACAATTGAACACGGACAGTTATGCCTTATTCCTTCACCTCGCGAGTGCAAGCCCGACTGTCAAACGGCAGAGCGGGACACTCGCGCATCGGAGGACATCAGCCTTCGAATCTGCAACATGTTCCACTCTTGGACGAACTGCAATGACTCAAGACTCTCGCCCTGCTGATGCCAGCGCCGATTTCCCCTGGCCCCTGACCTTCGACGAGTTCACGTTCGGCGCAATGGTTTACAACACCCTTGGTTGCAAGCTTCTATTTGAGAACTTTCAATTTGTTCCCGAGCGCGAGTTGCTTGGCCCATCTGGCCCGCCACTTTCGCCGAACTGGAAGGATCGTTGGACTGCCGATTTCATCGTCGGAGTCGAGAGGATGCCTCCCAGCCCCGTGGAGGTCGAATGGACTTCGCTGGATGGCGCGAAACACCATGATGAAATCGATCTCATCAAAGACATTTTTTCGGGTCAACTCGTCCTGCACAACGTCCCCAAAGAGGACATCAACGAAGACTGGGCGCGATACGAAGGCGGCAAAACTAGCGCCCCCGACATCCTAATGGAAGTCAACAACCGAACTATCAATGTCTTCATGAGCGCGCACGTACTGACCAAGTCTTTCCCGATTCCGGGTCGCGAAGACGTAAAGAGCCGTTGGGATTTGGTGCTTGCCTGGACGAAAACCTACTAACGGAGGGTCGCCACATGGAAGAGGAAAAGAAGAAAAAGAAGTACGTCCTCCATCTTGGTGAAGACGGACTTCCGATGGACGACGTGTCGCACTACACCGCGACCGCGGAGCATCTTCGGAGTTACGACCGCGCCGCCGATGAACTATACAAGTTCAAGGTGCCAACGTTGCTAAACACCAAGGACCCGCATTCGTACCTATTATTCGGGCTCATGGATGGCACCCAAAACGACGTCGGACAAGACCCGCTCTATGCGACGAACGTAGCGCGATTTAGGGAGCAAGCCTTCGACCTAAAAAGATCCGGGCTCCAGATCGAGGTCCTGTATGAAGCCGGTCCAGCCACGCAGACAGACCCAATTAAACAAAAAATCGACGCGGCGCGTGGCTACACAAGCGAATCGATTGCCGAGCGCCTCTATGAACGGATAGTCGAGCAGACGAACAAAATTTATCGGCAAGATCCAGACGCGAAGGTCACGGTTCACGCCGAGGGTTTTAGCAGAGGGGGCAGCCAAGTCCCCATCTTGACGCGCATGATTCACGACCGCGGCATTCCCAATTTAGATCGGCCCGAATACGTTCCAGACGGACGGGGCAACCTAACGAAAACCTATCCTCACTTCCATCAGGCACCGGGGCACACGCCGATGTCAGTGGGGATCTACGACCCGGTGCCGACCGGAGCGATGGAATACCTAGACCGGCGCTTGGCGCCTTCGGTCGTGTCCGGTTTCCAGATCAACGCCGCCGACGAGAGGCGCGGTAAGTTTCCGGTGGATCGCATCATCCCTGCCGGCTTGTCGGAAGACGGGCGCTTTCTGAGCGTCAGCGTGGCCGGCGCGCATTCAGACATCGGCGGCAGCTACCTGCGCAATGGTCTGGGCACGCGCAGCTATAACCTGATGACGGATTATCACGACGCTCTTTTCAGTGAATCGCTACTGCGTCGATTGCCGGAGACTTACGACCCGCGCCTCAACGTGATTCATCGTTCCGAAGAAGCCTTCCCATTTCAGTACCTGCCGAAGACTCAACGTGACTTGCCTGCTGGCGAGGTCATCAAGCTGATGCCGGACGACGGAAGCCCGGTCCCCACCGATCCGGTTACCGCTGCGGCCCGTCATCGGCCGCATCCGATGACAACAGCCGCGCAGATCACCGAGATCGCGTCTTGCACCCGGGATGCGGCTCGCTGCGTTCCGACGCAGATGACCGCCCCGCTGGCCGAGGACTCGATGGCAGCGAAGCGCAATGGGCTTATGGGTGAGGTCGATATCGAGATCCGGCCTTATGAACCTCCGAGACCGCTCAGCCCCGGTGCGAAAGTCTTGGCGGCAGCCGGTGTCGCCGGTATTGCGGCGAGCGTGGTGGATGCCAAAGCCAGCGCCGACCGCGCCAGTACGCTGCTCTCGCAAGACAATCTGTCGGCCGCACAGTCGGAGCTGACGCACTACGCCGCGCGCGGCACAGGTGGCTGGATCGGCGGTGCGTCGGCGGGCTTGGTCGCAACCGCGGTGGGCACGGGCCCTGGCGTCGTTGGCTTCATTGTTGTCGGCGGCGCGGCGGTGGCCGGCGCGCACGTAGGCGAGCATGTCGCCAAGGTGTTGGACAGCTACAAGACGTTCAAGCATACCGATCTGCAAGGCGTCGAATGGCAGTCCAACGGGCGGCAATGGGTGCGGCAGGCTTTGGGCGACCTGATCGACGACGGTCAGAACAAGCCAGTGAAACAGGAGTTTTCCGCCGATCCGGAGAAGGCGGACGAACTCAATTACCGCGCCAGCAATGTCGCAACCGAACTGGCAATCGGGAAGCTGGATCCGCCGCGCAACCCGTACTCGCAACCGGCGGCCGAGAACGAGCCTACCAGCCTGCGTCGCGCCGACTGGGAGCGCAATCCGCAAACGGGCGCGTGGGACCGTAAGGTGGTGGTGGGCTTTGAACAGCCCGGCGTGCCGATGCTACGAATTGATCATGCTAGCCCTGAGCGCGCAGCCGAACTGGATCAGGCATCGCAGCAAACAATCCGCGAGAACCTCGCCAACGGCCCGGCCCCGATGGCTGCTCGCTATCAAATGGTGCATCAGAGCGAAGGCTGGAGGCGTTTCGGAGAGGTGCCTCCCTCCATTCAATCGGCCTTACGAGACGATTCGCTCGTCGCTTCGGATGGCAAGCTGTATCAGCGTACGGGAGATGGGCAGTGGCAGCGTAACGGCGAGTCCGTGGTGGCTGCCGGCAACTTGCGTCAGGAGTTGGAAAGCACGCGCGCGGTGCTGCAACCGCAACTGGCGCAGCACAAGCAGCAAGTCGCCGAGATTCCTGATCGCCAGCCGCCGACGTTGGAGGACATCGAGCGCAAGGACTTGTTGTCGACCTACGCAGCCTACGGGGTTCAGGCGACCCCGGAACAGATGAAAGCGACGCTGGAAGCGGTCAGGCGCACTCAGCATGAGTATGGCGTCGATCCGCTAAAAACCTCGCTGCACCTGGGACTCAACGCGAAAGGTGAGCGCGATGTCGACAGCCCGATCGAGCACATTAGCCATGATGCCGACCGCGTAAATCGCAATACCGTTGTCACCAGTTCGCTGGAAGTGCAGATGGCGATGCTTGATTTGCGGTCGCCACCACCCACTACGCCGGAGTCGCCGGAGCTTCGGATCGCGAACTTATCTCCGCAGCAGCATGCGGCCCTAGAGCAGGTCGTTCGCGAAGCGAACCGCTTGGGTCTGCAGCGTGATGATGTGCAAGCCACGGCGCTGCAAGCAGTGAGGGGCACGGCGGACCGCGAACCTGAAATTGTCGTGGGCGCCATTGACGCTGATCAACTACCAAAGCAGCCAAAGCCCGTGGTGCGCGAACCTGAGGCACCTTCGCCTGCGCCAGTGAAAGCCGTGGCCGCCGAATTGGCGGTTGAACAGCCTCAGACGCCGCAGCCGGAACAGAAGCAAGCCGGGGATGCCCAGGCATCCGCCGAGCAGTTGGACGCCGCACGGCGCACCGACACCGTTGCTGTTGCTCCCATCCCTGCCGCCCCCGTCACTCATTCGACCGCGCCGCCAGTTCGCGACGCGGAAAACCAGCGGCCGGTCGTTGAGGCACAGGTGTCGACGCCCAAGCCGAGCGCCCCCCCGCCGATCGCGGCGCCGGCCATAGAACCGAAAAAGCCGGAGGTCCTGGCCTCGACGCAGCCGAGCCATGAGGCCGCCACGCCGCAGCCCGCGCCCGACGCGCCGACTCCAACGCCTTCCCAGCCCGCCCCTCCGGTCGCACCGCCGGTGGCGGCGGACGCCGCGCCGTCGCCGGACGACGGCACGTTGCGGCGCGGCGACCGTGGTGACGACGTCGAGATGCTTCAGTACCGCCTGCAAAGGGTCGGCTACGCGGGTCCTGACGAAACACCGTTGCAGCGCACAGGCCATTTCGACGCGCCCACGGAACATGCCGTTCGACAACTCCAGCGCGACCATGGCCTGCCGGAAACGGGGAGCGTCGATCCCGACACGGTGCAGGCGCTTGCAGTTGCACAGCAGGCCAAAATTGAATCGCAGAAGGCCGAGAAGGTCGCAATCGAGACTCCCGCCGTCGAGAGGGCCGCGAAGCCTGCCGAGATGGCAGCTGCGATCAACGACGAGCGTACTGTCGAGCCCGCCGCGACCTCGTTGGCTTCATCGCCTCCCAACGCGCGCCCGATCGAAACAAGCCGTCAAGTCGAGCCTTCGACTGCGCCGAGCGACGAGCAATCGAAGGAGCGCGAACCGAACTATGCGCCAGTCCGCGACCAGGCGACGCCAGCCCCGGCAATGGACGCCAAGGATCTGGCGCGCATGTCTCCTGCTGACCAAGCCATGTTCGCGAAGATTCGCGCGGGTGCGCCCGGCCACGTCTCGGATGAAACCGTGGCGGCGGCGATGCTCGCGGCCAAGCAAAACGAGATTCATGACGCAGGCAGTATCAAGCTGGTCGCCGCAGCCAACGGCAAGCTTTGGGTGGAGGCACACACCCCGGGCTTTCATACCGGCGTATCGCTTTCCGAGCCGCCGCCCGCGATGCAGGACACCCTGCGCGAGACGCAGGCGGTCAACCAGCAACGCGAGCAGCAACTGGCGCAGGAGGCATCGCAACGCAATCCGGATGACCCGAGCCGTGGGCCGTCAAGGTAATCGGGGGTCCGATGAGCGGAACGACAGGACCGTACATGGCTTACTTGCTTGCCGATCAGCGCGTCGGCCCGTATGTGGTCGGCGTTGGCGGTCTACTCGCGGACGTGATGCGGGAGGTCAAGGAGACGCATTTCAAGCGAACGTGTGCGGCCGACGATATTTACTTGGCCGCCTTTTGCTTGGTGTGGTACGAGCCCATGCAGACGATGGAGGCGACACGCCGACGGGCCGCCGAGATTCGGCGTTGGCCCCATCGCTGGCAGCGCCGATTAGTGGAGTCAGTGAATCCCGATTGGTGGGAACGGTCGCAGATGGAATCGGACTACCCCCGCGCGTTTTGGCAAAGCATTCCCGAAGTAGCTGGCAAAACCCGTGTTCCGACACGTATTGATTGAAGGGAGCCTCCGACGAGGCTCCCTTCAACTTGCGTGAAGTGGACACGCCGCGAAAAGGTGTTTCGCTCTATTTCTTACAGGCCAGCTGCCCGACGTGGTCAGCCGTCGCACCGGGCACAATTTCGTACAACTGTGGCTCTGGCTTCGACTTCGCCAGATCCTCAACCGTGTCTGCGGATGCGATATAACGCGTCTTCCATTTGACGCAGTCGTACTGCCTCACAAAGAAACTGGTGCCGCTGGAGCCGACGCGCTTCATGTGGATCGTTTTCTTAGGCCACTTGCCTTCGATTTTCAGTACGAAGTACTGGCCTGCATGAGGAGGGAAACTCAAAGCCTCGGGTGCTGGGGCGGCAATGGCCGAACCTGCTACGAGCGCGAGGCCCACGAACAGCCCCAACTGTCGTCGGGTGATGGCATCAAACTGAACTGCTAACTGCATTCCAAGCATCGGACGGATTCCATTCGGAAGGGAGAGATATCGTCTTCAAGAGGCCGGTGCGGGTCAATTGCTAAATCGTGATAGGTGTCGAGCGTTGCGAGACAGACACGAGTCAGCGGGTTACGGCTGGCCGTCCGGATGCGCTTCCAGCAGTTGCCGTGCCGATTGCTTCGTGAGCCCTTTCACGATGGCGATCTTGGCCACGAATACCTCGCGCGGCTGGGAGCCTTCGGTCTCCCACATGTAGACCGCCTGCTTGCTGGAACCCAGCAAAGTCGCCATCTCGGGCCGGGTCAGTTCCAAGCGCTCGCGCAACTTGCGGAACGAGGCCGCAGTGAACCGGTAACGGCGCGTCGTCGTGCCGGCCTCGGCCACGTCCACCTCTGACCGTAGCTGGGGCGTGGCCGACCGCACGGTGCCTTTGGAGACCGTGGCTACCTCGCGCCGAAATTGCGCTCGCTCGTTCTTTAACGTGGCGACGGTTTTGCGCAGAAGCACCAGTTGGGCCTTCATGGGCTCGATGATCTTTCTTGATTCCTTTCGGGAGATACGGGCGATTTGCTCTTTGGTGAGTGCGGCAGTGTTGGCCATGATGAAACTTCCTGTCGTGGTGGTTGGGGGATTACAAAGATGCAGTGATGCCGACTAAACGCCGCTGTTCGGACCACAGCAACGGTGGGCTGATGCCAAGTTGGTCGATCTGCACGTCGGGCACGGTATCGTCCAGAATGCCTGCGATGATTTCGGGAGCCAGTAACGTCAAGTTGATGATCCGGCCGACGTAGCTGTTATCGGTGGACTCGGCCTCGGCGATTTCTTTCATCGATGCGACCTCGCCGCACTCCAGCATGGCGCGCCATCGGAAACCTTTGGCGAGCGCACGCTGCAACGAGGTCAACTGCGCAGCCGTCGCCGCCGAGTCACTGTCCCGTGCCTGTCCGTAGCGCCGCCGGCCGGCGCGGCGGCTGATGGCCAGCGGCACGGTGACGGCCAAGGCCCCATCGCTCGTCCGGACGACGCGCGCTTCGCCAAGGATGTTCACGATGGGCATCATGCGGCGATCTCCTCGCGTGCGAACTCGTCGGCGAGGGATACGACTCCGTTGGGATGGAAGCGAATTTCCATGGAATCCGGCTGGACAGTGATCTTGTCCACCAGCAGGCGCACCAGCCGCTGTTGTTCAAGTGGAAATAGCGAGTCCCACACTTGATCGAATTGGCGCATCGCCACCACCACCTGTGCCTCATCGCACTTGGGATCTATCGCGATGGCCTGCGGTACGATTGCAGCGATCATCTCCGGGGTGTTCAACATCTGCCGTAAGTAACGCACGACAATATCTTCCAGCTCGGCCGCCGGGAGCCGTGGAAAGGTGGTCTCGGAGGGACCTTCGTGAATGTGGGCGGTGCTCAGGTAGTACCGATACAGCCGACCGCTGCGCTTCTTCGTGTAGTACGGCGTCAGCGCGCGCCGGTCAGGACCGACAATCAACCCTTTGAGCAGGAATGGAACCCGCGCGCGATTGGCGTTCCCCCGTGTGATCGCGTTCTTGGCTAACAGATCCTGCGCCTTGTTCCAGACGTCGACGTCAATGATCGCGGGGTGGCATTGCGTAAAATACTGATCGCCGTGCTTCAACTCGCCAAGGTAAGTTCGGTTGTGCAGGATTTTGTGGATCGTGCTCTTGTCGTGCGGCTGCGGCACCCGGACACGACCCTTGCGCGTCGTCCACCCTTTGCTCAGATACCCCATGCCAGCAGTATCGCGGGCCACCGCCTGAAGTGATTCGGTCTCGATCAGGCGCTGGAAGATGAACCGCACTTGCGCCGCCTCGGCATGGTTGATCGCCAGCCGGCGTTCCCGGATGTCGTAGCCCAGCGGTGGGATTCCGTGCATCCACAGCCCCTTCTTCTTGCTGGCGACCATCTTGTCGCGCACACGATCGACCGCCAACTCACGTTCGAACTGCGCGAAGGTCATCATCATGTTCAAGGTCATGCGGCCGACCGCATCCTTGGTGCTGAAGTTCTCGGTGATGGATACCAGCGAGACCTTGTACTGATCGAGAAGATCGACCAGCACCGGGAAGTCGCGCATCGACCGGGTGAGCCGGTCGAGGCGGTAGACGACGACCACGTCGATCTTGCCCTCGCGGATGTCGGCAAGCAGCCTTTGCAGGACCGGCCGGTTCATGTCGCGCGCCGACACCGCCAGTTCGTCGTAGTCGTCCGGGACCGGAATCCATCCATCGCTGCGACGCGCAGCGATATAGCTGGCGCCGGCATCGCGCTGGGCATCGATGGAGTTGTACTCCCGCTCCAGCCCTTCCTCGTTGGATTTTCGCGCATACACGGCGCAGCGCAGCCGTTGGACCGCGCTCATGCCGCGATCCTCACCACCACGCCCTCCCGGACACGGCATTCCACGACCAGCACACCGTGTCGCTGGAAGAAGCGTTGCAGTCGCTGCACACCCGATGCCGAGGTCGCCAGACGATTCCAATCGGTCACAGCAATGCAATCAATGCAGCCGCTGGCAGCGTCGATCAGCATTCGCTGAAAGGCTGGCCGGACCGTCGTTTCCGGACAGTAACCATCATCGGCATATTCGCGCACGGCGAAGGCCGAGCCAGCGCATCGGTCGATGACCCATGCGATGCCTTGTTGTTGGTACGCGATGTAGCCGGCGTCGGGCTGGTTCGAGTGGCAGTACATTGCGATCTGGAGTGTGTTAGTGATCTGAGTCATGTCATTACCTTTTGGCGCTGCTGCGCAGCCCAAAGAACGCGGGTCCCGACCAGCGGGTACCGGTGATATCCCTGGCGATCTTCGACAAGCTGCCGAATCTGCGCCCTTCGTAGTCGAACCCGCCATCGGCCAACACGGTCACGCGGTGGAGCCGGCCTTCGTACAGGCGGGTGAGTACCGCCCCCGGTGTCGGCGCGGGCGCGTTCGCTCGACGCGTGATCTTGCCGGTCTCCAGCAAGCGGGCCACGCGCTTGGCGTTGTCCTCGACCAGTGGGTGCCCGCTTGCGCGATAGGCATCTTCCTGGAGGCGATCGGCCAGCCGACGAATCACGTACCGCCGATTGTTGACTCCAGGTGGCGCGCCGAAATGCTTCAACCAGCGAGTTTTCAACTCGATCCAAGGTAGGCTCGGCAACGCCGCCACCTGTGCGGCGATAGTCGCCTCGATTACATCCTCTTTCATTGTCGGCCTCCACGGCTCTCCAAGGGGTTTGTATAACCCCTCGGTTCGCCCGCGTTATCAAGTCCAACCTCTCCGAAGACACCGCGCGCGTCCCGTGTCCGCGCATGCAGTCGCCGTAATGCTTCCGCGATCAAGCGAGTTGCAGACACGACGCGTTCGTCCGGCAAGCGCTGCCGCTCGTCAGCATCCTGATTCATGATTTGTTCTCTCGGCCGTTAGCTTTAGGAAGGGGTATTTTTCGGATCGCTACTGCGCCGTTGCGCCAGTCGATGAACCGTGCAAATTCCTTACGGCGGCAGATTTGGGCGAGACTGGTATTTTGCGAGCTATACCCCGATCGTTTGAGTACCCAGGACTGCTTGGGCCTGGCTTGGCCCGCGTCATGTGCTTCGGCGATGGCCTGGACGAAGGCGCCCTGCTTCCTGCGCAGGACTAGTTCCTCGCCCTGGACGCGCAACCGGGATCCGTCTTCACTGAGTTCAAACCATCTCGGCGCTGGCATCGATCCCACGGTCGGTGTCGAATCTATTTCAGCAATGACCTCAGCCAAGTTCGGCAACCCGAACACGAGCCCTTCAGGCTCCAGGCGCGCAACGCGCTCAAGTGCGACAGCAAGTCGATTCTTTCCGACCACCTCTGCAGGCAGCTCTTGCCTTGTCGAGAGCACGATTTGGCGGTGTTCGTCGTCTACGTTGAGCGCATCGGCCAGTCGATCCAAATCGCTGCTGGATCCGTAGCGCAACAAGTACACCACTACCGGCTTGCGCCATATGGACACCTTCGCCAAGCGCCAGACGCGGTTCGGTAGCAGGACAACCGGTTTGATCTGCCCCAACTTCTTTGCGAGTTCCCGCGGCAACCATTCGTGCCGGACTTGCATCGCCTCGAAAGGCGGCCACAGATCGACACGTCCGTTGCACTTCGAACACGTCACACGATGATCGTCACACTCATAGACGTGGCGAGTCTCCACCTCAAGGCAACCCCGGCACATGCTGGTAATGGCGCGCTTCGGCGGGAACATCGCTCCCAGCGAAAGCAGCCGCTGAAATAGCCGCGTCTCATCTAACGGCAACAGTTGATCGTCCGGTTCGTTGTCGAACCAGTTCAAGTAATCCTTAAGCACAGCAAAGCTTCCCTTACCGCGGTAAATCGCGGGTGCAAGGCGTCGATCAAGCCGTCACCGGCCCGATGGAATGTGTCTCCGCTTACGAACGATCAGCGGATCGGAGGTAGCCCCGAATCCAGTCGATGGTCGTGCTTGGGCGCGCGATGGGCGCCAATGGCCATGTCCAGTCGATCTTGATGCAGCCGATCACTGGCAAGCGAGTGCAGGGAAATGGAACAGCCGTGGGCGGCTGCGGCATGCGCCAACGCGGCGCGGCGAACGAGTCCAATGTTCATAGGGGGTCCTTGGGGGAGGAGACCGTTATTGTTGTACGCAAGAGCGTATAGCCCGTTCGTTGCGTGCGCAATATCACGGATGCATCTTGTCGTTCCAATCAAGCGTTCCGCCCGAGTCGATTCATCGTTCGTTTCAGATGCGCGCTGATGTTCGTGTGCGCTTCGCTAGCCATCGCTAGCCATCGCTATCCATGTCTAGCCTTCGCTAGCCAACGCTATCCATCGCTAGCCCCGATCTAGCCTCCGATCTAGCCATCGCAACCTTTCATTGCTAGCCAGACCTGCTTCAAGCTTTTTCGCGACGACGCACTCGCGTCGCCGCACGAAAAGGAGTCGTTGCAGTGAGCATCCCCACCCTGTCCACCGAGGAATTGGCGAACCGCTGGCGCGTCGCGCCGCGCACCATCCGGCGCTGGCGCGAAGAAGGCATCGGGCCGATCAGCTTCAAGATCGCGCGCATGGTCCGCTATCGATTGGACGATATCGAAGGCTTCGAACGCCGGCCGAACCGTGCCGAGTCTTCCGCCGCGCCCAGCGCAACGGGGGCCGCATGACGCTGTTGGAGCGTAGCCTGAGTCGGCCGCTGTCGGAGTTGGCCGAGTACCCCGCCGACATGCTGGTCGATCTGAAGCAGCAGGCCGCCGATGCCGTCGCCACCGCAAAGGCGAATGCCGACTGGATCGATCGCGCGTTGGATCTGCGCTACAGCGCAACCGCTGCCGCAGCGCGGTCGGCCGCGGGCAAGGACACGGGCGCGGTGACCTTCGCCGATGGCGACATCCGCGTCAGCGTCGAGTTGCCGAAGAAGATCGAATGGGACCAAGCGCTGCTCGGGCAGATCGTCCAGCGCATCCGCGCCGCGGGCGAAGACCCGACCGAGTTCGTGGAGATCAGCTACCGAATCAGCGAAACCAAGTACAGCGCGTGGTCGGCATCGATGCGCGCGAACTTCGACGCGGCGCGCACGCTCAAGACCGGCAAGCCCACGTATCGCCTATCGCTGCTGGAGAACGAATCGTGATCGTCGTCGCATTTTATCAAGGGGGCGTCCGCTGATGGCGCTGCCGATCATCACCGCCGATCAGCGTTTGGCCGAGACCCGCGGCGTCAAGGGCGTGCTCATTGGCCGCTGGGGCTTGGGAAAGACCTTCCAGCTGTGGAAGCTCGATCCGGCGACGACGCTGTTCGTGGATATCGAGGCCGGTGATCTCGCGGTCAAGAACTGGCCCGGCGACAGCCTGCGCCCACGAACCTGGGACGACTGCCGCGACCTGGCTGTATTCCTAGGCGGACCGAACCCGGCCCTGCGCGACGGCCAGCACTTCAGCCAGTGGCACTACGAACGAGCCTGCGCCCGGTATGGCGACCCCACCGTGCTTGATCGCTACCGCACGCTCTTCATCGACTCGATCACCGTCGCCGGCCGCCTTTGCTTCCAGTGGTGCAAAGGCCAGCCGCAGGCGTTCTCGGAGAAGACCAACAAGCCCGATGTCCGCGGCGCCTACGGCCTGCTCGGTCAGGAGATGGTCGCGTGGCTGACCCACATCCAGCACACGCGCGGCAAGCACATCTGGTTCGTCGGCATCCTCGATGAGCGGACCGACGAGTTCAACCGGCGCTATTACGAGCTGCAGATCGACGGATCGAAGACCGGACTCGAGCTGCCGGGCATCGTGGACGAAGTGATCACGCTGGCCGAGATCAAGCCGGCCGAGGGTGAGCCGTACCGCGCGTTCGTATGCCAGACCGGCAACCCCTGGGGCTTTCCCGCCAAGGACCGCTCCGGCCGCCTCGACATGATCGAGCCCCCGGACCTGGGCCAGCTGATGCGCAAGCTCGGCGCCCCCGAAGCCGCGGCGCCCAACGACACTACCCTTCATTAACTCAGAGGAGCCCTATGTCTGATTGGAACGACTTCAACAACGCCCAAAGCCCGACGTTTGCCCTTATCCCGAAGGGCACCTTGGTCAAGGTGCGCATGACCATCAAGCCCGGCGGCTACAACGACCCGGCTCAAGGATGGCTGCACGGTTGGGCCACGCGCGGCGACACCGGCTCGGTCTATCTCAATGCTGAGTTCGTGGTGCTACAGGGCGAGCACGCGCGCAAGAAACTGTGGTCGCTGATTGGCTTGTCCAGCACCAAAGGCGAGACGTGGGGCCAGATGGGCCGCGGCTTCATCAAGGGCGTGCTCAACTCGGCCTACGGTTTGCATCCCGAAGATACGAGCGCCGCAGCCCAAGCCGGGCGCTGCATTGAAAGCTTCGGCGATCTCGACGGCTTGGTCTTCGTCGGCAAGGTCGATTGGGAGAAAGACCGCGACAACGAGGACAAGGCGGTCATCAAGGTGCCGATCACCGCCGACCACCCGCAGTACAAAGAGCTGATGGGCGCGGCGGCGCCGGTGCCGGCACGCGGGTCTTTGCCGCCGCCGGCAGCGCAGAACCCGACCGCTGCATCTGCCAGCGGTCGTCCCGCGTGGGCGCAGTGATTCACCTACTGCGCCATGACTCCTTGCTGGGCGTGCGGAAGACCCGCGCGCGGCTTCGGCCATTTGGACCTGCGCCGCCGGATCGGTGATCCGCGGCGCACGCCGTACCGATGGGCGTTCTGTTCCATCACTTGTCAGAACGCCTTCCACCAACTCTACGACACCCGATGCCGGAGCGATCCGGCGTCGATAGAGGAGCTTTTGCCTGTGACTCACCCATTAACCCATGAGGCACAGCGCGCGTGCCTGAAAGCGCTGACGGTGGTCGCCGAGCACATCGGCTTCGATACCCCACTCGGCCAATACAACCAAGCGCAAGCCACCGAAGTGATCGAGGCCATCACGCGGGCCTACGAGACATCGATCCGCGCGCAGTCGAATCCAGTCGGCCACAAGCTCGCGCCGCCTTACGACGGCTTCGAGGACGACACGATTCCTTTTTGAATTTTGGCATTGCCATTTTCGTCCTGGCCTTTTCCACATTTCGCCTTCGAACCATGCTTGATTTCAACACGCACGATCTGTCCGACCAAGTAGGCACGCTGATCGATACCGCGATGGAGCGCGAGGCGGCCTCCCTGCCGCCGCGCGCCTACCTGGGCGCCTCAAGCATCGGCGAAGAGTGCGCGCGCCGAGTGCAGTTCCAATACTTCGATGCGCCCAAGGACATCGGCCGCCACTTCCCCGGTCGCGTGCTGCGCGTGTTCGCACGCGGGCACCGCGTCGAAGACTGGATGTCCGCTTGGTTGCGCCTGGCCGGTTTCGATCTGCGCACACGCAATGAGCGCGGCGAGCAATTCGGCTTCTCCACCGCGGCCGGGCGCGTGCGCGGTCACGCCGATGGCGTGATCGTCGCCGGCCCAGACACCTTCCGCTATCCGATGCTTTGGGAAACCAAGGCCGTTGGCGTAAAGACGTTCCGTGAGTTGCAGAAAAAGCGGCTCGCGGCCAGCCGCCCGGTCTACGCAACGCAGGTCGCGTTGTACCAAGCCTATCTGGGCTTGCACGAACACCCTGCGTTGTTCACCGCGATCTGCGCCGACGACATGGCCATCTACGCCGAGCGCGTCCCATTCGATAGCGGCCTAGCGCAGCGCGCGTCCGATCGTGCGGTCCACATCCTTCGGGCCTGCGACGCCGCCGAACTATTGCCCCGCATTTCCAGCACGCCGACGCACCAAACCTGTCGGCAATGTCCGTGGCAGGACCGCTGCTGGTCCCTATCCACAACCACTACCCCCACTGATTGAGGACGCCCAATGAGTCAGAACCCCCTTAGCCTTCCGGTCACTATCGATTGCGAAGCCGAAGCCATCGCCTTGCCTACTCGGGAGTGGTGCTCCATCGAAGTCGTGAAAGTCAGCGCACCTATTGCGTCCGCGTGGCTCTCGCGCAACAGCAGCAATCGCCCTATCCGCTTGAAGGCCGTCATGCAGTATGCGAATGACATGGCCGGCGGAAGTTGGAAGAGTACCGGCGAGTCCATCAAATTCAGCAGGAGCGGTCGCCTTCTGGACGGTCAGCACCGCTTGTCCGCGATTGTTGGGGCGAACACCGAGGTCGAGATCGTCGTCAATACGGGCCTGGAAGATGGATCGTTCGACGTCATCGATACCGGAAAACAGCGAACCGGATCGGACATCCTGACCATCGATGGTATTGCGCTGAGCGAGGCGCGAACGGCTGCCGCGGCGTTGCCGATGATCGTGAACCATAGCCGAGGCCTGCCGCCTCATAGTTCTTCGCGCCCGACCAACCAATCGATGCTGGATTATTGGAAGCATCACCCCTTCGTTCAGCCGGCCAGCAGGCTCGTCGCGTCGCTTCCCCGCCGATATCCGCCGATCTCCCACGCGAAGGCCATGTTCTTGCACTGGTACTTCGCTCAAATCGACCAGGACGCGGCCGACGATTTCATCGTGACGCTGTTCAATGGCGCGCAGCTGTCCACGCGGGAATCGATCTACCACTTGCGCGAGAAGCTCATGGAAACCCGAATGCAGGGCATCCACCTCAAGGATGGTGTGCAACTGCACGCCTGCATCAAAGCCTGGAATCTGAAACGGGCAGATCGCGTCGTCAAGTCGTGGCGATCTGTGTTTCCGCGCACGGACGAAGTCTTTCCGGAGGCGATCTGATGACGATGCAATACCACCCGCTGTGCCTGGCTCTCCCCGACATGGTGGCCCCGGCGTTTGCCGGACTGATCGAGGACATCCGTTCGAACGGCCAGCGGCACGACATCATCCTGCATGAAGGGATGATTCTGGATGGCCGCCATCGCTATCGTGCCTGTCTGGAATGCGGGATCGACCCGAGGTTCTCCGATTACACCGGCAGCGACCCGGCCGCATTCGTCATCAGCGAAAACCTGGCCCGACGGCACCTCAACGAGTCGCAGCGGGCTATGGTGGCTGCGCGTATCGCCAATCGAAAGGTGGGGGGCACTGTTGATTCTGCAAATTTGCAGAATGAGATTGTGACGAGGGAAAAGGCAGCCAAGCTGCTCGTCGTGTCCGACCGGACCATCGCTAAAGCCGTGCGCGTCAAGGACGAAGGCGCTGCTGCGCTGGTCGAGAAGGTCGATGCCGGGAAGATCTCGGTGCATGAAGCCGCCAAGATTGTGGCGTTGAACCCGAAGGTCCAAGCCCGCCTGGCGGCCATCGATGATCGCAAGCTCCGTCAGCGCGAGCTGTCTGCATCGCTGAACCGAAGCGCCAGTCGGACCAGGACTGCGCGCGTGGACGTTCTGCACGCGGTCCCAGGAACCGAGTTCGTGCGCGCCACGCTGAATCGATTGGATCAAATTACCAGCCAACTGCTTGAGGCGGAAGGAAGCGCAGAGGCATTTGCGAGCCGATTTCTTACCGAGTTCGACTGGAACGAACCGATTTTGCTGCAACGGTTCAAGCATGCACGCCGGGCGATCGAAGCGATCGCCCAGCTTCAGCGGGAATTGGAACGGAGGCCCGAAGCCGCATGATGGATTTCAATGACGCCGGGCCGCCGGATGATACTCGGCAGCCCGAACGCCCTGCGCGCAATGACGTCCGAATGCTGCTTATGCAGCGTTTGGACGGCGTGCTGAAGTCGCTGTATCCCGACGGTCGTGTTCGCCGCGGTCGGTTCACTATCGGTGATGTCCACGGCGCCGCCGGGGACAGCCTGGAGGTCGCTTTGGACGGCGACAAGGCCGGTCTGTGGAACGACCACGCCACCGGCGAGGGCGGCGACATCTTCGACCTGATCGCGGTGCAGGCCGGACTGGACGCGCGCCACGATTTCGCCGCGGTGCTCGAACGCGCATCCGAGCTGGCGGGTAATGTGCCGGCACCGACGACGGGCTCGCCGTCCAAGAAGCGCCGGTCCGAGCCGGCCGTGGACGATCTCGGCCCACACACCGCGCGCTGGGATTACCTGAGCGCGGAAGGCGAGTTGATCGCCTGCGTGTACCGCTACGATCCGCCGGAGGGCAAGCAGTACCGGCCGTGGGATCCGAAGCGGCGCAAGCACCAGGCGCCGACGCCGCGTCCGCTCTATAACCAGCCCGGCATGGCCGCATCGAACGAGGTCGTTCTGGTCGAGGGCGAGAAATCGGCCGACGCGTTGATCGAGCGGGGAACCTGCGCCACGACGTCCATGAACGGCGCCAACGCACCCATCGACAAAACCGACTGGTCGCCACTGTGCGGCAAGCATGTGCTGATCTGGCCCGACAAGGATAAGCCCGGCTGGGAGTACGCGATGCAGGCGGCGCAGGCCGCGTTCAAGGCCGGCGCAGATTCCTGCGCGTTGCTGCACCTGCCCGAGGACAAGCCACTGGGTTGGGATGCCGCTGACGCTGCCGAAGATGGCTTCGATATCGACGGCTTCCTGCGCGCGGGTGAACGCACCTTCCTGTCGCCGGGCAACGACGCGGCACCGCCGCCGATCGACTTCGACGGCCTGGACTGGAGTAGCGACGATGGCCTCGGCCTGGCCTTTACCCGGCACTACGCCGACGACTGGCGCTACTGCGCGGCGTGGGGTCAGTGGCTGAGTTGGACCGGTACCCGTTGGAACCCGGATCGGGCGCTCGTCCTGCAGCACTTGGTGCGCGGCGTCTGTCGTGCTGCGCAGGCGTTTGCCGATAAGCCCACGCAGCGTTCGAAACTGGCGTCGGCTTCGACCGTGGGCGGCGTTGAACGTCTGGCCCGCAGCGATCCGCGCCATGCTTCCTGGGCCGAGGATTGGGACCGCGATCCGTGGGCGTTGAACACGCCGCAGGGCATTGTGGATCTGCGTGACGGGGAAATGCGTCGCCATGCCCGTGGCGAGCATATGACCAAGCTGGCCACGGCCAGTCCGCACGGGGACTGCCCAACCTGGCGGCGATTCCTGAGCGACGTCACCGGCGGTGATGTTGAGTTGGCGTCGTACCTACAACGCGTCGTCGGCTACTGCCTGACCGGCGTCACGCGTGAGCACGCGCTGTTCTTCCTGTACGGCACCGGCGCCAACGGTAAGTCGGTGTTCGTGAATACCTTGGCCACGATCCTTGGCGACTACGCAACGAACGCACCGATGGACACGTTCATGGAGAGCCGAGGTGAGCGCCACCCGACCGAACTGGCCGGTCTGCGCGGCGCGCGCTTCGTCGCCGCGGTCGAGACCGAGGAAGGGCGGCGGTGGAACGAGTCCAAGCTCAAGGCCATTACTGGTGGCGACAAGATCAGCGCGCGCTTCATGCGGCAGGATTTTTTCGAGTACATCCCGCAGTTCAAGTTGGTGGTTGCCGGCAATCACAAGCCGGCGATCCGTAACGTGGACGAGGCAATGAAGCGGCGTCTGCATCTGGTGCCGTTTACCGTGACCATCCCGCCCGACCGACGCGACAGCCGGCTGACGGAGAAATTGCTGGCCGAGCGCGACGGAATCATGGCGTGGGCCATCGAAGGTTGCCAGCAATGGCAGCACACGGGGCTGCGCGCGCCGCAGTGTGTGATCGACGCGACCGACGAGTATTTCGAGGGTGAAGACGCGCTCGGTCACTGGATCGAAGAGCGTTGCTATGTGCATGCGCAAGCCAGGGGTACCGCGACGGACCTTTTCATCGACTGGCGTGAATGGGCCGAAAGCAATGGCGAGTTCGTTGGTTCGATCAAACGATTCTCCGATCTGTTGACGGCGCGGCAGTTCAGCAAGTTCAAGGGCGGCAAAGGCGTTCGCTACTTCGCCGGCCTCAGCCTCAAACCCAAATCCTTTGCGCAGTACGGAGGTGCGAGCCATGAATGAAATCAATCAGTTGGAAGGGCGGGTGGCGGATGAGGCGCGTTTGCCGGTTCCCCCTTATGTGTGCGTGCGCGCGCACATACGCGCATCAACCAGCAATCCCGCCTCATCCGCCACCCAGACCGGCGAGGTCGCCTCGCCGACACTGCTCGCGCTCGACTTGGGAACGACGCTGGGCTGGGCGTTGCGGCTTTCCGGCCAGGCCATGAGCGGTACCGAGCACTTTAAGGTGGGCCGATTCGAAGGCGGCGGCATGCGCTACCTGCGCTTCGTGCGCTGGCTCGATGACCTGTGGCGCTTCGCGGGCGCACCCTCGACGCTGTATTTCGAAGAAGTGCGCCGGCACCGTGGCGTCGATGCCGCGCACGTCTACGGCGGCTTCCTGGCGCAGCTCACCGCGTGGTGCGAGCGCCATGCGGTTCCGTACCAGGGCGTTCCGGTCGGCACGATCAAGAAATTCGCGACCGGCAAGGGCAACGCCGATAAGGCCGCAATGATCGACGCGGCGAAGCGGCTGGGCCACAAGCCCGTTGATGACAACGAGGCCGACGCTCTGGCGCTGCTGCATTGGGCCATGGCGCAGGAGCAGGCCCGTGGCTGAGTGGACAATCCAGACCGTTGCGGACCGATTCCAGGAGGCCGCGATCACCGCACGCCGGTTGCCGGCGGCGCGTGTGCAGGGTTACGCCTCGTACTGGCCGAACATCCAGCGCCAGTCGTGGGAGGGCTATGCCGATGAGCGTATCGTCCTGCGCTTCGCCGCATCCCCAGCAGCGATTGACCGCTTCGGGGAGACCGTGCGCTGGCTGCGGTGGCTGGACGAGGAGCAGCGTCGCCTGGTCTGGCTGCGGGCGCAGTACGTTCCGTGGCGCGAGATTTGCACGCGGACTGGGCTTATCCGCAAGACGGCGTGGCGACACTGGCAGCATGCGCTCGCGGTGGTGACGGTCCAACTCAACGGGTCGCTGCCACGCTTTGCGGATGCCAGACCGGAGGCAATTCCAACGTCTTTGCGCTCCTGACCTCTTATGTCCTCTTGTGTCCTCTAAGTCGGCCAGTCGGGGTGTCCCAAACACCCCGGTTTTGCCCTAGCCTAGTCGGCATGCTGATCGTGGTCTGTCGGGGGACGCATCACCCAGCATGGGTCAGCCCGAAGACTTCCAAGACACCATCGGAATCTTCGGGCTGATCTTCCTTCCCGATTCGAACATCATCGTTCGGATCAAACTTTGTCCCAACACGTCGCGCACAGCGCGCAACACGGCGGCACCTCTTGAGGCCGCGGCCAGTGCCCGACTCCGAGCCGCGCGCGCAACACGCGCGCACACGTCGCGCCCTTCGGCCAGAAATCGCGGGTCCTTCCCCTAGCACAAAACGAGCGGGGGGCCCAGCCGCAAAACCCCGCTAGCGTCAATCCTTTTATTCGGGTTTGCAGTCCCTGCAACCCGGTTCGCACTCGGACATCCTTTGAGCCTTCAGATCGAACTGCGCCCGATCGAGGCGCTCATTCCGTTTGCGCGAAATGCGCGCACGCATTCCGACGCGCAGGTCGCGCAGATCGCCGCGAGCATCGTGGAGTTTGGCTGGACCAACCCCGTTTTGGTCGATGGCGACAGCGGCATCATCGCCGGCCACGGCCGGGTGCTCGCCGCACGCCAGCTGAAGCTTGCGCAGGTTCCGGTGATTGAACTGGCCCACCTTACCCCGGCGCAGAAGCGCGCCTACGTCATCGCCGACAACCGCTTGGCCGAGAACGCGGGATGGGATGAAGAGTTGCTGAAGCTGGAATTGGCTGAGTTGCGCGACGCCGAGTTCGATCTGGACCTGCTCGGTTTCACCGATGCCGAGTTGGACGACCTGCTGATCGATGACCAGGCTGGTCTGACCGACGACGATGAAGTGCCCGAGCCGACCGAGCATCCGGTCTCGCGCTGCGGCGAAGTGTGGATCTGTGGTGGTCACAAGGTGCTGTGCGGCGATGCCACCAGCGCTGAGGATTACGCCGCACTGCTCGGCGACGAGTTAGTGGACATGACGTTCACCGACCCGCCCTATAACGTCGACTACGCCAACAACCCAAAGGACAAGCTGCGCGGCAAGCATCGTCCGATCCTCAACGACAACTTGGGCTCGGACTTCGGCGCATTCCTGGAGGCCTGTTGCACGCAGATGGTGGCGCTGACGAAGGGCGCGATCTACATCGCCATGTCGTCGTCGGAACTGGACCGGTTGCAGACTGCCTTTCGTGCGGCCGGCGGTCGCTGGTCCACTTTCATCATCTGGGCCAAAAATAAATTCACGATGGGCCACGCCGACTACCAGCGGCAGTACGAGCCCATCCTCTATGGTTGGCGCGACGGCAACGATCGCTTTTGGTGCGGCGCGCGTGATCAGGGCGATGTGTGGTTCATCGACCGCACCAGCAAGAACGATCTGCATCCGACCATGAAGCCGGTGGCGTTGGTGGAGCGGGCGATCCGCAACAGCAGCAAGACCCGCGATCTGATCCTCGATCCGTTTGGCGGCTCTGGCACCACGATGATCGCGGCCGAGAAAACCGGCCGCCGCGCGCGCCTGATCGAACTGGACCCGAAGTATGCGGACGTGATCGTCCGGCGCTGGCAGGACCATACCGGCCAGGCCGCGATCCGGCAGAGCGACGGGGTGTTCTTCGATGATGCCGCGCGCGAAGCCGATGTGGCCGAAAGCGAATGATCCGGCCGGCGTACTACAACGAAATTGATCCCTACCTGTGCGATTGGCTGCGCAATCTGATCGCGGCCGGTTTAATTCCACCCGGCGACGTCGATGACCGAGACATCCGATCTGTTTGCGCAGACGACCTGCGCGGCTACGCCCAATGCCACTTCTTCGCCGGGATCGGCGGGTTCGCTTACGCCAGCCGGCTCGCCGGCTGGCCGGACGAAGCGCAAATCTGGACCGGCGGTTTCCCTTGCCAGCCCTTCAGCGTCGCCGGCCGACAGCGCGCGCAGGCGGACGGCCGTCACCTCTGGCCGGAGCTGCGCCGGCTTGTTGCATCGGCGCGACCCGCTGTATTCCTGGGCGAAAACGTTGCTGGTCTCATCCCGTTGGGACTCGATGGAGTTCTTGCTGACCTGGAAGGCGAAGGCTACGCCAGCCGGGCGGTTGTTGTTCCAGCTTGCGCCGTCAACGCCCCGCACCGACGCGACCGCGTCTGGATCGTCGGAAAGCGTTTGGCCGACGCCGCTGGTGCCCAGCGGCGGTCGCAGTCTGCCAGCGGGAACGACGGCGACCGGCAAGACGCCGGATGGCAAGAAGCGCACCATCGAACTGTCGCATGTAGCGAAGCGGGTCTGGCCGACCGCGACGGCGAACGACGCGGAGAAGCGCGGCGACTTTGCGGCCGAGCGGCGCAATGGCCTGCCGGGGGTAGCGAAGGCGGTGTGGAGCACCCCGCGCGCGAGCGACGGGGAGAAGGGCGGTCCGGGGCAGCGCTTCGGCAGCGGCGCGACGCTGCCGTTACCGGCGCAGGCGGTGTGGGCGACGCCGACGACGCGGGATCACAAGGACGCATCGAGCATTGGCAGCGCGCCGGTCAATGGGATGCTTGGTCGACAAGTCGAACCCTCGCCGGCCGGCGGGTACCTGAATCCGGAATTCGTCTTCTGGCTCATGGGCTATCCGGACGAATTCCTAAACTGCGCGCCGCCGGCAACGCGATTGTCCCGCAGGTCGCCGCCGAAATCCTCCGTGCCCTGCGCGGCTGACGTCGCGCCGATGCGCGCCGCCAGCGCTGGCCCGCCTCAGTCGGCGTCGGCGAGGCCGACGTAACGCGCGTAGTCGTATCCCTCGGGCCGGATGTAAAGGGTCACGCGGGCAGGCGCGTGAATCACGATGCATTGATCGCCGCGTCCCTTAAAGCTGGCAATCCAGTCCTGTGTCCGACTTAGATCACACACAAACGCGTCGTACTCGGCGGACGTCATGGTCTTGATGGCGGAGACGAACACGCGCTCCTCCTCGATGTGGTAGCCGCTGTGCTCGCGCATTATGCTGCGCAGATTGGCGGGCTTGCGCGAGAATCGAACAGCGGCGGGGTAGGGCCGGCAAGTGGTGGCGGTCATGATGCGCTCCGTGGTTGGGGTGGCGACATGAACGCTTCCTTCGCGCGGGAAGCCAAGTCACTCATCGCGCCTTTGCGCAGATAAATCGAGCGCGTTAAGGCGTCGGACAAGAACGCGCATTCTCAGAACGAAAGCGGCGCGCAGGATCTGCGCGCCGAGTCGAAATCCGGCGATTACGCTGGCTCTAGCCAGCCCGATCGTGGGTTGTATCGAAGTCCAACGCCGGTGCGTATGGGCGTGGCGTTACCCCAATAGATGTCGGTCGCGTAAGCAGGGCGATACTGAACTGCTCGGTCCGCCTGTTCGGTCGTCAGACCGCAAGCGATGAAGTAGCTTCGCAGTTCCTCGTCTCCCGCAGATTCGTTGTTGCTGAGCTGGTCCTCGACCAAGGTGAGCAGCGGATCGGGTAGCGAGGCAAGCAGCGGGTCGGGGCGGTTCGTATCGTTCGGGTTCATGGTGCGGTCTCCGTGTTGGGAGCCCATGAACGCTTCCTTCGGCGAAGAAGCCAAGCGGAATCTGATCGAATCCTCGCCGTCGTGGTGTTGCGTTAAGGTGTCGGACAAGATTGATCATTCTCTTCGCCGCAACGCGGCCGAGCGGTTGCCCGGCCGCGCGCTGCATCACTCTTCTTCGTCGGAGGGGACTTCGGTCGTCGCCGCTTCCTCGATTTGGATGCGGTAGACCCGGTCTTGCTTGTCGATCTTTTCGTTGATGACCGTGTAGCCTTTCTTCTTCAGGGTGCCGGCAAAAAATCCGCGCACCGAGTGCTGCTGCCAGTCGGTTGCTTCCATCACTTCCTTGATCGTCGCGCCCTGCGGGCGCGTCAGCAGAGCGAGGACTTGGTCAATGCGGGTTTCCTTGCGCTTCGTCGGCGACGCAGCGGTCTGCGGGCTTGTATCGCCCGCATCGCCGGCGTTGCTATCTTGCTCCTCCGCGTCATCCGTATTGCCCGAGGCTTCTGCGTCCGCGTCCGCCGTATCGGCATCGGCTTCGTCGTTGCCGCTGTCCTCATCGCTCTGGCCGTCCGCGTCGTGGTCGCCGCCAGAGGCAGACACGTCGACCTCGCCGCTTGCCGGCGGTTGCTGGTCGACCGCCTCGTAGCCGGCGGCAGTCAGCGCGTACCCCGCACCATCCGCCGTGATCAGTTCGTTGAGGACCAGTGAGCGGGTTACGGCCGTGCGCGCGCCACCCTTGAGGTTGTCGGGATATTGCTCGATGCGACCGCCGGTCTGGACGGCGAGGAGGAGGAGGGCGCGCTGGTTGTCGGTGATCTGAATCATGGGAGTTCCGTTTGATTAGGTTGGGAGTTGAGCGCTCCCCGCTGGCGGGGGCGCGCGGGTCAATCACTCGGCGAGCACTTCGTCGATAGCCTGTTGGACGTTGACCTCGCCATTAGCGATGGCGAGCATCAGGTCGTCGTTGAAGGTGTTGAGGACGAGGTAGGCGCGGCGTTCCAGTTCGTGCTGCGCGGCGGCGTGCCAGTTGTGGATGCCGCGCAGCTGCATCAATGCGGCGCGGTTGTACTTCTTCATGCCGCCGAGATAATCCTTGAGTGCTTCGGTTTGGTTTTGCATGTTGGGCCTCCGTGGCCGTCGTTGGTGTGGGTGCATGAACGCTTCCTTCGCCAACGAAGCCAAGCGCTTTTTCGGATAAAGAACGAGCGTTCTTCGAAGCAGACAGCTGTTGGACAGGAAGCCCGCGAACGCAACGAAAAACGCCTCCGCAGTGCGGAGGCGTCGGGTCAATCGAGCGGGGAAGTTCAGCGCGCGTCGGGGCCGGATTCGGCGAACACCTCGACCATGGCGCGGCGCGTGTCCACCATGTCGAAGGCCATCTTTTCCAATAAGTCGCTGGGAAACAGCCGGAGCGCATGCGCGGCGCGGCGTTGAAGTTCGACCATGGCCACCTCCCGCCACTCTTCCAAGGCGATGAGTTCGGAGAATGAGGCGTCGTTGGTTTGTCGAATGCCGCGAAGGCACGCCTTCAGGCGCGCCAAGTCGATGTCGTCGGGTTCCTCGTTCTGCATGCTGGCCTCGGGCTCGGGTGGGTGTGGCGGAATGAAGGCTTCATTCGCCCAGGAAGCCAAGCGGATAACGCGCACATGTCGCGCGTAATTCAACTCGCGGACAGCTTCTTGCGATGGTGTCCCGTAGTTGTCTGGTAGCAAAGAAAGATCGAAAGAAGCGACAAATTCGCTTGGCTTCCTTGGCGAAGGAAGCGTTCATGTCGTTGCCGCAACAACGCGGCGAACTTGAGAGAACAACGATGACGAATATGTCGTACTGCCGGTTTCAGAACACTGCGCTACACCTGAAGGTGTGCGAGGAGGTCCTGGAAGATTTGGCCGATGGCGACCCCGAGCGGCTCAGTGACGAGGAGTTGGAGGCGGCGAAGCGGCTGGTTGCCAGTTGCCTGAATATCGTCCAGCTATTGGCCGAGCGTGGCTCCCTGGAATTCGAACCGAACATGGACCTGGAAACGGTAGTCGAGGAGTTAAACCAAGCAGCGACGTAACGAGTTGAGAGCGACTGCCCCAGCGTCCAATGGACGCTGGGGCATTTCCTCTTCCTCACCCGCTGCGAGCCTGTCTGGGTGCTGTCTAAGTTCCGGGACCGGCGCAAATTGACTTGCGATGTTCCGCCACCGAAGCGTTCATGACGCCGCCGCAACAACGCGGTTTGACAGGGACGAGCCCATGAATCAGAGCATCATGATGTCCGACGCCGAGCTTCGAAGCCTCAGCGATTACGTGGAGCGGATACTGCGGTCCGGCCATACGTTCTCACGGCCCGACGCCCGCTTAACCTTGTTCGCCTGCTTTGCCCTAGCCAGCATCCTTGCCGAGCGAACGGATACGATCCGAACGCGTCGCCTCGACCCGAAAATCCTTGCGCGATTGGTGACCGAGTGCCGTAGAGAACTGGCCCCGGTGGAACGTGCCATCGATGAGACCGGTAGCTGGGATGCAAAGCGCTGGGTTCCGAGCGAGATGTGCGAGGACGAGATGACGTTGCGCTGGCTGCATGAAGAGATTGCGCGCTGCTTTGAAGGACTGGAGCCGGAGTTCGTGGGGTTGCCGGTGCATCAACTCAACCGAGCGGTGCAGCAGGCCCGGCTGATGCAGGTATGGGACGTGGCGGACGCCAAGTACCAACCCAGCCTGCGCGCGGCCATTCGTCATTTGGAGCAGGCGATCATGGCGGCGATGTGCGCGCCGCATAACTAAACCTCCGAGAGCGCGCACCCCAGTCTCCCATTGGAGGCTGGGGTGTTCCCTCTTCCGAAAATTTGTTCGCGAAACCGCTTGCTAACGTGTTGGAAGGAAGCGTTCATGTCGTCGCCGCAACAACGCGGCGTCCCCAGGAAGAACCACCATGAGCGAGCATCTTCGTAATTTCGGCAACCTCACCCGTAGCTTGACGAAGTTCGAAGTGGACATCCACGACATGCTGACGCACGACGACACCGCCGCGTTGGTGCCCGAAGATTTGGCGGCGGCTGGCAAGCTGAGCCGAAGCTGCTGGGCGGTCGTTGCCATGCTTTGCGGAGCGGCCGGTGTCGACTTGCCGACCGAACCGGATTGGGACGACATCCTCGCGGAGGTTAACGCGACGCTGGGTCAGCAGTAAGCCGGGAGTGGTAAGTCCCCAGCGCCCGATGGGCGCTGGGGCGTTCCCTCTTCCAAAAGCCCGATCTGCGCCGATGGCCGGCGGTCGCGGAGGCTCTACCGAATCGAATTCTTCTATCGTGGGAATCTCCATCCGCGCCTACGGCCGCCATCGCGGCGTGTCCGATACCGCCGTGCGCAAAGCCATCGCCACGGGCCGGATTACCGCTGAGGCGGACGGCACCATCAACCCCGCGCGTGCTGATGCCGAATGGGCGGCCAGCACTAAAGCGCCGGAGGAGCGCGTGTTGCCGCCTGCGCGGCCCGCGCGGGCGCGCGCCGGTGCGTCGGCCGGGGCAGACGACGTAGCCGCGTTCGCGCCAGCCAGCGCGCCGAGCGGCGGCAATACCTACGCGCAAGCGCGCACCGCGAACGAAGTCCTCAAAGCGCAGCACCACAAGCTGCGCATCGCCCAACTCAAGGGCGAGCTGATCGACCGCTCGCAGGTAATGGCGCAGGTGTTCGCGCTGGCGCGCGCCGAACGCGATGCCTGGCTGAACTGGCCCGCGCGCATCAGTTCGATGCTCGCGGCAGAACTTGGCATCGACCCGCATGTCATGCACGTCGCGCTGGAGCGCGAGGTGCGGCAGCACCTGGCCGAACTCGGCGAATTCAACGCGCGACTGGAATAACGCTTGTACGACGGCTCTGACGACGTTGCGCGGTCCTGGCGCGACGGCCTGACGCCCGATCCGTTTCTTGATGTCTCCGATTGGGCGGATCGCGACAGGGTGCTATCGAGCACGTCGTCCGCCGAGCCCGGCCGCTGGCGCACCGCGCGCACGCCTTACCTGCGCGACATCATGAACGACCTGTCGCCGGCTTCGGCGACGGAGCGCATCGTCTTCATGAAGGGCGCGCAGGTTGGCGGCACGGAGTGCGGCAACAACTGGATCGGGTACGTCATCGCCTGCGCGCCGGGGCCGATGATGGCCGTGGCGCCCACTGTCGAGATGGCCAAGCGCAATTCGAAACAGCGCATCGATCCGCTGATCGAAGAATCGCCGTCGCTTCGCGAACGCATCGCGCCCTCGCGCGCGCGCGACGCCGGCAACACCATCCTCGCCAAGGAGTTCCGCGGGGGCGTGCTGGTTCTCACCGGCGCGAACAGCGCGGTCGGCTTGCGCTCGATGCCGGTGCGGTATTTGTTCCTGGATGAAGTGGACGGCTACCCGCGCGACGTCGAGGGCGAAGGCGATGCCGTCGCGCTGGCCGAGGCCCGCACCCGCACTTTCACCCGCCGCAAGATCCTGTTGGTGTCGACGCCGACGATTGCCGGTGCCAGCACCATCGAGCGCGAGTACCTCGCGTCCGACCAGCGCCGGTACTTCGTGCCATGTCCGCATTGCCGGCATGAGCAATGGTTGCGGTTCGAACAACTGCGCTGGACCTGGGGCGATCCGCGTTCGGCCCGCTACATCTGCGAGTCCTGCGAGCAGCCGATCGGCGAGCACCACAAGACTGCGATGCTGGCGGATGGGCGCTGGATTGCGACCGCGCCGAAGAACCGCGGCAAGACGGCCGGTTACCACCTGTCGTCGTTGTACTCGCCGGTCGGCTGGCGCAGCTGGACCGACATCGCCGCCGCTTGGGAATCGGCGCAAGGCTCGGCGACGGCGCTCAAGGCGTTCAAAAACACCGAGCTGGGCGAGACCTGGGAAGAGGAAGGCGAAGCGCCGGATTGGGAGCGGTTGCTGGAGCGACGCGAGGACTACCGGATCGGCACCGTCCCGGCCGGCGGTCTGCTGCTGACCGGTGGCGCCGACGTCCAGAAAGACCGTATCGAGGTTTCGATCTGGGCGTTCGGGCGCGGCCGGGAGACTTGGCTGGTCGAGCATCGCGTGTTGATGGGCGACACCGCCCGCGCCGCGGTCTGGAACGAGTTGGGCGCCATCCTATCGGAGCAATGGACGCACGCCAGCGGTGCGCTATTGCCGCTGACCCGTCTGGGCCTGGACACCGGCTTCGCGACGCAAGAAGCGTATGCGTTCGCGCGCGGCGCTGCCGATCCACGGCTGCTGCCGATGAAGGGCGTCGGCAGCGGTGCCGCACTGATCGGCACACCGACCGCGGTCGACGTCAGCGTACCCGGCAAGCGACTGCGACGCGGCCTGAAGCTGTTCGCCGTGGCGGGCGGGATCGCCAAGCTGGAGTTCTACAACGCGCTGCGTCTGTCGATTGAGATCGGCCCGGATGGGCAACCGGCGTTTCCCGCCGGCTATGTTCATTTGCCGAAGATCGATGGCGAGTTCTTGCAGCAGCTGACGGCCGAGCATTTGATCAGCCGACGAGATCGGCACGGCTATGCGCAGCGCGTATGGGAAAAGCGCCGCGACCGCAACGAAGCGCTGGACTGCTACGTGATGGCCCGCGCCGCCGCGATGCAGGCCGGCGTCGATCGCTTCGAAGAACGCCATTGGCGCGAGATGGAACGAACACTCGGGGTCACCCACGCCACCCCGCCGCCCGACTCGCCCAGTACGAACCAATCCCCTCCACAGGCCGCCCCATTGGGCGGCCTTCCTGTTTCTGGCCCGCGCCCACGACGCCGGGTCATTTCGAGCCGTTTCATGCGATGAGCCAACTTCCTTACACCCACGAACAATTGCAGGCCCTGCGCAATGCGCTTGCTCGCGGCGAGCGCCGCGTCAGCTTCGGCGACCGCCTGGTCGAGTACCGCAGCGTCGATGAGTTGCTGGCCGCAATCCGCGAGATCGAAGCCGCGCTGGCCGGTACCGAAGGTCGGCCGCGCCGCGTTCGCCGCTTGCGCGTGACCACGAGCAAGGGCTTCTGAGATGGGCTGGTGGTCGCGCCTACGCGCATCGATGTTCGGCGGCTCGCCCGTGCATGAAGTCGCGGGCGCCGGCCGGCGTTCGACCGCGTGGCAGCCGGGCAACCCCGGCGCGGTGGCCGCGCTGCTCGCGACCGGCGATGCGCTGCGTATTCGATCGCGTGATCTGGTCCGCCGCAACGCCTGGGCGAACGCCGCGGTCGAGGCGTTCGTCGCCAACGCGGTCGGCACCGGCATCAAACCGCAATCGTTGATCACGGATCAGGCCCAGCGCGAAGCGTTGCAGGCGTTGTGGCGGGACTGGTGCGACGAAGCGGATGCCGCAGGCCTGACCGATCTCTACGGCCTGCAAGCGCTGGCCTGCCGCGCGCTGCTGGAAGGTGGCGAGTGCCTGATGCGCCTGCGCCCGCGCCGGCCTGAAGACGGCTTGGCGGTGCCTCTGCAGCTGCAATTGCTGGAGCCGGAGCACCTGCCGTTGCACCTCAACCGCGAGGAGCCCAACGGCAACCTGATCCGTGCCGGTATCGAGTTCGATCGACTCGGCCGACGCGTGGCGTATCACCTCTACCTGTCGCACCCGCAAGAAGGGGCGATGGCGCCAATGTCGCGCCACGGCGGCCTGGACACCTACCGCGTGCCGGCGTCGGAAATTCTGCACGTCTTCCGGCCGCTTCGGCCGGGCCAGATTCGCGGCGAACCGTGGCTGGCGCGCGCCCTTGTCAAGCTCAATGAGTTGGATCAGTACGACGACGCCGAGCTGGTACGCAAGAAGACGGCGGCGATGTTTGCCGGCTTCATCACCCGCGACGGTCCCGAAGACCCGTTACCCGGCGATGCACCACCTGACGAACACGGCAACGCGCCGCTCGGCTTGGAGCCGGGGAGCCTACAAATCCTGGAAGCTGGCGAAAGCGTCACCTTCGCCCAACCCGCCGACGTCGGCGCGAGCTACGACGCGTTCCTGCGCTCGCAGTTCCGTGCGGTCGCCGCGGCGATGGGCATCACCTATGAACAGCTCACCGGTGATCTAACCGGCGTCAATTATTCGTCCATCCGCGCCGGACTGCTGGAGTTTCGGCGCCGCTGCGAGATGGTCCAGCACAGCGTGCTGGTGTTTCAGCTGTGCCGGCCGATCTGGAGCGCGTTCGTGGATGCGGCGGTGCTGTCGCGGGCGATTGAGCTGCCCGGCTATCGCCGCCGTAAACGCCAGTACCGCGCCTGCAAGTGGGTGCCGCAGGGCTGGAGCTGGGTCGATCCGGAGAAGGAGTTCAACGCGATGATCCTGGCGATCCGCGCCGGGCTGCTCTCGCGCTCGGAAGCGATCGCCAGTTCGGGCTACGACGCCGAGACCATCGATCGCGAGATCGCGGCCGACGCCGCGCGTGCCGACGCGCTGGGCTTGGTCCTGGATACCGATCCGCGCGCGGTTGCCCGCAATGGCGCCAAGCACGCCCTACCGCCGGCCGACGTGCCGACCCCTGAGCCCAAACCCACGCAATGACCGGACTGCCCCACCTGGCGGCGCGCGTGTTCAACACGCCGCTGCTGATTCAGCGCGCCAAATTAGACGTGATCGTCAGCGTCCTGGCGCCCAAGTTTGACCTGCAAACGCTGCCACCGCCGCAGATGGGACCGCCCAGCTCGGCGGCGCTGCGATTAGCCGACGAACGCGGCATCGCCGTGCTGCCGATCCACGGCACGCTCGTGCAGCGCACCGGCGGCTTGGATGCGCTTTCGGGCCTGACCAGCTACCAATCGATCACGCGTCGGCTGGACGCCGCGCTGGCCGACGACGCGGTGCGCGGCATCGTGCTCGATGTCGACAGCCCCGGTGGCGAAGCGGCCGGGGTGTTCGACTTGGCCGACCGGCTACGCGCGGCGCGGTCGCACAAGCCGATCTGGGCCGTCGCTAACGATGCGGCGTTCTCGGCGGCCTATGCCCTGGCCAGCGCGGCGGACCGTGTATTTGTCACGCGCACGGCCGGTGTTGGTTCGATCGGCGTGATCGCCTTGCACGTCGATCAATCCCTGCGCGATGCCAGTGCGGGTTTGAGCTACACGCCGATCTTGGCCGGCGCGCGCAAGAACGATGGCAACCCGCATGAACCGCTGAGTCCCGAAGCGCGCGCGTCGATTCAAACCGAGGTCAACCGCCTCTACGAACTGTTCACCCTGACCGTCGCCGAACACCGCGGATTGTCGCCCGATGCGGTGCGTAAGACCGAGGCCGCGCTCTACTTCGGCCAGGACGCGATCGATGCCGGCCTAGCCGATCACGTCGGCACGCTCAGCGACGCCGTGCAGCAGATGCACACCGAACTTGACGCGTCCGCGCGTCCCTTCCACTTGGAGACCCTCTCGATGTCCACCCCTGATTCGACGGCACCCGCCGTCGACGCCGACGCCGTGCGCGCGCAGGCGCACGCCGATGCGCTCGCCATCGCCGAGCTGTGCGAACTGGCCGGCCAGCCGGCCCTCACCGCCGCTTACCTGTCCGAAGGCATCACCGCCGAGGCCGCACGTCAGCGGTTACTGGCGCTTAGGGCGCAATCGCCCGAAATCGCCAGCCACCTCTCGCCCACGGGTCCGGATGCGCAGGCGACCGCCAATCCGCTGCTCGACGCCGTCAAGGCGCGCGCGGCGCTCAACCGGAGTGTCCGCTGATGCCTCTGACCACGTATCCCCCGGTCGTTGAGGGGCCGAATTTGGGCGATTTGCTCAAGCTGGAGGCCGACCACCTCTACTCGCGCGATCGCGTCACCATCGCTATCAATCAGGTCCTGGCGCTAGGTCAGATCGTCGGCCGCATCGCCGCATCCGGTCAGATCGCCGCCCTCGATCCGGCCGCTTCGGACGGCCGCGAGGTTGCCGTAGGCGTGGTCATCGTACCGATCACCGCCGCCGACGTGCCGAACCCGGATGGCCTGATCGTCGCGCGTCACGCCACGGTCTCGGACCGCTACTTGGTCTGGCCCCGAACCACTACCCCTGAACAACGTGCCGCTGCCGTCGAGCAGCTGCGCGCCCTCGGCGTGCTTGTGCGCCACGGAGCCTGATCCATGCCGATGAACAACCCGTTTCACAATCCCGCGTTCTCGGTCAGTTCGCTGACCGCGGCGATCAACCTGCTGCCCAACCAGTACGGCCGGCTCGATGAGCTGAACCTGTTCCCGATCAAGCCGGTGCGCACGCGCCAGGTCTCGATCGAGATGCGCAACGGCGTGCTGAACCTGCTGCCGACGCTGCCGGTGGGCGCGCCGGGCACAGTCGGTACGCGCGGTAGCCGTGACCTGCGCGCGCTGACCATTCCGCACATCCCCCACGACGATGTGGTGCTGCCCGAGGAAGTAATCGGCGTGCGCGCCTTCGGCACCGAATCGGAGTTGGAAACGGTGGCCGGTGTCATGGCCGATAAGTTGCAGACCATGCGCAACAAGCACGCTATCACCTTGGAGTACCTGCGCATGGGCGCGCTCAAAGGCGTGGTGCTGGACGCGGACGGTACGGAACTGATCGACTTCTTCAAGTTCTTCAACATCGAGCAGGAGGTCTTCTCGTTCGAACTGGCTAACGAAAAAACCGACGTTCGACAAAAGTGCATCCAGCTCAAGCGCCTGTTCGAAAAGAACCTGCTGGGCGAGCGGATGTCCGGCGTGCGTGTGCTGGTGTCGGAGGAATTCTTCGACAAGCTGACCGGCCATCCCGAGGTCAAGCAAGCCTGGAAGGACTGGCAGAACGGAGAGTTCCTGCGAAGCGATCAGCGAGCCGGCTTTGCAATGGCCGGCGTGGTGTTCGAGGAGTACAGCGCTACTGCGAGTACGGGCGTGCCGGGCGAAGATCCGCGTCGGTTCATCGCCCCGATGGAAGGCCACGCCTTCCCGCTGGGTACCTTGAACACGTTCGCAACCTATGTGGCACCGGCCGACTTCAATGAGACGGTGAACACCCTCGGCCAACTGCTGTATGCCAAGCAGGCGCCGCGCAAGTTCGACCGCGGTACGGACCTGCACACGCAGTCGAATCCGCTGCCGGTGTGCCAGCGACCGGGCCTGCTGATCAAGGTTACGGTGTGAACGCGTTCGAAACGATGGATGACGTAGTCTTCGACACGCTCGGCGTCGCCGCGCTCGTTCAGCGTGCTGATTGCCCCTCGGCACATTCGCTCCTGATCGTGCGCGACGGCGTCGAGCGTCTCGGGGAATTTCAGCAGGTCGTCGGGCGCGCCCGGCACGTGATCGCGCGGAATCGGGAGTGGGTGTTCCGGCGCGGCGATGAGGTCACCCTCGACGGCCGCATCCAGTCCGTTGAGGCGCTGGTCACCGACGACGGCCGGATCAACGAGGCGGCGTTGTATGGCTGACGTCGCCCGAACCTGGGCGCTGTTGCAGCGCATCGCCGCACGACTGACCGAGATCCGCATCGACAACGGCTTTCGCACCGAGGTGGGCACGGCGGTCGCGCTGGAGCCGGCGCAGCATTCCGACGAATCGCTGGTGGGCCTGACCCTGGCGGCCTTGGGCATCCAACGCGATACGAATCAGCCCCACGGCCGGCATCGGGTATTGCAGGCACTGGCTGAGGCGACGTTGCCGGTGACGCTCGCCGACGCCCAGCTTCGCTCGCACGACATCGCCGCCGACATCGAGGATGCGCTCGATGCCTGGATTCCGCTGCCGCACGCCCTGCCGGTGCAGGTTGAGGACATCGTGTTCCTCGACCGACCCGAGGGGTTGCCGGTGGTCGCCGTCCAAGTCGCCCTGACGATCCGATACCGCCGCTGATGGACCTATCCATCGATGCGGACGGGGCGCTGGACGCGGCCAAACGCATCAGCGACATTCCGGCGAAGGTGGCGGTGGCACAGCGCCGCGCATTGGGCACCCTGCGTCGTCGTTGGCCGGTCATCGCCCGCCGCGACATCCAGACCGAATACGCCCTGTCGGCCCAGCGCATCCGGGCCGGCGTCAGCGTGCGCACCACGCGCGAAGGTGTCGAGTTGGTCGGCGTCGCGCGCGGCGTGGGCCTGCGCAATTTCGCCTCCAAGCGCAGCGCCGACGACCGCGGCCTGGACTTCACCGCAGTTCGTGGCCGGCGTGGCTTCAAGCGCTCGGGTTTCCATCGCCGCCACGGCGGCGCCGACATTGCCTTCGAACGCACCCCCATTGCGGGCGCCAAGCGCGTCCCGCGTACCCCGATCCGTCGCCTCTATGGGCCGTCGCTGGCCCAGATGCTGCGCAAGGGCGACCGGCCCCAGCGCATGGCGCAGGCGGGCCTGGACGTGATCACCGCCGAGATCGACCGGCTGCTGCTGCGCTCGCTGCGTACCTGAACCCGCTGCCGCTCGGCAGCCTGACACCATAACTATAGGAGCAACGCGACCGATGGCCGCGCAGGACCTGTTTTCCTTTCAGGGCAAGGTTTACCTTGCCCAACGCCAGTCCAACGGCAAGCCCGGCCCGCTGCGGTGGGTCGGCAACGCGCCCCAGCTCCAGCTCGCGTTGGAGGTGCAGAACTCGGACAAGACCGAGTCGTTCAGCGGCAACCGCATGCTGTACGGCCGTCTGGTCCAGAGCAAGACCGCCAACGTCAACCTGACCTTGGACGAAGCGACCCCGGAGAACATCGCCGAGGGGCTGTACTCGATTCCGGCCACCCTGCCGGCGGGCGCGATCAGCAACGAACTGCTGCCGCCGGGCCTGAAGGCCAACGACTTGGTCGCGCTCGACCGGGGCTGGATCAGCGAGTTGTCGCTGACCGACAGCGCGACGCCGCCGGTTACGGTGCCGGCGGCCAACTGGTGGACCGAATCGCCCTCAGCTGGCGTGATCGGCTTGCGCAAGGTCGATGGCCACACGCAGCCCTTCAAAGCGACCTACCAGCATGGCGAGACGGTCAACATCGCCCTGTTCAATACGCCGCCGCCGGAGCGGATGCTGTTCCTGGATGGCATCAACACGGTCAACGGCCGCCGCGCGAAGGTCACGCTGTACCGGGTGGCTTTCAATCCGATCGAACAGCTCGACCTGATCTCCGAGGAGTGGGGCAGCCTGCAACTGTCCGGCGCGGCCTTGTTCGATGAGACCCGCGCGTTGGACCCGAACCTGGGCGGCTTCGGCCGCATCGAAATGGTGAAGGCGTAATGGCGCGCAAGATCAAACGATCTGAGGCGCCGCCGGCCGACGATCTGACTGTGTTGCAGCCCAACCGGGTGCTGCCGCTCGGCGATCGCACCGTGACCGTCCGCGAGATCGGTTTCTTCGAAAGCCTGCGCTTGCACGCGCAGATCGCCGGGTTGGTCGCCGACCTGATCGAGCAAACCGACGACGGCAACATCGATCTGAGCCGTCTGCATCGGGTCTGTGCAAAGCATCCGGAGGCGACGGTCGAGCTATTGGCCCAAGCCAGCGATCAATCCGTCGAGTTCGTGCATTCGCTCAGCGCCGCGCACGGTGACCTGTTGCTGCTGACGTTCTGGGCGGTCAACGCCGATTTTTTTCTGCAGCGCGTGATCGCGGCGCTGGAGCTGCGTCGCGCGGACCCGGCAACGACTGGCCCAGCGTCCTCGCCACCCTGATCGATCACGGCCATGACTGGCCGTGGATCGAGCGCGCCACCGCGCGCCAACTCGCCTTGTTCTACCGCGTCGCGATCCAGCGCGAACGCGCGCTGCGCGCCGAGCGCATCGAGGACGTCAACGCCGGCTTTGCCGGTGGGCGCGACGTCACCGCCTTTATCCAATCCCTTCGGAAGACCTGATGAAACTGATCGAGAACTGGCGCCAAGCGTGGCGCTTCCTCAGCGTGCAAGCGATGACCGTGGCCATCGCCCTGCAGGGCGTGTGGCTGAACCTGCCCGACGATTTGCGGGTCCACGTCCCTGATCGCATCGCCGCCAGCGTGACCGCAGGCCTGTTGATCCTGGGCCTGATCGGCCGTCTGTTCCAGCAGCGAGGCGCCGATGGCACGACTCTCCGCTGAGCAGGCCGGCGGCCAGAATGTCGTCGCCTTCCTCGACATGATCGCCCACGCCGAAGGCGTCGAGCGCTTCAGCGAGCAGGGCGGCTACGACGTCATGGTGGGCGGTAAAACCTTCACCAGCTTCGACGAGCACCCGCGCAAGCCGGTCTGGCTGCCGAAATACCGTATCAATTCCACCGCGGCGGGGCGCTATCAGTTCCTGTGGAAGACCTGGAACAGCCTGCGCAATCGTCTGCGACTGCCCGACTTCGGCCCGGCCTCGCAAGACCGCGCCGCGATCGAACTTCTGCGCGAGACCGGCGCCCTGGCCGACATCAAGCAGGGCTGGATCAGCAGCGCGGTGCGCAAGTCGCGCAAGACCTGGGCGTCGTTGCCCGACGCCGGCTACGGCCAGCGCGAAGTGCCGCTGGAAAGCCTGCTCGCCGTCTATCAGAAGGCGGGGGGCCAGATCGCATGATCGCATTGAAAGTTTGGGCGACCACGGTGCTGACCGCGCTCGCCGCGGTCGTCGCCGCGTTTGGTTGGGGGCGTTGGAAGGGCGCACAACGGGCGCGGAGCGAAGCGGCTGATCGGATTTCCGATCGCGAACGACAGGTGCGGATCGCGGAACGAGCGCGAGCCGATTCTGAAACCCGATTTGAGGTGGAGTCCGATGTTCTACAACTGCCGACCGGCACCCCATCGCCGGTGGCGGTGGCTGTGCCTGATTCCGCTGCTGACCGCCTGTACGACGACTGGTCGCGTGACGGAAGCAACGACGGGTTGCGCCTGGACGCGGCCGATCCTGGTCTCGCGACAGGATCAACTGACGGACCTGACAGCACGACAAATCCTGGCCCATAACGAAACCGGTCGCCGATTGTGCGGCTGGAGACGCAAGCCTCCAACGGCAGTCGAGCAGCACTGATTCATGGCGAACCGCGACACCACGATCACGCTATTGCTCAAGGGCAACGCGGCGGCGCTGAACACCGCGCTGCAACAAGCCGGTGCCCGCATCCGATCGTTCGCCTCGGAGTCGCAGGCGGCGGGTCGTAAAGCCCAGGCAGGATTGTCCGGCCTCCAATCCGAGATCCGGGGCGTCGCCGCGGGCTATCTGTCACTGCGATCCGCGCAGGGCTTGGTTCATGTCGCCGACGAAGCCGCGAACCTGCAAGGCCGGCTGAAGCTGGTCACCAAAACCCAACAGGAATTCAACACCGCTTACCAAGGCGTTCAACAGATCGCGCAGGCGACGCGACAGCCGCTCGCCTCGACCGTCGACTTGTATGCGCGCATCGAGCGCAGCACCCAGGCGCTCAAGTTGAGCCAGGGCCAGATTTTGGGTCTGACGCAAACGATCTCCCAAGCGGTCGCCCTTAGCTTTACCTCTACCGCCGCGGGTGAAGCGGCCTTGATGCAGTTCAGCCAGGGCCTGTCGTCTGGCGAAGTGCGCGGTCAGGAGTTGAACTCCGTGATCGAGCAGACCTCGCGCATCGCCGAAGCGCTCAAGGCGGGCTTGAAGGAACTCGGCGTCGAGGGCGCCGACAATCTCAAGAAGCTTGGCGAGTCGGGCAAGTTGGGGCCGTCGCTGGTACTGCGTGCGTTGCAGACGCAGACCAAGACCTTGAACGAGGAGTTCGCCAAGCTGCCGCTGACCATCGGCGGCGCGCTGACCCAGCTGCGGAACGCTTTCACCGTCACGGTAGGCGATATGGAGCGCTCGACCGGTGCGGCCGGCGGCCTATCCACCGAGATTTCGTCGCTCGCGACCTTCATCTCCAACTACAACGCCGCGCTGGTGACGGCGAATGGAAACACCGAAGCCGCAGGTCAGAATCTCAACGTCCTGGTGTCGATCGTCCGTGTTGTGGTCAGCGCGTTTATCGGATTGAAGGTCGGGTTCCAGATCATCGGCCGGGTCATTGCCGCGCTGATGGTCAGTATCGAGAACTTCGGCCGCTACCTGATTCTTAACGGACGCGTCATCGTCGCCTATGTCGAGGCCGTCAAGAAGGTCGCGCAGTTCGATTTCGCCGGGCCGGATCAATTCTTTCAGGTCCAGCAGAAAGCCTTTGCCGACGCGAAGGGGCTGGTGCGGCAAACGGCCGAGGCGTGGCGCGCGGCCGGCGGCGACATGGCCGACGACATCGGCAAGGCCAATACCCAGCTTGAGCTACTTTGGAAAACCAGCGCGGATGCGAAGCCGGCACGGGACTTCGCGGCCAGTGCCAAGACCATCTCGGACGGCGCAGGCAAGGTCAAAGGGAAGGCCGGCAGCGACAAGGATGATGTAAAGCGGAAAGCCGACAAGAAGAAGGAGGAGGACGAGCAGAAGCGAAAGGACGAGGATCGCAAGAAGGAGCTGACCGAAGCGGTGGCCGCCGCCGAGAACGCGATTCTGCGCGTGCAAGGCAAGGAGCGAGAGGCGCGCGAGCGTGAGCTTGCGGAGCAGTATGCCCCGCTGCTGGCCGACATGAAGCGACTGGGCGTGGCCGGCGACACGACCCTGCGTCTGCACATCGATACCGAGTCGGCGCAGGCCGAGCTACAGGAACTTCAGGCTCAGGTCGAGCGTGTCTTTGGGGATCAGACCCGGCAGGAGCAGTCGATCCAGACGCGGCAGCAGGCGGGCCTGCTGACCGAGATCGGCGCGCGCCGGGAGCTGATCGGTCTGCATGCCAGCACAGCGGCCGAAGTCGATCAACTCCTGCCGAAGATGGAGCAGCTGGCGGCTAGAACCGGATCGCCGGACGCCATCGAGCGCGTGAAGGATCTGACCACACAGGTCGCCGCGCTCAAGGTTCAGTCCAACGAACTGGTCGTCACGCTCACCAATGGCTTTGAGAGCGGACTGAGCACGGCACTGGAAGGCTTGGCTACCGGTACGCTGACGTTGCGCCAAGCGCTCACCGGTTTGGTGCAGGACATGGCGGCGTCGCTGGCTCAATTGGCCGCGCAGCAACTGGCGGCGATGGCGACGGCGAAGCTGATGTCGGTGATCGGCAAGGTGGCCGGCGGCAAGGGTACCCCGGATTTGGCGCAGCCCGATCCGGTGCAAGCGGCGGCGGCCGGCGCAGCTTATGCGGTGCCCATTACCGGCGCGTCCGTCGCGTTGGGCGCGGCGGGTAAGGTGGTGATGAGTGCGGCGATCGCTATGCAGACCGCGGCGACCACCATGCTGGCGGCCAACGCCACCAAGTCGATGTCCGGATTCTCCGGAGGCGGCTTCACCGGCATCGGCCCCAAGTACGCCCCGGCCGGCGTCGTACATCGCGGCGAGTTCGTTAACCGTCGCGAAGTCGTTCGGCAGCCGGGCGCGCGTTCGTTTCTGGAACGGTTCAACCGAATCGGCATGGCCGCGCTCGACGGGCTGCGCGGATACGCATCGGGCGGGTTTGTCACTCCGGCGCCGCGTGCCCCGACTCCGTCGCGCGCGCCGATGCCCGAGCGCGGTCCAGCTTCGGATGCCGGCCCACGTGGATCGCAGATCACCAATGTCCTGTACTTGGACCCGCGCGAGATCGTGAACGTGATGAGTACCCAAGCCGGTCGGCAAGTGATCTTGTCCACCATCCGGGCCAACGCCCCAACGGTACGTCAAGACCTGGGGTGACATAGATCGATGCGGGATATTTCCAGAAAACCATTGAGCAAATGAATCGATCCGGAGCTTGACGCCCAATGATTGCGCCTTTAGCTTGGAATCGTTCCGGCAGAATGAATTCAATCCATCGATTCGATATCAATCCAACTATTCTGGCGAGTGTCCTCTATGTCATCCGGTAAGCCCCTAGCCTTTGATCTACAAAAGTTGATCTCGACCCTGATCGGGCAGGGGTCGCAGCGAGCAGCAGTCACCGAGGTCGATGAAAAGGCCGCGGGAGCACCTACCACGATCCGACTGTCACCCGAGGCGCGAACGTTCTTTGCGGCTCACGCAGAAGCCTTCGGTCAGATGTCGATGTCTTCTTTCATCGCGATGACGTTAGAAGGCGTTATGCGTGAAACGCAAGCGAGCGATAGGGACCAACCCCACCTGCAGATGAAGCGGCAGATCGAGTTGACGCGCGACCGCATCCTTCATGTCTTTCGAGTGCATGGGTACGAACCCCAGGAGATTGCTGAGTTCCTAAACGACTTTGGTGTCTCAGTCTCGACGTTGCACGACGAGAAAGCATTTCTGGATTTGCTGACCGACCCCCTGATCGATCGAGTTCGCCGCCACTTCCATGTACCAGCAGGTTGGTTAGGGGATGGGCCGGCCTACGGTTACCCACCTCCTGTACGCAATTGGTACAAGGGTACGGAAGGCGCCATCGCTCGGCTTGTCGCATTAGCTAAAGCTGGCCGCCGCCCCAAAGTTCTGATTGTCCGGAATCGTCGCGCTAAATTCGCAAACGCTTTTGAGCAAGGAGACAAAGCAGCGACCGAGCCCGTTGGCATCGTCATAGCCAAGGAACATCGCCTCCACCACCGGACTCATACGCTCTATGAAACGTGGGAATTCCAACGGTGGAATTACGATAAATGCCGGCACTATCTCAAGGCTCTGATTGAGTGGATCGAGCGTCAAAGGAATTCGCCTTCTTATCACGATCGCATCTACATTCAAGGCATCTCGCTTGAGCCGGCCTTACTCGAAAAGCTGGAGCGAGGCCAGCTACTTCCGACCGAAGTTTTGGCCATGGATCGGCAGGATGGATCAACAATCTGGTATCCAGAGGATCTGATGGACCCAGAACGGTCTGACGAGGCTGCGGAGATCAGCTTCGTCCGTGAACACTATTGCAAAGAAGACGTGTTCCAGAAGTACCTGGACGCTTTGATCAATCCGGACCACGAGCCGGCGCATCGGCACGACGAAAGAGATTTGTAGCCGACGATCTCAAGCTAATTGCTACGACTGCACGGCTATCCGGCCGTCCGCCAAGTTACAGATGGGCCGCCTATGGGCGGCCTTATTTTTGCATACACGATTCGTCTGAGCTGAGGCGACTTTCTTATATCAAGCGCAAGTGCCTCTTCCAGGCCGGCACGACGTACGTCCACATACGATCATTTGGCGTTCCTTCCTAGCATGACTCTTCAAACTGGCATTGCTACCGACTGTTACGAATTTCTCAACCGACTTGAAGGCGCGCTCTGCAAAGAGGGTCATGCCTGGGGTCTGCTCTACGCGGGTGCTGGCAACGGCGCGTTGTCGGGAGCGGATGGCGCGGTCGGGGGCTATCGAGGCGGCGCCGCGAGTGTTGCCGAAGGTTTCACGATCACCGCTCTCGATGCTGAGCGCTTTGCGGTCGTGGGCGCGGTCGCGGGCGATTTGGGCGTCGCGCAGGTCGGCCAGGCGTTTGAATCGGATCGGTTGCGCTTTCGCATCAATACCGGTTCCACGCCTTTCGTGGCCGGCGACCGCTTCACGTTGAACACTTCGCCAGCTTGGTCGCTGGTCCGCCGTCAGGGCGTGCGTAACCCCACCTTCCGTACCAGCAATTTCGCCAACACGCCCGCGCTATTTGATAACGCTGTGGACACCTGGGCCACGCGCGCGGTAGCCGATCTGCCGGCGTGGGCGACGATCGAAATGATTGGCGCTGCCTCAGTCAAAGCGCTGTCGATCGGCATCGGCGATAGCGGTGGCCGTGGACCGGCCGCTTTCGAACTGCAGCGCTCCGACGACGGCGCGGCCTGGGCGCGCGTGCAGGCGTGGACGGGCCAGACTTGGCTGTCCGCGCGCGCGCGTCGGACGTTCGTGGTCAACGGCGATTCGGCGCCGGCTCGGTTCTGGCGCGTGCTGATCACCGCGACCGCGGGCGCTGGGCCGCTGGAATGCAACGACGTATCGTTCCACACCGATCTCAATGCCGACTACGAGCTAGAGGATCGCGCGCAGTGGATCGTGAAGGCGCCGGGTCTGGATGGCCGGCAGTCGATCTTCATCGGCGCGGAGCTGTTCGAAGAACCCGCACGAGCGGCGTACAACCTGAACTGGTACGGCTTTCGTAGTCACAACCCGCTGCTGAGCCTGCGCAGTCAGGTCAACAACAGCGGACTGCGGCATCTGCCCCTGCGCAACGGCCCCTTCGCGTACTGGCTGGCGATTAACGGCCAGCGCGTCGTTATCGTTGCCCGCATCGGCACGGTCTATGTCAGCGCCTATTTGGGATTTGCAACCGCCTACGAGCCGCCGTCGATCCATGAGTACCCGTTGATTATTGGTGCCTGCGGTTCGGCCGAGAACGGCACGCCCGATGCGACCGATGCCAACTTCCGCGGCTTCTTCGATCCGGGACGCTTCGGCCTGGCGGCGAACTATCCCGACAACGTATGGCGATTGCACTGCAACCGATACGCGTCTGGCGCAAACGACTACGGCGACACCGATTACGCCAAGGTCTATCCCAGCGCGATGTCCACCGCCGGGGATCGCCCCTATCTGCGCGACAACCTCGACGGTTCGTCACCGCTGTTCCCGCTGATCCTGGGGGCTGCTGCACAACCGCGCCACGGCTGGGGCGAGTTCGATGGCTGCGCATGGACGACTGGATTTTCGACTGCCTCGGAGTCACGCATCGAGCACGACGGCGCTACGTGGCTCGCATTCCAGAGCGCCTTCCGCATCTCGCCCGATAACTATTTCGCTTTGAAGATGGACTAATGGCTTACGCAACTTCGGCGGCGAATGACCCCAATGAGCTGCTCGACAAACTGCGACTGTTCGCCCAAGGCGCCGGCTGGACCATCGACGGGCTGCGCGATCGCGCTGCGGGTGTCGGCAAGGCGTTGAGCCTGCACGTCGGAGATTTCCACGCCACGTTCCTGTCCCAGCTCACCGGCGGCGACGGCAACAGTCCGCCGCCATTCCTGGGTGCATTCGGCCATACCGGTTACGAGACCAATGCGAGTCCCGATGTGCAAGCCGACGCCAGCGCGGTGTGCTGGGCCAACTACGTCCAAGGGCCTTACAGCGCCGTGCATTTCTTCGGTCGCACCGCGCCGCAACCCTACCTGCACATCGTGCTGGAGACGCAGGCCGGCACGTTCAAGCACTTCGGTGCCGGCCGCCTGATTACGGCGGGGGTCGTCACTACCGGGCAGTACGTCTACGGCAATCAGTGGTACTACTCCAACAACTACATCAACAACGCCGATTCGCCGTATCACAGCGTCGCGTTCGATGACACGTACTACAACTACACCGCGCCGAGCACACGCGTGCGGGCCGACTACGAAGGGATCGCACCGCGCTGGCAGGCGGTGATGGGTGATTCCACCGATGCGCGTCGGCTTCTCTGTGGCTGGCGCGGTAAGGCTGCACCGATCAACCTGCTGAAGGAAACCGGCCACAGCACGCTGACGGGTCGGGCACCGGGACAGCCGCTGTGGTGCGCGGTGCCACGCGGCGCCGGACTGTACTCGGACATCGGCCATCCGGCCGATCTGCGTTTCATCCGGCTCGACAGTTACGCCCCCGGCGAGGAACTCGCGCTGGGCACCGACCGCTGGAAGGTGTTTCCCGTCCACCGCAAGAATGGACCGCCCGGCACGCCCAACAGCGGCGTGTACGGCTACGCCTACCGCATCACCGAGTAAACCCACCGACCATGCTCTGGCCCGCCCTTTGGCCGCTGACCTTCAGCGGTCAGGGCGACTATTTCAAATCGCCGCCGTTCTGGGACGGCCGGCCCAGTGGCGCACTCGGCGCCGCGCCCGGCTTCGGGCCGCGTACCGTCGATGTGCCCGGCCATGTGGCCGACCGCCGTGTTGGCGCGCCGCAGGCGATGTTCGGCGACGACTTCTTCGATCGTATCCACGTCGCACCGCAGGTGCTGAACCTGGGCAACGTCAGCAGCGTGCAGCAACGCGCGGTGCGCGTGTGGAATGCGTACCGCGCCCGCGCGCTGACGTTGACCGATGCGGCGCTGTCGGACGGCGAAGGCATTGTCCTGACGGCGCCGGGCACGCCGCCGTTGCCGTTCGCGCCGATGTCAGAGCGAACGTGGCAGATCGCGGTCGGCACCGATGGCCCGCCAGTGATCTCCGCGACGCTGTCCTTCCGGTTCGACGGATTCGCCGCGATCCCGGTCGTTATCACTGGCCAGCGCATCGTGGCCTGGGCCTTCGTGCCTGATTGGTCGCGGGGCGTGTTGGAGCGGCTGGCGTGGAAGACCGACATTTTGACCAGCCCGGCCCAAGTTGAGCAGCGCCGCGGTCTGCGCTCGGCGCCGCGCCGGTCGTTCGAAGCGACCATGATCGTGGACGGACGCGAGCGGATGTTGCTGGATCTGGCCGTGTTTGGCTGGGGCGGTCGCACGTGGGCGCTGCCGATCTGGCCGGATGTCCAGTGGCTATCGAACGAACATGCACTTGGGGTGCGGGTGATCGCCTGCGACCCTAGTCATCGCGACTTCCGCGTCGGCGGTCTGGTGCAGCTGCGCGGCAAGACCGCGTTCGATGTCGAGGTCGCAGAGGTCGAGGCCATTGGCGGCGCGTCGATAACGTTGCGGCATCCGACCACGAAAGCATGGCCGCGGGGCACACGCCTGTACCCGGTTCGTACCGCGCGACTGGCCGAACCGCCCAAAGTCACGCGCCTGACGGATCAGGCGGCCTCGGTCCGTGCGCGATTCGATGTGGTCGAAGCCTGCGAGTGGCCGGTGATCACGGACGCGCCGATGTACCGCGGATACCCGGTCCTGACGCAGCGCCCCGATGAGACCGAGTCGCTGTCAAACGGTTGGCAGCGTGCGTTGCTGACGCTCGACAACGAGTTCGGTCGCCCCTTCGTGCTAGACCCAGCGGATTGGGCCGCGGTATCGCAGGCGCATGCCTGGCGCATGCACGGCCGCGTCGAACGCGCCAACGTCCGCTCCTGGCTGTACACCCTGCGTGGGCGGCAAGCCGCGGTCTGGCGGCCGACCCACGCTGACGACCTGGTCTTGGTCGCGAACGTCGCCGGCACCGCGACCGCAATGGACGTGGCCAACGTCGGGCTGGCCCGGTTTGCGGGGCTGCGGCCAGGTCGGCGCGACGTGCGGATTGAGCTGCGGGACGGGCAGGCGTTCCACCGCCGGATTACGGCAGCGGTGGCACTGGACGACGACGTCGAGCGCCTGACGGTCGATGCCGCGCTCGGTGTCGATCTGCGCACGCGCGACGTCCTGCGAATCAGTTTCCTGGTGCTCAGCCGCGGCGACAGCGACGAAGCCGAAATCGAGCATCACACCGACAGCGACGGCGCCGCCGACGCTTCCATCGTCCTGCGCGCTGTGCGCGATCCCGATACCGACACGCCCATTCCCGTATGACCTTCGAACAACTGGAACGATCGACCGCAGCAGGCAATCCGCAGCGGCTGTACGAGTTCGTGCGCGGTGCAAAGCGCTGGCGCTACACCGGCGGCGACCGCGACTACGCGCTCGATACGCAGGTCTACGGTGCCGTCGCCATCCACGACGACGGCATCCGCCAGTCCGGCCATACCGCCAGCGACATGCTGACGATCACCGCGCCTGGCGATTTCGAGGTGGCGCGGTTGTACCGCGGTCTGCCGCCGTCGAGCGAGGTCGCCGTCGTAGTGCGCGATGTCCACGAAGGCGATGGCGATGCGCGCGTGGTCTGGATGGGCCGCATTGCAGGCGTCAACCGGCCCACGCTGCAAAGCACCGAGGTGCGCTGCCAATCGCTCGACGCCGCGCTCGGACAGCCGGGTTTGCGGCTGGCATGGACGCGTGGCTGCCCTTACACGCTCTACGACCGCAACTGCGGCGTCAATCCCGAGTCGTTCCGTGTTCCGGCGTCGTTGACGACGCTCGCCGGCAACGTAGTCACGGCCGGCATCTTCAGTCAGTACCCGGGCGGTTGGTTCGCGGGCGGGTTTCTGGCCTGGGATCTGGGCGAGGCGGGACTGGAGCGGCGAGGCATTCGATCGCATATCGGCGAACGCTTGGTGCTCCTGGGGGCCGGCGATGGCCTGCGTGTCGGCCAAGCCGTCATCGCGTATCCCGGTTGCGGCCGGTCAATGACGATCTGCCACAGCAAGTTCAACAACGCCCCGAACTACGGCGGCGCACCGGGTCTGCCCGGCAAGTCGCCGTTTGACGGCACGCCTTTGTTTTAGCGCCTGACATGCGCGCGGCGACAGCCGCCCTCCTTTGGATTACATCTCATGAACATCTGGGTCCAGCTCGCGATCTGGGTTATCAGTTATTTCGTCTCGGCCGCCGCACGGCCGAAGGCGCCGCAGGCCAAGCCGGCAGCCTTCGGCGATTTCCAGTTTCCCCAGAGCACCGAAGGCACGCCGCAGGCGGTGGTATTCGGCGATGTCTGGACGCCGGACTGGATGGTGCTCGGTGTCGGTCAATACCGGACGCAGCCGATCAAGCAAAAGGGCGGCAAGAAGTGATCGTGACCTTGGATCATCTGCGCCGCGCACCGGGCTTCGGGGCGCGGCCGGGCTACTGCGCCCAAGGTGGGCGCGAGTGGTTCGCCTACTACGGCTTGGATTGGAGCGCGTTCGTTCGCGACGGAATCGACGCCGACATCATCGAAGCGACCGGCGATGCGTTGGGTCTGCACTTGGTCGCATTCGCGCGTGTGGAGGCAGCGCGTGGGTAGCAGTAAAAAGCAGACGGTCGGACACCGCTATCTGTTCGGGCTGCACATGGGCTTGTCGCGCGGCCCGCTGGACGAGCTGGTCGAGATTCAGGTCGGAGATCGCGAAGCCTGGAAAGGCTCGATCACCAAGACCGGCCGCATCTTTATCAACAAGCCCGACTTGTTTGGTGGCGATAAGGGCGAAGGCGGGATCAAAGGCTGGCTCGACGTGCTGATGGGCGAGGCCGCCCAAGCGGTGCTGCCGGCGCTGGGCGCGCTGCACGGTGTGCCGACGCCCGCGTTCCGTAACGTCACCACCCAATACTTCGACGGTCAGATCGCGGCCAACAATCCGTATCCGAAGCCGTGGAAAATGCGCGTGCGTCGCGCGCTGATGGGGTGGGACGGCGCGCCTTGGTATCCCGACAAGGCGGTGATCTGGCTCGCCAACAACGCCATCCGCGCCATGAACCCGGCGCACATCCTGGTCGAGTGTTTGACCAACCGGGATTGGGGACGAGGGCTGGATCGCGGTGTGCTGGACGAAGCGAGCTACCGCGCCGCAGCCGACACGCTGCATGCCGAAGCCTTCGGTCTTTGCCTGAGGTGGAACCGACAGTCTTCCATCGCCGACTTCATGCAGGTGGTCATTGATCACATCGGAGCGGCGCAGTACACCGACCGTTCAACCGGCCGCCTGACGCTCAAGCTACTGCGCGACGATTATCGGAACGAAGACCTGCCGGTGTTCGACTACGAGTCGGGCCTGCTGGCGATCGAGGAAGACGAAGGCGGGGCGCAGGACGGCGCGATCAATCAATTGATCGTGACCTGGTACGACCCGATCAAGGACGAAGAGCGCCAGATCCGGGTCGAGGACCTGGCCGGCATTCAAGCGACCGGTGGCGTCGCGTCCAGCAACACCCAGTACAAAGGACTGCCCACAGCAGAGCTGGCCGGGCGGGTGGGCATGCGCGATCTGACCATCGCTTGCTCGGGCCTCAAGCGACTGAAGCTGCGCTTCGACCGCCGCGGCGGCATCCTCGCGCCCGGTAGCGTGTTCCGCATCCGCGATCCCTTCCGGGGCCTGGACAACCTGGTTCTGCGAGTCGGTACCTTCGATGACGGCAAGCTGGTCGAGGGGGCGATTACCGTCGCCGCGGTGCAGGACGTGTTCGGGCTGCCGGCGACGGCGTATCTGGAGCCGCAACCGCCGGTGTGGACCCCGCCCGATCGCATTCCACAGCCCTCGCCGAACCGGCGGTTGATCGAGGCGAGCTACCGGGATCTGGCGACGACGCTCAACGCCGCGGCGCTCGCCGCCGTTCCAGCCGATGTCGGCGCAGTGCTGGCCGTGGCCGAGCAAGCGACCGGCTTGGCGCTGAACTACGTGCTGACCACGCGGGTGGGCAGTGGCGAGTACACCGAGGCCGGTGTCGGCGATTGGTGCCCGACAGCAGTGCTCGCCGATGTCATGACCGCCACCACGCTCGCCGTGCAGCTGGCGTCAGGCCTGGGACTGGATCAGGTCGCCGCCGGCACCGCCGCGTTGATCGAGGACGAGGTGGTGCGGGTTGTCGCTATCGATCCGCAGGCGCAGACCGCGACGTTGGCGCGCGGGTGCGCCGACACGGTGCCGGTACCGCACGCGGTCGGAGCGCGCATCTGGTTCTACGACGACTTTGCCGCCAACGATCCGACCGACTACAGCGTCGGCGAGACCGTGCAGGCCAAGCTGCTGACGCGAACGTCCAGCGCGCAGTTGGACCCGGCACTGGCGCCCGTGGATATGATCAAGCTGGTCCAGCGGCAGGTGCGACCGTACCCGCCGGGCGACCTGAAGCTCAACGGCCAACGGTATCCGGCATCGATCGACGGCGACCTGGCTCTGTCCTGGGCACACCGCGACCGTAAGCTGCAGGCCGATCAACTGGTCGACCACGGCCAAGGATCGATTGGTCCGGAAGTGGGCACGGCTTACGTCGTGCGGCTACTGGATGCCATCGCCGGAACGGCGCTGGACAGCCCGGCGGCGATCACGGGCACGAGCCACACCTCGCCGCTCAAGGGGGCACACCGGGTGCGCGCGGAGATTGGTGCGACGCGCGATGGGCTGACCAGCTGGCAGAAAGCTGCACACACCTTCGACTTCAAAAACGGCCTGCTTCGCACCGAGGTCGGCGACGACCTGGTGATCGAGGCGGGCGACTTCATTGTGGAGGATTGACCATGGCGAATCAGAAACTCTCGCAACTGCCGGCGGCGGCGACGCTCACGGGCACCGAACTCATCCCGATGGTGCAGGCGGGCCAGACCCGAATCGCCACGGCTGTGGCCGTGGCTGATCTACGCAAAGGCGCTTGGCAAGTGCCGACACTCACCTCCCCATGGTCGAACTATGGCGACGCGTTTGCGGCCGCGGGGTACCGTAAGGACGGCGGCCGGGTACAGCTGCGTGGGCTGGTGAAAGGTGGCGCAGGCGGCAGCATCGTCCTCACTCTGCCGGCGGGTTTTCGTCCTCCCGCGCAGCAGGTATTCATCGCAAACTGCGACGCCGCGTCACCGGCCCGCGTGGATGTACGAAGCAATGGCGACGTACTGCTCTCGCAGCCTGCGTCTGGAACGCTGGGCTGGCTGTCGCTGGATGCTATTGGCTTCTTCGCCGAGTAGCCCACAATCCGCAGCCCGCCGGCCCCCATCGGCCGGCGGGTAGTCTCCTCCACCGCAGTTACCGCTCTGCCAACGGGGGCTTCGTCGGCGGGCGGAAGACTTTTTCAGCTTGGGATGGCGTGAGGGGTGATCGGCAGGCCGATCCAGTAGCTCGCCGCGTAGGATGGCCACGTCGCGCGGAGCCGTCAGACCGAAGCGAACCTCGCCGCCGCGGCTCACGCGCAACACGCGAACCTCGATCTCTTCGCCGATCAACAACGCTTGCATTGGTAAGCGCGATAGCACCAGCATCAGCGCACCTGCCACAGGCTAGGAGATTGCAGGACGTAATCCTCGCAAGCATCCCTAATCTGGATGCTCGCATTGGACCATCGAAGCAATGCGTCGAGGTCGTCGGGCGTCATGAAGCGCATGACACATTCGTTCTCGCCACCGATTCGTGGTGCCCATACTTCGGCGGCTACTCCATAGGTCAAGTGATGGTGGCGCGCACGCGCCGTGGCGGCGGCAATGCACGCTTCGCGCGTGGCGAACGGAACATAGTTCTCGACGCCGTCGGCTACTACGCGCCAATTCAACGACCCGCGATAGACAACCTGAAAGATCACGGACGGCACGGTTACCATCCCTCGTACTCCTTTAGGACGCCGATCCGACGAACGAATCCGTCACCGATCCACTGCGGAAAGTAGGAGCGCCCCAGCATTTGATCGGGATGCATGAACAGACTTCGCATCTCGCGCTCTTCGGCGCCGCTCAGATCCGGGAACAGTGCCCAAAAGCTGAGGTCGATGACCTCGTGGCTCGGCAAGGTGAGCCACGCATGGAGACTGACGCGCGCACCCGGCGCGATTCCGGTGCGCAACATCTGCTCAAGACCTTCTATCGGCGTACAGCACAGCCGCTGCCCATTCTGACGAACGTAGCCGAGCGTATAGGCCAGCGGCACCTTCAGTTCCGCCTCCAACATCGTTCGAACCGCCGCAGTGATGCCAAAGCGCTGCGTGGTGACGATGTCCTCGCTGAGGTGGCCAATGGCGCGGTGCAGTTGCCAACGAACCGCCGCAATAGCGGTCGGTGACGCGTAGCGCACCGGCAACGGCTCCATCGCAGGTGGACGCAACCCCCAGAGGATCGAGCGCGCCTGGGCCGCCACGAATGCGGCTTCGTAACAACCGGCAGCGTGCTCCCCCGATCTGCTGGGCTTTCGAACAAAAAACCGGCGTAACCAATTCGGCAGCAGGGGATGCATATACGCCGGTGACTCAAATCGGGACACAAAGCGCTCCTAGCCGCCCTTTGTGGGGCGGTGCGGCTGAGGTCGGGTTGGGGAAAAAGAGCAGGCTTACGCGGTGCGGGCGGCCTGCGTCCGATTTTGTTCTACGCTCTGCTGCTCCTGGCTCGCCGTCTGTTTCTGCTCAGCTGCGGCCAACTGCTGGAACGAGGTCTCGACCGGGATCTGTGCCGCCACTGCCGTGTTCACCGAGGCGCGCTTGTGCGTCGGGTCATGCAACTCGCCCTCAACGGCGAACACATCAATGCCGGCAGCGGTGCTGCGGCCAGGAACGACATGGTTCACTTGATCCAGACCGCTTTGCTGAGCCTTGACGAGCAGCGCCGCAGCAGTGCGCTGGCCACTTTCATCGAACTGGTGGCCGTGCGACGCGTAGATCTTCTCGATGCCGGCATGGATGGTGCCGTGCATCGGGTGCTGCGGATGATCGGGATGTCGCGGGTCGTACGAATTGCCCCTACTCGTCGGCAGCGCGCCGTGCGCGTCTTTGAACGGACTCTCGGGTTGCTTCTCGGGCAGGTGACGCCCGATCTCATCTGCGATCCCCATGGGCCCACGCAGGATGGCCGATCCGATTGATGCCCCTTCACGTAAGGTCCAAATATCATCACGGAACTTATCGATCATCGCTTCAAATCGATGCGCGTTGATCTTCGTTTCGGGGTCGCGCAGGACCGACATGTCCTTCGCTCCCCCCGGCCCTTCATCGCGGAAGTTGTGGAGGCTGTGCGACAACGCACCAGACGCGAGGGCGACTGGCAAGTTCCGTTGGTCCGTTATCCTTGCGTCGTTATTGGCATAGCCCGCGACCGACAGCGTATTGACGTCATGCCGGCTAGCGTAAACTCGGACCTCACCAAAATGCTGGCTGCCGGAACTTACGAAATCAGCTGCCATGACGTGGTTAATGACTTGGTGACCGCCTTCGGGAATACGCAAATTGAGATCGGCCGCCCCGTAAGGGTTGAAGGTTTCGCCTCGTAGGCCGAGCTTGGCCGCGGTGATCTGGGCTAAGCATCCTCCCAGCGAATGGCCAGTCACCGTCACTGAGACGCTTTGTTGGCGACCGAGCTCTACGGCTTTCGCGGTAAAGGCAATTGCATCCTCAGCTTGCGCATTAACACGTTGCGCGACCATTCCACCATCCGCACTCGCCACATCTTGGATAAATTGGCGGGTAAATTCGGTGCCCCTATGCGCTACCACAATCTCCTTGGTTCCTTCACGCTGAAGGATTAGACCTTGGTAGCCAGAACGAGTATCTGCTTCTGCCAATACTGTGTACTTGACTCCGTCGATCTCCTTTATCCGCTTACCTTCGCTATCCGCCTTGGGCGGATCGTAGGCGGCCTCGCTGAGTTCCGCATAGTGAGCGCTACTGATCGTCATAGCCCTAGTCCTTGGCGGTCGCGGTTAACGTGATGGTGAAAGAGTTGCCCGGATCAAATCGCCCTACAGATCGCAGGGTTTCCTCCGTTAGGCCAGATTCTCCGCTCGGATACATGGTGGAATCCAATCTCCGTGGCGGGTCGAAATAGGGTTTCCGAGGAACGTACAACACAACCGGCTTCCCACTTTTCAGTTGGGCTTCGGATAAGGATGCGTGGAAGCCAAGGAAGTCAGGACTTCGAGACTTGGCTACCGTGATTCCCGCGCTCTGAACGAGCCAGTTGCAAATCCCCTTCCCGAAGTAGTCCTTAGACACCATTCCATCGAGATACACATCGAATGAGTACTCGGTTGGCGACAACACATTGACCCCACTCTCGACACCGGCAGTATCAGGCGTGGGGAATACTCCGGTGAACGGCTCAGCATCCGGCATGCATTCTTTCGTCGGGCCAATTTCATATTTCACGCTCGCGGTAGCGATGCTGAACCGGCCTGGCGCGTCATCAATCTTCGCGACGACGTTGTATCGTTGCTTTGGATTGCTGCTGCGCTCGTAATTAGGGTTCCTGACGGCATTTGAACAACTTGCTAGTAGCACAGCTAACATTGTGCCAGCGGTGGCTCTGAGGGCATTTGATTTCATGTGATTGTTCAACCGAAAGAGCGACGGCGCATCGGAACGCTCTGCGCAACAATTCATAGGTCGACTTTGCACGACGGCGGCACGCTTTGCAGTTGTTTCAGCTCTGCGCGTAGCGCCTTGTGAGAATGCAAGAAGGCAAGGGAGTACGCGGCGGACATCCCAACGAGTACGGAGTAGCCTGCCAAGGTGATTGGCAGCACGTACTTCACGTTCAGCACCATCGCCCATGTGAACTGAAGTCCTGTAATGATCCACGCTACAAGCGCGCCGAGAGCTAGTCCTCTAGCTCGCCGTCGTGTTGGCGCTACAGCGGGGACTCTGATGCTTCCCCACTGGCTCGCCAGATGGTGATAGAGCCAAATCGCTAGGCCAGTTCGTAGCCAAGCGAGCCAAGCATGGCAACACGCCGAACCGATAGCTGCGATCCAAACAATCGGTGTGAGCAAATCCATTTGAAGCTTCGATGCAACGGCAGCAACGCCGAGCGAGAGGAGCATGGAGACAGGTGCCACTACCGCAGCGCCGCCGACCAAGTCCGTATCACTGGGGCAGTGTTTAGCATTTGGAATCATTTCATTGAATCTCTCGACTGAATCGAAGCGCGCACGGCTTTCGCTGTACTGACGAGACGGTCAACGCCAAGCTATCGAGCCACCTTCACTGGCAGGCTGCAGGCGCTGTAATAAACAGCACATAGCTGCCCGTTGCTAGCTTTCTGGCAACCTTGAAGGCTGTCGCTTTCTGCCGTCCGCAGATCCGTGGCTCTAGCCACTGTTGAATCTGAATCGCTTGTCGCGATCGATACGCACTGATTTCCATAGGTAAAGGAAGACGCACAGTCCGCGCCTCCTTTCTTCTTGCAGTCGGCAATAGCTGATTTTGCCGCTCTCTTCTCGGTGGCCTCATTGACGCTGACACCGAAAATACCGGTCTTGTCGTTCGCAACAGCCCCCCAGCGGTTTGCCCAACGTGGCTCAGGTGCCGTAGGAATTGGCACGCAACTTGCCATTGACCGGGCAGTGCCTTCGGGTTCGGTCATGAGCCCAGGCATCTGACCCGGCGGACAGCCGCCCTCGCCACGAGCTACATGTGATAGCACTAAAAGCAGCAAGGTCGTTGCAAGCAGTAATCTGTTCACTGTTAGTCCCTCGTGTCCTTCTTCTTTATTTCGTTAGCGTGCGCCGGTTGCGATTCCGTCATCGTTCGCACGCTATTTTGGTTATGTCGTACTGGCGGTAGATCAATCTGATCCCTGGGTTGTACAGGCGCAGGCGGCGATGCTGAAGTGGAAGTAGTGCCGGTAGTGCCGGTCTGGGCATATCTGCCGAAAGCAGAGGCGCTCATCGCATTGCCAATTTGCGCTTGGAAGAAATGAGCCGCCAGTGGAGGCGCACCGATGATGATTACCGTCATGATCATCCCAACGCCTCCTTGCTGCATGGCTTGATTTGTGATGCCCTCGGTTGCGGCTCCGGGAATGTTGACGAGTTTAGCAACCCACATGAACACCGCAATTCGAACGGTCAGATCCAATAGTAGGTTAGCGACAAAGCTCAGCACGGCCATCGAGAATAGGGTGCCAAGTCCGTACTTCAACCAATTCATGAAAAAAGCCCTAGTGGCTGGAAATGCTAGAGCAAATATGAAGATAGGCCCGAGACCAATCCAAAGATTGATCGCAATTGTCCAAAGCAGAAGCATGGAGCCTGCCGCGATCGCAGGAGCCGCAGAGCCCACGGTCGCCCACGCCTTTGCACTGCGCTTTTCCTCCTGCAGTTCGGGATCCGCCTCAAGAAGCTGGACGCCATCAATTGCTGTCATCGCTAGCTGTACGACAGCCAGCGATTTATCAATGCTGTTTGCTGTGGTCTGATCCTTCTTGCCCGTGACAAGTTCGTGGATTGCCTTATCCATATCCTTGGTCAGGAAAGAGTTCAACGAAATGTTGTTCACAGCCATCGTGGTCGCAACGCCGAAGGCCATGGCGATCCACGCGCCTTTCTGAATTGTCCCCATCATCGATTCCTGAGCACCGCTGAGGATTCGATAGCCTTGGAAGAGCAGCCAGAGCGTGACAAAGCTGAGCCCGACGCCGCCGACAAAGGCCATCGAGCGTCCCATAAGTGCCAGTCCGAAGTCCTCGACCCGAGTCGTAATCCATCCGCTGATGAGGCGAAACAGGGCGTAGTCGGACAAGCCGCTTTGCGACGAAGGCGAGAGCCAGTGAAGTAGATCCAGCGGGGTGTTCAACAAATCCATTGCGATGTGTCCGTCTGAAAGATGAATGAGCGGCTCATTGGCCCAGAGCTGACTTGATCACGTCGGTGGGGACGATGCCGTCCAGCGCACCCTTCTTGCCGCGCAGCGCACGCTTCGCGAGTCGAGTGTGATCCCACTTGAGCGCGGCAATGTAGTCGTCGTAGGCCTTCATGCGGGCCTGCCAATAGTCCAACTCCAGTTGGTTGCGGGCGACGAAGCGATAGGCTTCGTTGTCATTAGCCGCTAGTGCCCCCTGGCTACCACTGACGCTGTCGCGTTGACCTTCGATCTGTGCGAACTCGCGACTGCGCTGCATCAACGTGCGGAGCATGTTCACCGACTCGTTGTACTTCATGTTCTCGGCATAGACCATGCGCTGACAAATCGCTAACTGCTCGTCTACGACGTTGCCTTCAAGCTTTGGCATCGCTTGCCGGAAAGCCTTGGTCAGTTGGTCTCTGATGCCTCTGCCGGGCCCCGGACACATATCCTCCATGCCGTAGTCGGCTGGCCGCGCCGGAAAGCTGTCCTCCATCTGCGTCTGCCCGAAGCTCAAGCGCTGCAGCTTGATCATCTGCTGCTGATAGTGATTGGCCGTCTCCTCCCAGCGCTTGGCGTTCTTACCGAACTCGACGGCGTCCTTACTGATCTGTTCCAGCTTCGCCATGAAGTTGGTTGGGTCTTTGGTGATCATCTGGGCGCTCACTGGACCGGCAGAGATCCCGATCAATGTGATGACGACTGCTGCAGCCCCCCTGATCGAGCGGTGCTTAGCTCTGCTGCGATTGTTCATTCCCGACTCCACATCCATTTGTGATGTTGCTAACGATGACGTTGCACCTAGCCCTGGGCCTTGGAGGCGGGCGACCTGGTGGCTTTGCCGGCAGCGGCCCTGCGTTTAACGAGAGCCGAGTACACCGCAAGGCTGTTTCGATATGCGACAGCTTCGGCGAGCGATTGCTCTGCGCCACCGTAGGCGGCGTCAAAAAAATACTGGCGAAGGTGCTTGCGTCGCCGATCGATCGCGACGCACCAGCCCTCCGCGTTCGTGATGTCGTTTCGATCGATCCCAAGGAAATCCACGTTCGAACTGGACATCAACTGCGCCGCAACCTCAGCCTCGCGATCCACATCGATCAACTGCATCGTCGGTCGGTTGGTGCGCTTCTTACGGACAGTACGACCAGGCGCGGCCCCACCGGCCAGCCGGTCACGCTCGGCCAACTGGTGTTTTCTTTCGGTAAGCGCCATTGCTAGAGCCGACGCTGCGCCGTAGCTATCGACGCTGAAGTACTTCGTCAGGCTCTTCTTCGATGGCAACAGGGTCCGCGCTTGGTAACCGATGACCCGACCATCCTTCCGGATCCGCGTGATTCCCTTCAGGCCGCCGTGGCGAAAAGCAAACTGAATTCCGATTTCTGTCATGACATACGACCCTCCGTGTCGCGGCATAGGGATACCTTCCACCCCACCGGATTGCAAGTCTTTATTTCGAAAAACGTGCAAAAAAACGGTTCCATTGAACAAACATGACTTTCGTTCAATGGAATTCAGCCGGCCGATTCGTTTCTACCTGAACGAGATGTGTGACACCTCAGAAGCGGGGTCTGGCCATTGAACGAAAGTAACTTGAAAGCTCTAACGGATATCTGGCTAAGTCGCCCCCCGATAATTCATCTAGCCAGGAGGGCGCATGATTCGCTTGCTCATTGTTGATGACCATCCGATGGCGATTGCGGGGCTCAAAGTGTTTCTCGGACCCGCAGCCGGAATCGAAGTGGTAGGTACTGCAGATTCGGTCCCTAGTGCGCTAGCTGCATATGCAGCCTTGAAACCGGATGTCGTCCTTTGCGACTACTACTTGCCGCCGGGGAATGGCCTGCTAGTGGTGAAGCAGCTCATCAGACAGGATCCAGAATGCAAGATCCTTATCGTCTCGTCCGTCGACACGCTTGCAATACCGGCGCAGCTGTTGAGCGCTGGCGCGCTTGGATATGTCGTGAAAGCGTCGGACGGGGCCGTCATGATTCGAGCGGTCAGAAAGGTCGCCAAAGGCCAGCGGTACTTCGATCAACTGCTTGGCGGAGCCTCTTTGTTTGACCACGGCGCGATGGACCGGATCAAAGGGCGCTTGGCGCAGGTTATGAAGCTTCTCGCAGCCGACAAATCCACAAGTGAAATTGCACTCGCGCTCGGGATCAAAGAGGGAACGGTGCGGCGGCACAAGTCGATACTGATGAAGGAACTCCGCATCAAAACCGAAGCCGAATTGGTCGCCATGGCCAAGGTTGCCGGTTTCGGCGACCCCTACTAAGCGTGCCGGGCCGACCGCGGCCTGAAGTTACGCGAGCGTCGGATGCTGACACGCCGCCGCCGGCCACCGACGTTGCCGCCCCTGCGCCTGTGCCTGCCCCAGCGCCATCCGCCACCCCTCGTCAACCGGAGCACGCCGAAACATCCGTCCAGGCAGTAGCGGGGGCAGGTCACTGCGGCGCTGCATTCCAAGCCGCCACCGAACGGGCCGCGCACGCGTCCCGCTTCGCCAGCCCGAAAGCAGCGAGCGGACACAAGAGGACAAGAGGGGACATAGGGGGATCAAGAGAGTTAGCCCCGAGTTGCCTTGGGCGCACCAAACTCCCAGCCTCAACTTTTTCTACGCCTCGTCGCAACGACGAAAAAGGCCTTATTTCCGAGGCTTTTTGCGTTTTCCATTGGTCGGCGAGTTATCCACATAGGGGCTGTTTGGCGTTTTTTTCGCCTCTCTCCGGGCCGTTTTCTCCAGACCTGTGGTCGGCCGACCAATGGGCGCCTATACGAATCAGTGACTTAGCAATGGTCTGAGTCAACAGTTTTTTTGACGTTTTGACCCCAGTGCCCCATCAAACCGCTTGATCCGACCACTGCTCGTGAGACCTAATGCGTCGATAGGAAGGCCCCGACAAGGACAGGTTCCGCTCATGGACAAATGGTTGGTCGTTGCTGGCATCACGAGCGCAACCGCTCTTCTCAGTGGCTGCTCGGGTACCGACTACGCCACCTGTTCTGGACCGACCGTTACTTATCCTGGCGGCAAGTGTGGCGCTCATTATTACCAAGCCGACTACGGCTCAGGTGGCGTCGTTACCCAAGCACTGACAGATTGCGATATAGACTCCCACCGACTGGGCGGCAACGTTGTCGCCTTTCACACGTTGAAGCATGGCATCGGCCTGCGTTGGCTCGACGCAAACACACTGGAAGTTTCAGTTCCGCAAGGTGTCGAACTTGAGGATCAACGGCGCGATGTCATCTATTTGGGTCACTCGCTGAAGTACAAGTATCGGCGCCTTCTGCCCACCAATCCAGAATTCTCTGGGTGCGGTCCAAAAATCCAGACCAAGAATATTTGAATTTGCCTAGGGTGAAGCCGCTTAGCAGCTGGGCCTAATTCTAGCTGGCATTAATTGCACTGGAGACTCTCGTGACTGACCACAGGCCGGATCTGACCTTTCAAGAGTTCGAGCAGCTACTCGTAGGCGCTTTTCTCCCTTATCAATGTCATTTCAGAAGCCTAGATCATGGCGCAGGATTCGGGTTCACACTGACAGCTAATGGAGGCGGAGTGCTGGAGGTTGTCCACCACAATCAAAGGCGCATCACGGACAAACGGGCAAGGTCCGTAATTTCTCAAACGCGCCGGCACTTGTTCGCTTCTGGCCGCAAGCTGATCGCTTGGCGATTCCCGGAACGGGCGGTCGCAACTGCAATCTGACAATCCGGTAAAGCCGAAGCCTCTTCGCGGCTCGACTTGATTCAGGCGCAGCTATCTATGGAAATTTTATGAGTACTTCGGAAACTACGACGCACGACAGGGGGCCATGCCCTTGCGGCAACGGCACTATTATCCAACACGTCACAACGCAGGATAATCCTTGGAGCAGCGCAGACAGTTCCTACTCCATAGATTGCGAAGAATGCCGCAACAAATGGCACCGTGAAAATGAAGCACCCTTTTTCGTCCTTCGCTCAAGTGAGACTGAGCATATTGCTGCTCGACAGCAAGAGGGCGCCGCTTACGCAGCCTTTGATGCGTTGTCGGAACGATTGATCGCAGACTATTTCCTTTCATTCCCCGCAAAGAACAAGGCGCGTGAACACGCTGAGATGGAGCGCCTAAACCTTACGTCAATGACCTACCGCCAGTACTTGGCGCACCGACGTAGCGAAGAGTCAGTCGCATCCGCCTGTGATGGCAGGAGAAATATAGACTGGATTTTGGACCAAGCGGCAGCATGTGGAATGCAGAGCAAGGCTGCGGAACTGCTGGATCGCTATGAGGCGTCAAAGAAATTGTCCTCAGAGGCTGCGCGTCGGATTGAGCGTTGGCGAATTGCATAACAATTGATTCAGGCCGACCGTTCACGATATGACTATCTCATCGAACCAAGTATCCACGGGCGTCTCTGTAGTCGCTCTTATCGTCAGCTTCGTAGCTCTTGGGATATCGGTTCTTCAGTACAGGAGTGACTACTCGGAGACCGTTGTAGTGCAGCCGGGCGCCCTTCCTGTCCGTCTAATTAAGCTCGGCAAAACCGAGCTAGACCTTGAGGTTCAAAATACGAGCAGGTCAAACCTGCGATATTTCATTCGAGTGGAAAGCAATATGGGCTTCATCCACGGGCCAGTAGAGAGGACTCGGTCGGTCGCGACAGGGTACCAATCACAGGTGATTAGCCTGATGAGGTCTGACCTTCCGAAGAGTTCGTTCACCCACAGGCTTGTGCTAGACGCCGGCACGGTTGGTCCTACAGTCCGCCCACTTGCAATCTTCTCCGATCCCGAGTTCTTCCTCTCTGTTGAAGTGCTGAATGCAAGCACTGGAAAGGTTCTATTCGAAAGCACTTGCTATTACATGTTCCACACCGAGTACAAGACCTTCCAGTTGGAGCAACCGGCGGTTGATACAACAGGAGAGGCCGATAGAAGGCAAATAGCGTGTAACCCTTGAGCGCATGCGGCGCCGCCGCGAGACGGGCGACAGAACCGAGACCGCTTCGCGGTTCGGTTCAACCTTAGCGACCAGATTCTCAATCGGTGTCGCGGGCGAGTTCCGCCCGAATCAATCCACCCTGGCGATCAAGCCAACGAGCCACCCAGCCGGCCGCTGCTGCCGCCGTTCGGAACGGTCGGTCTATGTGGCTGGCGCGCGCCTTGTGCCGCCGAATGGTGGCGATGCAGCCAGCCCCATCATCCCCGATCGAGGCCAACCAGACCTCCGGCGCGGTGTCGGGAACTGCAACTAGGTGCTTTGTCGGTGCCGCGCCAAGCACTTCCCAATGGAAGCCTGACGGCAGCGGCACGTCCTGACTGGTGATTGTGTCCATGCCGACACGCTATTCGCGCGCCGTCGCAAAGGCCGCGACACAGCCATCCCGAATCTCCGATGATGCTGACGGAAGCATGCGCATAGCATTAGATAAGGCGCGAATGGATCGCAAGAAAGCTCCGGCCCGAATGAGCCAATCTCGATCGCGGAACAAGCGGCACCTGTGGTCAGCCACGGAGATACCAGCAGCCTATGCGCGCCGCGACGCAAAGCTCTAGCCGCCTGAAGAAGCTCCGAGCGAGTTCTCACTCTCAGCGATGTCCCTCTCACTGACATACTCTCGGTGTTCGTTTCGGCAATCAACGTAGTAGACGATCTCAACACCCGGCTCGCTGCGCTGGTCCGATATTCCTGCGATCTCCACGTGGTCACATTCCGGGGATTCGGCCGCTTTCAACGCCGCCTTGGGCATGAGTTCGTTGATCCTGGCCACGCCATCCTCGCCCCATTTTGCTTTCGTCTTCTCCCACCCTTCCCCACGAACGTAGAACGACGAATCAGGAATCACCTTATCCGCCGGATTCGCAGTGCTAAGTTGGCGGGGCTCCACCGCAGCGGTCGGCGGCGAACTAACATCGGGGCCGCCACAGCCAACCACGCCAGTCGCGACCAGGGTTACTACAATGATGCCGCAAAAAGAACGCGGTGTTGAGCGCATTTCTCACCTCCATGTCGGGAGGCAAATATGCACCGGCAGACTCGTTCTTGGCTACCGCCGTTATGAAAAAAAGTGACGCCGGCATCGGTCGCCGCGCATAGGCGCGCGGCGACCCCAGCCCGCTCACTCCGCAGGCGCGGCGTGCTGATCAAGAAGCTGGCGAGCCGTGCGCTTATTCAACCCGCGCACAATGGCGATCTTCTGCGCGAACACGTCGCGCGGCACAGCCTTTTTCGCTTCCCACTTCCAAACCGCGTTCTCACCACATCCGACCAGTGTTGCTAACTCGCGCCGCGACAACTCCAGCCGTTCGCGAAGCTGGCGCAGCCCGGCGGCCGAGAATCGGAACTTCTTCTCGTCAGCACTCTTCGGCGGGGCGTCGCCCTGATCATCCTGCAAACGCGGCTGAGCGGAGCGCACTGTCCCTTTCGAGACCGTCGCCAGCTGCCGTCTCAATGCGTCGCGCTCCTTCTTGATGTCCGACACCGTCTTACCCAGCGCGATGATCTTTGCCTTGAGCGGATCAATCAGCAAGCGGCATTCCTTGCGGGAGATGCGCGCAATCTTCTCGTTCAATGCAGTCGCCACGTTAGCCATTGTTGATTTTTCCTGTGTTGGTTTGATTACCGCGAATAGAGTCCGGTGTATTACGGGGCCGGGCTCATGCCCACGACTGCCAGCTGGTCGCTCCAGAGCAGCGGAGGGCTCATGCCCAGCCGATCGATCTGCACATCCGGCACCGTGTCGTCGAGAATCCCGGCGATGATCTCGGGCGCCAGCAGCGTCAAATTGATGATCCGGCCCACGTAGCTGTTGTCGGTTGACTCGCGCTCCGCGATTTCCTTCGCGGAGGCGACCTCGCCGCTCTCCAACATGCCTCGCCACCGATAGCCACGGGCGAGCGCACGCTGGAGCGACGTCAGATCGGACGCTGATGCTGCCGTCGCGACGTCCTTCGGAACCCCGATTCGCTTTCGTCCCGCGCGCCGGGTAATGCTTACCGGCAGGATGACCGTCAGTGCACCGTCGCTGGTCACGATGATGTTCGGCGAACCGGCTATTTTCATCATCGGCTTCATACAGTCACCGCCTTGCGCTCGAAATCGTTGGCGAGCGAAGCGATCCCATTAGGATGAAACCTGATCTCGATCGCCTCGGGGCGCACCACGATCTGCTCGACTAGCAACTTGACCAGCCGCTGTTGCTCAGCAGGGAATAAGGCATCCCAGACCTGATCGAACTGGCGCATCGCCACGGTCACCTTGGCCTCGTCCAGCGCGCGGTCGAGCGTGGCCGCCTGCTGCGTAATGAGTTGAAGCATGTCCTGCGAGGTCAGCAGCGTTCGCAAGTACGACACGACGAGGGACTCCACCTCCTGCGCAGGCAGGCGCGGCATCGTGGTCGCGGCTTTGCCTTCATGAATCTGCGCGGTGCTGAGGTAGTAGCGGTACATCCGGCCGTTACGCTTGGTGGTATGCCACGGTGTGAGGGCACGGCGGTCAGGCCCAAACAGGATTCCCTTGAGCAGGAAATGCACACGTGCGCGGGAGGCGTTGCCGCGAGCGTGCGCGTTCTTGGTCAGCACCGCATGCACCTGATCCCAAACGGCCCTTTCGATAATGGGCGGGTGGCATTCCGTGAAGTATTGATCCAGATGCTTCAACTCACCAAGGTAGGTGCGGTTGTGCAGGATCTTTTGAATCGTGCTCCTGTCGTGCGGTTGGGGCTCCCGAGCCCGACCTTCGCGCGTCGTCCATGCCTTGCTCTGGTAGCCCATGCCGCGTATGTCCTTGACCACAGTCAGAATCGACTCGGTCTCGATCAAGCGCCGGAAGATCAGGCGGACCTGCGCCGCCTCGGCGTGGTTCACTACCAGACGGCGGTTCTGAACGTCATAGCCCAGCGGCGGGATGCCATGCATCCACAGACCCTTCTTCTTGCTCGCTAGCATCTTGTCCCGGACCCGATCCACGGCCAGCTCGCGCTCAAACTGCGCAAACGTCATCATCATGTTCAAGGTCATGCGGCCGACCGCGTCCTTGGTGCTGAAGTTCTCGGTAATCGACACTAGCGTGACTTTGTGCTGATCCAAAAAATCAATCAGCACCGGGAAGTCGCGCATCGAACGGGTTAACCGATCCAGCTTGTAGACGACGACTACATCGATTCGCCCCTGCCGGATGTCTTCCATCAGGCGTTGCAAGACCGGCCGGTTCATGTCGCGCGCGGACACCGCCAACTCATCGTAGTCTTCGGCAACCTGCGCCCAACCTTCGCTGCGCCGGCTGGCGATGTAGTTCGCGCCGCCGTCGCGTTGCGCCTCAATAGAGTTGTACTCGCGCTCCAATCCCTCTTCGTTCGATTTTCGAGTGTAGACCGCGCATCGCGTTCGAGTTTGGACGATTGTGTTCATGCCACGATCTTTATTCTGAACGCATACCCCACCGGGAAATCGATCATAGGCACGCCGTGACTGATGAAGAATACGGCAAGCTTCTGCAGGTCACGCGGCGAAGGCGACAGCACGTCCCATCCGGACGATGCGACGCAATCGATATGGCCGTGGGCCACATCCGTCAACAATCGCTGCAACTCCGGACGGACCTCCGTCTGAGGGCAGAAGCCATCATCTACATAGACCATGAAATGTGGCGGCAGATCGGTACAACCCGTCATTCCCTTCGCTACGAGCGTCTTCTGAAACGCAATTTCCTCGCTGTTTGGCGACGATGTGTGGCAGTACACTGCGGTGCGCAGCGGCTTTCTTTCGTAGTTAGACATCGAAAATCCTTAATATTTTTTAATTCGCAGCCCAGTCAGGGCGCGGGACAGCCAGCGCTGATGCGCCGGGGTTCGGGTCGGTTCGCTGTCATGCACCTGCGGGCCGGCTTGTTCGTCGGCTCCCACCAAACTGGCCGACACGCCTGTCGCGATGATCAGCGGCACGCCAGCCACCTGAAAGCGAACCCGCAGCCGTAGGTCGTCCATGTACGAACGAGTCAACCGGTCGGTCGAGACGACCACGATCGCCCGCACAAATCCCGCGTCCATGTGCTGAAGCAGTGTCTGCAGCGCAGGCCGTCGCGTCGTTGACCCCGCCATGCCGTCGTCGCAATACGCGACCGTGGCGAACTCACCAAACGCGGCTTCGGCGGCATGCTGCGCCACCTTGAATTGCTCGGTGAGAGCTTTGGCATCCGGTTGTCCGGAGCGCACATAAATCACGATGCTTCCGCTATTTCTTTGACTGGTCATACTCCCCGTTCCTTTTTGTCGCCGCTGACTTTCAGGCCAAAGAACGCCGGCCCGGACCATCGGGTTCCAGTGATCTCCCGCGCTACCTTCGACAAGCTAGTGAACTGCCGACCTTCGTGTTCAAAAAGACCGCCGTCGAGCACCGTCACCCGATGGAGTTTTCCGCCGTGGACGCGGGTCAGGACGCTGCCTATGAGCGGCGCGGCGGTGGCGACCCGTCTGCTGACGCGGCCTGTTTCCAGCAGCTGCTTGATGCGGCGCGCGTTGTCGTCGATCAACGTTGGGTGTGAGATTCGATAAGCCTGTTCTTGAATCCGATGCGTCAGTCGCCGAATCACGTAGCGTCGATTGTTGATGCCCGGCGGCTCGCCAAATAACTCTACCCACTTGGCTTTTAGTTGATGCCAAGGCAGATCCGGCAGCGCTGAAATTTGCGCTGCTGTGGATGCTGTCTGTACCGATTGCGATGTCACGCTAGCCTCCAGGGCTCTCCAAGGAGTTGACATAGACCCTCGGTTCGCCCGCGTTATCAAGTCCAACTTTTGCGGAGAATTTCTCCGCCGGTTTCGGTCGCGCGCGCAATCGGAGCAGAGCGATTACGACCAGATCCGCCGCCGCCACGAGTCGATCGTCTTTCGCACGGCTTCGACTCATAAACTGGCTACTCTTCATCGGATGCACCTTCGCTCTTGGCGGGAACGACTTCTTTCCGAATCCACACTTCGCCGCCCTTGTAATCAATGAATCGGAAGAACTCCGGCTTCATGAGCTGATGGAGACTTGTGTACTTGCCGCGGTACTTGGATCGCTGCAGCAGCCAATCGGTGCTTGCTCGCTTCATTCCGCGCCCGTGTGCATCCGCCAGCGCACGGAAGAAGTGACGCTGCCCGCGGCGAAGATGAAGTTCTTCGTCGCCCAGGATGAGGCGATCCGCGTTGTGAGTCAGGCGGAACCACAGTGGAGGCGGCTTCGAAACCAGATCAATCAAGTGCTCTACGTTCAACCACAGCCCTTCAGTTTCCAGCTTTGCGACGCTCAGCAACGGCACGACGAAACGATCGGGCTCGGCCAGATCGCTCTCCATCAGCGTGGACGTAGTGAGCACCAGTTGCCGGCTTCCATTCTCCAAACGCAGCACATCGGACACTTGGTCATAGTTGATATGCCAGCCGCACCGCACGAGATAGACGGGGATTCTTCCGGCCCTGGTGTTGATGTACGCCAGTCGCCACAACCTGTTCTTGATCAACACGGTCGGCGCGTCGCTGACGGCGGCCATCTGGTGCGTCAACGCGTTGGGCAGCCATTCGTGATTGATCTGGACCGATTGAAACGGCACGCCGAGTTGCGCAACCGAGCCGCACTCGCTGCAACGCAGACCATGATCGCCATGTACATAGCTCTGCCTGATTTCGCTGTGGCGACAATTCATGCATGTCACTCGTATCGTTCGCCTGGGCAGGTTCATAGCGCCCAAGACGAGCAGGTTGTTGGTCCCTTCGCTTTCATCAACAGGCATAAGGGCATCCACCGGTTCGCGTTCGAACCAGCGCAAATATCGATTGAACACAGCCAACGTCCTTCGGAAAATCGCGGGCAAACAGTGCCCGTCAAGCCTCAAAAGGCTTGCTAACGAATCTCTCAGCAGTAGGGATCAGCGGATCGGCGAAGCCGACGTCGCTAGGCATCCGTGTTGTTCGCCGTCGATTTCACTATCGAGTGCGATTACGCGATCAATGCAACCCGGAATGCCGAGTTGCAGTATCAGGAGGCGCTTGATGGACCGGCCTACAGAGGGTCGCGGCTGCGCCGCGTGTTGAAACATTCCGTTGTTCATGGGGGTGGTCGCCTTCGACCATTTCTTGCTTGCAGTGTTTGCTGAACGAAGCCTATTCGGCTTCCGCGTTGTGCGCAATATCACATGCGCGACTATTTCGCCCGCAATACACATTCGTCCATCGCGATTCATCATTCGTTCGGATACAGATGGGGTCGAACTAGAAATCGACCTCGATTTCTAGCTATTTCTAGCTCATTCCTAGCTCGTTTCCCTCTTTCGCATCTAGCCACTTTGACCCGACGCTTCTCCACGGCACGCGTGTGCCGATGCATGAGAGGAGTCATCACCGTGAGCAGTACCCACCTGTCCACCGAGCAGCTTGCTGCACGCTGGGACGTCACCGTCGACACGATCGAACGGTGGCGGTCTGAAGGAATCGGGCCGCGATTCTTAAAAGTGACGCGCGCTATTCGCTATCGGCTCAGCGACGTCGAAGCCTTCGAAGAGGTCTCGGTGCGATCCCCCGAGGATGTGTCCGCGTCCGCGGGAGCGCATGCATGAGCCTGTTGCAACGCTGTGTGGACCGGCCTGCTACCGAACTTGCCGCATACGCACCCGAACTGTTGCTTGATCTCAAGCGCGAAGCGGCGTCGGCGCTGACCACGGCAAAGGCGAACGCCGAGTTGGTCGACCGCGCTTTGGATTTGAAGTACGGCCGGCTCGCCCACGCGCAGCGCTTGGCCGCCGGCAAGGACACGGGCTCAGTCACCTTCAACGACGGGCCGATTCGCATCAGTGTCGAGCTGCCGAAGAAAGTCGAATGGGACCAGGCAACGCTCGCGCGCATCGCAGACCGCATCCGCGCAGCGGGTAAAGACCCGGCTGAATTCCTGGAAGTCACCTACAAGATCAGCGAAAGCAAGTACTGCGCCTGGCCGACATCTATGCGGACCTCGTTCGATCCGGCGCGAACGCTCAAGACCGGCAAGCCTACCTTCCGACTGTCGCCGGTGGAGGAAACCGCATGAGCGGTCTGCCGATCATCACCGCCGATCAACGACTGGCGGAATCGCGCGGCGTCAAAGGTGTCCTCGTGGGCCGCTGGGGCCTGGGCAAGACCTACCAGCTGTGGACGCTCGATCCGAGCAGCACCTTGTTTATTGACATCGAAGCGGGCGACCTGGCCGTCAAGGACTGGCCGGGCGACAGCCTGCGTCCTCGTACTTGGGAAGAATGCCGCGACATTGCCGTCCTTCTGGGCGGTGCGAACCCCGCGCTCCGCGACGGCCAGTCCTTCAGCCAATGGCATTTCGATGAGGCCCGCCACCGGATCGGCGACCCCACAAAGCTGGGCAAGTACCGCACGCTCTTCATCGACTCGATTACCGTCGCCGGTCGGCTCTGCCTTCAATGGTGCAAGGGTCAACCGCAAGCGTTCTCCGACCGTACCAACAAACCTGATACCCGTGGTGCCTACGGCTTGATGGGTCAGGAGATGGTCGCTTGGTTGACCCACATCCAGCACAGCCGCGACAAGCACGTCTGGTTCGTCGGCATCCTCGATGAGCGAACCGACGACTTCAACCGCAAGGTCTACGAGTTGCAGATCGACGGTTCCAAGACCGGTCTGGAACTGCCCGGCATCGTGGATGAGGTGATCACGCTGGCCGAGATCGCGCCCAGCGAAGGAAACCCGTACCGCGCCTTCATCTGCCACACGGGCAACCCGTGGGGTTTCCCCGCCAAGGATCGTTCCGGCCGTCTCGACATGGTCGAGCCACCGGATCTGGGCCGGCTCATGCGCAAGCTCGGCGCCCCCGAAGCGGCGGCACCCAACAAAACCTCTCCCGAATAATTCGCAGGAATCCCATGTCTACCTGGAACAACTTCAACGACGCCGAGAACCCGGCGTTCTCGCTCATCCCCAAGGGCACGCTGATCAAGGTCCGCATGACCATCAAGCCCGGCGGCTACGACGACGCCAACCAAGGCTGGCTGCACGGCTGGGCCACACGCGGCGACACCGGCGCCGTCTATCTCAACGGCGAGTTTGTCGTGATGGAAGGCAAGTACGCTCGTCGCAAGCTGTGGTCGCTGATCGGGCTGTACAGCGCAAAAGGACCGACCTGGGGCCAGATGGGCCGCAGCTTCATCAAGGGCGCGCTGAACTCCGCGCTCGGTCTGCACCCCGACGACATGGGCGCGACCGCGCAGGCTGGGCGCTGCATCGCCAGCTTCGGCGATCTCGACGGTCTGATCTTCGCCGCTCAGGTCGACTGGGAGAAGGACGGCTACGGCCAGGACAAGGCGGTGATCAAGATGCCGATCATGCCCGATCACCCGCAGTACAAAGAGGTGATGGGTACCGCTTCCGCGTCTTCGAAGGCGGCATCGGCGGCGACGGGCGCGATTCCGGCGCACATGGCGCAGGCAGCGCAGGCGGCGGCGCATGCCGGCCCCGTGCCGACGTGGGCGCAGTGAGGCGAACGCCATGCCCACCGACACCATGCTGCAAGACCAGTATCCCAACAGCAGCGGTATCTACACGCCGTTGCGGAAACTCACCGGCACCGAGATCGAGAACCAGATCGACGCATTGCGACGATTGGCGCAGCAGCACTTCGACCACGCCGAGGCGTTGATCGCGTACCGCGACCGCGTCTTCGATAAGTCGCGTCATGGCCGATGACGTTCTGTTGGGCCTGCGGCAAACCGGCGCGCGGCTTCGGCCATCTGGACCTACGCCGTCGGATCGGTGATCCGCGGCGGGCGCCGTACCGATGGGCGTTCTGCTCGACGGTCTGCCAAAACGCTTTCCACCAACTCTACGACACCCGAAGCCGGAGCGATCCGGCTTCGATAGAGGAGCTACTGCCTGTGACTCATCCGCTCACCCATGACGCGCAGCGCGCGTGCCTGCAAGCACTGGCTTCGGTTGCCCGTCGCATCGGCTTCGATACGCCGCTCGGTCACTACAACCAAGCGCAAGCCGTCGAAGTCATCGAATCCATTACGCACGCCTACGAGGCATCGATCCGGGCGCAGTCCAATCCAAGCGCTTACAAGGTCGCGCTGCCCCTGGACGGATTCGAAAACGATTCGATTCCCTTCTGAATTTTGGCTTGCCATTTTTATTCTGGCATTTGCCACTTTTGGCGCGAAGAACATGCTTGATTTCAACACGCACGATCTGTCCGAGCACGTAGGCGCGCTGATCGACACCGCGATGGAGCACGAGGCGGCGTTGTTGCCGCCGCGCGCCTACCTCGGTGCGTCCAGTCTCGGCGAGGACTGCGCTCGCCGTTTGCAGTTCCAATACTTCAACGCACCGAAGGACATCGGCCGGCACTTCCCCGGCCGCGTGTTGCGCGTGTTCGCGCGCGGCCATCGCGTCGAGGATTGGATGGCGGCGTGGCTACGCCTGGCCGGGTTCGATCTTCGCGACCGCAACGATCAAGGCGATCAGTTCGGCTTCGTTGCAGCGAGTGGCCGAGTGCGCGGGCACGCCGATGGCGTCATTGTCGCCGGCCCAAACAGCTTCTCCTACCCGATGCTTTGGGAGAACAAGGCGGTCGGCGCTAAGACTTTCCGCGAGCTACAGAAAAAGCGTCTCGCCGCCAGTCGACCGGTCTATGCGACGCAGATAGCGCTGTATCAAGCCTACCTCGGCCTGCACGAACAGCCTGCGTTATTCACCGCCATCTGCGCCGACGATATGTCGATCTACGCCGAGCGCTTGCCGTTCGATCGCGGCTTAGCCCAGCACGCGTCCGACCGTGCCGTCCAAATTCTGCGCGCTTGTGACGCCGCCGAATTGCTTCCCCGTATCAGCACCACCCCTACCCATCAAACCTGTCGCTACTGCCCTTGGCAGGACCGTTGCTGGTCCCTGCCAATCTCTTCCACACAATAAATGAGAATCCTATGAACGCAGACGTTATGTCCCTGCATGCATCGAACTCCAATGAACTGATCGCGGCGTTGGTGGCGCTTCCAGATAACGTGCAGTACAAAATTCATGACGTTCTGATCACGCCCGTCCTGGCGAGCGCATGGCTACGACGCAACGAGGCCAATCGAAAGCTTCGACAGCGTGCCGTTACGCAGTATGCCCGCGACATCCAACGCGGCGCGTGGAAGCCGACTGGCGAAACCATCAAGTTCAGTACGAGCGGCCGCCTGCTCGACGGGCAACACAGATTGGCGGCCATCGTGGAGTCCGGTGTAGCCGTGCGCATGGGCGTGGCCACCGGCTTGGACAACAGCGCCTTCGACGTGATCGATACCGGTCGTTCGCGCACTGGCGCGGACGTTCTGGTCATCGAGGGTGTGGGTCTGCGAGAGTCCTCGACCGTCGCAGCCGCGATGCCGCTGATCTTGAATTACCAGCGCGGATTGATCCCGCACAGTCGGGCGCAATACCCCAATCAAGAATTGATTGAGGCATGGAGCACTCAGGCGACGATTCGGCGTAGCAGCCAGTTCGTCGCCAAGTTGCCTCGCAAGGTGATGCCAATCAGTCACTCCAAAGCGTTATTTCTGCACTGGGCGTTCTGCCAGCGCAACGTTGATGCTGCCGACGAATTCGTTGAACGACTGTTTACCGGCGAACACCTCGGTAAGACCGAGCCGCTCTATCACCTGCGTCAACGATTACTACAGGTCCGCATGGAGGGGCAATCTCTCCCGGATACCGTAGTGCTGCACGCAGGCATCAAGGCTTGGAATGCGACCCGCACGGGGCGTTCCTACTCGACGTGGCGACCGGTGTTCCCGCGCTCTGATGAAACTTTCCCGGAGATCGCCCGATGAACCTATCGTTCCATCCGCTTTGCTTGGCATTGCCCGATATGGCGGCCGAGGCGTTCAAGGGACTGGTTACAGATGTTCGCCGCAATGGCCAACTGCGGGACATCGTGCTGTACGAAGGGATGATCCTCGACGGTCGTCATCGTTATCGCGCCTGCCTGGAGTGCGGCATCGAACCTCGAACGATCGAGTTCAGTGGCGCCGATCCTGTCGCATTCGTGATCAGCGAGAACGTGGCGCGTCGGCACCTCACCGAATCGCAGCGCGCGATGGTCGCGGCAAGCCTGGCCAATCTGAGCCAGGGCAACCCCGGCAAACCGGCACATTTGCCGGTTTGCCCGATGAAACAGGGACAAGCCGCTGATTTGCTGGGAGTTTCTGAGCGGTCTGTTCGGAAAGCTCAAGACGTTCGCAAAAGCGGTACGCCGAAGCTGGTCACCAAGGTGGAGACCGGCCAAATCACGGTGAGCGAGGGCGCAAAAATTGCTTCGCTAGGCGTCAAGTCTCAGGACCGCATTGTCCAGATCGAGGACAAGCGAGAACGTAAGCATGAACTGACTCGCGCGCTCAACATCAGCCAAGGTCGAAAGCATCACGAACCACGCACCGACTTCATCGAAGTCGTGGACCAGCCGGGCTGGATCGTTACGTTCATGGCCCGCTTGGAGAGTTTGATTCAGTGCGCAACAAACGCGAACATCGAGATCGACACCTTCGCTCGTCGCCTTTTCGATGACGCGAACTGGAACGACCCGAGATTTGTTGAGCGCTACGAACGGTGCTTACCGTGGCTGCTGGCTGTTGCCGAACTGCGGAACGAGGTAACCCCGCGTAGTAGGAGTACGGCATGATGGATTTCAATAACGCTCCGGTTACGCCGGGAGGCGCTCGTGCGCGTCGAGACGATGTTCGCGACGCGCTGTTACTGCGCCTTGAAGGTGTCCTGCAAGCATTGCTGCCGAAGGGCAAGGTGCGGCACGGCAAGTTCATCGTCGGCGACGTGACGGGCGTGGCCGGCGACAGCCTGGAAGTTGAATTGGTCGGCGACAAAGCCGGGCTGTGGAAGGATCACGCCAGCGGTGAGGGCGGTGATGTGTTCGACCTGATCGCTGCTCACCACCGAATGGACGCTCGGCGCGAGTTTGCGAAGGTGCTGGACGAGGCCGACGCGTTGCTGGGCCGCGCACCCGATGCGCCGCCACCACGGCGTAAACGCTCGGAGCCGGCGATGGACGACCTGGGTCCGCACACGGCTCGTTGGGACTACCTCACCGCCGAGGGTGAGTTGATCGGCTGTGTCTACCGATACGATCCACCCGAAGGTAAGCAGTATCGCCCTTGGGACGCCAAGCGCCGTAAGCAGCAGGCACCGTCGCCCCGGCCGCTCTATAACCAGCCCGGCATGGCGTCGGAAAATGAAGTGGTTCTGGTCGAAGGCGAGAAGTCGGCCGATGCCCTGATCGAGTTGGGCGTCTGCGCGACCACGTCCATGAACGGCGCCAACGCACCGATCGACAAGACGGATTGGTCGCCGTTGTGCGGCAAGCATGTCCTGATCTGGCCCGACAAGGATAAGCCCGGTTGGGAGTACGCCATGCAGGCCGCGCAGGCCGCCTTCCAGGCCGGCGCCGAATCGTGTGCGCTGCTGCATGTGCCCGAGGACAAGCCTCTGGCCTGGGATGCAGCGGATGCGCGCGCCGAGGGATTCGACATCGCCGGGTTCCTGCGGGCGGGCGAACGCACCTTCCTGTCGCCGGGCACCGAAGACGCGCCGCCACCTATCGATTTCGCAGGGCTGGACTGGAGCAGCGACGACGGTCTCGGCCTGGCCTTCACCCGGCGATACGGGGATGACTGGCGCTACTGCGCCGCATGGGGCCAGTGGCTAAGCTGGACCGGTACGCGCTGGAACCCGGATCGAACTCTCGTCCTGCAGCACTTGGTGCGCGGTGTCTGTCGTGCGGCGCAAGCGTTCGCCGATAAGCCCACGCAGCGTTCGAAGCTGGCGTCGGCTTCGACTGTGGGCGGCGTTGACCGCCTCGCTCGCAGCGATCCGCGCCACGCCTCCTGGGCCGAGGATTGGGACCGCGATCCGTGGGCGTTGAACACGCCGCAGGGCATTGTGGACCTGCGTGACGGCGAATTGCGTCGCCATGCACGTGGCGAACACATGACCAAGTTGACCACGGCCAGCCCACATGGGGACTGCCCGACTTGGCGGCGCTTCCTGGGCGATGTCACTGGCGGCGATGTTGATCTAGCGTCGTACCTGCAGCGCGTCGTCGGCTACTGCCTGACCGGCGTCACCCGCGAGCACGCGCTGTTCTTCCTGTATGGCACCGGCGCTAACGGCAAGTCTGTGTTCGTAAACACCCTGGCCACGATCTTGGGCGACTACGCCACCAATGCGCCGATGGACACGTTCATGGAGACCCGCGGCGAACGCCATCCGACCGAACTGGCCGGTCTGCGTGGCGCGCGCTTCGTGGCCGCTGTGGAGACCGAGGAAGGCCGGAGGTGGAACGAGGCGAAGCTCAAGGCCATCACTGGCGGCGACAAGATCAGCGCGCGATTCATGCGCCAGGACTTCTTCGAATACATCCCGCAGTTCAAGTTGGTGGTCGCCGGCAATCACAAACCGGCGATTCGCAATGTGGACGAGGCCATGAAGCGACGCCTGCACCTAGTCCCATTCACCGTCACCATCCCGCCCGAACGCCGCGACGCTCGCTTGACGGAAAAGTTGCTGGCCGAGCGCGACGGAATCATCGGCTGGGCGGTACAGGGTTGCCTGGACTGGCAGCACAGTGGACTGCGTCCGCCGCAGTGCGTAATCGATGCGACCGATGAATATTTCGAAGGCGAAGACGCGCTCGGCCACTGGATCGAGGAACGCTGCTACGTGCATGCGCAAGCCAAGGCCACTGCAACAGACCTATTCACCGACTGGCGCGAGTGGGCCGAGGGCAATGGCGAGTTCGTCGGCTCGATCAAGCGATTCTCCGATCTGTTGACCGCGCGGCAGTTCAGCAAGTTCAAGGGCGGCAAAGGCGTCCGCTACTTCGCTGGTCTGAGCCTCAAGCCCAAATCCTTTACGCAGTACGGAGGTGCGAGCCATGAATAAAATCAATCAGTTGGAAGGGCGGGTGGCGGATGAGGCACGTTTGCCTGTTCCCCCTTATGTGTGTGTGCGCGCGCAGGCACGCGCATCAACTAGCAGTCCCGCCTCATCCGCCACCCAGCCCGTCGATGACACCGCTCCGATGCTGTTGGCGCTCGATTTGGGAACGACGTTGGGCTGGGCTGTGCGCCTGTCCGGTCAGGCCATGAGCGGGACCGAGCGCTTCAAGGTGGGCCGCTTCGAAGGCGGCGGCATGCGCTACCTGCGCTTCGTTCGTTGGCTCGATGATCTGTGCCGCTTCGCTGGGCTGCCTGCGACCGTCTATTTCGAGGAAGTGCGCCGGCACAAGGGCGTCGATGCCGCGCACGTCTACGGCGGCTTTCTGGCACAGCTCACCGCGTGGTGTGAGCGCCATGCCGTTCCGTACCAAGGCGTGCCGGTCGGCACGATCAAGAAGTTCGCCACCGGCAAGGGCAACGCCAACAAGACCGCGATGATCGAGGCAGCGAAACATTGGGGGCATGAACCGGCCGACGACAACGAAGCTGATGCGTTGGCGCTTCTGCATTGGGCGGCGGCGCAGGAGCAGGCTCATGTCTGACTGGTCGTTGCAGCAGGTCGCTGACCGATTCCAAGAGGCCGCGGTGACCGCGCGGCGGTTGCCGCCGGCCAGAGTGCAGGGCTATGCCTCCTACTGGCCGGACATCCAGCGCCAGTCCTGGGAGGGGTACGCGGACGAGCGTATCGTGCTGCGCTTCCCGGCATCGCCGGGAGCGATTGATCGCTTCGGCGAGACCGTGCGTTGGTTACGTTGGCTCGATCAGGATCAGCGTCGGCTGGTTTGGCTGCGGGCGCAGTACGTGCCCTGGCGCGAGGTCTGCGCGCGCACGGGCTTGATCCGTAAGACAGCGTGGCGTCACTGGCAGCACGCCATCGTGGTGATCACGGTGCGCCTCAATGGCCCGCTGCCCCGCATCGCGGAAGTGGATTCGAATGAATCGGAACGTGCCTGCGAATGAGTTTCGGCTTACGCCGGTCTAAACCGGTTTAAACCGGCTTAACCGGAAGTTGGGGATGTCCCAACTTCCCCGGTTTTGCCCTAGCCTAGACGGCATGCTGATCACCCTGCGTCGATGAGACCTCGACGCAACGTGGCCGCGACACAGGCCGCACGTGAGGCGCTCGAAGTCGTCGCCACCGACGCCCAACCTCGAAACCTCGCGGCCCACGTCGGCGCACACGTCGCGCCGGTCGGGCTGAAATCGCGGGTCCTTCCCCGCCGATTTCCTATGCGGGGGGCATAGCCGCAAAACCTCGCTAGCGTCAATCTTTTTCTTCGGGTTTGCAGTCCCTGCAACCCGGTTCGCACTCGGACATCCCTTGAGCCTTCAGATCGAACAGCGCCCGATCGAGGCGCTCATTCCGTTTGCACGGAATGCAAGAACACACTCTGACGCGCAGGTTGCGCAGATCGCCGCCAGCATCGTCGAGTGGGGTTGGACCAATCCGATTTTGATCGACGGCGACAACGGCATCATCGCCGGTCACGGTCGTTTACTAGCGGCTCGCAAGCTTGGGCTGGCCGACGTGCCAGTGATCGAGCTTGCCTACCTGACCCCAGCGCAGAAGCGCGCCTACGTCATCGCCGATAACCGACTGGCCGAGAACGCCGGCTGGGATGAGGAGTTGCTGGCTCTGGAACTTGCCGAGCTTCGCGACGCCGATTTCGATCTGGACCTGATCGGCTTCTCCGAAGAGGAACTGGACGAACTACTGGACGGCCAAGCCGAAGGTCAAACGGACGAGGATGCTGTACCCGAAGCGGAGAGCAAGCCGGTCTCGCGAGCTGGTGATGTTTGGGTCTGCGGCAATCACAAGGTGGTCTGCGGCGATGCCACGCGCGCGGATGACTACTCCGCGCTGCTAGGCGGCGAGCTGATCGACATGACCTTCACCGATCCACCCTACAACGTCGATTACGGCAACAACCCTCGCGACAAGATTCGCGGCACGCAGCGCGAAATCCTCAACGACAATCTCGGCACGGACTTCGGTGCGTTCTTGGAGAGCGCTTGCCGGCAGATGCTGGAGGTGACCAAGGGCGCGATCTACATCGCCATGTCCTCGTCCGAGCTAGATCGCTTGCAGGTCGCATTCCGCGCTGCAGGCGGTCGCTGGTCCGACTTCATCATCTGGGCCAAAAACCAGTTCGTGATGGGTCGGGCCGACTACCAGCGGCAGTACGAGCCGATCCTCTACGGCTGGAAGGAAGGTAACGACCGCTTCTGGTGCGGCGCGCGCGACCAGGGCGACGTCTGGTTCATCGACCGACCCCGCAAGAGCGAACTGCATCCGACGATGAAACCGGTGGCGCTGGTTGAGCGGGCGATCCGCAACAGCAGCAAGACCCGCGATCTGATTCTCGATCCGTTCGGCGGCTCGGGCACGACCATGATCGCCGCCGAGAAGACCGGTCGCCATGCCCGCCTGATCGAACTGGACCCGAAGTACGTTGATGTCATCGTGCGCCGATGGCAGGAGTTCACCGGCCAGGCCGCGAGCCGGCAGAGCGATGGCGCGTCGTTCGATGACGCCGCGCGCGAGACCGCACTTGCCGGCAATGCATGACCCGGCCCGCGTACTACAACGAGATCGATCCGTATTCGTGCGCGTGGCTACGCAACCTGATCGCCGCGAGCCTGATCCCAGCCGGCGACGTGGATGACCGAGACATCCGATCTGTTTCCGCAGACGATTTGCGCGGTTACGGCCAATGCCACTTCTTCGCCGGGGTCGGTGGCTTCCCCTACGCCTGCCGGCTCGCCGGCTGGCCCGACGACGAAGCAATCTGGACGGGCGGCTTCCCCTGCCAGCCGTTCAGCGTCGCGGGAAGACAGCGCGCGCAGGCGGATGACCGTCACCTCTGGCCGGAGCTGCATCGCCTTATTGCATGCGCGCGACCCGCTGCATTCCTGGGCGAAAACGTTACTGGCCTCATCCCGCTGGCGCTCGACGGAGTTCTGTCTGATCTGGAGGCCGAGGGCTACGCCAGCCGGGCGATTGTTGTTCCAGCTTGTGCCGTCAACGCCCCGCATCGACGCGACCGGGTCTGGATCGTCGGACGGCGTTTGGCCGACACCGCTGGTGCCCAGCGGTGGACGCAGCGTGCCGCCGGGAACGACGTCGACCGGGAAGATGCCGAACGGAAAGAAGCGCACCATCGAACTGGCGCATCTAGCGAAGTTAGTCTGGCCGACCGCGACGGCGAACGACGCCGAGAAGCGCGGCGACTTTGCGGCCGAGCGGCGCAACGGCCTGCCGGGCGTGGCGAAGGCAGTGTGGAGCACGCCGCGCGCGAGCGACGGCGCGAAGGGCAGTCCGGGCCAACGCTTCGGCAGCGGGGCCATGTTGCCGCTGCCTGCGCAGGCGGTGTGGGCAACGCCGACGACGCGGGATCACAAAGACGCATCGAGCGTTGGCAGCGCACCGGAGAATGCGCTGCTTGGGAGACAGGTCAAACCCTCGCCGGCCGGCGGATACCTGAATCCGGAATTCGTCTTCTGGCTCATGGGATACCCGCCCGAATTCCTCGCCTGCGCGCCGCCGGCAACGCGATCGTCCCGCAGGTTGCCGCCGAAATCCTCCGCGCCTTGCGCCGCTGACGCTGCGCTTGCGCGCAGCGCCAGGGTGGACCCGCCTCAGTCTGCGTCGGTGAAGCCGGCGTAGCGCGCGTAGTCGTAACCCTCCGGCCGGATGTACAGGTCAATGCGGGCGGGTGCGCGCACCACAATGCATTGATCACCATTCCCCTTGAAGCCGACAATCCAGTCCTGTGCGCTGGTTAGATCGCGCACATACGCGTCGTACTCAGCGGCCGTCATGGTCTTGATCGAAATGACGCGAATGCGCTGCTCTTCGATGTAGTACCCGCCGTGCTCGCGCAGCATCGCGCGCAGGCTAGTCGGCTTGCGAGAGAATCGAACATTGACTGGATAGGGCCTGCAAATCGTGATGGTCATGACGCGCTCCGTGGTTGGTGTGGCGTCATGAACGCTTCATTCCAAACCGAAGCCAAGCGATAAATCGCGATGTTTTTGCAGCCCGAGAAAGCCGTTTAGGTGTCGGACAAGAACAGTCATTCTCAGAACGAAATCGGCGCGCATGATCTGCGCGCCGACTCGCAATCGAACCGTTAGGCCGGCTCAAGCCACCCGGAGTTCGGATTGAACTTCAGGGCGACACCGGAGCGGATCGGGGTGTTGCTGCCCCAATAGATGTCGTTCGCGTAAGCGCTGCGATATTGCACCGCGCGCAATGCCTGCTCGGCTGTCAGGCCGCACTCGATGAAGTAGTCTCGAAGCTCGAAATCGCCTGCTGACTCGTTGTTGCTGAGTTGGTCCTCGACCAGCGTCAGGAGAACTTCGGGCAGCGATGCGAGTACCGGGTCGGGGCCTGTGTTGTCGTTCTGGATCATGGTGTGGTCTCCATGTTGGGAGCCCATGAACGCTTCAATTCAAAGGAACATCAAGCGGAACAGCGGCGATGGACTCGGCCAATAGCTGAAGATTCGTTGGCGCGGACAGCCGTCGTTTATGGTCGAATCCAAAGAACCAAATCCCGACCAACGATAAGTTCCCATTCGCATCTGGGTGCAGATAAAGCGTGGGGCGCTCCGGTGTAATCACAGCCACATATCGTTTCTGACCCAGTGCGTCGACCGCGACGAAATCGCTCGGCCACGGTCGCCGTTCCGATAAGTGGCGGACGAAATCGTCATACGCGTCCGGTCCATCCAAATGGACGACCGCGCCAATGACGCCATCTTCGTACCAGAACACGGCTTCGTCCGACAGAATCCACGTCAACTGGAACGCGGTGGGCGGCGGCAGGCAGACACGCAGGGTCAGAGATTGACCTACGGTAAAGGAGCTGAGAAAGACTTCGCGCAGAGCGACAGCCTCCATAGCTTTGCGGGCGTTGCGCTTCATAGGATGTCCTTTTAGGGCGAAGCGGCCGGGCGTTTGCCCGGCCGCGCGCTGCATCACTCTTCTTCGTCGGAGGAAACTTCGGTCGTCACCGCTTCCTCGGTCTTGATCCGGTAGACCCGGTCTTCCTTGCCGCTCTTTTCGTTGATCACTTCGTAGCCCTTCTTCTTCAGGGCGCCAGCAAAGAATCCACGTACCGAGTGCTGCTGCCAGTCGGTCGCGACCATCACCTCTTTGATGGTCGCGCCTTGCGGGCGCATCAGCAGGGCGACGACTTGGTCGATGCGGGTTCCCTTGCGCTTCGTCGGCGGCTCTGCGGTCTCGGGGCTTGCATCGCCCGCATCGCTGGCGTTGCTTTCTTGCTCGTCCGCTTCATCCGTACTGCCCGACGCGTCAGCGTCATCGGCGTTGCCCGCTGTCGTATCGGTATCGGCCTCGGCGTTACCGTCGACCTCGCCGCTCTGGCTGTCCGCGTCGTCGCCGCCAGAGGCAATCACGTCGCCCTCGCCGCTTGCGGGCGGTTGCTGGTCGACGGCCTCGTAGCCGGCGGCGGTGAGCGCGTAGCCAGAGCCGTCAGCGGCAATCAGGTCCTCGCGCAGCAGGCCGCGCACTACCGCCGCGCGCGCGCCGCCCTTGAGGTTGTCGGGGTAGTTCTCGATACGGCCCTGGGTGTCGATGGCGAGGAGAATCAGGGCGCGCTGGCTGTCGGTAAGCTGGGTCATGGCATTTTCCTTATTTAGAGATGGTGGGTTTGTTTAAGCGCGTCCCGCCGTTGCGAGGCGCGCGGGTCAATCAATCGGCGAGCACTTCTTCGATGGCTCGGTAGGGGTTGATCTCGCCCCTGGCGATGGCGAGCATCACGTCGTCGTTGAAGGTGTTGAGGACTAGGTAGGCCCTGCGTTCCAGCTCGCGCTGCGCGGCGGCGTGCCAGTCGTTGATGGTGAGCAGTTGCGTCATCGCGTTGCGGTTGTGCTTCTTCATGCCGCCGATGTAATCCTTAAACGCTTCGGTTTGGTCTTTCATGTTTGGCCTCCGTGGCCGTCGTTGGTGTGGCGACATGAACGCTTCCTTCGCCGAGGAAGCAAAGCGGTTTTCGCGATAAAGAACGCTTGTTCTCTGTTGCAGACAGGTGTCGGACAGCTAAGGCGGCCGACCGCTGGTTATCTCCGCGCGCGTTGGGAAGTGCGACGCAGTGCCTTGGCTTCGCGCCGAAAGGACGCGTTCATGCCGTCGCCGCACCGACGCGGCCTACGGAGACGCAGCGTGAGTGAAGGCGTACACAACAAGCTGGCCGACGATCTACGGCTGTGCGCAGGGCGGTTGAACTTTCTCGTGAACCACGCACGCGCCACATTGGTCGCGGACTGCGAGTTCGAAACTCTCGCCACGAGACGGTGCGAGGCGCTGGGCACGATGCTGGCGCACTGCGTCTCATCGCATCGGTCGCAGCGCATCCGGCCGGACACGCTGCGTGATTTGCTGGATGGTGCGGACGCCGAACTGGGCTCGTGGGAGCGGCATATCCTGCCGCGCCACAACAAAGCGCGGCGACGGCCGGCTGGAGCGCTGACGCCTATTGAGCACTGCTTTCGCGAAGTGCTGGCGATGATCGACCGCTATCTTGACGGACTCGATCCGGTGGAACCGATGCATGTCATCGGTCGTGCTATCGAACGGATCGAGCGGCTGATGGACTACTACGGCGATGACGCGGAATTCCAGAGCGGATTGGCGCATGCCATCAGCGGCTTGGAACAGGCCAAAGATGCCGCAGAATTTCGAACCGCCTGATTCGGAGTGGGGTGCTCAAGCTGTCTGACGCCTGTCGGCGCTAGAGCGAAGGCGAGATACCACTTGGCTTCTGTCTGGAAGGAAGCGTTCATGCACTCGCCGCAACGACGCGGCGAACCCAGAGAGAGCAACCATGTCGAATATGTCTTACTGCCGATTCCAGAACACCGCACTGGCCCTGAAGGATTGCGAGAGCGTTTTGGAAGAACTGGCTGACGGCGACCCCGCGCGGCTTAGTGACGAGGAGTTGCGCGCGGCGCAGCGGCTGGTCACCAGCTGCCTCAACATCGTCCAATTTCTGGCCGAACGCGGCTCCCTGGAATTCGAACCGGACATGGACCTTGCAACGGTAGTCGAGGAGCTGAACGAAGCAGCGACGTAATGAGATGAGAGCGACTGCCCCAGCGTCCATTGGACGCTGGGGCATTTCCTCTTCCTCTTCCTCGCCCGCTGCGAGCCTGTCTGTGTGCTGTCCACGTTCCGGGACGGGCGCAAATCTGCTTGCGATGTTCCGGTACGTAAGCGTTCATGACGCCGCCGCAACAACGCGGTTTGACAGGGACGAGCCCATGAATCAGAGCATCATGATTTCCGACGCTGAGCTTCGAAGCCTCAGCGATTACGTGGAGCGGATACTGCGGTCCGGTTATACGTTCTCACGTCCCGACGCCCGTTTAACCTTGTTCGCCTGCTTTGCCTTGGCCAGCATTCTTGCCGAGCGAACCGATACGATCCGAACGCGCCGCCTCAACCCGGACATCCTGGGTCGATTGATAACCGAGTGCCGTAGAGAGCTGGCCCCGGTGGAACGTGCCATCGATGAGACCGGTAGCTGGGCTGCAAAGCGCTGGGTTCCGAGCGAGATGTGCGAGGACGAGACGACATTGCGCTGGCTGCATGACGAGATTGCGCGCTGCTTCAATGGACTGGAGCCGGAATACGCGGGCTTGCCGGTGCATCAACTCAACCGAGCGGTGCAACAAGCCCGGCTGATGCAGGTATGGGACGTAGCGGACGCCAAGTACCAACCTAGCCTGCGCGCGGCCATTCGTCATTTGGAGCAGGCGATTATGGCGGCGATGTGCGCGCCGCATAACTGACCACGGGAGAGCGAACACCCCAGCCTTCGGGGAGGGCTGGGGTGTTCCCTTTCCAAAAGAAATTGTTCGGACGAAACCGCTTGCTATCGTGTTGGAAGGAAGCGTTCATGCATACGCCGCAACGACGCGGCGTCTCCAGGAAGAGCCACCATGAGCGAGCATCACCGTAATTTCGGCAACATCACCCGCAGCCTGACCAAGTTCGAAGTGGACATCCACGACATGCTGGCGCACGACGACACCGCCGCGTTGGTGCCCGAAGATTTGAAAGCGGCTGGCACGCTGAGCCGAAGCTGTTGGGCGGTCGTTGCCATGCTTTGTGGAGCGGCCGGTGTCGACTTGCCGACCGAACCGGATTGGGACGTCATCCTCGCGGACGTCAACGCGATGCTGGGTAAGCAGTAAGCCGGGAGTGGTAAGTCCCCAGCGCCCGATGGGCGCTGGGGTGTTCCCTCTTCCAACAGCCCGATCTGCGCCGATGGCCGGCGGTCGCGGAGGCTCTACCGAATCGAATTCTTCTATCGTGGGAATCTCTATCCGCGCCTACGGCCGCCATCGTGGCGTGTCCGATACGGCTGTGCGCAAAGCCATCGCTGCCGGCCGCATCACCGCCGAGGCGGACGGCACCATCAACGCGGCGCGAGCCGACGCTGACTGGACTGCCAGCACGCGCACTCCGGACGAGCGCCTGTCGGCGACGGGACGGCCGGCGCGGGCGCGCGCGGCCTCGGGGACAGGTGCCGGCGATGTCGCCGCTGGTGCGCCGACCAGCGCGCCCAGCGGCGGCAACACCTACGCGCAGGCCCGCACCGCCAACGAGGTGCTCAAGGCGCAGCACCACAAGCTGCGCATCGCCCAACTCAAGGGTGAGTTGATTGACCGCTCTCAGGTGATGGCGCAGGTCTTCGCGCTTGCGCGCGCTGAGCGCGATGCCTGGTTGAACTGGCCGGCGCGCATCAGTTCGATGCTGGCGGCCGAACTAAACATTGATCCGCATGTCATGCACGTCGCGCTGGAGCGCGAGGTGCGGCAGCACTTGGCCGAACTCGGCGACTTCAACGCACGATTGGATTAACCCTTGTACGACGGCTTTGACGACGTTGCGCGATTCTGGCGCGACGGCCTGACGCCCGATCCATTTCTTGACGTGTCCGATTGGGCGGACCGGGATCGCGTGTTATCCAGCACGTCGTCGTCGGAGCCCGGTCGCTGGCGCACCGCGCGTACCCCGTACCTGCGCGACATCATGAACGACCTGTCGCCGGCCTCGGCGACCGAGCGCGTCGTCTTCATGAAGGGCGCGCAGGTCGGCGGTACGGAGTGCGGGAACAACTGGATCGGGTACGTCATCGCCTGCGCGCCGGGGCCGATGATGGCCGTGGCGCCCACGGTCGAGATGGCGAAGCGCAATTCGAAACAGCGCATCGATCCGCTGATCGAGGAATCGCCGTCGCTGCGTGAGCGCATCGCGCCCTCGCGCGCGCGGGATGCCGGCAACACGATCCTCGCCAAAGAGTTCCGCGGCGGCGTGCTGGTGCTGACCGGCGCGAACAGCGCGGTGGGTCTGCGCTCGATGCCGGTGCGTTATCTGTTCTTGGACGAGGTGGACGGCTACCCGCGCGACGTGGAAGGCGAAGGTGATGCGGTCGCGCTGGCGGAAGCCCGTACCCGAACGTTCACCCGCCGTAAGATCCTGCTGGTCTCGACGCCGACCATTGCCGGCGCCAGCACCATCGAGCGCGAGTACCTCGCGTCCGACCAGCGACGGTACTTCGTGCCGTGTCCGCATTGCGCCGAGATGCAGTGGCTGCGGTTTGAGCAACTGCGATGGACCTGGGGAGATTCTCGTTCCGCGCGGTACATCTGCGTGGGTTGCGAGCAGCCGATCGGCGAGCACCATAAGACCGCGATGTTGGCCGGCGGCGAATGGCGGGCTACGGCGCCGCAGAACAAAGGCAAGACAGCCGGCTACCACCTTTCGTCCTTGTACTCGCCGGTCGGCTGGCGCAGTTGGGCCGACATCGCCGCCGCGTGGGAATCCGCGCAGGGTTCGGCGACAGCGCTGAAGGCATTCAAGAACACCGAGCTGGGCGAGACCTGGGAAGAGGAAGGCGAAGCGCCGGATTGGGAGCGCTTGCAGGAGCGGCGAGAGGATTACCGCGTCGGCACGGTGCCGGCGGGCGGGTTGCTACTGGCCGGCGGCGCCGACATCCAGAAGGACCGCATCGAAGTCTCGGTGTGGGCTTTCGGGCGTGGGCGCGAGACGTGGCTAGTCGAGCATCGCGTGCTAATGGGCGACACCGCCCGTAACACGGTGTGGTCGGAACTGGCTGGCGTGCTGGGCGAGCACTGGACCCACGCCAGCGGTGCGCTATTGCCGCTCACGCGCATGGGCTTGGACACCGGGTTCGCCACGCAGGAAGCCTATGCGTTCGCGCGCGGTGTTCAAGATCCACGCCTGCTGCCTATGAAGGGCGTCGGCAGTGGCGCGGCGCTGATCGGCACGCCGACCGCGGTCGATGTCAGCGTGCCGGGCAAGCGCATCCGACGCGGTCTGAAGTTGTTCGCCGTGACCGGCGGCATTGCCAAGCTGGAGTTTTACAACGCCCTGCGGCTATCGATCGAGATCGGCCCGGACGGGCAGCCGGCGTTCCCCGCCGGCTATGTGCATCTGCCGAAGATCGATGGCGAGTTCTTGCAGCAGTTGACCGCCGAGCATCTGATCACGCGTCGCGACCGCCACGGCTACCCGCAGCGCGTTTGGGAGAAGCGCCGCGACCGCAACGAAGCACTCGACTGCTACGTCATGGCGCGCGCTGCGGCGATGCAGGCCGGCGTCGATCGTTTCGAGGAGCGTCACTGGCGCGAGCTGGAACGAACCTTGAGCGCGCAACCCATCGGGCCGCCGCCAGTCCCTAGCCAGCCAGCGCCGTATCCCAACCCACAGGCCGCCCCACCGGGCGGCCTTTCTGTTTCTGACTCACGCCGAGGGCGCCGGGTCATTTCGAGCCGTTTCATGCGATGACCGATCTTCCCTACACCCATGAGCAGCTGAAGGCGCTGCGCAACGCGCTCGCGCGCGGCGAACGCCGCGTCAGCTTCGGCGACCGCCTGGTCGAGTACCGCAGTGTCGATGAACTGCTGGCCGCGATTCGCGAGATCGAAGCGGCGTTGGCCGGTACCGAAGGCCAACCTCGGCGTCCGCGCCGATTGCTGACCACTACAAGCAAGGGTTTCTGATGAGTTGGTGGTCACGCGTTCGAACCGCGATGTTCGGCGGTTCCCCCGTGCATGAGGTCGCCGGTCACGGCCGGCGTTCGACGGCGTGGCAGCCCAGCAATCCCGGCGCGATCGCCGCGCTGATCGCAACTGGCGATGCGCTACGCATTCGATCGCGCGATCTGGTCCGCCGCAATGCGTGGGCCAATGCAGCGATCGAGGCATTCGTCGCCAACGCGGTCGGGACCGGCATCAAGCCGCAATCGCTGATCGTCGACACCGCGCAGCGCGAAGCGCTGCACGCGCTGTGGCGCGACTTCGTGGACGAGGCGGACGCCGCTGGGCTGACCGATCTGTACGGCTTGCAGGCGCTGGCGTGCCGCGCGCTGCTGGAGGGCGGCGAGTGCCTGGTGCGATTGCGCCCACGTCGCCCCGAGGACGGCTTGGCCGTGCCGCTACAACTGCAAGTGCTGGAGCCCGAGCATTTGCCGCTGACCCTCAACCGTGAGGAGCCCAACGGCAACGTCATCCGCGCCGGCATCGAGTTCAACCGGCTCGGGCGCCGGGTCGCGTACCACCTGTATCTGTCGCACCCGCAAGACGGCGCGATGGCGCCGATGAGCCGGCAGGGTGGCCTGGACACCTACCGTGTTCCGGCTGCCGAGGTGCTACACATCTTTCGGCCGCTGCGTCCGGGTCAGATTCGTGGCGAGCCGTGGCTGGCGCGCGCGCTGGTCAAGCTCAATGAGTTGGATCAGTACGACGACGCCGAGTTGGTCCGCAAGAAGACCGCGGCGATGTTCGCAGGCTTCATCACCCGCGACGGCCCCGAAGATCCGTTGCCGGGCGATGCACCACCGGACGAGCACGGCAATGCGCCGCTCGGCTTGGAGCCGGGAAGCCTTCAGATTCTGGAAGCGGGCGAGAGCGTTACGTTCGCCCAACCGGCCGACGTCGGCGCGAGCTACGACGCTTTCCTGCGATCGCAGTTCCGTGCCGTCGCCGCCGCGATGGGTATTACCTACGAGCAGCTGACCGGCGATCTGACCGGGGTGAACTACTCGTCCATCCGCGCCGGCCTGCTCGAGTTCCGACGTCGATGCGAGATGGTGCAGCACTCGGTGCTGGTGTTCCAACTGTGCCGACCGATCTGGAATGCGTTCGTTGACGCCGCGGTGCTGTCCGGTGCAATCGAGCTGCCCGGCTATCGCCGCCGCAAGCGCCAGTACCGCGCCAGCAAATGGGTGCCGCAGGGTTGGAGCTGGGTCGACCCGGAGAAGGAATTCAACGCCCTGATCCTGGCGATCCGCGCCGGCTTGATCAGTCGCAGCGAGGCCATTGCCAGTTCCGGCTACGACGCCGAAACCATCGATCGGGAAATCGCCGCGGACGCCCAACGTGCTGACGCGCTCGGCCTGGTGCTCGACACCGATCCGCGCGCTGTGGCCCGCAACGGCGTCAAGCACGCCCCACCGCCGGCCGACGCGCCGGCCCTTGATGCGAAACCCACTCAATGATCGGACTGCCACATCTGGCGGCGCGCGTGTTCAACACGCCGCTGCTGATCCAGCGCGCCAAGTTGGATGTGATCTTGAGCGTGCTGGCGCCCAAGTTCGACCTGCAAACGCTGCCGCCGCCGCAAATGGGTTCGCCCACGGCGGCGCCGACGTTGGCGAACGAAGAAGGCATCTACGTGCTGCCGATCCACGGCACGCTGGTGCAGCGTGCTACCGGCTTGGACGCGCTGTCGGGCCTGACCAGCTACCTATCGATTGCACGCCGGCTCGACGCTGCGCTGGCCGACGACTCCGTGCGCGGGATCGTGCTGGAGATCGACAGCGCGGGCGGCGAGACGGCGGGCTTGTTCGATCTGGCCGACAAGGTTCATGCCGCGCGCTCGATCAAGCCGGTGTGGGCCGTCGCCAACGACGCCGCGTTCTCGGCGGCTTATGCGCTGGCGAGCGCGGCCGACAAGGTCTACCTAACGCGCACCGCCGGTGTCGGTTCCATCGGCGTCATCGCCCTGCACGTCGATCAATCGCAGAAGGATGCGAAGGATGGGCTGATCTACACGCCGATCCATGCTGGCGCGCGCAAGAACGATGGTTCGCCGCATGCCGCGCTCAGTGATCACGCGCATGGCGCGATCCAAACCGAAGTCGATCGGCTGTACGAATTGTTCGTACTGACCGTGGCCGACCAGCGCGGCGTCTCGGCCGACCTGATCCGAACGACCGAAGCGGCCTTGTACTTCGGCCAAGACGCGATCGATGCCGGCCTGGCCGATCGGCTCGGCACGCTCAGCGACGCCGTCGCGCACATGCACACCGAACTCGACGCCTTCGCGCGTCCCTTTCCCTTGGAGTCCCTCTCGATGTCCACCCCCCAACCGACTGCGGCGTTGACCGCAGCCGATCTCGACGCTGCCCGTGTGCAAGCGCACGGCGATGCACTGGCGATTGCCGAGTTGTGCGAACTGGCCGGACAGCCGGCGCTGACGGCGGCGTATCTGGCCGAAGGCATCACTGCCGACGCGGCACGCCAGCGTTTGCTCGCGCTGCGCGCGCAGTCCGACGAGATCACCAGCCACCTCACCCCGACCGCGCCCAAGACGGGCGCATTGGCCGACGACAACCCCGTGCTTCGGGCCGCTAAGGCGCGCGCGGCCCTGGTGCAGGAGCACTGACATGCGATTGACCACGTATCCCCCGGTCCATGAGGGACCGAACCTCGGCGACGTGCTGAAGCTGGAAGCCGATCACCTCTACTCGCGCGACCAAGTCACCGTCGCGGCCAATCAAACCCTGGTGTTGGGCCAAGTTGTCGGCCGCATCACCGAGACCGGCCAGATCGCCGCGCTCGATCCGGCCGCAACCGATGGCCGCGAGATGGTCGCCGGTGTCGTGATCGTTCCGATCACGACCACCAAAGATCCGAGTCCCGATGGCCTGATCGTCGTGCGCTACGCGACGGTCTCCGATCGCTATCTCGCCTGGCCCCTGGCCATTACCCCCGAACAACGCACCGCCTGCGTCTTGCAGCTGCGCGCGCTCGGCGTCCTTGTGCGCCACGGAGTCTGATCCATGCCGATGAATAACCCGTTTCATAACCCCGCGTTCTCGGTCAGTTCGCTGACCGCTGCGATCAACCTGCTGCCGAACACCTATGGCCGGCTGGGTGAGCTGAACCTGTTTCCGATCAAGCCGGTCCGCACGCGCCAGGTCTCGATCGAGATGCGCAATGGCGTGCTGAACCTGTTGCCGACGCTGCCAGTCGGCGCACCGGGCACGGTCGGCACGCGCGGCAGCCGCAACCTGCGCGCGCTGACTATTCCGCACATCCCGCACGACGATGTCGTGTTGCCCGAGGAAGTAATCGGCGTGCGCGCGTTCGGCAGTGAGACCGAGTTGGAGACCTTGGCCGGCGTCATGGCCGACAAGCTCCAGACCATGCGCAACAAGCATGCGATCACGCTGGAACACTTGCGCATGGGCGCGTTGAAGGGCGTGGTCCTCGACGCGGACGGCAGTGAACTGATCGACTTCTATCGGGTGTTCGATATCACCCCGAAGGTGTTCTCGTTCGAACTGGCCGATGCAAATACCAATGTCCGCGACAAATGCATCGAACTGAAGCACTACTTGGAGGACAACCTGCTGGGCGAGCGGATGACGGGTATCCGTGTGCTGGCGTCCGAAGAGTTCATGACCGCGCTGACCAATCACCCCAGCGTCGAGAAGGCGTGGGAGCGCTGGCAGAACGGCGAGTTCTTCCGCACGGATCAGCGTGCCGCCTTTGCGATGGCCGGCGTGGTGTTCGAAGAGTATCGCGCAGTCGTCAGCACCGGCGTCGCTGGGCAGCCGGCCCGCCGCTTCATCAACGAGAACGAAGGCCACGCATTTCCGCTGGGCACGATCGACACGTTCGCCACCTACGTCGCGCCGGCCGACTTCAACGAGACCGTGAACACCCTGGGCCAGTTGCTCTACGCCAAGCAGGAGCCACGCAAGTTCGACCGCGGCACGGACCTGCACACGCAGTCCAATCCGCTGCCGGTCTGCCAACGCCCTGGCCTGCTGGTGAAGGTCACGGTGTGATTCCGTTCCAGGCGATGGATGACGTAATCTTCGACACGCTCGGCGTCGTCGCGCTCGCAAGGCGCCCGAATGTCTCATCGGTCCGCATCCCTCTTGTGGTGCGCGACGGCGTCGAGCGTCTCGGGGAGTTTCAGCAGGTCATCGGGCGCGCGCGGCACGTTTTCGCTCGCAATCGCGAGTGGGTGTTCCGTCGCGGCGATGAAGTCACGATCAACGCACGCGTCCAAACCGTGGAATCGCTGATCACCGATGACGGCCTCATCAACGAGGCGGTGTTGCATGGCTGAACCAGCAGCGACGTGGCTGTTACTTCAACGCATCGCTGAGCGATTGACCGAGATTCGGACGGCGCAAGACTACCGCACCGAGATTGGCTCGGCGGTCGCGCTGGAGCCGGCTCAACATGCCGACGAAGACGCTATCGGCCTGACACTGGCCGCGCTGGGCATTCAACGCGATGCCAACAAGCCGCACCACGGTCGGCATCGGCTGCTGCAAGCGTTGGTCGAAGCCACGCTGCCGGCCTCGCTGCCCGAAGCCCAAGCCCAATGCCACGCAATTGCGGCCGACATCGAGGACGCGCTGGACGATTGGATTCCGCTACCGCAGGCACTGCCGGTGCAGGTCGAGGACATCGTGTTCCTCGACCGACCCGAAGGTCTGCCGGTGGTCGCTGTCCAAGTCGCTTTGACGATCCGCTATCGCCGCTGATGGACATCTTCATCGATGCCAATGCCGTGCTGGAGGCGGCCAAGCGTGTGAGCGAGATCCCGGCCAAGGTCGCCGTGGCCCAGCGGCGCGCGCTGGGCACCTTGCGCCGCCGCTGGCCGGTCATCGCCCGCCGCGACATTCAAACCGAGTACGCCCTGTCGGCTCAGCGCACTCGGGCCGGCATCAGCGTGCGGACCACCCGCGAGGGTGTCGAGCTGGTCGGCGTCGCGCGCGGCGTCGGACTGGCGAACTTCGGCGCTCGCAAGACCGCTGATGGCTTGACCTACAGCGCACGACGCGGCAAGCGCGGGTTTCGCCGCAGCGGCTTCACGAGCCAATACCGCGGTACGCCGATCGCTTACGAGCGCACGCCGATTTCCGGGGAAAGGCGCGTCCCGCGCACCCCGATCCAACGCCTATACGGCCCGTCGCTGGCGCAGATGTTGCGCAAGGGCGACCGGCCCGAGCGCATGGGCCAAGCCGGCCTGGACGTGATCACCGCCGAGATCGACCGGCTGCTGCTGCGCTCGCTGCGCCGCTGAATCCGCTGCCTTCGGGCAGCCACACCTTACTTATAGGAGCAACGCGACCGATGGCCGCGCAAGACCTGTTTTCGTTTCAGGGCAAGGTCTACCTCGCCCAGCGCCTTGCCAATGGCAAGCCCGGTCCGCTGCGGTGGGTTGGTAACGCACCCCAGCTCCAGCTCGCGTTGGAAGTCCAAAACTCGGACAAGACTGAATCGTTCAGCGGCAACCGCATGCTCTACGGCCGACTGGTGCAGAGCAAGACCGCGAACGTCAATCTGACGCTCGATGAAGCCACCCCGGAGAACGTCGCCGAGGGCCTGTACTCGATCCCGGCTACGTTACCGGCGGGCGCCGTCAGCAATGAACTGTTGCCGCCGGGTCTGAAGGCCGGTGATTTGATCCGCCTGGATCGCGGCTGGGTGAGTGAGTTGTCTTTGACCGACAGCGGCACCCCGCCGGTGACCGTGCCGGCCGCCAATTGGTGGACCGAGTCGGCGTCGGCCGGCGTGATCGGGCTGCGCAAGGTCGAGGGCTCGACGCAGCCGTTCAAGGCGACCTATCAGCACGGCGCGACGATCAACATCGCCCTGTTCAACACGCCGCCGCCGGAGCGGATGCTGTTCCTCGACGGCATCAACACGGTCAACGGCCGCCGAGTCAACGTCACCCTGTATCGGGTCGCGTTCAATCCTATCGAACAACTCGACCTGATCTCCGAGGAATGGGGCAGCTTGCAGCTGTCGGGCGCCGCCCTGTTCGATGAGACCCGCGCCCAAGACGCGGCGCTGGGCGGCTTCGGCCGGATCGAGATGGTGGGCGGCTGATGGCACGCAAGATCAAACCGGCTGCCCCGCCTGTGGCCGATGAATTGGCGGTGTTGCAGCCTACCCGCACGCTGCCGCTGGGCGATCGCACCGTGACCGTGCGCGAACTGGGCTTCTTCGAAAGCCTGCGATTGCACGAATCGGTGGCCGCGCTCGTCGGTGGCCTGGTCACGTTGACCGACGATGGCAATGTCGATCTCGGCCGGCTAAACCGGGTCTGTGCATTGCACCCCGGCGCCACCATCGAATTGTTGGCGCAGACCAGCGATCAATCCGTGGAGTGGGTGCATTCGTTGAATGCCACGCACGGCGACTTGCTGCTCATGACGTTCTGGGCGGTCAACGCCGATTTTTTTCTGCAGCGCGTGCTCAGTGCTCTGGAGCTTCAGCGGCAGACCGCGGCGACGAATGGACCGGAGTCCTCGGCACTCTGATCGCGCACGGCCACGGCTGGTCGTGGATTGAGCGCGCGACCGCGCGACAACTTTCCCTTTTCTACCGCGCCGCGGTGCAGCGCGATCGCGCGCTGCGCGCTGATCGCGTCGAAGACGTCAACGCCGGCTTCGCTGGCGGTCGTGACGTCACTGCCTTTTTTCAAAAACTTCGGAATCCCGTATGAAACTGATCGATAACTGGCGCTGTGCCTGGCGCTTCGCGAGCGTGCGCGCGATGGGCGCCGCGCTCGCCATGCAAGCGACGTGGTTGTCGCTACCCGATGACCTGCGCGAGCGCATCCCGCTTTGGGTGACCGCGGGCGTCACGGGCTTTCTTCTTATTGCTGGCCTCCTGGGTCGGCTCGTCCAGCAGCGAGGCCCCGATGGCACACCTATCGGCTGAGCAGGCCGGCGGGCAGAACGTCATCGCCTTCCTCGACATGCTGGCCCATGCCGAAGGCGTCCAGCGCTTCAGCGAGCACGGCGGTTACGACGTGCTGGTCGGTGGCGGCCGGTTCACCAGTTACGCCGAGCATCCGCGCAAGCTGGTGTGGCTGCCGAAGTACCGCATTCACTCCACCGCCGCCGGTCGCTATCAATTCCTGTGGAAAACATGGAACACCTTGCGCAACCGCTTGAAGCTGTCCGACTTCGGCCCGGCCGCGCAGGATCGCGCGGCCATCGAACTGTTGCGAGAGAACGGTTCGCTCGCTGACATCAAGAAGGGCTGGATCAGTTCCGCCGTGCGCAAATCCCGCAAGACCTGGGCGTCGCTTCCCGATGCCGGTTACGGCCAGCGCGAACTTCCACTGGAAACCTTGCTGGCCGTTTATCAAAAGGCAGGGGGCCAGATCGCATGATCGCATTGAAAGTTTGGGCGACCACGGTGCTAACCGCGCTCGCTGCGGTGCTGGCGGCGTTCGGCTGGGGCCGCTGGAAAGGCAGCAAGCGGGCGCGCGAAGACGCCGCCGATCGCATTGCCGATAGCGAACGACAAGTACGCCTTGCAGAGCGCGAACGTGCCGATTCTGAAATTCGTATTGAGGTAGACACCGATGTCCTGCATCTTACGCCTGGCGTCTTGGCGCCGGTGGCGAACGCTGTGCCTGATTCCGCTGCTGACCGCCTGTACGACGAATGGTCGCGTGACCGAGACGACGACCGGATGCGAGTGGACACGACCGATTCTGGTCTCCCGGCAGGACACGCTGACCGATCTGACAGCCCGACAAATCCTGACCCATAACGAGACAGGCCGACGCCTGTGCGGCTGGCGTCGGTGATGCGGCCCCTCTCGGGCGGTCCATCCAGTCGCGGACCATGAGATTGGCCGGGGAACCGTGACCCGCCTCACCGTCGTTCAGCCGGCGTCCTCGCTATTCTGGACACAGGCCTTGGAGGGCGGTAAATGGAAGGAATCCGACAGCGCTTCGCCATCGTGCTTGCGGCCCTTGCCTTGTGGGCCGTCGCGGGCGTGGCACTTGCTTCGGATTTTCGCCTGGAGCGGTTGGAGTCCTCCAGCGCGCTCGCCCCCGACCAGATCGTGTCCGGTGGCCGCGACCGCGATTTCCGACCGGTCGGCAACGACGAGGTCGTCAATTCCGTAGACATCCCGCAGTGGTGGCGTTTGGTCCTTACCGCCCCAGTGATGGACACGCAGGTACCTCAGCTGGTGCTGACCCACCCCACTCGTAAGGCCGTCGAGCTATGGCAGCCGGGTGGCTCTGTGCCGCTTCGTCGAATCACGCACGACCCCGATGGTGGACGCCGCACTTCGCGCTTCCACGTATTTCCACTCGCGGCCGGGCTGCGCGCCGGAGATGTTCTCTATCTGCGCGTTACAGCGGCGAGCCAAACACCCTCGGTGGTCTCCATCGCGCCGCTGGAGGAAGTCCACCAAGAAGATCTAGCGTTCGTGCGCTACCGAACGTCCGTGCTGGTGGCGCTGGCATTGATCGCCGTACTGGCGTTTGGCTACTTCTTCGCATTGAGTGAACGGGGTTACGCCTATTTGGGCCTGACGTTGTTAGCGCAGTTGATCAAACTGATGATCGACGGCGGCGAGATCGGTCAATGGCCCTGGCTCGCACAGATGGCAGGGGACCGAAGGACCAGCATCGTGATCAGCACCGCAGCCGTGCTGACAGGACTACGCTTCATCGTGTTTTTCCTCGGTCTGCCTCAGCGCCAGCCGCGCGTAGCGCGAGCATTGAACGTTTGCAGCGCACTACTCGGTGGCCTGTTGCTAGTCTCGGTGATCCGGGTGTGGGCGGTGAGTGCGTACTTCGGCAACGCGGTGATGCTGGCCGCGTTCGCTATTGTGGCCGTTGCGGGATTTAGAGCGCTCTTGCATCGCCAGCGAGAAGCGCTCTACTTGCTGTTGGCATGGGCGCCGGTCATGGTGATCTTGGTCGCGCTGGTCGGCGGTTATCAGGCGTGGTGGCCCATCACCAACTGGATCGAATCGGCGCTTCCCGCCGGATTGGCATTCAGTGGCTTCGGCTTGTTCCTTGGCTTGACGGACCGACTGCACCAGTTGCGCAAGGATCGCGATGCGGCGCAGCAGCGCTGGACGTTCGACCGCCTGACCGGAGTCATCACGCGCGACGCTATCGAGGGAATGCTCCTTGAACATATGGAGCGCGCATTTCGATTAGAGCAGCCGCTGTCGGTGGTCTTCATCGACATTGATCGATTCAAGGACATCAATGATCGATACGGTCACGCGGCAGGCGATGAAGCCATCCGCATCGTCGCGCTGCGCGCGCGCAATTGGCTCAATCCGGGTCACTTGATCGCGCGGTACGGAGGCGACGAGATGCTGGTGGTGCTGTATGACCATGACCAATCCGCCGCCGCACAAGTGGCCGAAGAACTGCGTCTTGCCGTCACCCAAAATCCCCTGGCGATTCAGGGCCATCGTATGCAGATCACGCTCAGCATGGGTGTCGCCGACCTGGAGTTGGGCGATACCCTGCAGCAGTTGCTGAAGCGGGCCGACGCCGCGCTGTACCAAAGCAAGACCGATGGACGGGCCAGAGTGACGGTGTATAACGCCGTCATGGGGACGCCGAGCGTCGGAACCTGACTGCGCAGCGCGGCGTGTTGGAATCTGTGAGGCGCATCAATCTCTCGCTCAGCGGGACAGGTGCAGGGGCTGGAGCGGGCTAAATTGGGCTGCGGCCAAGGGATTTGGGGCCGCGTCTCTCCGCTTCTTATAGGACCCATGCCATGAAACTGCCCAGACTCGCTGCGGTCGTCGTTACGATCAGCCTGCTGTTTTGTGTCGGCTGCGAAGTACCCACGCACCCGCCGAATCTCATTGACGCTAGCGCCAAAGCCGCCGGAGCGAAGGCTGCGAAAGCGCTTGCTGAATCTTCCGAGTCCGCTTACGCGCACCAACAGCGCTGATCAGCGCTGCGCGCGTTGCGGATCTTTCTTGATTGCGTGGGCCGCTGAGAAGTCATTCCAGCGGCCCTAATTCGTTCTGACGCCCAGCGCGTCTTATCTCGACCTCTTGTCTCCCGTTCTGGCTGCTCACGCGACCGGAGCGCATATCTGCGCGCGCGAACAATTCATGACCAACCGCGACACCACGATCACGCTGCTGATCAAGGCGAATGCCGCACAACTGAATCAGGCGCTGGAACAGGCCGGTGTGCGCGCGCGAGTCTTTGGCAACGAGGCCGATAGCGCGGGCCGACGCGCCAGCAAGTCCTTCGATGGTTCGCGCAACAGTGTCGAGGCCATCGGGCGTCAGCTCGGCCAGGCCAAGGCACAGCTACTGGCTTTTGTTGGCCTGCAAAGCGCCGGCACGGCCATCGGTGGCTTGGTGCGCGCGGCAGACGGATACGCGAATCTTTCGGCGAAGATCAAGCTCGCTACCGCTTCGCAGGCTGCTTTTAATCTTGCCGAAGATGCGGTCTTCGCGATCTCGCAGCGAACCTCGACCTCGCTCGACACCACCGCGACGCTCTTCGGTCGCCTCAGCAGTGCGTTGAAAGACCAGGGCGGCTCGCAGCGCGAAGTGCTCGGTTTGACTGAGACGATCAACAAGGCGCTCGCGGTCTCTGGCGCCACCGGCGCTGAAGCGTCGTCCACGATCTTGCAGTTAAGCCAGGCGTTTGCCTCTGGCACGCTGCGCGGCGACGAGTTCAACTCGGTCAATGACGCCGCGCCGCGGCTGATGAAGGCCCTGGCCGCCAGCATGGGCGTGCCGATCGGGGAGCTGCGCAAGCTCGCCGAGGCCGGCAAGCTGACGAGCGAGCAGCTGCGGGTTGCCTTCTCCGGCGAGCAGGCGAAGAAGATCGCCGCGGAGTTCTCGCAACTGCCGCTCACGGTCGAGCGCAGCCTGACCCAGCTGGATAACGCGTTTACGCGGTTCATTGGTCAACAAGACCGCGCCAGTGGCGTGTCGACCGCGATCGCGGGTTCAATCCAAGGGTTGTCGCAAAACTTCGACAGCTTGGCGAATGTGGTCGGCGTGGTGGTCGTCGCCGGGTTGGGTCGCTTGATCGCGACGCTGGCCACGGCGGGCGCCGCGAAAGTGGCTGGCATCCAGAAGACACAGCGACTGGCGCAGGAAGAATTAGCGCAAGCTCGGGCGGCCGAGACCGCGGCGCAAGCCGAACTGGCGCGCGCTCGCGCCCTGACGATGTCGGGCTCGGGGGCGGCGCGGGTAGCCGCCGCCGAAGGCACCCTGGCCGCCGCGCAGGCGCGGACGGCTGCGGCTACGCAGGTGGCGACGGCGGCGGTAGGCGCGAAGGCGGTCGCGGTGCGTGCGCTGTCGTCGGTGCTGACCCTGATGGGCGGACCGCTTGGTTTAGCGATTACCGGCGTCACGCTGCTGGCCAGCGCGTTCGCCAGCGCCAGCGCGAGTGCAAAAGCAGCCAAGGTCGAGTTCGAAAGCACGATCAAGGCAGCGCAGCGCTTTCGCGAACAACAAGACATCGATACGGGCGTCGACGCCGGCAAGCGCCTGATCGCGCAGCGAGAGCAACTCCAGAAGGAGCTAGCCGATCTTGAGGGCATTCAGAAAGGCTGGGGTGGCGGTCACTTTAACGAAGGCCAAAGCTCGGGACGGATTCTCTACGGCGAGGAGCTGGACGGCGAGATCAAACGCGTCCGATCGCAGTTGGCACGAACCAACGATGAGTTCAATCAAGTCCGCGACTCGTTGACGCAACTTCGCGCGGCTCAGGCCAGCGGCGGCCGAACGCGGCAACAAGCAACCAAAGATGCCACTGACTTCACCAAGGCGCTGACGGACCAGAACGAAAAACTCAAGATCGAGCGAATCGAACGCGAGAAAGGATTGCGCGCGGCGCTGGAGTATCAAGCCGTCAAAGCGGCGGGCGTCAAAGACACCACGCAGCTCACCGAGGCCACGCGCAAGGCCATCGATGAGCAGGTCCGCGAGCGAGACGCCGCCAAGGCATCCACCGATGCCGGCCGCGCGCAGACGAAAGCGGTTCGTGATGCGGAACGTCAGCGTAAGGCAGACGAGCGCAAATTACTGCGCGACCAGAAGGAGCACGACAAAGTAGGCAAGAAGGATACCAAGGACGATGAAGCCCTAGACAAAACCGTCCAAGAAGCCGATGTCACTCTCATGCGCAACCGCGGTGACGGTGCGGCGGCTCGCAGGAAAGAGCTTGATCTTGAGTACAAAAAGGCGCTCGCCGACCTGCAGGCCAAAGGCAATACTGCCGATGCGCTGAAGATCCAGCTTCGCATCGACACGGATGTAGCGAAGGTCGAGCTGGACGATCTGCAAGCGCAGGTTGATCGCGTGTTCGGCGAGCAGTCCCGGCAAGAGCAGTCGATCCAAACGCGTCAGCAGACTGGATTGTTGACCGAGATCGGCGCACGTCGCGAGCTGATCGACCTGCATGCCAAAACTGCCGCCGAAGTCGAGCAGCTGCTTCCGAAAATGGATGCGCTGGCGGCCAAGACTGGCGCCCCGGAATCGATAGAACGGGTCAAGGATTTGACCGCTCAGGTCGCCGCGCTCAAGGTTCAATCGAATGAACTTGTGATTACGCTCACCAACGGCTTCGAAAGCGGCCTGAGCAATGCCCTGGAAGGGCTGGCCACCGGCGCGCTGACCTTGCGTCAGGCGCTGACCGGTCTGGTGCAGGACATGGCGAAGTCGCTGGCGCAATTGGCCTCGCAGCAGTTGGCGGCGATGGCAACCGCGAAGCTAATGTCGGTGATCGGCAAGGCGGCGGGCGGCAAGGGCACCCCTGACCTGGCGCAGCCCGATCCCGTGCAGGCCGCTGCGGCAGGCGCGGCCTATGCGATTCCCATCACCGGCGCATCGGTGGCGCTGGGCGTGGCCGGCAAGGTGGTGAAGGATGCGGCGGTCGCGATGCAGGCCGCGGCGATGACGATGCTGGCCGCCAACGCCACCAAGTCCGCGGCGACCTTTGCGTCGGGTGGCTTCACCGGCATCGGCCCGAAGTACGCGCCTGCTGGCGTGGTCCACCGCGGCGAGTTCGTCCATCGGCGCGAAGTCGTTCGGCAACCGGGCGCGCGCTCGTTTCTGGAGCGATTCAACCGCTTGGGCATGTCGGCGTTGGAAGGGTTGCGTGGTTACGCGACGGGCGGCTTTGTCAGCCCAGCGCCGCGTGCGCCGGCACCGATGCGGGGTCCCATCTCTGACCGGGCTGCCCCAGCGGCGGAAGGCGAGCGTCGTGGATCGCAGATCACCAACGTCCTGTATCTAGACCCGCGCGAAATCGTCAACGTGATGAGTACCCAAGCCGGGAGGCAGGTCATCCTGTCTACCATTCGGGCGAACGCCCCTACGGTGCGGCAGGATCTTGGATAAGCATCTCAGCCGATGCGACCTGCGAAGCGCATTATTCCTTTCACGGCAGTGGCTTACCTCGGTGGACAGCCCGCCAGGGCCGGGCTACGATGCCCCCAGAACATGAGGCGAAGGGATGCGGCGATTTGTTCTTCTAGCGGGCGCGTTGTGCGTCTTGGGTATGCCGGCCCCCGGACTGGCCGCCGCGTCTTCGCCCCCGCGTGCGGCTGCCCATGTCCCGGTCGAGTCGCTTGCGCCGCTGCAGCAGCTCCTACAGACACCCGAAGATCGGATTGACTTGGCGAAGGCCAAGTTGACCATTGACCGCATAATCGATCCAACGGTCGATGCCATCGAGACGCGCCGGATACTCGATGTCTTCGCTGCTCGGATAGAGGCGCGTTTCCCCAACGGCGCGTCGAGCCAAGCGAAGCTAGAGTTATTGGTGACTTCGCTGTCGCAACCGGGGCCGTGGAACGACCATCGACCTTTCAGCTACGACTTGGCTGATCCGTTCGGCCGGAATATCCGCAACAAGCTCCTTTCGACTTATCTGGCAACCCGTAAAGGTAACTGCGTATCCATGCCGGTGCTATTGGTCGTTCTCGGCCAGAAGCTCGGGTTGGACATGACCTTGGCGACGGCCCCTGAGCATGTCCTGGTCAAGTTCCGGAACGATCAGGGACAGTGGATCAACATCGAAGCCACCAGCTTCGGGACCAAGCACGATACCGGCTATCAGCAGGAACTGGGTATTGCCCCCAAAGCGATCGCCAGCGGAATTTACTTGCGCCCGCTCAATAAGCACGAATCTGTCGCGGTCATGATCGCGACCGTGATGGAGTTCTACGGGCAGCAGGGCAGGCAGCAGGACCGCATCAAGACAGCCGATATGGTGTTGCAGGTTGCGCCGAACGACGTAGTGGCAATGCTGCAAAAGGGCAACGCGTACTTCCGCATCATGCAAGAGCGATACTTATCCAAATACCGCTCGCCGGATGAAATGCCGCCAGCACAGCGATTGGACTTTGACGGGCTACAGCGCAACAACCAACTGTGGTTTGAACGTGCCGAGGCGCTGGGGTGGAAGATGCCCACGCAAGCCGAAACCGCTGTCTATCAGCGAAACATTCAACGCACCAGAGCAACACCTCAAGGAGGAAAGTGATGCACTCCAGCAAATTCGTTCTGGCCTCTCTACTGGCCTTGCCGATCATTGCCTTTAGCCACTGCGCTTTCGCGCGATTCGTTCAATCCGATCCCATCGGTCAAGCGGCCGGAACGAATACCTATGCTTACGTAAATAGCGATCCGCTCAGCCGTATTGATCCGCTGGGGCTCGACGACATCAATCTAATCCCAAAGAAAGAGGCGTTGAACGGCTGGGTCAACAAGTACCAGGACGGCAAGAACGTGTTGTCGATTGCCGTGCATGGCTTGCCGGGTCGCTTCCAAGTCAACGGAAAGTTGTTGACCGGCGAAGAGCTTTACGAACGGCTTAGTAAAGACCCGGAGTTCATGAAGCAACTAAAGGACGCGGAAGTTGTACAGCTTAATTCTTGCCGCACCGGTAAGGCGGATGCGAAGGGCTACAACGCCGCGCAGGACTTCGCCAACCACGCCGGGAAGGCCACCTACGCATCGGAGTATTGGAATTGGCGTCGACCGGATGGTTCCTTCTTCCTGGGCAACGCAATCGGTGGCGCTAGTAAAAATGGCTGGGATTACGGTTACGAAGGCAATCTGATCTTTTGGCCCCAAGGGGGTAAAAAATGATGATCTCCAGATGGTCGACTCTTTGCTTGGCGTGTTTGCTTTGCCTTGGTGCGGCTCGGGACGCTGATGCACAGGACCAATCGATCACTCCGCAGATAAAAGCGCAACTGGAAAAGAAGGCCTTGCAGGGCTCGGGTGCAGCGGCCTTAGAGGTGGCGATGTTTCATGGCACCAGGGATACGCACTTGTTGGAGTACTGGACTTGGATTGGTGCCGAGAATGGCGACCCCACATGCCAGTTCAATTACGCATCCTTGTTATCTGGAAAAGCTGATTCTTATTCGCAAATGCGCGCCATCTACTGGATGAAGAAGGCGGCAGCCCAGAACGTACAATTCGCAAAAGAACGGCTAAAAGAGATGCTCCGCGAACAAGAAAAGAAGCATTAATCGTTTGAGGCTAACGTTAAGAGCATGCTTCCGCCTAGGCGCTCACCAGCTGTACCGATCGCGTAGCTTCCGTAAATCTAATCATCAGCGCGCCCGGCCCTGCCGGGCGTGCTTTTTTGTGCCTATGACTCTTCGAACCGGTGTCGCCACCGACTATTACGATTTTCTCAACCGCTTGGAAACCGCGCTTTGCGCAGAGGGCCATGCCTGGGGGCTGTTCTACGCGGGTGCTGGAAACGGCACGCTGACTGGCGTAGATGGCGCGACCGGCGGCTACCGCGGCGGCGACGCCAGCCTCGCCGAGGGCTTCACGGTCACTGCGCTCGACGCGGGCCGCTTCCAAGTGGTCGGTGCTGCCGCCGGGGAACTGGGTATCGCGCAGGTCGGCCAGCCCTTTGAACACGAGCGGCTCCGCTTTCGGATCAATGCGGGATCTATGGCCTTCACGGCCGGTGATCGCTTTACGTTGAACACATCGCCGCCTTGGACCCTGGTACGCCGATGGGGTGTGCGAAACCCGAACTTCCGCACGGGCAATTTCACCAATCTGTCCGCGCTGTTCGATAACGCAATGGATACGTGGGGCACTCGTGCGGTTGCCGATCTTCCCGCTGTTGCGGGGATCGAATTGATCGGACCGGTCGCCGTCCGGGCGGTCACGATGGGCATTGGCGACTCGGGCGCGCGCGGCGCGGCGGCCTTCGAACTGCAGGGATCGGACGACGGCGCGGTGTGGTTGCGTGTGCAAGCTTGGTCTGGTGTGCGGTGGCCTTCGGCACGGGCGCGCCAAACGTTCCTGGTGACGGGAAATTCAACTGCAGCCCGATTCTGGCGCGTGGTGTTCTCGGCCACGAACGGCGCGACGCCGCTGGATTGCAATGACTTGTCGTTCCATACCGACTTCAACGCCGACTTCGAACTGGAGGACCGTGCTCAATGGATCGTAAAGGCCCCTGGCCTCGACGGTCGCCAATCGATCTTCATCGGTGCCGAACTGTTTGAAGAACCCGCGCGCGCGGCGTACAACCTCAACTGGTACGGCTTTCGCAGCCATAACCCGTTGCTGAACCTGCGCACGCAGGTCAACAACAGCGGACTGCGGCACCTGCCGTTGCGCAATGGTCCATTTGCTTACTGGCTCGCCATCAACGGGCAACGCGTCGTGGTTGTGGCGCGGATCGGCACGGTCTATGTCAGCGCCTATCTGGGATTTGCGACCGCCTACGAGCCGCCGTCGATCCATGAGTACCCGTTGATCATCGGAGCCTGTGGTTCGACCGAGAACGGCACGCCCGATGCGACGGACGCGAACTTCCGCGGCTTCTTCGATCCGGGCCGCTACGCGTTGATAGCTAACTACCCGGATAACGTGTGGCGCCCTCACTGCAATCGCTATGCCTCGGGTGCGAACGATTACGGCGACACCGAAACCTCCGGTAAGGTCTATCCGAGCGCGATGTCCACCGGTGGGGATCGCGCTTACCTGCGCGACAACCTAGACGGTTCTTCGCCGCTGTTCCCGCTCATTCTCGGAACGGCCCAGCCCCGCCACGGCTGGGGCGAGTTCGACGGATGCGCCTGGACGACCGGCTTCTCGACGGCATCGGAATCGCGCATCGAACGCGACGGTGTGACGTGGCTGGCGTTCCAGAACATCTTCCGCATCTCACCCGATAACTACTTCGCCTTGAAGATGGACTGATGGCTTACGCAATCTCGGCCGCGAACGATCCTAACGAACTGCTGGATAAGCTGCGGCTGTTCGCCCAAGGCGCTGGCTGGGCGATCGATGGGCTGCGCGATCGCACCGCCAGCACCGGTAAGGCACTCAGTCTGCATGTCGGCGACTTCTACGCCACGTTTATTTCCCAACTCGTCGGCGGCGACGGCAACAGCCCGCCGCCGTTTATGGGTGCCTTCGGTCACACCGGCTTTGCGGCTGGTGCCAACGCGGATGTGCAAGCCGATGCGAGTGCCATATGTTGGACCAACTATGCCCAAGGCCCATACAGCGCCGTGCATTTCTTCGGCCGTACCGCGCCGCAGCCGTACCTGCACATCGTGCTGGAAACTCAAGCCGGCACCTTCAAGCACTTTGGTGCCGGCCGACTGGTGACCGCTGGGGTCGTCAACACCGGTCAGTACGTCTATGGGAGCCAGTGGTACTACTCCGCGACCTACATCAATAGCGCGGATTCCCCGTACCACAGCGTCGCGTTCGATGACACCTATTACAACTACACCTCGCCGTGTACGCGTATCCGAGCCGACTACGAAGGCATTGCCCCGCGTTGGCACGCGACCAGTGGCGACAGCAATGACTCACGGCGGCTGTTGGCCGGTTGGCGCGGCAAGGCGGCGCCGATCAATCTGCTGAAGGACATCGGGCACAGCGCGCTCACCGGCCGCGCGCCGGGACAGCCGCTGTGGAGCGCAGTGCCGCGTGGCGCCGGCTTGTTCTCGGACATTGGTCATCCCGCCGATATGCGCTTCATCCGAATGGATAGTTACGCACCCGGCGAGGAACTGCCGATGGGCAGTGATCGCTGGAAGATCTTTCCGATCCACCGCAAGAACGGTCCGCCCGGCACGCCCAACAGCGGTGTCTACGGATACGCCTACCGCATCACCGAGTAAACCGACCTCTCCATGATCTGGCCCGCCCTCTGGCCGCTGACCTTCAGCGGTCAGGGCGACTATTTCAAATCGTCGCCCGCGTGGGACGGCGGTGCATCCGGCGCCATCGGTGCCGAACCCGGCTTCGGCGCGCGCACCGTAGAGGTGCCGGTCCATGTGGCTGACCGTCGCGTCGGCGTACCGCAGGCGATGTTCGGCGACGACTTCTTCGATCGCATCCATGTCGAGCCGCAGTTACTGAACCTGGGCAACGTCAGCAGCGTGCAACAACGCGCGGTACGCGTCTGGAATGCCTACCGCGCGCGTGCGCTGACGTTGACCGACGCTGCTCTGTCGGGTGGCGAGGGCATCGTCTTGACCGCGCCGGGTGCGCCGCCGCTGCCGTTCGCGCCGATGTCGGAGCGGACGTGGCAGATCGCGGTCGGCACCGATGGACCGCCGGTGATCGCGGCGACGCTTTCGTTTCAATTCGATGGCTTCGCCGCGATTCCCGTCGTTATCACCGGCCAGCGCATCGTGGCCTGGGCGTTCGTCCCCGATTGGTCGCGTGGTGTGCTGGAGCGGCTGGCGTGGAAGACCGACATCCTGACCAGCCCGACACAGGTCGAGCAGAGGCGCGGCCTACGTTCCGCACCGCGTCGCTCGTTTGAAGCCACCATGATCGTGGACGGTCGCGAGCGGGTGCTGCTCGACCTGGCGGTGTTCGGTTGGGGCGGTCGTACCTGGGCGCTGCCGATGTGGCCGGATGTACAGTGGCTGTCGAGCGATCATGCGCTCGGCGTTCGTGTGATCGCCTGCGATCCCCGTCACCGCGATTTCCGCGTTGGCGGGCTGGTGCAGCTGCGTGGCAAGACCGCCTTCGATGTCGAAGTGGCAGAGGTTGAGGCGATTGGGGGCGCCTCGATCACGCTGCGCCATCCGACGACGAAGACTTGGCCGCGCGGTACGCGGCTGTATCCGGTGCGGACGGCGCGGCTGGCAGAACCCCCGAAGGTCACGCGCCTGACGGATCAGGCGGCGTCGGTCCGCGCCCGATTCGATGTGGTCGAAGCCTGCGATTGGCCGGTCATTGCGAATGCGCCGATGTACCGCGGTTACCCGGTGCTCGCCCAACGGCCGGATGAAACCGAGAAGTTGTCGAACGGCTGGCAGCGAGCGCTGCTGACGTTGGACAACGAGTTCGGCCGTCCGTTCGTATTGGACCCGGCGGATTGGGCTGCGGTATCGCAGGCGCATCAATGGCGCATGCACGGCCGCGTCGAGCGGGCCAACGTCCGGTCGTGGCTGTACACCCTGCGTGGCCGCCAACAGGCGGTTTGGCGGCCCACCCACGCCGACGACCTGGCATTGGTCGCCAACTTGGCCGGCACCGCCACGGCGCTGGACGTGGCCAATGTAGGGCTGGCCCGGTTTGCCGGCTTGCGACCGGGGCGACGCGACGTGCGGATCGAGCTGCGCAATGGGCAGGCATTCCACCGTCGGATCACGGCCGCAGTAGCGCTGGATGACGATGCCGAGCGATTGACGATCGATGTCGCGCTCGGCGTGGACGTGCGCCCGGGTGACGTCCGACGCATCAGTTTCTTGGTCCTGAGTCGCGGCGACAGCGACGACACCGAAATCGAACACCACACCGACAGCGACGGCGCCGCCGACGCTTCCATTGTCCTGCGCGCTGTGCGCGATCCTGACACTGAGACGCCCGCACCCGCATGAGCTTTGAACAGCTTGAACGATCGACTGCTGCGGGCAATCCGCGGCGGCTTTACGAGTTCGTGCGCGGCGCGCAGCGCTGGCGCTACACCGGAGGCGACCGCGACTTCGCGCTCGACACGCAAGTCTACGGCGCTGCTGCCATCAGTGATGACGGCATCCGCCAATCGGGCCATACCGCCAGCGACATGCTGACGATCACCGCGCCCGGCGATTTTGAGGTCGCGCGGCTATATCGCGGACTGCCGCCATCGAGCGAGGTCGCGGTCATCGTCCGCGACGTCCACGAAGGCGACGGCGATGCGCGCGTGGTCTGGATGGGCCGCATCGCAGGCGTCAATCGGCCGTCGTTGGAAAGCACCGAGGTCCGATGCCAATCGCTCGATGCGGCACTCGGGCAGCCAGGATTGCGATTGGCGTGGACACGCGGCTGTCCGTACAGCCTCTACGACCGCAATTGCCGGGTTAATCCCGAGTCGTACCGCGTTCCAGCGTCACTGACCACGCTCGCCGGCAACGTCATCACGGCGGGCATCTTCGGCCAGTACCCGGATGGCTGGTTCGCCGGTGGATTCCTGGCATGGGATCTAGGCGAAGCGGGATTGGAGCGACGCGGCATCCGCGCGCACACCGGTGAGCGGCTGACGCTTCTCGGTGCTGGCGATGGTTTGCGAGTGGGCCAAGCCGTCATTGCGTATCCCGGCTGCGGTCGGTCCATCGCGATCTGCAACACCAAGTTCAACAACGCCCCGAACTACGGCGGCGTACCCGGTCTGCCCGGCAAATCGCCGTTCGACGGCTCCCCTCTCTTCTAATTTTCGGATACACGCATGGGCATCTGGGTCCAACTCGCGATCTGGGTTATCAGCTATTTCGTCTCGGTGGCCGCACGGCCGAAGCCGCCGCAACCCAAGCCGGCCGCGTTCGGTGACTTTCAGTTCCCGCAAAGCACCGAGGGCACACCGCAATCGGTCGTGTTCGGCGACGTGTGGACGCCGGATTGGATGGTGCTCGGCGTCGGCCAATACCGCACCCAGCCGATCAAGCAAAAGGGCGGCAAGAAGTGATCGTGACCCTGGATCATCTGCGCCGCGCGCCGGGCTTTGGTGCGCGCGCCGGATTCTGCACACAGGGCGGTCGCGAGTGGTTCGCCTACTACGGGCTGGACTGGAGCGCGTTCGTGCGCGACGGCATCGAGTCCGAGGTGGTCGAAGCGATCGGCGATGCCTTGGGCTTGCACCTGGTCGCGTTCGCGCGCGCGGAGGAAGCGCGTGGGCAACAGTAAGAAGCAAACGGTCGGGCATCGCTATCTGTTCGGCCTGCACATGGGCCTGTCGCGCGGTCCGCTGGATGAGATTGTCGAGATCCGGGTCGGCGATCGTGAAGCCTGGAAGGGCTCGATCACCAAGACCAGCCGCATCCTCATCAACAAGCCCGATCTGTTCGGCGGCGACAAGGGCGAGGGCGGGATCAAGGGGTGGCTCGATGTGCTGATGGGCGATGCCGCTCAAGCCGTCTTGCCCATGCTCAGCGCGCTGCACGGCACGCCGACGCCTGCGTTCCGCGGTGTCACCACCCAATACTTCGACGGCCAGATCGCCGCCAACAATCCGTATCCCAAGCCCTGGAAGATGCGGGTTCGCCGTGCGCTCGCCGGCTGGGACGGGGCGCCGTGGTATCCCGAGAAGGCGATGGTCCCGCTGGCGAGTGGCGCGATCCGAGCGATGAACCCGGCGCACATCTTGGTTGAGTGCTTGACGAACCGGGATTGGGGCCGCGGTCTGGATCGTGGCGTGTTGGACGAAGCCAGCTATCGAAGGGCCGCCGACACGCTGCACGCTGAAGGCTTTGGCCTGTGTCTGCGCTGGAACCGGCAGTCGTCGATCGCCGACTTCATGCAGGTCGTCATCGACCACATCGGTGCCGCTCAGTACACCGACCGCTCGACCGGCCGGCTGACGCTGAAGTTACTGCGCGATGATTATCGGGTCGAAGACCTGCCGTTGTTCGATTACGAATCCGGCCTACTGGCGATCGAGGAGGACGAAGGCGGGGCGCAGGACGGCGCGATGAATCAACTGATCGTGACGTGGTACGACCCGATCAAGGACGAAGAGCGGCAAATCCGGGTTGAAGACTTGGCCGGCATCCAAGCCACCGGCGGCGTCGCGTCCAGCACCACGGAGTACAAGGGTTTACCCACAGCGGAACTGGCGGGGCGCGTGGCGACGCGCGATCTGACCATCGCATGCTCCGGTCTGAAGCGATTGAAGCTTCGCTTTGATCGCCGCGGTGGTGTCCTCGCGCCGGGCGGCGTGTTCCGAATCCGTGATCCGTTCCGTGGCCTCGACAACCTCGTCCTGCGGGTCGGCACGTTCGATGACGGCAAACTGGCCGAGGGCGCGATCACCGTCGCCGCGGTGCAGGACGTGTTCGGGTTGCCGGCAACGGCCTATCTGGAACCGCAGCCGCCGGTGTGGACGCCGCCGGATCGAGCGCCGCAGCCGTCGCCGAACCGGCGATTGATGGAGGCGAGCTACCGCGATCTGGCTACTACGTTGAATGCCTCGGCGCTGGCTGCACTACCGGCCGATGCCGGCGTGGTATTGGCCGTAGCCGAGCAGGCGACCGGGTTGGCGCTGAACTACGTGCTGACCACGCGTGTTGGCAATGGCGAATTCACCGAGGCCGGTGTCGGGGATTGGTGCCCGACTGCGCTGCTGGCCGATGAGATGGTTGCGTCTACGACCACGGTGCAGTTGGCATCGGGCCGTGGACTGGATCAGATCACGGCCGGTACCGCTGCGCTGGTCGAAGACGAGATCGTCCGTGTCGTCGCCATCGATCCCCAAGCGCAGACCGCCACGTTGGCGCGCGGCTGCGCGGACACGGTGCCGGTGCCGCATGCAACCGGGGCGCGAATCTGGTTTTTTGATGACTTCGCCGCGAATGATCCGCACGACTACACCATCGGCGAGACCGTGCAGGCTAAGTTACTGACGCGCACGTCGAGTGCGCAGTTGGACCCGGCTCTGGCGCCGGTAGACTCGATCAAGCTAGCGCAGCGCCAAGCGCGGCCGTATCCGCCCGGTGATCTGAAGCTCAACGGACAACGCTACCCGGCGTCGATCGACGGTGACCTGGTCGTGGCCTGGGCGCATCGCGACCGACGCCTGCAGGCGGACCAATTGGTCGATCACGGGCAGGGATCGATCGGTCCCGAAGCAGGGGCTGCGTATGTCTTGCGATTGCTGGACGCCATCGCGGGCCAAGCGCTCGACAGCCCGGCGGCTTTGACTGTGGCCAGCTACACGTCGCCATTGCGGGGCGCGTACCGCTTGCGCGCCGAGGTCGGCACGACGCGCGATGGCCTGACGAGCTGGCAGAAAACGACCCACACCTTCGACTTTAAGAACGGCTTGCTGCGTACCGAGGTCGGCGACGACTTGGTCACAGAGGCCGGCGATTTCATTCTGGCGGATTGACGATGGCGAATTTGAAACTCTCGCAGCTGCCGGCGGCGGCGGCACTCACCGGGACGGAAATCCTGCCGGTGGTGCAGGCGGGTCAGACCCGCAGCACCACGGCTGCCGCCTTGGCCGACCTACGAAAGGGGGCGTGGCAGGCATTTACGCTCAACGCGCCCTGGGCAGCCTTTGGCGATCCATTCGCGAACGCCGGGTATCGCAAGGATGGTGGGCGTGTGCAGCTACGCGGGCTGGTCAAAGCGGGCGTGGGAGGAAGCGTCATTTGCGTATTGCCGGCCGCATTTCGACCGCTCACACAATTGCTCTTCTTAGTCGGCTGCGACTTGGCTGCGCCGGCACGGATCGACGTAAGGAGCAATGGCGAAGTCCTGGTCGCACTACCGTCATCTGGCGTACTCGGATGGCTCTCGCTCGATGGCATCGGTTTCTTTGTGGACTAACTGTGCATCGGCATAGTCAAGGGGAGATGCATACACGATGCTAGGGCGCGCGTTACGTCCTTCCTCACGAAGTGTGCTGACGATCGAGTCGCGGGAGTCCTCAGTGGCCTCAGACAATCCGTCGAGGCAACTCCGAAGTCGATCAATCTCCTGCTCGACCAAGCGCTTAATATTTTCCGGTTGTCCGTTATCAATCATCGCAAGACTACCGCCCAGACCGGCAATGATCGCAAACAGCGCGACCTCTGCTACCGCCTCGACGTCATCCATGTGCCCGGTATCGTCCAGGCAGTAGCCAATCGCGGCACAGCCGTAATACGCTGACTCCTCCAGTGGCGACATGGGGCGTATCCACTTGCGCGCCGGAGGTTGCTGGTAGGGGCGTTCGATCACCGCCGCGCTATGGCGCTTCCACTCGGGCAGCGCGGTGCTATCCCATACGACATCCAGCGACTCACGCAGGGCTTTGATGCTGCCGCGGTTATAGGCCCGCCGGTATAGGCGATAGTTCGCTACACAAGGCTCAGCACAAAACGCCATGAATGCGACGCGCTTCCAGTTCGGGGCGCCGCTTAGCTTTCGTACAACTTCAGCTCGAAAATCGCCGATCATGTTGTCCTCGATTGCTCTATAGCTAAATCTGGGTGTAGTCGGATATCACAGCCCGCCGGCCCCCATTGGCCGGCGGGTAGTTCCTGCACCGCGGTTACGCTCTAGCGACGGGGGGTACGTCGGAGGGCGGAAGACTGCCTCGGCGGGGATGAGCGCGAAGGCAGTTGCGGCGCAGGTCGATTCAAAAGTTCCTCGCGCAGAATGAGGACGCATCGGGGTGCAGTTATGCCAAAGCGAACGTGTCCGTTTGCACAGCGGAAGACGCGGATCTCTATGTCATGACCGACCTTGATGGCTTGGCAGGGCCGGCGAGAGAGAATCAGCATCGCGATCAGCCCGGCCACACGCACGGGAAATACAGCCCGTATTGATCGCAGGCTTCGCGAAGTTCCATGCTCGGCAAAGGATTTCGTAGCAGCGCCTCAAGATCGGGCGGCGTCATGAAGCGAATGATGCATTCGCGCTTTCCACCGAAGCCCGGTGCCCACACTTCCGTTGTCACCGAATGATCGAGGTGGTGGCGGCGCGCACGCGCCGTGGCGGCACCGATGCACGCTTCGCGACCCGCAAACGGAACGTGGTCGTCCTCGCCGTTGATCGAAACGCGCCAGTTCAATGAACCTCGGCAGACCGCATCGAAATGAACTGCATCACTGATTACCATCCCTCGCGCTCCTTGAGGACCCCAATCTTTCGGACAAATCCTTCGCCCACCCACTGAGGGTGGTAACTGCGCCCTTGCATCTGATCCGGATGCAAGAAGAGTCCACGGGCTTGTCGCTCGTCAGAGTGAGAGTGCGCCGGGAACACCGCCCAAAAGGTCGGGTCCATGATTTCGTGACTGGGAAGCGTCAACCAGGCATGCAGGCTGACGCGCGAACCCGGCGCAATGCCGGTGCGCAACATCTGTTCCAGTCCCTCGATCGGTGTATAGCTGAGCCGATGTTCGTCCTGGCACACGTAGCCCAAGGTGTAGGCCACGCGGACACGCAGTTGCGCCTCCAACAATCCGCGCACCATAGCGGTCAATCCGAAGCGCTGAGCGGCGATCACGTCTTCGCGGAGACGGCCTAGGCCGTAGTCTAGAAGGCGTTGGGTTGATGCAATGGCTTCGCCGGAAGCGTATCGAAAGGAAAGTGGCTCAAACGGCGGCGGCTGCAATCCCCACAGAATGCTGCGTGCTTGGGCGGCCATGAGCTTGTACTCATAGTTGGTCGCCGCGCAGCCAGCGGGAGCACCGGATGTAAAAAACCGGCGCAGCCAATTCGGTAGCTTCCAATGCATATGCGCCGGGTACGGAAGTTGAGACACAAAGCTCTCCTGTCCACCCCTTTCGAGGCGGTGTGGCTAAGGTCGGATTGAAGGAAGCGGTTAGGCTGTGCGCGGTGCGGCTGTGCGCGTCTGTTCTTGCGATGGTTCTTCTACAGCGACTGCGCTTTGGCGCTTGTTGACAGCGTCGACCTGCTGTAATGACGCGTCGACCGGAATCTGCGCCGCTACCGCAGTGTTGACCTGAGCGCGTTTATGGGCGGGGTCTTGGAGATCGCCCTCGACAACAAAGATATCGACGCCGGATTTAGCTGCGTTTCCTGGGACTACGTGGTCAGCGCGCTGCAGACCGCTCTGCTTGGCGCTGGCCAGGGAGGCGGCGACAGTGCGGTCACCTGATTCATCGAAGCTCATGCCCTGCCGCGCGTAGATCGCTTGCACGCCCGAATTAATGGAGTCGTGCATCTTGTGATCGGGGTGGCCTGGCTGGCGCGGATCATGTGGCCGGTCGCCGCCAGCCGGTAGAGAACCGTGCGCGTCTTTGAAGGGACTCTCCGCAGGCTTCTCTGGAAGCAGTCTGCCGATCTCGTCCGCCACGCCCTGAAGGCCACGCACGCCCGAAGCACCGACAGAGACGCCGCCGCGTATATTCTCGATGTCTCCTCTGTACTTATCGAACATGGGGCGATGCTGGTCGGCAAGTTCGCGCGCCTGCGGCTGGACAAGGATCGACCGGTCTGGCTGTCCATTGCCGTCGACGTTGAGAAAATGATGCATCCGGTGAGAATCGCCCCCGGTGACTGCAGCCTTGATCGGATTCCTGATGTCGAACTGACTGCCGTTGTCGTCGTAACCCGCCGCCTTCATCACGTTCAACTCGACGGGCTCCGCGTACATCTGCACCTTTCCGAAGTGCTTGCTCGCCGCGCTGACCACGTCACCGGCCATCACGTGGTTAATGACCTGATTTCCACCTTCGGGTATCCGATAGCCAAGTTCGGCCGCGCCGTAGGGGTTGAAGGCTTCGCCGTTTAGGTTGAGCTTAGCGGCGGTGATCTGGGTAAGGCAGCCGCCGAGGGAATGCCCGGTCACGGTTACTTGCGGTTCCACGCCAAAATCATGCCCTTGCTTCTGCGCCTTCTCAATCGCGGATCGCGTGAACTCAAGTGCGTCCGCTGCTTGAGCATTAACGCGCTTAGCAACCATGCCGCCATCGGCAAGCAGGCCATCTTTGAATGGCTGGTTGTCGAACTCGCTTCCCCGATGGGCAACGACGATCTCGCCGGTATCTTCGCGTTGATAAATCGTTCCTTGGTATCCCGATGGTTTATCGACGTGATCGAGGATCTTGTACGTGACTCCATCGATTTGGGTACGACGCTCTTCCTCTTTGCTCAGATCCGGCGATCGATAAGCATCTTGCGCTAGGTTTGCGTACTGCTGTGTGGTCATGCTCATGGCTGCGGCGTCCTGGCCGTGGTTATCGTGATGCTGAAGAGTTCGCCTCGAAGACGTTCTACATACTTATCCGGGCTTGGGGCGCCATGGTCGGGATAGTTTGCGATCTTCTCGTCCCTGGGGTAGTTGCCCCGCCAGTAGTAGGACGTGTTCTCCGTTTTGGTAGCCATGTCGTCTGCATCGACGCTCGCAACGAATCTCGTCTCACCTTCAGCCCCGGTCGCCTTGAATCTTACAGCCGGGCCGATAGCCTTGAACCGACAGACGCCGTGCCCGAAATAGTCGCCATCAATTAGACCGTCTAAAGCCACTCGCCCCTGATAGGTGTTGCTGCTGGTCCTGTCGAGCTTGATCGGAAGAGTGGTTGAGATGGGGGTGGTCTGAACGCCGGAGAAATACTCGGCCGGAGGCAAGCAGTCCATGTTGGTAATGTCGTACTGCATCCAGCCTTCCACGACCTCAAATGGGCCGGGAGGATTGCTGAGGGTGATGGTCAGATCATAAAGAGCATCGGGCTTGGGGTTCTGTTTATACGTAGGCATTTTTGTTCCAGATTTGCTTGAGCATCCGCCGACTGCGAGCGCGACACACGTCAGCGCTATCGAAAAGGTCAGTAGCAAAGATCGAGACATCGAAACTGGGCGCTTGGCTAGGCCGAATTGCATTGTTCTAGTCCTCACGCTGAGCGTGTGAATAGGGTTGGGACCATGGTGTGACCCAAGGTCACGCTTCCAACTGGGCTGCGCCGACGCGGGCGAGAAGTTTGCCTGTCCTTGTCGAATAGCGATCGGCCATGAATAACCCAACCGTCAATCCGAACAGAACGAACCACAGCGGTGGAAGCAAGTACGCAAAGGGAACTAAAGGCACCGCTGCCATGACTAGGGTTGAACCGAACCAGTGCAATGCGACAGATCGCTTGATGCGTTGATGTACTTCACGATGCGCGGCGTAGGCGGGCTCGGCCTTTAGCGCACGACGCGAGTCGAAGTAGACATTACTGTGAAACCCCGCAGCGATTGTGTGTAGCAGCGTCGATGCCAGCGCGAGAAAAATGCCTGCTGTCATCGTGCCCACCGAGTGCGTGACGCCAGCAACGGCGAGGACAACAAGTGAAGTCGCGAAAGAGCCAAAGGACAAGCGCGACCACTTCAGCGCCCATCTCGATGAGCTTTGGACATTTTCTATTGCGGTCCTATGAGGGAACATTGCTTTTATGAGCTTGTTCATCTGAAATTCCTTTTCGCGCCTGACGGAGCGACGCTTACTGAACGCGGACTGGAAGGCTGCAGGCCTTGTAGTACACGTGGCAGTCGCTATCGCCACGTCGACTACATGCTTCCATCCCTAACTCTGTCGCGTCCTCAATCGACTTCGCTGTCGCATCGTTAGTCCCCTTCTCCCCCTGGATTGTGACTATGCAAAGATCGCTATAGGTCGATAGAAGCACGCAGGCATGACCGCCACGGGACTCGCAGGAAGCTATTGCCTCCTTGACTGCCAGTCGCTTGGACTTCTGATCTGCGGCTGCTCCCATAATCCGGTTTTGCGGGTCCTGGGTGATCGCACCCCAACGCGATGACCACTGAATTTGGGGTCTGCTGCTGGGTATCGGGCCACAAGAAGAGGTATTAGCTCCCTGGTGGGGAATCATTCCTGGCGGACAACCTCCCTCGGCGCGAGCGGTATGAATAAAAGGGACTATCGAAACCATCATGATTAGAAGAATGGCCGGCTTCATCTTTTTTTGATCTCGTTGTTGTTCTGAGAGTCTGGCTGGCCGGTCGGCATGTGCCTGGCACCGGCATCAAAAGTTCTTCCAGTATTGCCTTCTCTTGGGGGCGAGACGCGGTCACCCTGGGAGTATGAGCCGGGCGGCTGTCCCTGGGGACCGGGTTGGCTCTGATTTGAATTGTTGAAGGCAGAGAATTGCAGGAAGCTACCGACTTGCCCTTGGAAGAAATGGGCAGCAACAGGCGGTACCGAAATGATGAGCATGGTGAGCACTAGCCCGAGCCCGCCCTGCTGCATAGCTTGGCTTGAAATTCCTTCCGCGCTCATGCCCGGAATGTTGACCAGTTTCGCCAACCACATCGCCGCCGAGACTCGGATCATCAGATCCAGGATCAGATTTGAGACGAAGCTCAACATTGCCATCGAGAACAGGGTGCCTAGCCCGTACTGAAGCCAGCGGTGGAACATCCCTTTTGTCGCATCAAATGCGAGGGCGAAGATGAACAGTGGTCCAAAACCGACCCACATGGCGACCACGAACTTCATCAACAGCAGCATCACGCCTGCGGCCAGCGCTGGCCCGGCGGCGCCAAGGCCGGCCAAGAGCTTCGCGGTACGTTTCTCCTCCACAAGTTCGGGGTTTCCGTCGAGAACCTGAATTCCGTCAATCGCGGTCATCGCGATCTGGAGGTATGCCAGATTCTCGTCAATGCTGTCGGCCGTGGTCTGCCCCTTCTTTCCGGTGACGATTTCATGAATGGCCTCGTCCATGTCAGTGGTTAGGAAGTCATGCAGCTTTACGCCACCCAGCGCCATCGACGTAGCGATGCCAAAACACAGGACGATCCTCAAGCCGCTGACGACGAGGCCCATGAGGGGATCGCGCAACTTGCCGGTCAGGACTTGGTAGCCCTGGAAAAAAACCCACAGGGTGACAAAGCAAAGCCCGACGCCTCCGACGAAGCCCATCGATCTCCCCATGAGAGCGAGGCCGAAGTCTGCGATGCGACTTGTGAGCCATCCGTTGACGATCCGAAAGATGGCGTAGTCGGCTACGCCACTGTCGATGGACGGCGACAGCCAGCCCAAAATGTTCGAAGAAGCACTAAACAGATCCATTGCAAGGTTCCAAAAATGGTGGGCGTCGCCTACTTGAGCAGGGCGGACTTGATCACGTCGCTGGGGATGACGCCATCAAGAGCGCCCTTTTTGCCTTGGAGCGCACGCTTCGCAAGCCGCGCCTGGTCCCACTTCAGTGACGCGACGTAATCGTCGTATGCCTTCATGCGCGCTTGCCAGTAGTCAAGCTCCAGTTGGTTACGCGCCACGAAGCGGTATGCCTCGTTGTCGTTGGCTGCGAGGGCTCCTGGGCTATTGCTGACGCCATCGCGCTGACTCTCGATCTGCGCGAACTCGCGGTTACGCTGCATAAGCGTACGGAGCATGTTGACTGACTCGTTGTACTTGGCGTTTTCCGCGTAGACGAGGCGCTGGCATATGCCCTGTTGCTCATCGACCACGTTGCCGTCGAGCTTCGGCATGGCCTGCCGGAACGCGCTTGTCAGTTGGTCTTTGATGCCCCGGCCGGGACCCGGACACATGTCTTCCATGCCGTAGTCCTGGGGACGTGGGGGAAAGCTGTCCTCCATTCGCCCTTGACCGAAGTTGATGCGCTGGAGCTTGATGAGTTGCTGCTGGTAGTGGTTGGCCGTTTCCTGCCAACGCTGAGCGTTCTTTCCGAACTCGGCAGCGTCCTTCGCGATTTGCTGGAGCTTGGCTCCGTAGTTGACCGGATCATTGACGATCATCTGCGCGCTGGCTTGACTTACGCACAAGCCGATTCCGATGGCAACGACTACTGCAGCCCCCCTGACGGAGCGACGATTCACTCTGCTGCGATGTTCCATACCGACTCCTTTCGTATCGAATGTGCTGCAAATGGATTACGTAGACTTTTTGCGCCGGGGTGCTGCCGGTGGGCCTCGGAATTCCAGCGCGCGCGCGAACGCGCCCGCCCTTCCGCCGTGATCTCGGTCGAGGAACAGACGGCTGACGCGACGACGATTTTTCTTTGTCAGCACGCGCCAGCCCGGCGCGCAGCCGTCTTCGGGTAGCCGATAGATGTCTTGGAGATCGGGAGCCGCCGCGTTGGTTGCGTCGGCATCGCTGGCGGCTTCGGGCGCCACGCAATGCTCGTCTTTATCAGTTGAAAGCTGGATTGCGCACGAGGGCTTGTTGGCCGCCAGCAGTTCAGCTCCCTTTTCTCCTAGCTGCCGCTTGCGCTCGCCAATCGCCAGCGTCAACGCAGCGGCTGGTCCGCGCTGAGCGGTCCTGTACGTTTTGGTCAGAAGCTGATCCGGCGAAAGGCGAGTCTCGGCGGTGTAGCCCACGACCTGCCCGCCCTTCCGCACAGCCGACACACCGTCGTAGATGGCGTCAGCGGTCTTCGCTGGAACTTTGCAGCTGCTATTTGTCATCAGGAGCCTTTCCCGGTAAGCAATGGCCGCTGCGCACGCGCGGTCAGGGTTTCCGTAGAGGACGTCGCTGAAATATCGGCGTTTGACGACTCGGCCTCCGCGCCTAGCGCAAAGTTCCCAACCTGAGCCGCCAACTGAGCGATACGGATGCCGGCGAATGCCGTAGTCAAACCCGACCGTTTGTTGCCGAGATTCTTTCCCTGAAATCTGCATGACGCCCCTCCGTGGGTGTCGTTGATAACTCGCCATCGCGAGGAATACAAGCATGCAATCAATGAATTCTAGAATCTGTAGGAAAAGTCTGATTTTGCTGTAGTTGATTCGACCACACGGCGTGGTCGTATCGACTACACGCTGTGGTCGATGTAACTACGCGTTGTGGTCATAGCGCCTACAAACAGACGGATAAACAGCAAAAACAAAATGATTGACTTGATAGCTCTAGAACTCTTGCGGCTTAGTCGCACCCCCACGGGACGCACATTGCCAGGAGGGCTCATGATCCATGTGTTCATTGTTGATGACCACTCGCTAACGAGGGCCGGGTTCCGCCTGGTCATTGGGGATGCGATCGATATCGCTATCGTAGGTGAGGCCGCGAATGCCGCAGACGCTTTGGCTTTGATCCCTGAGCTAAATCCAGACGTCGTGCTTTGCGATTTTCATTTGCCCGACGGCGATGGCCTATATGTCGTGCGGCAGTTGCTGGCGCTGGACCCGTTCATGAAAATCGTCGTTGTCTCGATGCTTGAGGGTGGACCCATTCCCCGACAACTGTTGCGGGCAGGCGCAAAAGGTTATGTCACGAAGGCTTCCGATTTCGCATTGGTACTCCAAGCAATACGAGACGTCGCCGCAGGAGGACGTTTTTTGGATGAAGCGCTCGGCGGCGAAGACCTGCTCCCATACTCCCGCTTCGACCTGCTGAGCGCACGCGAGCAGGAGGTCGTTCGAATGATTATTCGCGGTGAGGAGCGCCGGAGCATCGCCGATAAGCTCGGCATGTCCGCTTCGACGGTCGGATCGTATCGGTCGCGCATCTACGAAAAGCTCCAGATCCGCGACCGCGAGGCGCTGCTGAGGCTCGCCAAGAACGAAGGCTTTGACGGCGGCCTTTGACTGCCACGAAGCGCCGCGAGGGGGTGGCGGGTTTCAGAGCGGCTGTCAGAATCTTTGCGCGGGGGCGGGTCATCCCGCCGAAACGGGCCAGTCTAGGCAGAACCAACTGGGGGCGAGGCGACGTCCGCCGACCTGTCCCGCGGCGCAACGCACGCCGGGACGCGGCGACACAGGGCCAACCGGCATGAGCCGGTTTAGACCGGTTTAAGCCTGTTTAAACCCGTCAAGAGAGTTGGACCCCGCGTGCTTTGGGCGCGCCAGTTTCCAGCGGTGAACTCTCTCCGCTCTCCGCACGCCCCTCCGAAAGCCCCAGTCCTGGCGGCCTTCCGCGAGGGGCGTTTGGTTTTGGGTCTTCGGCAAGAACCCCGAATCCGGTCGTTTTCCTCTCTCTCCACCCCGTTTTTCTCCGGTCGGTTGGTCCTGAGACCAAACGCTCGTGTGCGCAAAGCGCCAAAAACAAGGTGGATTTGTAACGACCTCGAATTGAGGTTGGATTCGGATATGGCCCACCGTTGGCGATTCCAACCGCTAACCCGGCCCTCGCACCAGCCCATATTCCAGCGCCAGTCGCGTCAACGCGGCCTCGCCACGTACCTCCAGCTTGGCCAGCAACCGCGCTCGTAACGTCCGCACCGTCGAGCCGGCGATGCTCAGGGCTTCCGCGATCTCGTGGTTACGCTTGCCCTGAATCATCAGCATCGCGATCTCCAGTTCCCGTCCGCTCAGCCGCTCGAACGGCGAGGACTCAAACAGGAGATGGCCGCCCAAGGCATCGTCCAGAAAGCGTCGCCCCTGCGCGACCTCCCGCACCGCCCGCACTACGACGGCGCCGTCGCGTGCCTTGGAGACGTAGCCCAACGCGCCGGCCGCCAGTAGCCTGCGCGGCACCGGCCCGCCGTCAACCATCGACACCACCAGGATCTTCATCGCCGGATCGTGCTTCAGAAGATGTCGGGTCAGATCCAGTCCGCTGCCATCCGGAAGCTGGTAGTCACATAGCACCACGTCAGGGGCAATGGCGGGAATCGCCATCTTCGCGTCGTCCAGGGTGGCCGCTTCGCCAATCACCCGAATATCCGCTTGCGCTTCCAATAGCCAACGCAACCCCACCCGCGCCAGCGGATGGTCGTCCACGACAAACACGCGAATCATCGACTCCCTCGACTACGTCGTCCTGGGACGCGACTTAGCCGAAGTCATCTCGCGATTGGCAACACAATCATTTTGAAACTGCGTCGCGTCGATGCAAACGTAGCCGACCGCTTACGCGATGTGGACAAACGTCTACATGAGCGTGGACAAACGTCCACGACGAATCAGGGAAATCCTACAGATATCGGCTGAGCGCGCTGATACCGTCGCCTCGACATTCATTGCCGTGAGCATTCGTCATGGGAATCTGCACGAACACCACTGTCATTTTCGACGTATCGAAACGGCACCCGCTGGCCTGGCTGGTTTCGATTGACGACGCCCCGCCTATTGCGCGCTTCACGGATCGCGAGATCGCACTCGCTGCCGCACGCGCCCACGCCCGGCTTCGCCATCTGGATGATGATGTATCCACCGAAGTTCGCATGACCACTCGCCCTGGCAATGCGGAAACCATCATCCGCTTTGGTGCCCTCAACAGGGACTACGTCTCCATAGCGCTTGGCGGGGTTGCACCGGACCATTGGCTTGTCCACCTGAATACGGCTCGTCGCCTGAACAAGGACAACCGGCCCACCGATCACAACGAGGCCAGCGTCACATCATTGACGAGATCGCCTTGACGCTTCGCGCTTCGATGCAATACTCCCCGCGCATACTCGGCCGTCAGCACGCCGAAGGTGTCGCATCAGACGCGACACTCGACCGTTAGAACGGTCTAAACGACATGGAGCAGTGCAAATGGACTTGCCATCAATCGCGCCACTGCCGCCCGTGACCTTCCGGGCCAGGCCGCAAACGTCGTCCGAATCAGCTCGCCGTATTTATCCGTCTGGAGCGACGCCGCTCCGGATGGTCGCGTTCGCTTATTGACCACGCCGAACTCCTTTTTTAACGACTCCGGGAATTAGCCATGTTCACAAGGATACGTCGCCTGACATCGAGAGCCGAGATAACTCGGTCCACCCGACCCGGAGGCTGGCTTAGACAGGCCTTCTGTTGGTCCATGCTTCTGTGCAGCGCAAGCGTCACTGCGCAGCAGCAGGAAACCCAAATAACATGGCAGATCACCGCGCCAACCGGGCAGGCCACAGTTCATAACACGCAGGCTGAAGCAGCCGCGGCGATCAAGGCTCTGCCTCGCCCCCCCGGATTACCTCAAACCGCCCCCAATCCGTATCCACACATCGACGCCATCAAGGGTCCTCCCGTCGTTACCGATGAAGGCTATACCAACATCACTTATTGGATGGGCCTGACCGCACCGTTGGATCCGGATTGGAAGTACGACGCCGGTTTTGGTAGCGGAATGGACTATCCCAGTGAACAGCAAGCTGTTGCCGAAGCGGAAGCGTTCTACAACGACCTCAATCCCTCCTGCCCGGCCACGTCGAAAGCGACACCTGACAACGCGTGGACACCGCCCGATCCATCCACAGTTGGAATGATGGAGACGCGTAACTACACCGTCTTGCACTTCAGCGGCGATAACACCGCACAAAGACCCTGTGTAAAGGATCAAGAGGGCACGGCTGAGTTCACACGAATGCGCCGTATGCAATGCCCTAAGCCTTATACCAACTGGAAAAATGAATACGGGGCTTGTGCGGGCGAGGATTTCGTCGCAACGGTCACTACTAATCAAATTATCGAGAAGTGCGACGAAGAAGGAAATCCGTGCAACGTCAAAACCGGTGAAAAGATCGAACATCAGACCGACTTCGATCTGGGTTGGATTGCCCTAACGCGTAGCTACCATTCCATCATCGGCTCGTTCTCTGGGGGCTTTGGTACGGGCTGGACGCACTCTCTGGACCTGCGACTGAGCATCTCTCCGAATACACTGGGCCTGAGTGGTGGCGCCGGCTACCAGGCACGTTTCAAAAAGGTCGGGACCGCGTACTTCGCCGCCAACGATAGCGGCGAGCGAATCGTGGCGTCGGGCGCTCAGTGGGTGTTGTTCCGCGAAGACGAAACACTGACCTTCGACAGCAAGGGCCGTCTGGCCGAGCAGCGCGCTGAGGATGGCACGACACTGCTTTATACCTATGACGCCTCCGGTCGCCTGGACAAGGTTACCCACTCGACTGGCCGCTCCTTGCGCTTTCTTTACGCAGATACCTCCGGCGACGCGCTGATCACTTCGATCACCTCCGAAGGCAGCACGCTGGCTAGCTACAGCTACACCCCAGGCCGGCAAGTCGAGACCGTGACGTTCCCCGGAAATAGCTTCCGCAAATACCACTACGAAGACACTCGCTTCCCGCGTCATCTCACCGGCGTGACCATCGAAGGGAATATCCGTTACAGCACCTTCGCCTACGACACAAAGGGCCGGGTGACCTCTAGCCAGCACGAAGGCGGCAAAGACGGAATCACCCTGAGCTATCCATCGCAGGGCGGCACGGTGGTGACCGACGCTCTGGGCCATCAGACCACCTACGGATTGACCAACCGAACCGGTGCGTTGCCGCGTCGTGTCAGCGCGGTGATCGATCTCCGTGGCACGGCGGGACGCACTTACAACACCGAGACCAGCGACTTTCGTGGCCGCCCCGCCAGCGACACCGATCTCAAGAACGTCAGAACAGAGTACGCCTACGCCGAAGCCAACGATCCGGTGACCGGCGCGCTCGCCCGCACCGTGACCGCCACGGAGGCCGTCGGTACGGCGAAACAGCGCGTCACATTGCAGCGCCACGACATCGCCAGCAACCGGCCGATCTACTCAGCCATCGCCAATCGCGAAACCCGCATCGTCCGCAACGCGCGCCTGCAGCCCGCCTCGATCGCCGTGCGCGACACCATCACCAACGAGACCCGCACCATTGCGTTCGCCTACTGCGAAGCTGCCGACGTCGCGGCCAGCAACAGCGCCTGCCCGATCCTGGGCCTGCCCAAGTCGGTCGACGGGCCGCGCAGCGATGTCAGCGACGTGGTCCGCTTCGAGTACTACGGCAGCGACGACAGCACCTGCGCCACCCAGCCCGCGTTGTGCACTTTCCGCAAGGGCGACCTGCGCAAGACCATCGACGCACTCAACCGCGCCACCGAAGTGCTGGGCTACGACCCACAGGGCCGGCCTCTGTCGGTGCTGGACGCCAACGGCGTAGTGACTGACTACGAGTACAACTCGCGTGGCTGGCTCACCGCGACCAAGATCCGCGGCGCCGACAATGCGGTAGAGACCGACGACCGCATCACCCGCGTCGAACACTGGCCAACCGGTCTGGTCAAGAAGGTCACCCTGCCGGGCAATGTGGCCACCAGCTACACCTACGACGCGGCCCAGCGCCTGACCCGTATCACCGACAACGCCGGCAACTACATCCATTACACCTTGGATCTGGCCGGCAATCGTAAGCAGGAAGACACCAGGACCGCGAGCGACACGCTCAAGCAAACCCTGTCGCGCGTGTTCAACGTTCTGGGCCAGTTGGAAACGCTCAAGGACGCATCTGCGAACCCCACCGGCTTCCGCTACGACAAGAACGGCAATCCTGACCGGACGACCGACGCGCTGCTGCGGAACAACGACCAGACCTACGACCCGCTCAATCGCCTCATCACCACCATGCAAGACGTGGGCGGACTGAACGTTGAGACGAATCTGGAATACAACGCCTTCGACCAGGTCACCAAGGTCAAAGACCCCAAACGTCTCGACACCGACTACGCCTACAATGGTTTCGGCGACCGCACCAAGCTGACCAGCCCGGACACCGGCGTCACCGACTACACCTACAACCCGGCCGGCCAACTGGCGACCAAGAAGGACGCCAACGACGACGCCGCGCACCGCTATACCTACGACGCATTGAACCGCCCCAAGGCGATCTTCTACACCGCTGCAGGCCCAGCCGATGTCGAGTACGACTACGACACCGTCAACACTCAATGCGCAGCCGGCGAAACCTTCGCCCTGGGCCGCGTATCCGCGATGCGCCACGATGGCACCGAACTGAAGTACTGCTACGACCGCTTCGGCCAAGTCGTGCGCAAGGTGCAGACCGTCGCGGGCAAGAGCTTCCTGCTTCGCTACCAGTACACAAACGCCGGCGACCTGCGGATGGTGACCTACCCCGATGGCGCAGTTGTCGATTACCTGCGTGACGGGCAACAACGGATCAAGGAAGTCGGCGTCAAGCCGGCCGGCGGTACCCGCACGGTGCTGTTGAACAATGCGACGTATGAGCCGTTTGGCCCGGTCACCAATTGGACGTACGGCAACGCCCGCGTATTGAGCCGTACTTACGACCAGGACTACCGCCCGAAGACCATCTTCGACCCGGCCAGTGGCGGCTTGTCGTTGGGCTATGGCTACAACACGGTTGGCGAATTGACCCAGCTGAAAGACGGGCAGTACATCGCGACGCAGGCCAGTTACGACTACGACACCTTGAGCCGACTGAAGATCACCAAGGATGGCCCCAGCGCGACCCCGCTGGAAACGTATGGGTACGACAAGACCGGCAACCGCACCAGCCTGCTGCGTGCTGGCATTACCGACACCTACAGCTACTCAACCACCAACCATCGTTTGAACAGCGTGGGTGCCACCAGTCGTGGACACGACGCGGTTGGCAATACGACAAGCATTGGGGGTGCGGCTAAAGAGTTCGTTTACAACGCCAATGACCGGATGAAGCAGCTCAAGTTGGGCGGTGTGGTGAAAATGGGCTACCGCTACAACGCCATCGGTGAACGCGTTGCGGCGATCAACTCTGATAGCGGCCCGGTAACAACCTACACGCTGTACGACGAGGGCGGTCAGTGGATCGGCGATTACGACAGCACTGGCGCGGCAATCCAACAAGCCGTTTGGATGGGCAGCGCTCCGGTTGGCCTGTTAGCCGGTGCGGCCGCCGGCCAGTCACTGAAGTACGTGCAGCCTGATCATCTGGGCACGCCGCGCTCTGTCATCGACCCGACGCGAAACGTCGCGATTTGGACTTGGGATGCTAAGAGTGAGACGTTTGGCAACAGTCCGCCGAATCAGGATCCGGATCTAGACGGAACTGCGTTCGTGTTCAACATGCGGTTTCCGGGGCAGCGCTACGATACCGCTAGCGGACTGGTCTACAACTATTTTCGCGACTACGAACCGGCAACCGGGCGCTACATCCAAAGCGATCCGATTGGATTGGATGGCGGCGTCAGTACATACGCCTACGCGGGAGGGAATCCGACTACCCAGATTGACCCATTAGGTCTACAAGTAATTGGCTCTCCAGATCCAGCGCGGGCTTACAAGCAAGACCCGTACGGCGGCACACTTGTCATGCTATTTACGCAGAGTGATGTGTATTACACCGCACCTAAAGGCAGTGGGGAGTTGCAGCCAAGTAGCGCTCCCTGGGAGATGGGGTTCGGGCTTGGAGGTCTGGCGAATGCGGCAGGTCGCGCTGGCGTAAGGGCTGCCTGTAAAGCCGCAAAAAGCCCCCTTCTTCCGCGGATAGCTGGGCTTGGCTTCGATCCGAATAAATTCCGCTTTACTGATGCGATGGCTGATAAGGCATTTACGCGTCTCGTTAAATCCATGGATTCTGATGGAATTCAAAATCCTGTGATTAAATACGTAATGGTGGATGATGTTCCGTTTATCGTTGTCGGAAATAATCGATTTCTGGCGGCTAAGCAATTGGGAAAATTAGATAAGCTTTTATTTCAGCGGGTAGATTTCCCTGTCTCGGGGACCAATTTCAACACTGCCAAGGACGTGTTGGATACTGTTGGAAATGTAAAGCCGCCAAAATATAGAAGGGGCAGATGATGGCGATCTGGCAGTTTAAATTTGCGCTAGTGCCAGTGCACGGGTTGAAGCGTGTGTATGGTGACACTAGGCGGGTTCTTGATGAATATCGTAAGCCGGGATCGCTCAAGGGAGATGGTGGCGGAACTGGCGATAATTTCCCGAATTACTGGGAAGGGTTGGATATTGATGCCGCCGTTGGTGCTGTAGGCGGGATACTGCCTCGCGCGGAATCATGGAGCCCTGAAGCGAAAATGTTTGGTCAAAAGGACGGAGATTGGATCGAAGTCTGGGATGACGATGTGGTTTGCGCCTTAGATTTGCGAGAGTTTTCAGCTGAACACCTGCAGGCTATTTTGGCTGCAGCTGTCGCCCTCGATTGCAAGTTAGTGCTTTACGGTAGCGGCGAAGTCATTGATCCGATCCTTGATTTGATCATGCAAAAAATTAAGCTGTCGAGTGGGTATGAATTTTGCGCAGATCCGATAAATTTCTTGCGAAATCAGTAACTCGGTCGGCTGGAATTAGTTTTAGAAAGGCCCTGGCAATGAACTGACCCTGGAAGGTTGCCCCCTCCAATCTCTGCGGGATCAGTCCACCACGGGGCCTTTCTTTTGCTACGGCTTTACCCCTATCGGCTCCGCTCCCGTGGTTGCCGACCGACCGCGCGCCTATTGCCGAGCGCTCTGGCGACCTCGCTAGAGCTGATACCCACGCGTCCTAACCTCACCAGTTCATCCTGCAAGTCGATGGCGAAGTCGGCCAAGCCGCCCTCTGCGGCTGCCGGCTCAGCCTGGGCACGAGCGGCTCGCCTGCTTGATAAAAACGTTGCCTCGACGGGGAGGAACGCCTCGGCCCCTCCCATCTTGGCTTCGGCCGCCAGCGCGCGCCCCAGCATCACCCGACGCCACGACGAACGCCTTGCGACCGGAGTGGCGATCATGCGCTCCTTCCGCCAGCCACAGATCCAGCCGATGTCGGCGCAGACCTTCAGTAGCTTCTTCTCAAGCCTGTCGCGCAAGTTGGCCTCGCGCTTGGATGGGCACGCTGCCTGCCGGGATAGATTGCGCTTCGTGTTTTTCATTCTGTATCTCGCTGCACTGGCCTGATGACCACGATGCCGTCACGACGACGGCGCTGCAAGCGCGATTTCGCTGATGTGACAGTCGTGACGATGGTGACGATGGTGACGATGGTGACGGTGTATCCGGACCTTGGACTCACGCGAAAAAGAGAAGGCTGCGGTGTCTATGCACCGCCGTGACGGTCGTGACGCTTGTGATGGTGTATCCGGACCTTGAACTATGCGCGGAAGCAGAGGGTAGGAAGCGGCTGCCGAGCCGAGGCTTGGTTCGGACGACGCCATCGAAATGGCTGCCGACAAGTAGTAGCCTTAGCTATCTAGGACGGAAGGCAACGGAGAGCGTATGGATCGGCGCCAGTTTGTATGCGGGTTTGCTCTGATGACAATGTCGCTCCCTTTGGTGGCGAGCGATGCGGACGCAACCTGCCCCATCTGCCAGGGCCAGCTAGCCAATAGCGCCGATCTCAAGGACGATCGGAGCAAGCCAAGTCGGAATCTTGAAGTCTGGACCCGCGGTGCCGACTGCTTAGTCGTCGGAGACAGAGGCGGCCAAATCTGTACCCGTTGTTGGTACGTCTTTAGAGAGGGAGCCTGGACTCGGTCTTCGGAACGACCAGATGATTTCCATCATCCGTTGACATACGCAATATCTGCATTTCCGATGCCGGATAAGAACCGGCTGCGTGGCAGCGCGGTCTATCAGCAGCAGCTACTCGGCGTCGACGGTAAAGGCGGGGTGGTCGAGAGCCTCAACTTCTGGGGAGCGAAGTCGAACAAATACGTCGCCAGCATTCGGCAGCATTCGAAGCTCCACGGCATCCATTTGGTGATGGAAGATCACGAGAGCGCGCCAGGAGACATCTACGTTGTGGCGAAGTTTGACACGCGATCTAAGTCCTCGTGGGACGACTTGGAATAGATTTGGCGGATGGACCGCAACGGCGGCGTCCTTCCTTTTCAGATCTCAAAGATAGGCCGATCGACCTACATCCAGAAGATCGGCGGCAAGCGCCACTTCTGCCACCCATCCGTTGACGGCAGCGTCGAATCGGTCAGGAAGGAGATCGCGCCCGCCTTCCGCATCCGCGTGAGTGAGGTCGCGTTGAAGAGGAGTGCAGGCGGCCGCTATGCGCCGGTCGTCTTCACATCTGGCCCGACGGAATGGATCTTCGTGGAATCGGACAGGGCACGACAGGCGCGGATATGATTCCCACAATGGCCACAAGGCCGTCAGCATAGATGCAGGCATGGACGTCAGCAGCAAGAAAAGAACATCTCAGGTAATCCACCTTCTGCTCAAAGGGTTCGGATGTTTAGTCCTTTCAGCCACTGCCCTGACGATTGGCTACTTGGCTGTTGGGATCCTGGACTATGAAACAGCGCTTGTGAAATGCGATGGGGCCAGGTCGTTTAAGAACGGGCAGACCATAAAGAGCAGCCATCTGGAGATGACCTACGTCCGGTATGGACCTATTCTGAAGCTCTGGGAGAGGGGCAATGGCACTCTGTTCACAAGGGGCGGTGATCTGTACGGAGACTTTGTGCTTTGGGGTTCGGTGGATAGGTTTTCGCTCTATAGCCAAACTTCGGAAACCGAATTCACGCTGGCTGGAACGTACTCGGTGACGACTGGCGACATGCTCGTGAAGTTTGTTGACTCTATTCATGGCAACGACTCCCAGTACGTTGCCAAGTGCACGAAGCAGCCGCTTTAAGTTCTGGGCGTTTCCCCTACTTCACGCGCTTGTTCAAAGCCAGAAGGCGTGCGGCTAGCATCACCCCGATCTGTTGGTACCAATCGTCATCCAGGCTCATCTCATCGAGCGCGGCGTTGTCGAAGGCCGGCGTGAAGGTGAAGAAGGAGTTGTGCTTCCAGTCAATCGGAAGTGACTCCTGATTTCCATCTACATCGTCGAAGAAGAAGCGACTAGTGCCGTCGCCCATGTCGCGCAAGCAGACAACGACCGCCTTCTTTGTTCTGATCTTATCGTCGTATTCCATATCGTCGTCCTGCCTGATCCAGATGGTGACGGCTAAGATTATCTGGCCTTTTATCCAAGGCCGACAGTCGCAACGTAACGCGTCGTGCGCGCGACTTATAAAGAAGGCGAGCCCGCGGTGGTTATCTCAACGCGCGCCACACACACGCGCACACGTTGCGCGACGACCGGGAAAAACGCGGGTCCTTCCTTCAGCTTAGGTAAAGCGGGGGGCAAGGCCGCAAAACCCCGCTAGCGTCAGAATTGCGAATTAGGTTTGCACTTTTTTGGTTCGCACTTAGCAGGGTGGGTTCGCACCCGGCAGCAGAAGGTGGTTGACCGATTTCGACAGCGTCAGCAGATCGGCCAATTGGCCGATCTCACCCTGCGTGCCGATGAACTTTGCTTAGACTCAAAAGAAATAGGCCAATTGGCCGGTTTCTCTGGCGAAGAATTAATTGTCGCCATAACGACAATTAATCGTGTGTCGGCGGCTTCTTCGAAGCGCTCTGCACGAACGTGTCCGACACCTGTACGCGATGGAGAACGACCATTCTTTATCGGCGAAACCGCTTGGATTCCTCCGCGCACGAAGCGTTCATGCCGTCACCCAACGACGGCCACGGAGGCCTGCCATGCACCACAAGACGCAGCAACTGAAGGATTACCTCAACGGCATGAAGCGCAACAACCGCCTCGCGCTGGAGCGGCTCGACACGATCAGCAATTGGCCGGAGCTGCTCCGCCGCGAGGTTGAACGGCGTGCCATCCACGCCATCGAGATCCTGCCCGATGATCTACTCGTCGCCATCGCCAAGGGCGAGGTGAACATCCAGCGGGCCATCCGCGAAGTGCTTGCTGACTGAAGGAAGGGAGCCATGACGAACCTTACTGACAGCCAGCGCGCTCTGATCCTTCTCGCCGTCGAGACCGACGGTCGGGTCGAGAACTTCCCCGACAACCTCAAAGGCGGCGCACGCACGGCGGTGGTGCGCGGCCTGCTGCTCAACGAGCTGATTGTCGCCGACGGCGGCGGCCACCGACTAACCGAAGCTGGCTGGCTGACGGTGGGCTACGAGTGGAGGCCGGAGCCGCCACCGGAATCGAGTGCTGCCTGCGGAGCAGTCCCCGATGTCGGCGGCAACACGGTCGCGGAAGCGGGCGCAGCACCCGCCGAACCGCTGGCCAGCGACGCAGCGCCGACCTCCAACACCAAGCAGCCCCGGCTGGATCTGGTCGTTAGCCTGCTGTCCCGCCCGGAAGGCGCGACGATCCCGCAGGTGATGGCGGCGACGAACTGGCAGGCGCACTCGGTACGTGGATTCTTCGCCGGCACCATCCGCAAGAAGGGCTATTCGCTGACATCTAATAAGGAAGGAAAGGAGGAGCGGGTCTACCGCATCCAGACCGAAGCTGCACAGACTGGCGACGCCGCCGCGTAACCCGATGGCGAGCCGGGCACCCCTCGGCTCGCTGTCTGTTAGCTGTCCGGAAGTTCGGGGTCTGGCCGCACGCCCTGTATGTCGCTTGCTTCCTTCGAAAGGTGAAGCGTTCATGCACGTCCGCATCGACAAGGAGATGGCCATGAACGAACCCACCCTGCCGCGCGTCCGCTTCGCCCGCAAACCCGGTGATCTGGGGGATGTGCTCCACGCGACCGGCATCCCTCACTGGCACGACGAGGTCGACGTCGTGATCGAAGCAGAACGCGCGCTCACCCCTGACGACTACGACGCCTTCGCCGCCAACTTCTTTCAGGCACATGACTGGATGAGGGCATTCGGCGGGCGCAACGCCCTTGGGCACTGGTATGCGATCCGGCTCACCGCGCCGGGGAAGCGCACGCTGTACGTCAATCCCGAGGGCTTGGGCTATGCCCGCTATGTCGGCGTCGCGGCCGAAGAGTGACCGGACTCAGCCTCCGCGCCCTGCGTGGAGGAGTTCGGTGGCGATCTGTTTTGCACAATCGCCCGGCGACGTATGAGCACCTTCTCTTTTCGCGAGTAGCTCAAGGTTCGGATAGACCGTCACCATCGTCACCGCCGCCTTGCCCGTGATGGTGGTGACGGTCGTGCCGACCACGCAGGCCGACGCTGCGCTCAGTCAGCGCCGCGCTTACCTGCTCGGCCTCTGACGCCATGCCCGCACCGTCGCCTCGGCTGGGCGGCGGCGCTTCATTCTGCAAATTTGCAGAATTAGCTGGCGGCTGAAACCCCGCCAACAATGGTTCGGCGGATTACGCCTGCGTTTGGCGTTCTCGAACCCGCGGGCGCGGGCGACCTTCTGTTTTCGGCCGTAGTGACAGGTCCGGATACACCGTCACGACCATCACCACCGTCACGCTCTCCTGGTCCGGGAGGCGTTGTTGCGTGTTGCACTCCTTAGGAAACGCAACACTCGCAACACGACGCCAGCGGTCCGGCTGTGCCGGCCACTCGCTACCGCAGTCGACGGCGTCCCGCCCGAGCCCGGCGCGACCGGCATGTTGCGTGTTGCGCGCCTAAGGAAACGCAACACGCGCAACACAACAACCTGCGTGCGAGGGGCTGTCGGAGTCAGGTCCGTGGGGAGAGAGGGATGCACCCTGCTCTCTGTTGTGTTGCCTCAGGCCGGCGGACATTGCGGTTGTCCCCTTCGCCGTCTCGGACGATCCCCCGGATGTTGTTGCGCTGTTGCGTCTCCCTAGGGGCGCAACACGCAACAACTCTCCAGCCGGCGTCGCTGCTCCCACCGCACCAACCACTGAGTTCGCGCACTTTGGCGCATGTTCGTCCGCCGAGGTGATGGGTGCGCCCTCGAGGCGAGTCACGCCATGAGGGCTAGTGCTGGCTTATGGGGGCTCCTGTACCCATGCCTTCACATGACAAAAAAGTGCCGAAAATTTGGCCTTTACAGCGTGTTTGGAATGCTGAAACTGGTTGCATTCCCGTAACTACCCTACTGTCCATGAGCGCTCCCGAACGCCCCCAACCGTTCCGTTTCTTCACCACCGCCGAGCTTGCCACGCATTGGAAGGTTGATCCCAAGACCCTGGCCCGCTGGCGTCGCGAAAACATCGGCCCGCGCTTCCGCAAGCTCGGCAAGCGCGTGATCTACACCTACCAGGACATCGAGGACTTCGAGAACGCGAACCTGCGCGGCTCCACCAAGTCCGCGACCGTGTCGGACACGCAGTGAGCGACGTCTTGCCCCCAGTGCAACATCTCCTTGAGCGTCTGAGCCACGTCCGCGCGAGCCGCAACGGCTGGGTCGCGCGCTGCCCCGCGCACGACGACCTCGGTCCGAGCCTGGCCGTCGCCCAAGGCGACGACGGCCGCGTGCTCGCGTATTGCTTCGCCGGCTGCAACGTGCAGCAGATCGTTAATGCAATCGGTTTGGACGTCAGCGACCTATTCGACCGCGCCGAAGCACAAGACGATGCTCCGGCACGCCGGCCGCGTCCGCCCGTCGGCGCCGTGCACGCGTACTGGCGCGCGGCCCTCGGCGTGCTCGACCGGGAAGCCACGATCATTCGGCTGGCCGGCCGGCAGTTGGCTGGCGGCAGTGCGCTCGCTCCAATCGATATGCAGCGCCTCGACGTTGCCTGCGAACGAGTCGCCGATGCAAGGCAGGTGCTGCGTGACCGCTGAGACTCGGATGTCCAACCTGGATGCGCAGGCCCACCGCGAACTGACGCAGGTGCAAGCGCGCGCGCATCGCCTGCGCGAAGACGGCGAAGAACGCCGCCCTGTCGTCGCAGTGAACCTGGAGGATTTGATGGCGGCCGAGTTGCCGGCACGGGAGATGCTGCTCGCACCCTGGCTGGAGTCGCAGTCCCTGGCGATGATCTACGCGTGGCGCGGCGTCGGCAAAACCCACATCGCGCTCGGCATCGCCTACGCGCTGGCAACCGGCGGCACCTTCCTTAATTGGACCGCATCGCAGCCGGTCCGCGTTCTCTACCTCGACGGCGAGATGCCCGGCGTGGTGCTGCGCGAGCGCTTCGCCCACTTGGTCAATGACGGCCGGATGCCGGCCCCCGGCTTCCTGCGGGTCGTCACCCCGGACCTGCAGAGCGAAGGCGTCATCCCGAACCTGGCGCTGCCGTCGGGGCAGGCCGCGCTGGACGCCGTCATCGGCGACGCCCAGGTCATCATTGTCGACAACCTGAGCTGCTGGGTTCGAGGCGGTAAGGAGAACGAGGCCGACAGTTGGAACCCGGTCTCCGAATGGGCGCTGCACATGCGCGCCAACCGGCGCAGCGTGATCTTCATCCACCACGCCGGCAAGGGCGGGCAGCAGCGCGGCACCAGTAAGCGCGAGGATCTGCTCGACGTCGTCATGTTGCTCAAGCGGCCGGCGGACTACGCCGCCGACCAGGGCGCGCGGTTCGAGATCCATTTCGAGAAGGCGCGCAGCCTGCACGGTCAGGACGTGCTGCCGATGGAGGCCAGCCTGGAGACTGACGCCGGACGGCAGCAGTGGACCACGCGGTCGGTCGAAGCGATCGGCGAGTCGAAGATGCTGGAACTCGCCGACATGGGCCTGTCGCAAGCCGAGATCGCACGCGAGTTAGAGGTACACCGCAGTACGGTGTCGCGCGCCTTCCGCAAAGCCGAGCAAGAAGGTCGCCTTACACCGCCTGGAAGCAAGAACCACCGCTCCTCAGCCGGAAAACGTCGCCCCCGCTCGACCGAAGCACCCGCCGCATCAGTGACGCTCAGCGAACTGGATGCAGCCGAACACCGGGGCCGTTCGCCCCCGGCTTAACGCCCCGCCGCCCGGCGATCAGGGCGGCAACACCCGTAAGGAGAACGTCATGTCGGAATCGTCCGAGGACGCCGTGTACCCCACAGTCTGGGAAGCCGTTCCACCGGCCGGTGGCGTCCATCACCACGAAGGCCGAAACCTGCGCCGCAAGTTGTCGAAGCACGTCTGGGAAAGCCGGGTCGTCTGGCCCGGCGACCCGCTGTATCCCGAACCCATTAGACCCGCTACGCGGACGGCTGCAACCACCGCTGCGTCCGTAGCCGTCGTTAACCCGGCGCCTGCCCGCATGGGCGCACCGCGCTTCAGCTATGTGTTGCCGATGCGGCTCAACACCACCCACCCCTACGCCATTAATTGAGGTATCCACACCATGAAGTTGTTGTCTCGAAAGAATGCGAAGCCTGCCGCTGCCGTGGCCCAGTCCCGGCAAGACGAAGGAATGCAGCCTTCGCAGATCCGCTCCCCCGCGGATGATCTGGTCGACTTGGAAGAGTTGGCCCAGTGGAAGCGCGACCTGAGGCAACTTGAAGCGGACTACAGGCGCGGGCAGACCGCTCTCGTTGCCGCTCGCCGGCTGGTCAGCGGCGTCGATCCGCTGCCGGAGCCGGATCTAACTTGGCACGTTCAGCGCGAGCTGCTCGTCGCCGTCGGCGACGCCGTAGCAGTGGCGACGTTCGATAAAGAGCACGCTGCCGACCTCGACGCTGAACTCGCCGGGCGCCAACGCGCGCTCCAAGGCGCCGCCGAAGCCCGCGCACGCGTCAAGGCTTTGGAGAAGCACCTCAACGGCATCGCCGCGAAGATGCAGGTGCTCGCCGACGGCAATGGCTACCGCGAGATCGTGCGTCGTCTGTTCCGACCCAGCGCGCAGCGGATGCTAGACCGTGCTCGCGAGTTCGCCCAAGCCCATCGGGAGATGGTCGCGATGGATAGCGTATTGCGCGGTGCTACGCGCATGCACCAGCGCTACACCGACGGCAGCAAGATTGAAACGGACGACTTCGATTTGATCGGACGCAAAGAGAAGGACGACTGGCTCTCCGTTGACATCGAAGGTTTGGACTTCAGGGAGCTTATCGATCTGAACCGCACCTACGGCCGATACGACAACGACCTGAGTACCGTGCTGCACCAGCGACTGGAGCAGGCCGGCATCGATTCGTCCTGGGTCTCGGTGTTCCATCCGACCGACGAAGCGGACGACCGGCACGTCTACGCACCGGACCCGAATCCGCCGAAGAAGAACGAATCGCTGGTCACGATCATCCACTGAGTACTTCGCGCCGCAGGTTCACCCCTGCGGCGCGCTTTCGCGACGAATCGACAACGCGTTGGGTTGGCTTTCGGGCCGACCCGAGCGTACATGTCAACCCGTCCACGCGAGTCCAACCGCATGTCAAAGATTACGACCACCTTTCAACCATCTGCATCATTGCTGGCGCAGTTAGCGCGCTTGCCCGAGATGTCGTGGGCTGAGCTGAAGGCCGAGCATCAACGTCTCTATCACGCCGAGCCGTCAGTGAAGCACCGCCGCTTCGTGGAGCGCCGCATCGCAACCCGGCTACAAGAGATCGAATACCGCCACCATGATCGCGCTCGGTTGGAGCGTAATCAGCGCCGTATCCGCACACTCGTGGAAACCGGCGACCTTCCGCCACGCGCGCGTAACACCGCGCCTATGCCGGGAACGATGTTGTCGCGCGAATTCAACGGCGAGATGCATCGGGTCACGGTCGCGCAGGACGGCGGCGTCGAGTACCGGGGTCAGCGCTACGCCAGCCTGTCGGCCGTCGCCCGCGCCATCACCGGCACCCGCTGGTCCGGGCCGGCGTTCTTCGGCTTGCGCGCGGCCACCAAGAAGGAGAACAAATGAAGAATGTCCCGACAACGCCGCGCCGCCTGCGTTGCGCGGTCTATACCCGCAAGTCCACCGAGGAAGGGCTGGAACGCGAGTACAACAGCATTGATGCCCAGCGCGACGCCGGCCAAGCCTTTATTGCCAGCCGGCGCGGCGAGGGCTGGATCCCGGTCGCCGACGACTACGACGACCCCGGCTACTCGGCGGCAACACTGAACCGGCCAGCGCTTCAGCGCCTCCTGGACGATGTCCGCGCCGGCCGGGTCGACATCATCGTGACCTACAAGATCGACCGTCTGTCCCGCAACCTGCGCGACTTCCACAAGCTGTGGGACGTGCTGGCCGAGCACAACGTAGAGTTCGTCTCGGTCACCCAGCAGTTCAACACGACCGACTCGATGGGCCGGCTGATGCTGAACATCCTGCTGTCCTTCGCCGAGTTCGACCGCGAACTGGACGCCGACCGTGCACGCGACAAGATGATCGCGAGCAAGAAGAAGGGGTTGTGGATGCATGGTGTGCCGCCGCTGGGCTATGACCTGAAGGACCGGCGGCTGGCAGTGAACAAGACCGAGGCCGCGCTCGTCCGCTTTATCTTCGAACACTTCGCCGAGAACGGCACCGCCATTGGCTTGCTCCGCGAACTGCGGATGCGCGGTGCGACCTCGAAAGTCTGGACCACGCGAGGCGGACGCCAGATCACCGGCAAGCTCATCGATAAGTCACTCTTTTATAAGATGCTGGCCAACCGCACCTATCTCGGGGAACTTCGGCACCACGACCAATGGTTTCCCGGCGCGCACCCCGCCGTCGTGGACGGCGAGTTGTGGGACCGGGTGCAGGCGCGCCTGTCGACGCCGGTGCCGGCGCGCGAGCGGGTGGAGGCGGGCAAGGTCGCCTTCCCGTTGCGCGGCTTGGTCCTCGCCACGGACGGCCACGCGCTGACGCCGTGGCACACCACCAAGCGCAACGGCCGGACATACCGCTACTACCTGAGCACCCGCGCCCTGCACGAAGGCGTCAAAGGTCAGGACGCACTCCGGTTTCCGGCTGCCGAGTTGGAGGCCGCCGTCGTCCAGCAACTGCGCCACGTCATGACGATGCCGACGTTGCTGGCGGACCTGATCAAGACCGAGGTCGCGCGCAACCCGAAGCTGGACGAAGCCATGGTGACGGTCGCTATGGCGCAGGTCGACAAGCTGTGGGATCTGCTGGTGCCGGCAGAACAAACCCGTCTACTGCATCGACTGGTCGAGAAGGTCATTGTCAGCGCCGAAACCCTGGAGGTCCGGCTGCGAGCGGCAGGGGTCCGCGCCACGGCGGACGAGATGCATGCAACAAAAGAGGCTGCGGCATGAGCCGACCGAACTTGGAGATCCTGGGCGACGCCGAAAAGCGCGAGGTCAGCGACGGTAGCGTCGCGCTTGTCGTGCCAATTCAGTTAAAGCGCCGAGGCGGAAGGCGCCTAGTGCAGATGCAAACGGTGGAGGCTAACCGGCCTTGGGACAAGCAAAAGACGCCGCTACAGGTCGCTCTCATGCGAGCGCATCGGTGGTTGACGATGCTGGAGGAAGGCGAGGTCGCCAGCCTGAGCGAAATCGCGCGCAAGGAGAAGACGGACATCAGCTACGTTGCCCGCGTGCTGAACCTGACGACTCTGGCTCCGGAGCTTGTGGAAGCTATCTTGGACGACTCGCTCCCTAGCGATATCGGATTGAATACATTAGCGATCAACCCGAGTCTCCACTGGTATGACAACTCGGCACCGCACCAACCAATACTTCAAAGCCGTAACTAAGTTGTACTTCCCACTGATCAGCTAGATCCATTAAAAGGAATTCTATTATGGTGCGTTAGCTGGTAGCTATCTGAATCGCCCAGGCTTTTTTTAGGCAGTCGCCAGCCGTTCAAGTAGCGAGAACTTGAATCCTCGCGGAGGCTGCGAGTTGAAGCGATTTTTTTTGAGGGCCTGCGGATTTAGCCACGGCGACCCGAATCCAGTCCGTCATAGGTGCGGGCTATGGGCCGATCTATTGAGTTTGATGTTCCGCGGCTCTGCTAGCACTTGGCCCAGCAAACATCGCACTCCCATCCTGCGGTTACGACTGCAGTCGTCTGGCGCGCATCTGCGCCAGACGACGTTTTACGGTCGCCTTATTGTCCTGGTCGAACCACGCAACCAGGGGCGTTGATACGGGTGTCCACCGCCGCGTAGCGGGCTGGCGTCGCGCCATTGGCGAACACGTTACCGAAGCCCCAACTCTGCACGCCTTTGATAAAGACGGAAGCATCCACACGGGAGACCGCCGCCGGTGAGGCTGCCGACGCGGTCAGCCGGTGCACCTGCCCCACCCCCGGTCGGTTCCAGGCCTGGATGCTGCCGCGCCCGACCAGGCCGAAGCCGGTGCCACCCACGCCGGTGTTGGCGGTGGAGAACCAGCCACTGTCACTGAAGCCAATGAAACGCCCCGGATTATAGGGATCGGCGATGCAATACGTTGCATTGGACACGCGCGCCAAGCCGGTGAGGCGGCGGTCGTAGAGCCCGGCCAAGATCAGCAGCTTGCCGTCGTCCTGCAACGTCATACTCGCGAAGTAATCGTGGGCGCCGCCGAAATTGATCTGCGGGGTAATGAAGTGGGCATCTATCGTGCCGTCTGGGTTGACTCGCTGCATCCAGCCCGGCGTGGACAACCAGTTCTGGGTGATGTTGGCGGATAGGATTTTGCCGTCGGCCTGCACGGCCAAGCGAGTGGAGGGGAGTTCGAGGTCCGGGCGGGCGAAGTCGGTGTCGAGGCTGCCGTTGGGATTGTGCCGTAGCAGGGTGCCGCGCGAAGGGTGGGGGAGCGGACTTCCGTCGTGGAGGGCGTGTCCGGTCACCAGCTTGCCGTCGGCCTGAAGCACGAGGCTGATGTCGCCATCTTGCAGCCCCTCCAGGGCCGTCGTGGCGACACCATTGTGACCGAAGGCCGGATCGAAACTGCCATTGACGAGGTAGCGCGCCAGCACCGCTTCCTCCCTAGGCCTGTCCCAGGATAATCCGTGGCCGGCGATGACGATCTTGCCGTCGGCCTGGATCGCGAGCTGGTTGGCTTGTATCCCGTCATTCTGCTCCCAGAAATGCGACAGCACCACGCCTCTCTCGCCGAAGCTTTTATCGAGTTCGCCATTGCTGTGATAGCGCACGATGACCACTTTGTAGTCGGCCATCCAATCGTCAGAAGCGTTGACGCCTACCACAATCTTGCCGTCGGCCTGGATCGCTACGCCGTAGGGGGTCAGCGTGTTGAGGTCCGGATCCCAATCATAATCGGTGATGTGCACTCCATCGCCGGAGAAGCTCTGATCAGGCATGCCGTCGGGGTTGTAACGCAACACCAGCAGTTCATCGTTGACGATACCCGCGACCACAATCTTGCCATCTGGCTGAATCGTCAGCTTGTCGCAGGACGCATCTGCGTCGATTGCCGGCACGCTGATGGCCACGCCGCCGTTGTCGCCAAAACTGCGATCCGGTTGACCGTTGTTTTGCAGACGTGCCAGGTGGCATTTCAGAACGGGGTCCGGTGGTTGGGTGCGGCCACCCACGCCCAGTACCACGATCTTGCCATCGCTCTGAGCGGTGATGGCCTTGGGATAATATGGGGTGACGGAGCGGTCGCTGACGAGCATACCGCCGTGGCCGAAGCTGGGATCCAACGTGCCGTCGGGCGGGGTCTGCGCAAAGGCGGGGGCGATGGCGAGCAACGTGAAAGCGAAGGCCAGGCGCCGTGCGCTAGAAGGGGCATAGATATTCATGGGGGACTCCTGTCTAGGATGACAAGCGGCCTGCTGTCAATCTCCCCCTGTAAGTATCGATGACCGCAGTAAAGCAAGCCTCGGTGATCCGAGCAGTAGCGCTATAGCACAAATCAGGGCGCTGGTCCGTGGTGATTTTATGAACTGCGATAGCCAAGGCAACTTCATTGTGCTTGGCTGCAGATAGAGCGAGTAAGTCGGAGGTTCTAAAGCGGACTCGCCGCCAACCCAGGCTGGCTGACGACCGCCGAATTCCGAGTTCACAGCGAGTGGGCGCTCCCCGACTCCTGAGACATCGACAAGGACTAGTAGCTGGTAACAGTCGGCTCCGCTCCTCGCCACCCACAGGCCGTAATTCAACCCGCTCGGTGAGTCGCTGCTAGAGGCCGGGGCGCAGATACACGCCACCGATGGCCGATGACGACCAGCTTGGGATGCTCGGGTACGCCAGCCCGCATGCGCACATCAAACCACGTCGGACAAATCCCACTCAGGCGCGCCAAACTCCCAGCCTCAACTTTTTCTACGCCTCGTCGCAACGACGAAAAAGGCCTTTTATTCGGGGCTTTCGGCGTTTGCCATTGGTCGGCGACTTATCCACAGACAGGCCTTTTGGCGATTTTTTCGCCTCTCTCCAGGCCTTTTTCTCCAAGCCATTGGTCGGCCGACCATTGCTCACCCCTTGAAATTCAGGCACTTACGAAACGCGGTTTTTTTGATCTTTTGAACCAAAAAACGCGCTGCAACTCACGACCATTGGTAGAGCGGGATACTTTTACGAATAACGCCCCCAATCAGGGAGGCCCGTTAGGCCCGGCAACCCTCGCTCATTGTTGCCTCGGTGGTTCGGGCGGAGCCACGGGATATACGTAAGTACCTTTGATTCTTTCTTCTTCGTCCAGGTCACGTCTCGCGTCCAGAAGCCAATAAGTTGCGTCTGGCCAAAGCGAGGCGTGCGGCGCCTGCTTACTCTGTGGGGGAGGAGATAGGGATAACGCTGTCGACCGCGCAGGTTCCGACCCAGATTCTTTCTCGTTCCAAATGAAGCCGATCATTCGGGGCAACACATAGGGTATCTCACGCATCGTCGCATCCTGCGGTAGCTTCGCGGCCGCTGAGTTGAACGCCTTTGCAATGTCGCCTTTTGGCTGAAATAAAACGTGCATATGGCAGGGCGAATAAGGCGGCGGGCCCATCGTAAAGATGTAGTCCTTGCCACGCATGCGCCATGCGACTCCGGGCTGCCCAAACATGAAAGGAGCTGATTCATCTGGTGACAAACGGACCCCGGCCCTTTCCATAGCCACAGCAAACTGATCTGGATGCTTCCGATACAAGACGCAGTAGTCATAGAAACGCCTGACCACATCGGTAGCAGTTGCACTTTCAGCTGGTTTTACGGCATGAGCAGTGACTGATACGAGCAACAGAACGGACAACACCCTCACATGCGTTACGTTCACCTGCAATTTCACGGCGTTGCTCCTCTTGATAGGTCGGTGTCCTTGGCTTGTTAGCCTGGCTATATTCGAGCACGAGGCGAGATTTCACTTACGCGACCGGAAAAACCACGATCTACCCGGCGACGTAAAAAGCAAGTACAGGCCAACACCGTGTGCTAGCAGTTGGACCGCGACGGAAGCTGCGCCGATATAGTTCGCCGAAATGCCTTGCTTCAAATAGAAGTAAGGAGCTGGCAGGGAGAGAATCGTAAGCACGAGATATGTAATTCGGGCCCAGTTCCTTCCGATCGATATAAATTCAATCAGGAACACAGTAAAAAGTGCCGCGACCACACCCGCGATGATCAGGGCGCCCGGTGGCCGCCTCCCGAAAGGGGAATCGATAAAGGGAGCGGCTAATGTTAGGACCAACGCGAGGTAAAATAGCGCTACCGCTACGCGCACTTGAAAGGGCTTCTTGCTTTTCATTTTTCATCCTTGAACTTGATTCAGCTGTCGGCCGTAGCCTTGATTTATCTATACGACCCACTGAGGTGGTATGGCGCAGCCTAGGTGAGGTGGACTGCCCAGGAATTTAAGACACTCGCCAGCCTCAAATTGAGGCACGCTCAAAGGCCTCAGGACTGACGCCGCCCAGATGGCTGTGGCGGCGGGTGGGGTTGTAGAACATTTCGATGTAGTCGAAGACGTCGGCACGGGCCAAATCGCGGGTTTTGTAGACGCGTTTGCGAATGCGCTCTTTCTTCAGGCTACTGAAGAACGATTCGGCGACGGCAT
>NZ_JBQJIL010000042.1:0-513 GCF_052078715.1 Lysobacter sp. CA199 | reverse complement strand
TGAACACGTCGGTCACGGTCACACCGGTGATCGTCACGTTGCCGGTATTCGTCACCGTCACCGTGTAGTTGATCGTTTCGCCCGCTTCGACCGTGTTGTTCGGCGTGCCGATCTCGGTCAGCGTGTGACTCTTGGCCACCGTCAGTTCCGGGCGCGGCGCGGTCACGTTGACCACCTCAGTGTCGCGCCCCGTCACCGTGCCGCCGCCCGGCGGTGCGCCGGTCGCAGTCGCGGTGTTGACCAAGGTCGTGTTGTTGTCGGCTTCCGGCTGCGTCACCACGTGTGAGTAGGCGTTACAGGTCGCGACCTGGGTCGGGGCCAGATTGGCCGGCGCACAGGTCAACGTCGTCGCCGCACCGTTGTTGAACACGTCGGTCACGGTCACGCCGGTGATCGTCACGTTGCCGGTATTCGTCACCGTCACCGTGTAGTTGATCGTTTCGCCCGCTTCGACCGTGTTGTTCGGCGTACCGATCTCGGTCAGCGTGTAATCCTTGGCCACGACGAGCGTTG
>NZ_JBQJIL010000041.1:0-671 GCF_052078715.1 Lysobacter sp. CA199 | reverse complement strand
AGCCAGACACTTGCGCGTGTACTCATCGATCAACACCAAGATCTTCAGCACGCGCCCATCGTGGGTCCGTTCCATCACGAAATCCCAGCTCCACACGTGATGAGGGTGCTCCGGCCGCAGCCGAAGGCAGCTGCCATCGGCGAGCCAGAGCCGACCGCGCTTAGGCTGTTTGGTCGGCACCTTCAATCCTTCGCGCTTCCAGATACGCTCGACGCGGGATCGACTCGCCGACCCGCCTTGCGCTCTCACCAAGGCATGCACGCGCCGATAACCGTAGCGGCCGTACTGACTGGCCAACGCGATCACCGCCTGCGTGAGCGAAGACTCATCGCTGCGTGGCTGCGAAACATAGCGAACCGACGAGCGGGTGACATGCAATGCCCGACAAATCCGTCGCTGTGCGTAGCCCAGATGCGCGTGCACATGGGCCACCGCTTGACGACGACGCATCGGGCTTAGAAGTTTCCCTTGCTGACCTCGCGCAGAATCTGATTATCGATCACCGCGTCCGACAAGGCTCGGCGTAGCCGCGCATTCTCCGTCTCCATATCCTTCAGACGCTTGGCCTGGTCTACCTTCAAACCTCCGTATTCCTTGCGCCAACGGAAGTAGGTCTGCTCGGTCACACCCAACTGACGACTGATCTCCGCGATCGTGCGGCCTTGCGCCGA
>NZ_JBQJIL010000040.1:0-846 GCF_052078715.1 Lysobacter sp. CA199 | reverse complement strand
TGGACTGTCCAGGGAAATATAGACATTTCCGGCCTATGATCCGAGCATAGGAGGAAGACCATGAGCACACAGCGATTTACTCCGGAATTCAAGCAAGAAGCGGTTCGGCAAATCGTCGAACGCGGCCAAACGGTGGCCGAAGTTTCGGCCCGAACGGGCGTATCGGCACACAGTCTGTACAAGTGGATTAAAGCGGTCGCGCCGGATAAAGCCGAGAAGCAGGCGGGCGAATTGATCGATGCCAAGAGCGAGATCCTGCGGCTTCGTGCGCAGCTGCGTCGCGTGGAGGAGGAACGCGACATCCTAAAAAAGGCGGCACGGTACTTCGCCAAGGAACCCGAGTGAAGTACCGCTTCATCAACGATCACCGCACCACGTTTCGCACGGCGACGATGTGCCGGCTAATGCGGGTGACCCGTGGCGGCTTCTATCAGTGGCTGCGCAAGCCTCGATCCGATCGAACGATCGAAGATGATCGGCTGCTGGGTCTGATTCGCGATTCCTATACGGCCAGCAGCGGCGTGTATGGGTCGCGTCGCGTCTGCGGTGATTTGCGCGAAGCCGGCGAGGCATGCAGCAAGCATCGCGTGGCCAAGATCATGAAGGGCCATAAAATCAAGGCGATTCGGGGCTACAAGGCGCCGCGCCGGATTGCCGGGCGCCCATCGATCATCGCGCCGAACCGGCTCAATCGGGAATTCACCGTCGATGCACCCGACCGCGCCTGGGTCACCGACATCACCTACATACGAACCTGGCAAGGCTGGCTGTACCTGGCGGCCGTCATCGACCTGCACTCGCGCAAGGTGGTCGGCTGGTCGATGAAACCGACCATGGCACGCGACC
>NZ_JBQJIL010000003.1:0-523380 GCF_052078715.1 Lysobacter sp. CA199 | reverse complement strand
AACCCTTCCAGCCCCCGAGCGCGGTAATACAATCTCCATTGGCCACGGCCGACCCCGTTTTGCTGCCTAGACAACAACAATTCTGCCGGTCGGCCGTGCGCCTTTCCCCTCAGATGGGAGATGAACCAAAGAAAAAGGGCGCCCCATCTGGGACGCCCCTGAAAAAACGAAGGCACCGTTTCCGATGCCTTCGGTAAAACTGGCGGAGTGGACGGGACTCGAACCCGCGACCTCCGGCGTGACAGGCCAGCATTCTAACCGACTGAACTACCACTCCGCGCTTTGAAACTTCCGCCTCGAAACTCCGGTTATCACCCCGCAGATCCGAAGCCCGGCTTTCGATATCGGCTTGCCGCATCGCGGCAAAATCGAAAGCCCTCACTTATATAAAAACAAAGGCGCCGCGAACGGCGCCTTTGGCAAAACTGGCGGAGTGGACGGGACTCGAACCCGCGACCTCCGGCGTGACAGGCCAGCATTCTAACCGACTGAACTACCACTCCGCTGCTTTAAAACCGTACCGCTGAAACTTACAACCGGGAACCCGACTCGTATCGCGCACCGTCTGGATGGGCGCTTCGGCAGAAAGACCAGCCAGCCTGGTGGGTGCTGAGGGTTTCGAACCCCCGACCCTCTCCGTGTAAAGGAGACGCTCTACCGCTGAGCTAAGCACCCGAATATCTTGGGCTTACTGCTTGGGTTCCGCGCGGCGATGACCTGCACCGCCGTCGAGTTGCTCAGTTTACAGCATCCTTCAGCGCCTTGCCAGCCTTGAAGGAGGGATTCTTCGAAGCGGCGATCTTGATCGTTTCGCCCGTCTTCGGATTGCGGCCCTGGCGGGCGGCGCGCTTGCGTACCTGGAAGGTGCCGAAGCCAACGAGCGTTACGGTGTCGCCCTTCTTGAGCGCCTTGGTGACGACGTCGATCAGCGCATCGACGGCGGCAGTAGCGTCGGTCTTCGACAGCTCGGCGGTTTCGGCGACGGCGGCTACGAGTTCGGCCTTGTTCATTATTTTTTTAACTCCCTGTGCGGTGTGACCGCGTGTTCTGAGAATCGGAACGTTCGCCGCAGGAGGCGTGCGTTCCGATCAAGTGTGCCGCGCGACAGTTTCGTTGTGCATCCAGCCATGCGGTAGCGGTCGTTATACCAGCGGCATTTTAGGGGCGCAAGCTTGAAACCCAACAGTGGCGCGGCTTTCAGCGGTTTTTCGGCATCGATTTCAAGCTATCCGACCAGCGGCCCGAGTCAGTGCTTGACGTCGGGCTGCGAATTGGTCTTGCCGCTTTCGCGCACCGGAAGTTCGCCGCCGCCGGCGGCCGGAGTCGGCGCGATAGGACGTTCAAGCGCAAGATCGAGCACCTCGTCGATCCAACGCGCCGGCACGATCTTCAAACCTTGCGTCACGCTCTTGGGCAGATCGGCCAGATCCTTGCGGTTTTCTTCCGGAATGATGACCGTGCGGATGCCGCCGCGCAGCGCCGCGAGCAACTTCTCCTTCAACCCGCCGATCGGCAGCACCCGGCCGCGCAAGGTGATCTCGCCGGTCATCGCCACATCGGCCTTGACCGGATTCTTGGTCAGCATCGACACCAGCGCGGTCGCCATGCCGATACCCGCGCTCGGGCCGTCCTTCGGCGTGGCGCCCTCGGGCACATGCACGTGCACGTCGTGCTTCTGCAGGAACTCGACGTCGATGCCCAGGGTCTGAGCGCGCGAACGCACCACCGACAAAGCCGCCGACGCCGATTCCTTCATCACGTCGCCGAGCTGGCCGGTCAGGATCAACTGGCCCTTGCCCGGCACCAGCGTGGCTTCGACCTGCAACAGGTCGCCGCCGACTTCGGTCCAGGCCAGACCGGTCACCAGGCCGATTTCGTTCTGCTCTTCGGCGCGACCGAAATCGAAACGGCGCACGCCCAAATACTTCTCGAGGTTCTTCGAGCTGATGCTGTGCGCGCCGTCCTTGCTCTTCTTGGTCTTGGGACCGGCCAGCGCAATTTCCTTGACCACCTTACGGCAGATCTTGGAAATCTCGCGTTCCAGATTACGCACGCCCGATTCGCGGGTGTAGTAGCGCACGATGTCGCGCACCGCCGATTCGACGATCTTGATCTCCTCGACCTTCAGACCGTTGGCCTTGATCTGCTTGGGCAGCAGATAGCGCATGGCGATGCTGAGCTTCTCTTCCTCGGTGTAACCCGGGATGCGGATCACTTCCATGCGGTCGAGCAGCGGACCGGGAATGTTGAGCGAATTGGAGGTCGCCACGAACATCACTTCGCTCAAGTCCATATCGACTTCGAGGTAGTGATCGTTGAACGAATGGTTCTGCTCCGGATCAAGCACTTCCAGCAGCGCCGACGACGGGTCGCCACGGAAGTCCATCGACATCTTGTCGATTTCGTCGAGTACGAACAGCGGGTTCTTGGTACCGATCTTGTTGAGGTTCTGCACGATGCGGCCCGGCATCGAACCCACATAGGTACGACGATGGCCGCGGATCTCGGCCTCGTCGCGCACGCCGCCGAGCGACATGCGCACGAACTTGCGGTTGGTGGCCTTGGCGATCGATTGACCCAGCGAGGTCTTGCCCACGCCGGGCGGACCGACCAGGCACAGGATCGCGCCCTTCATGTTTTTCACGCGCGTCTGCACGGCGAGATACTCAAGGATGCGTTCCTTGACCTTCTCCAGGCCGAAGTGGTCCGCGTCGAGCACGTCCTGCGCGGCCTTGAGGTCCTTGCGGATCTTGCTGCGCTTCTTCCACGGCACGCCGAGCAGCCAATCCAGATAATTGCGCACGACCGCGGCCTCGGCCGACATCGGCGACATCTGCTTGAGCTTGTTGAGTTCGGCCTTGGCCTTGGTCTCCACCGGCTTGGGCATGCCGGCTTCGGCGATCTTGCGCGCGAGCTCGTCGATGTCGTTGGGCGCATCGTCGATCTCGCCGAGCTCCTTCTGGATCGCCTTCATCTGCTCGTTGAGGTAGTACTCGCGCTGGCTCTTCTCCATCTGCGACTTGACCCGGCCGCGGATGCGCTTTTCCAACTGCTGCACGTCGATCTCGCCGTCGACCAGGCCGACCAGCTGTTCCAGGCGCGCGCCGATCTCATGGGTTTCGAGCAGCTTCTGCTTGTCGCCGATGCGCACGCCCAGGTGGGCGGCGACGGTGTCGGCCAGGCGGCCGGGCTCGTCGATGCCGGTCAGGGTCTGCATCAGCTCCGGCGGCAGCTTGCGATTGGTCTTGACGTACTGCTCGAACAGGCCCATCAGCGAACGCGCGATCGCTTCGATCTCGCGCTCCTCGCGATCGACGATCGGCTCCACCACCACGGCCTGACCCGACAAGGCGCCGTCGCGTTCGACCACTTCGCTGACGCCGACGCGCGAAACGCCTTCGACCAGGACCTTGATCGTGCCATCGGGCAGCTTGAGCAACTGCAGCACCTGCGCGAGCGTGCCGATGTCGTACAGATCTTCGGCGCCGGGATCGTCGGTCTCGGCGGACTTCTGCGCGACCAGCAGGATGCGCTTGTCGGATTCCATCGCCAGATCGAGGGCGCGGATGGATTTGTCGCGGCCCACGAACAGCGGGATCACCATGTGCGGGAACACGACCACGTCGCGCAGCGGCAGCACCGGCAGTTGCAGGATTTCGTGTTCGGTACGGTCGGACATGCGGACTCCAGAATGTGCGATTGGCGACCACCTCGGCCGCCACGACCGAGTTATGGGGCTGAGGCCTGGGCGATGCAAGCGCGACGATGGTCCGGGGCAGCAAATTCGCTAAAAAAACCTTTTCTATCAGTTATTTAACTTTATTCGGCACGCAAAGTTCTGTCCGCGGCACTAGTGACCGCGGACGCCCTGGCGGCAGGGCTGAACCGGCGCCTTCGACATTACGCCGATATTGTCTGAACACACGCCGATAACCGCCCGGATCGGACAGGTTTTTGCGCGGTCTCGCGGGCGTGGAGCGCCGCGGGCCGCTCCTGCCACACCGAGCCCGCTCAAGGCCCCTGTAGGAGCGGCGCAAGCCGCGACCGCGACATCGGCAAACGGCGCAAGCTGAGGTCGCGGTCGCGCCTTGCGCCGCCCCTACAGGGCGACAACCGGGATCAGTAACCTGCCCGGCCGGTATCGATCACGATGCCGTCCAGGTCCGGGGCGAACCCGCCGTTCGCGCCGCGCAGCCGGATCGTGTTCGTGCCCGCCTTCAACGGCACCTCGATCACCGCGCTGTACGGCAGGTCCCAGCTGCTGCCGCTCAAATCCAGCCGCCGATCGGCACCGCCGTTCACGCTGAGCAAGAACGAGCGCGGCTCCTTGGTCAGGAAGTCGATTTCCATCCGGTACGTCCTGGACTCGGGCATGACGACCTGGTCGAACAGCACATCGTCCTGCCCACTGAGATTGCCGGCCTTCGCCAGCCCCGAACAGGCTTCGCAGAACGCGGCATTCTTGCTGCGCACCCCGCCGACCAGCGCATTCTCCGCCTCGTAAGTGATCGAATTGGCCGGCGTGGACCCGCCATCGCCGCCGATCGCGATCCGGTCCAGATCGGAGGCATAACTGGTCGCATTGTCGAACTCGATGCGGTTCAGACCGGCGCGCAGCCGCACCGGCACCGCCGTCGACGACGGCAGCGCGAAACTGCTGCCGCCGAGATTCATCGACGTCGACGGTCCGCCGTTGACGCTGAAAGACAAAGCGCGCGGGCCCAAGGTCAGCGAATCGACCTGCATGAGATAGATGCCGGCGCGCGGCACGCGAACCTGATCGAAGGTCACCGTATTGGCGGCGCCCAGACCGAGATAGCCGACCTTGCGCCCACCGGAGCACGCGACGCAGTCGCCGATCCGCGCCGTTCCGCCCAGCACCGCGGTTTCGGCTTCGTAGAATTGCCGCGGCGCCGGCGCCGAACGCTCGCGGCCGACCACTTTCAACAAACGCACGCCATGGGCGGGAACCACCGCGTCGAAGCCCTCGCGATGGCCGCCGAGTTCGCTTGCGCTCCACAGATCGCGCACCCGCGACGCGCTCTTGAAGCCCAACTCGCTCCAGCGCACGCGCATCGGCGAAGCGAACGCGTTCAAATTGAACAGGCCCACGTAGTAAACGCCGTTGCCCTGATCCGACACCCAGACTTGGCCCTTGCCGCCGACCGCCTGCTTCGCCGGCCGGCCGGATTGATTGACCGCGATGACTTCGTCGTTGCTCAACAAGCGGCGGCCGGTTTCGTCCAGCTTGGTCATGTCGCCGCCCAGGTACATCGGCGAATTGGCCAAGGCCCAGAACGAAATCGCGGTCTTGCGCTCTTCCGGATTCAAGCCGGAGTTGACGCCGTTGAGCACCACCAGCGAATCCAGGTCGTTCCAGCCCGCAGTCGGTCCGGCGTCGTTCTGCCAGGCGACCAGATCGTAGAAACGCTGGGCCACCATCGCCCAGTTGGTGATGGTCGCGCAGCGCCCTTCGCATTCGACGTCGCCCTGGATGCGCCGCGCGTTGGAGAAATCTTGCCAGGTGCTCAGATAGTCCTGCTGCAAGCCCCACGATACGGTCAGCCAGATCGGCTTGCCGGTCTTCGCGATCGCCTTCGACCAGGCTTCCACGTCGGCGCGATTGTCGATCCCCAGATCGTTGTTGTAGGAACCCGGCGTGACTCCGTCGAGCTTGATGAAATCCACGCCATACGATGCGATTTGCGCGACGACCGAGTCCACGTACTCCTGCGCGCCGGGCTTGGAGAAATCGATCTTGTAGTGATACGGCGAGGTCGTGTTCCTGTCGCCGAACGCATTGCCGGCCCGATGCGGCTCGGCCAGGATGTCGCGGATGCGGTACGGCGTGCCGAAGATCGGATAGTTGGCCTCGACCGCGGGCAGCTGCACGCCCGGCACCCAGTAAACGCCGAGTTTCTGGCCGTTGCGATGGACGTGCGCGACCAGGGCGTTGATGTCGCGCAAACCGCTGGTCACTCGTCCGTAGCCGTCGTACGGCCCGGTCCAGCCCGAATCCAGGTTGAGATAACGATACCCGTGCGCGGTCAGCCCGGATCGGGCCAGGGCGTCGGATTGCGCGATCATGTTGTCCTGGGTGAGGAACCCGTCGACGATGGTCTGTTGGCTGAAAGTGCTCCAGCCCAGATACGGCCGTTGACCGACACCGTTGGTCTGCGCATAGGCCGGCAGCATCGCGCTACATAGAGCGATCGCGGCCAGTCGAGTCGTCCAGCGAGGAGTTCGCGCCGAAGCGGCCGGTGTTGAAGCGCGGTACGCGAACACTGCGCGCAGCGCGTCGATGTGATCGGTTGCCATGGGGTCGCCCTTTAGAGAGTCGGTCAAGACTCGATCCGAGAAACAGGCCGTCCACGCCACAGTGGGCCGCCCGCAGATGGACCGACGCCATCTCTCCGGAGCCCATCTGCGAGCGCTGCATGCCGAGGGCACGACAGCCCGACTGAAAAACCGGTTACCGCTTGAGTTGCGTACCGCTACAAGCCGTGCGTCGCACGCCGACCTTGTCTGCCGCGCACGGCTGCGTTGCGCTCTGGAACCTGGAAGTCGCGCGTGTAGCGCTGTGAAGTGCCATTTATATTTATAAGATCAATCATATTTATGAGATCAAAGGCGATACAAGCTGCAGCGCAGCAATAAGCGCGCCGGACGGCACGGATTGAGTGATGTCCTGGTAGCCAGCCCATTAGCGAGCCCGAAGTCCGACGGTAGGAGCTGCGCAAGCTGCGACTGCGACAACACGGCTACGACGCAGATTGCGAGGCGCTCGCGGACAGCGCAGTCGCAGCTTGCGCAGCTCCTACCGTCGGACTTCGGAGGTCTTTATCGGCTTGGCGCAAGCGCGATGAACGCGCATACGAAAACGCCCCGGAGGTCCGGGGCGTCGTCGTTGTGTTTCGTGCGTAGCCGCGCGCTTACTCGGCTGAAGCGACCTTCGGCTGCGCCGGCGGCGTCTGATAGATCAGATACGGCTCGGATTTGTGCTCGATCACCGACTCGTCCACGACGACCTTGCTGACGTTTTCCAGCGACGGCAGCTCGTACATCGTGTCCAGCAACACCGACTCGACGATGGTGCGCAAGCCGCGCGCGCCGGTCTTGCGCTTGAGCGCCTTGCGCGCGATCGCCGCGAGCGCGTCGGGACGGAATTCGAGCTCGACGTTCTCCATCTCGAACAGCTTACGGAACTGCTTGGTGATCGCGTTCTTCGGCTCGGTCAGGATCGAGATCAACGCGCCTTCGTCGAGTTCCTCAAGCGTCGCGACCACCGGCAGGCGGCCGACGAACTCGGGGATCAAGCCGAACTTGATCAGATCTTCCGGCTCGACCTCGGCCAGGATCTTGCCGATGTCGATCTTGCGCTCGCTACTCTTGACCTTGGCGCCGAAACCGATGCCGCCGGCTTCGGTGCTGCGCTGCTGAATGATCTTGTCCAGACCGGCGAACGCGCCGCCGACCACGAACAGGATGTTGCGCGTATCGACCTGCAGGAATTCCTGCTGCGGATGCTTGCGCCCGCCCTGCGGCGGCACGCTGGCGATGGTGCCTTCGATGAGCTTCAGCAGCGCCTGCTGCACGCCTTCGCCGGACACGTCGCGGGTGATCGAGGGGTTATCGCTCTTGCGCGAAATCTTGTCGATTTCATCGATGTAGACGATGCCCTGCTGGGCCTTCTCTACGTCGTAATCGCACTTCTGCAACAGCTTCTGGATGATGTTCTCGACGTCTTCGCCCACGTAACCGGCTTCGGTCAGCGTGGTCGCGTCGGCGATCGTGAACGGCACGTTGAGCAGCCGCGCCAGCGTTTCGGCCAGCAGGGTCTTGCCCGAACCGGTCGGGCCGACCAGCAGAATGTTCGACTTCGACAATTCGACGTCGTCGTTCTTCTGGCGGCTTTCGATGCGCTTGTAATGGTTGTACACGGCCACAGCAAGCGTGCGCTTAGCGCGCAGCTGGCCGATCACGTACTGGTCGAGCACCTCGAGGATCTCACGCGGCTTCGGCAGATGACTGCGTGCCGACTGCGCCTTTTCCTCGAGTTCTTCACGGATGATGTCGTTGCAAAGCTCGACGCACTCATCGCAGATGAAGACGCTCGGACCCGCAATCAGCTTGCGGACTTCGTGCTGGCTTTTACCGCAGAACGAGCAATACAGGATCTTGTTGCTGTCGCCCGTGCTGCGTCCTTGTCCATCTTCTTTCATGCTTGGTCGGGTCCGTTGCTGCTCAGTCGTGAAGCTTGTTCTTAATATGCCCAAACGGCCTTGACGGCAAGCGCCGGCGGCACTCATTCAGGTTTGGCAAGCCGAGAATAACACAGCGTCCCCGAGCCACCCGGCGGATGGGACCGCGCCGGAGTTCTCCAGCGCGATCAAGGGCTTGCGTGTCGCTCAGCCGCCGACGGTAGCGCTCAGGAGGCCTGGACCGAATCGTCCGGACGGCGTTCGAGCACCTGATCGACCAGACCGTATTCCACCGCTGCCTGCGCGCTCTTGAAGTTGTCGCGCTCGGTGTCGCGCGCGATCGTCTCCAGGGCCTGGCCGGTGTGCTTGGACAGGATCTCGTTGAGGCGCTGACGCAGGGTCAGGATCTCGCGCGCATGGATGTCGATATCGGTGGCCTGACCCTGGAAGCCGCCCAGCGGCTGGTGGATCATGACCCGCGAGTTCGGCAGCGCATAACGCTTGCCCTTGGCGCCGGCGGCGAGCAGCAGCGCGCCCATGCTGGCGGCCTGACCGACGCAGATGGTGCTCACGTCGGGCTTGATGTACTGCATGGTGTCGTAGATCGCCATGCCGGCGGTGACCACGCCACCGGGCGAGTTGATGTAGAAGCTGATGTCCTTTTCGGGATTTTCGGCTTCCAGGAACAGCATCTGGGCGACGATCACGTTGGCCACGTGGTCGTCCACGCCGCCGACCAGGAAGATCACGCGCTCTTTGAGCAGGCGCGAATAGATGTCGTAGGCGCGCTCGCCGCGGCTGGTCTGCTCGACCACCATCGGCACCAGATTCAGGGCTTTGGTTCGGTTATCCATGTTCAACGGCACCTATTGGCTGACGTAGAAGTGCGCTTGTTAACGCAGCGCGGTCCGGCCAACTTGGGGCCGGCCGGACCGCAGCGCAAGAGGCGCGATTGCTAAATGTGGCCAAGCCGTGTCGCATACCCGATTCGGACATGCGCCACCGGCCCGCGACGGCAAGGCCGCGGGCCGTGCGAGATCAGCTCGGGCGGATCGCTTCGCTGAACGACAGCGGCTGCTCGGTGTGCTGGGCGCGCTCGGCGATCCAGTCGATCACCTGCTCTTCCATCACTCGGTTCTGCAGGCCGGCCATCAGCTGCTGGTCGTTGCGATACAGGTCGATCACCTGCTGCGGCTCCTCATAGGTCGAGGCGATCAGGCGCAGGGTCTCGTTGACGCGCTTGGGTTCCAGGCGCAGATCGTTGCGGCGGGCGATTTCGCCGACCAGCAGGCCGACCAGCACGCGCTTGCGGGCCGCGTCCATGTAGTTCAGGTGGGCATCGGCCGGGGCTTCGATCTGACGGCCCTGGCGGCGGGCCTGCTCGACGGTCTGCCAGACCATGTCGCGGGCTTCGCTTTCGACCAGCTTGGGCGGCATTTCCACCGACTCGTAGGCCTTGACCAGCTGCTCGCCGACTTCGCGGCGCAGGCGGTTCATCAGCGCGCCCTTGAGCTCGCGCTCCAGGTTGGTGCGGATGTCGCCGCGGAACTGCTCGGCATCGCCGCTCTTGACGCCGAAGCTCTTGATGAACGCCACGTCGACTTCCGGCAGCACCGGCTCGGAGACGTGGTTGAGCTTGAGGTGCACGTTGGCCTTCTTGCCGGCGACCTCGGCGGCACGCCAGTCGGCCGGGAACTCGACTTCGGCGACCTTTTCCTCACCGGCCTTGACCCCGACCATCGCCTCTTCCAGCGGCGCGAACATCGCGCCCGAGCCGATCTGGGTGCTGCCGTACTCGGCGCCTTCGGCCGGCAGGCGAACGCCGTCGACCTCGGTCCAGGTCTCGACTTCGACCACATCGCCTTCCTGGGCGCCGCGCTCGACCGTGGTCAGGGTGCGGCGCTGCAGGCGCAGGTTTTCGATCATCGCGTCGATGTCGGCATCGCTGACGTCCGCGGTATGGCGGGTGATCTCGAGCTTGCTCACGTCGATGTCGCCGAAATCGGGCACGACTTCAAAGGTGGCGGTGTACGACAGCGTCTCGCCGCCTTCGGCGGTCGGCTCGATGCGCGGATTGCCCGCGATCTGCAGCTTTTCCTCACGCACGGCGTTGCTGAAGCTCTCGCGCAGCATGCCGTCGAGGATTTCGGCGCGGACCTGAGCGCCGAAGCGCTGCTCGATGACCTTGGCCGGCACCTTGCCCGGGCGGAAGCCCTTGATCTTGGCGCCGCGCGCGATTTCGCGCAGGCGACCGCCGACCTGGTTTTCCAGATTCTCGGCCGGGAGGCTGAAGGTCAGACGGCGTTCCAGCGAGCCCAGCGATTCGAGCGAAACTTGCATATCCACTCCTGCGACCGCGGCATCTGCCGCGGCGACGATGTTGATGATCCTGTCCGGCCGCCGGCCTGGGCGGCAGCAGTCCCGGCCAGCGGAACTTGCTAGTTTGGCCGATAAAGGCCGCCGCTGCCAGCGCTGGCGGGCGGGAAATCCGCCTGGGGCGGGGTTTTGGGGGCGATTCGGCGGTTTTGGCGCTGTTCTCGGGGGTCAGGCGGTCGAACCGGCTCGGTCGGAGGTGCCGGGACGGTATTGCACAGGTGTCCGAGGAGCCGAATCCTGGCTTGGTGAGACGGATCGGGGGGGGGGTGCCGACTCAAGGCGGGCAGCTTGTGCGGAAATTCGATCGCGGGCTGCGGAGTAGCTGGCGTCATAAGCGCGGCCGGGTTGACCGGCCATTGATGCTTGCAAGGCGCCTGGCCTTCAGGCCAGACGCCTTGGTGCGAAAGGCGGGACTCGAACCCGCACGGGGGTTACCCGCTGGAACCTAAATCCAGGTTCCGGCCACGTCACCATTAGCTCTCCGCGAATTGGTGACGCCCTCGGTGACGTATTAGGTGACACGGTGCCGCGCCTGGTGACGGCGAATAAAACAGTGGCTATAGACAGACGACCCGGCGTGCGGCGCGGTCTCACTTAAAGAGAACCCGAAGCCACACCCTGCTCCCACAGCCGCAGCTCAGCGGGCCGCGCCCACTGCGGCCCCGGTGAACACCACCGGCGACGCTCGCAGTACCACCTTCGCGAAGTCGCCCTCTTCGGTTGCATCCATGAACACCCCGCTTCGGCGGGGTGGCTTTGCTTCGCCTACTCCATTCCACATCCGGGACGCATTTCTATTATGCAATCTTCCTCCCAGCTCTTTGAACGCCAGATCGAACTCGAACGTGAATCCACCTCTTTAGGCATCGTCCGCTACGCGAAGGCTCAGGCCCGAGCTGACGAGGCCGACACCGGCCCTGGCCGCAGACTCGTGCTCGCCGCCGTGGCCGACACCGGAGCCGCGATCAGAGCCTTCGTGGCTGATGCCGACACCGGCCGCCCCGGGAAACGGCATGCGGCCGTGAAGTGGCTCAAGGAGATGGACGCCGACGCTTGCGCCTACCTCACCGCCACCATCTGCGTGAACGCCCTGACCGGTAAGAAGGCCCACGTCACCGGCGTCGCCCGGTCGGTAGCCTCGGCGCTGGCCCAAGACATCAACTACAAGCTGCTGCGCGACTCCCATAAGGGTCTCTACCGGGTGGTCCAGGAACAGCTCAAGAAGTCCACCTCGGCACATCACGCGACCGGCGTGATGAACCACACCCTCGTGAAGGCCAACGAGAAGGCCGCCGCCGATCGCGCGGCAGGTAAGCCGGATGCGAAGGGCGAGATGCCCATCCTCGCGTTCGATGCGCGCACCGAGGTTACGATCGGTATGAAGCTAATCGAACTCTTCATCCAAGCGACCGGGCTTGCCGAGCTTTATGAGTATCGATCTGCCGCGCGCTCGTCGCTGACCGTGCTCCGCGGCACTCCGAAGATCATGGAGTGGCTTGAGAAGGCGCATGACAGCGCGTCCATGTTCTTGCCCGTGTGGTTGCCGATGCTGGTTCCGCCGCAGCCCTGGACGACCCCTACCGACGGCGGCTATCTCACCGACATCGGTGGTCGGGCCGACCTGGTGCGCACCCGCAACCGTGCGTACAAGGCCGAGCTGGCGAATGCCGACATGCCCGAGGTCTACCGCGCCCTCAACCTGATCCAGCGGACTGCGTGGAAGATCAATAGGGCCGTCCTCGAAGTCATGCAGCAGGCGTGGGAAGCAGGCGGTCTCATCGGCGGCCTGCCCGACCGAGAGCTGACTGCCCTACCCGCTCAACCTGCGCTGCTGACTGAGAACCCCGAGTTCTACCGCGAGCATTACGCGGACGACTTCAAGGCGTGGAAGCGCAGCCGCGCCGCGGTATACGAGCAAAACGCTCGCAGTGTTTCTCAGCGTGTTGCCGCAGCACAGAAGATCGACCTCGCCCTCAAGTTCAGAGACGAGGCGGCGATCTACTTCCCGCACAACCTGGACTTCCGCGGTCGGTGCTACCCCATCCCGTCGATCCTCACTCCGCAAGGCGATGACCAAGCGAAATCCCTACTCACGTTCGCCAAGGGCGCGCGCCTCGGCGCCGATGGGGTGTTCTGGCTCAGCATCCACCTCGCGAACTGCTTCGGAGTCGATAAGGTCAGCTTCGAGGATCGCGTGGCGTGGGTCATGGCAAACGAGGACGCCATTCTCGACTCGGCCCTCAATCCGCTCGACGGTGAGCGCCTGTGGTGCAAAGCCGACTCACCCTATTGCGCACTCGCCGCGTGTTTTGAGTGGCTCGGCTACCGCATCAACGGCGAAGATCACGTGTCGCATCTGCCGGTCGCGCTCGACGGCTCCTGCAACGGTCTACAGAACTTCTCCGCGATGTTGCGCGACGAGATTGGCGGAGCGGCGACGAACCTGATCGCTCATCCGAAGCCGGCCGACATCTATACAGAGGTGTTAACCCTGGTCGCCGCCCGAGTTCAGGCAGACGCCGAAGCGGGAGTTCCCGCCGCCCTGGTGCTCGACGGCCGGCTGTCGCGCAAGATCGTGAAGACACCAGTTATGACGCTGCCCTACGGCGTAACAAAGTCCGGCATGCGTGCTCAGGTGCTCGACGCTGCGTCGAAGGAAGGAATCAAGTTGGATTGGGACGCCGCCGAATACCTGGCGGAACTGCTGTGGAAGTGCATTGGTGAAGTCGTGATCGCTGCACGACACGCGATGGACTGGCTCAAAGCTGCATCTAAGGTTGCATCGGCGGGCGACTTGCCGATCAGCTGGACCACACCGGCCGGCTTTCCGGTGCTCCAGGAGTACCGCGAGGACAAGGGCAAGCGCTTGCAAATGCACGTTGGCGGGCGGGTGATGGATATAACAGTGGCTATAGACGGTACAACCCTTGATCGCCGTCGCCAGGCTCTCGGTATCAGTCCGAACTTCGTTCACAGCTGCGACGCATCCCACATGATGCTCACGGTGAACGTGGCGGCGGACAACGGACTAGACAGCTTCGCGATGATCCACGACTCCTACGGCACACACGCCGCACATACGGGGATCATTGCCGCAGCGCTGAGGCACGCGTTCGTGCAGCAGTACGAAGGAGATGTACTGGGAGCGTTCCGCGATGAACTCGTCGCGCAGCTCCCGCCAACGCTCGGCGAAAAAATCCCCCCACTCCCGCCCACCGGCAACCTGGACCTGACCGCAGTCAACGACTCCAGGTACTTCTTTGCCTAATTCATCCCACATTTGCAACATAAACCACAAAAGGAATCGCATGAGCATCAACTTCAATCACCAGCTCGGAACTTACGTCGCGCAGGACAGCGTGGGCCAAGTCGTCGGCATCTACAGCCCGCAGGAACACGGCGACATCGCCGGCTTCCGCAACGCGATGGCGCGGCTCAACGACGAATGAGCGCGCAGCCCAACCGCAAGCCCACTCCGCCGTGGCCGGTGCCGCGGCTGTGGCTTCCCCCGCAGCGCACGCCGGCTCCGCTCTATGCACGCTGAGCCGCGCCTTCGCCGCCACGTCCTGTACTCCCGCAGCGCCGAGGCCGCCTCGCAAGGGGCGTTCGCGGTCATCAACGGGATGCAGGGCATCGAACACCCGGCCGATCAGCTGATCGGTCTGGCGTGCGCACTCAAGTACACCGCGGATGCCTGCGGGCACGCCCCGCTCGACCTGATCGAACTCGTCGAACGCATGGAAGCCGACTGCCGGTTCCGCGAAGTCAACACCCTGTCGGCTGTCGCGAAGTACGCCGACATCGAGATCGCGGGGAAGCTGCAATGAGCGGCTACCTCGACACCCTGCACGCGCTCCGCGAGTTCCAACTCGAAACCACTGGCCGCGCGGACGCCGCAATCGAGGCACGCCTGATCGAGGCGGGCCACATCATCAATCCCCTCTACGAGTTCAACGATGACGCAGAAGAAACCGGCGCGTAAGCGTTACGTGTCGCCCAAGGGCACGGCCATTTGGCCGCGCTTGAATCAGCCCGATACCAAGTACGACGCCGACGGCGTTTACAACGCCAAGCTGGCGTTCGAAGCGGATGACGACGCAGCCAACAAGCTGATCGCCGACCTGACCGCCGTCCGCGAGGCGGCGTTCAAGCAGTACATCTCGGAAAACCCGAAATTCAAGAAAGTCGCCAAGCAGGTGGACTTCTTCTCCGCCGAGCTGGACGACGAGGGCGAAGAGACGGGTCGCACCCTCATGAACTTCAAGATGAAGGCCAAGATCACCGCCAAGAAGACCGGCAAGGTCTACTTCATGAAGCCGGTGATCGTCAACGCCAAGAAGGTCATCCTCAAGAATCCGCCCAACATCGGCGGCGGCAGTCAGCTCAAGGTCTCCTTCGAAGTCGCGCCGTACTTCAATGCGAAGGACAAGGAATTCGGCCTGTCACTCCGCCTCGTCGGGGTGCAGATCATCGATCTGGTGGAATTCGGCGGCGGTTCGGCCGCGGCCAACGACTTCGACGACGAAGACGGCTTCGACGGTGCCGACGGCGCCGAAGAATCCAGCGACGACAGCGACGACGACAGCGATAGCGGTGACGCCGACGACAGCAGCGGCGACTACTGATTCGCCGGCCGGGAAGGCGCAACTTTGCGCCTTCCTGGTTTTTCCGATGGAGCCCCTGCCTGCCTCGCGTCCGCGAGTGACCAAGTGGGGAACCTACATCGCTAAGCCGTACAAGGGCTGGCTCGCGGAAGCGGCCAAGTACCTCAAGACCGTCAACGCCGTGGTTCCCGAAGGTCCACTCGTCGTTGCGGTCGAAGTTGTCTGCACGAAAGCGCGGACCTCGAAGCTCGTGACGCCGAAGGGCGACATCGACAACTACCTCAAGGCTCCACTCGACGCCATCACCCACGCGAAGCTGTGGGAAGACGACAAGTGGGTCACCACGGTGATCGCCAGCAAGCGCTTCGCCGCCACCGGCGAGGCTGCACACACTTCCGTTCGTATCTACGCAACGGTCCAGAAAACCGTATTCGCTCGCGTCTGCGAGTTCATCGGGTCGCTGTTTCGCTGATGCGCCTCAAGAAGATGGCATCGGCTGAGCTGCTGTACGTGCTGGCATCCATGACGCGTCCGACCCACGAGGTCAACGCGGCCGAGCTGGCACGCATCCACCGCACGCAAGGCTTTTCGAAGATCGCAGTCCACTACGTCATCGAGCGCGACGGTTCCGTACATACGGGACGCGCCTCGGACGAACCCGGCTGCTTGGCTCCTGGCTCAAACCACCGCGCATTGCAGGTGTGTCTGATCGGGGGTCTCAGCGAAGCCCTCGTTCCCGCCGACACATTCACTCCGCAGCAGCGATCCGCGCTCCGGGCACTGGAGAAATCACTCCAGCTCCCCGTCGTGTTCGACCGCGCCTGCATCTGCCTCCAGGAATTCACATGAAAGTTTCCAAGCAAGCCGCGCTCGTGCGCAACCACCTGTTCACCGAAGCTCATCTCACGAGCTGGCAGGCCGAGGGCGTCTACCGCATCCGCCGCCTGGCTTCGCGGATCAGCGAACTTAAGAATGCCGGCTATGAGATCGAGAAGAGCCGTTGCACGGATGCCACCGGCCAGCCGTACACGCGCTACTCGTTCTCGAAGGCGCAGAAGCGCACCCGTGCGCCGCGAAACGAGCCGGTGCAGTCGCAACGGCGCTACACGGTTGCCGAGCTGCAAGCCGGCTACGCCGGCTACGCGATGAAGCAGGACTATTTCGATCTTCACTTCGAGGCTGAGATCGACGCCAGGGACTTCGCCCGTTACATGGAGACCCACGCATGAACACTGCCAACACGATGCGTCTCGCATTCGACGCAGCATCGACCAACACCCCGAAGGCCCAGCGCACCCGCCTGTACGCCATGGTGCGCAGTGCGCTCAACCGGAAGATCGGCCTGACCTTCCACCGCTCGGCGTGGTCCGTGCTGCGTGGAAAACGGTGAGTCTCAGTTCGTAGCCAAGGAGCCGTGCCCCAAGTGTGGATCGCGAGACAACCTCGCGCGCTACGACGACGGGCACGGCCACTGCTTCGGCTGCGGGCACCACGAGAAGGGCGACGGAACTTACTCGCCCTCTCCATCAACCACCAAGAGGCGCATGACTGACTTCGCAAGTGGTGAAGCACAGGCGCTCGGCGCACGTGCTCTCACCGAAGAGACCTGCCGCAAATACGGCTATTGGGTCGGCAAGAACAAAGATGACAAGACCTGCCAGATCGCGAACTACCGCCGTGACGGGCAGATCGTAGGACAGAAGCTCCGCTTCAAGGACAAGAAGTTCGCTTTCCTCGGCGACTCGAAGCAATCCGGCCTCTTCGGTCAACACCTGTGGCAACCCGGGCGCCGCCTCGTCATTACCGAAGGCGAGATCGACTGCCTTTCGGTTGCACAGGCGCTCGGCCTCAAGTGGCCCGTGGTGTCACTGCCGAACGGCGCGCAAGGCGCAGTGCAGGCGATCAAGCGTGAGATCGAATGGGTCGAGGGCTTCGATGAAGTCATCCTCATGTTCGACATGGACGACCCCGGCCGTGAAGCCGCGGGAGCTGTCGCCGAGATACTCACGCCGGGCAAGGCCCGCATCGCACAGCTCCCGCTGAAAGACCCGAACGAGATGCTCGTGGCGGGCAAGGAAAGCGCGATCGTGAGCTGCATCTACGAGGCGCAGACCGTGCGCCCGGACGGCGTGGTCACCTTCGGTTCGCTCAAGGACCGCGTACTCGCTCCCGTGCAGGTCGGCCTGCCCTGGCCGTGGCCGGAGCTAACACGGCTCACGCATGGCCGACGCTACGGCGAGGTGTACGCACTCGGGGCCGGCACCGGCGTAGGCAAAACCGACTGCTTCATGGAGATCGTAGAGTTCACGGCGATCGATCTCAACGAGAAGTGCGGCTTGTTCTACCTGGAGCAGCCGCCGACGGAGACCGGCAAGCGTCTCGCGGGCAAGCATGCGAACCGCAGGTTCCACGTGCCGGGCGCCGGGTGGACGCAGGAAGAACTCGCGGAGACCTTCGACAAGATCGAGGCCACCGGCAACGTGTTCCTGTACGACCACTTCGGTTCGTCCGACTGGGAAGTGGTCAAGGCCAAGATGAAGCACATGGTGCTCGTTGAGGGTGTCAAGCACATCTTCCTCGACCACCTGACCGCGTTCGCCGCAGAGGCCGACGACGAGAAGAAGACGCTGGAGTCGATCACCGCTCAGATCGCGAAGTTCGCCCAGCAGTACAACGTCTGCTTCTACTTCATCTCCCACTTGGCGACGCCCGAGGGCAAGCCCCACGAAGAAGGCGGTCGCGTCATGATTCGTCACTTCAAAGGCTCCCGAGCGATTGGCTTCTGGAGCCACTTCATGTTCGGCATGGAGCGGGACCAGCAGGCCGAAGACCTCACGGTCCGCAGCACGACCACGTTCCGCATCCTCAAGGATCGCTTCACCGGCCAAGCTACCGGCCACTGCCTGTATCTCTGCTACGTCGCAGAAACCGGGCGGCTCGTGCAAGGCGCAGAACCCCAGCACGACGACAACGGCTTCGCCGATGAATCCGGCGGCACCGATTACTAACCGCAGTCACGTCGGCTACATCCCCATCGACGCTCCCCTCGCCTTCGCGGCGAGCTTGGCGTTGCCCTACGAACTCCCGAAGACACAAGCGGCTTGCGTTTCCCGATTCGGGAAGCCAGGCCGCCGCGTGGTCATCCACATCACACCCGAGGAATTACCCGAATGAGCAACTCCAAAATCGCCACCGCTTTCACCGCCGGCCTGCGCGCGATCCTGCTCTACATCCGTCCGGCCGAGAGCGTCGAGAAGATCGCCGCGCAGCTGCACGCCACCCACGGCCGCTTGCTGGACGCCCGCGAGCGCCACAACGCCGAAGCCAAGGCCGCCGAAGAGAAGGCCGCCGTGATGATCCGCAAGGCGGTCTCGATGCGCTGCGCTGCCGGCCGCGCCCACCGCGTCGCTTCCCGTCTGAACGACCTGCTGTCGTGACCTTCCGGGCCTACGCCGCGGCGATCCTGGCGGTGCTTCCCAAGGGTGCTCGCGAGGTCTCGATCCTCGCGGGTGGTGCCCTTCGTGCCTACTACGACGGCACAACGGTCAAAGACTATGACCTGTTCTACCGCAACCCCGAGCATCTCCGTCGCGCCGCGCTGGCGCTTGCGGAGAACGGCTTCCAGTTCATCCGCGCGGTGGGTGGCTCGGCCGTCTGGCTCTCCCCGTGCGGCCGAGAGTTCAACCTCGTCTCGCTGGTGTTCGGCGAGCCGGAAGACCACGTTGGTCGTTTCGACTTCCGCTGCTGTCAGTTCGCGGCGTACTACGTGGTGAACGCGGGCGGGGTTCGCGGCGCGACGGCCTTGCGCACTCTCAAGGTGAACCAAGCGCGCGTCGATTGCCGCAAGAAGCGCATCAAGTTGCAGAACAACAACGGCACCGAGAGGACCGCCAAGCGCATCGAGCACTACGAGAACGACTACGGCTACAGCCTCATGGGCATCAAGTTATCGCCCAACGCACGGCCGCGGCGCATCCGGCAATACGTCGCACGGCGCCCGATCTCCGGCACCGGGCACGAGTCGTAAGTGATCGAAGGCTACGGCTTCGATTGTGAGACCGATGGCCTGCTCGACGAACTGACGAAGATCCACTGCATCCATCTTCGTAGGGTGGCCCTGGACGGAACACCGACCGGGCCGCCGATCAAGGCGAACAACGTCAACGGCGACATCACGATCGCCGAGGCCGTGGAGCTGCTTCGCAACGCGGAGTTCGTCACAGGTCACAACATCGTCGGGTTCGACATCCCCGCAATCGCGAAGGTGTTTCCCGGCTTCCGCGTCAAGCGCGCCATCGACACCCTGCTCCTGTCAACGCTGATCTACCCCGACCTGCGCGACCGGGACTTCAAAACCCTCAAGAAGAAACCCGGTCGCCTGCCGGGCCAGATGGTAGGACGCCATTCGCTCGAAGCCTGGGGCTACCGCCTCGGTGAGTGGAAGGGCGACTACTCCGAAATGATGAAGGCCAAGGGGCTCGATCCTTGGGCTGCGTGGAACCAGGAGATGGACGACTACTGCGCTCAAGACGTGGTGGTCACCCTGCTGCTCTACGCGCTGCTCATGTCGAAGGGACTGTCGGACGAGGCTATCCACCTCGAACACTCCATCGCTCCGATCCTAACCAGGCAAACGCGGTATGGGTTCCTGTTCGACGCAGCACGTGCGAACAAGCTGGAACGCGAGCTACTGGAGAAGCGCGCCGAGATCGCAAGCGCCCTATCCAAGGTGTTCGTGCCGTGGGAAGAACTCGGCGCCGAAAAGATCGCCAAGCGCAACGACAAGGTGCGCGGACGCGTCAAGGGCGAGCCGTATCGGGTCGTCAAGAAGTACGTCTTCAACCCCGGCTCGCGCGACCACATCGCTAACCGACTCAAGACGCTCTACGGCTGGAAGCCCACGGTGTTCACGCCGGAAGGCAAGCCGAAGATCGACGAAGAGGTGCTCAGCGAACTCAAGTTCCCTGAGATCGCGCTGCTGCTGGAGTACCTCACGGTCGCCAAGCGGTTGAGCCAGTGCGCCACGCCGGCACCGAAGATGCTCAAGAGCGGCCAGGCCAGCAAGGCGAAGGCCAAGAAGTCCGAAGCGTGGATCGATGCGGTCAGCAAGAAGGACGGGCGCATACACGGCCGCGTGAATCAGAACGCCGCCGTCACCGGGCGTATGACCCACAGCGGTCCGAACATGGCACAGGTGCCGAAGGTTCAGCACTGCAAGAAGCGCGGTGTGCTCATGGGTCTGGAAGGCGGCTGGGGCTACGAATGCCGCCAGCTCTTCACCGTGCCCAAGGGCAAGAAGCTGGTCGGCGCCGACGCGTCCGGCCTAGAGCTGCGATGCCTCGCTCACTTCATGGCGCTCCACGACGGCGGCGCTTACGCACGCATCCTGCTCGAAGGCGACATCCACACCGTCAACATGGAAGCGGCGGGTCTCCCGAACCGCGACGCAGCCAAGACCTTCATCTACGCCTTCCTGTACGGCGCGGGTGACGGAAAGATCGGCTCGATCATCGGCAAGGGCCGCAAGGCCGGCGGCATTCTCCGCAAGCAGTTCCTCGCGGGACTGCCTGCGCTCCGCAAGCTCGTTGCCGGTGTCAAGAAGGCTGCGAAGAAAGGCTGGATCAAGGGCCTCGACGGGCGCCGACTGCACATCCGCTCCGACCACGCCGCGCTCAACACGCTGCTGCAATCCGCAGGCGCCCTCGTGATGAAGAAGGCGTTGCACATCCTCGACACGCGCTTGCAGGAACTCGGGCTTGTCCCGGGCGTGAACTACGAGTTCGTGGCGAACGTCCACGACGAGTGGCAGATCGAGGTCGATGAAGAGTACGCCGAACTGGTTGGTCGAACCGCAGTGGAATCCATCACCGAGGCCGGCGATTACTTCGGCTTCCGCTGTCCTTTGGCCGGCGAATACAAGATCGGCAACAACTGGGCTGAAACCCACTGAGTAAACAACGCAACACGAATCCCGCAGGCGTCCTCGTGCGCTCTGCAAAACGTCGGGCATTGAAACGCGGGCTTCCATTCGACCTCACCACTGAGGACGTGGAAGTGCCGCGTTTCTGCCCTGCGCTAGGTATCCCCCTCTACCGAGCGGCGGGCGCCGCTGCGCAGGGGCCGAATTCTCCGACGCTGGATCGAATCAAGCCCGAACTGGGCTACGTGCGCGGCAACGTGCGCGTCATCTCTTCACGCGCGAACCAAATCAAATCCGATGCGACCCCTGCGGAACTTCTGCAAGTCGCCTGCTATTACCAGGAGAACTCATGAGCAAGAACTTCAAGGCCGGCGATCAAGTCGTTCGCATCAATTCCAGTTTCTATGGCGGTTGTGCCATTGCCGCAGTCGGACAACGAGCCACAGTCATCGACACCGACAACGCCGGAGTGCGGGTCACTTTCGACTTCGAAGGTAAGCCCGCCGAGCAAACCTGGATGAACACGAACACGCGCCTGTGGGTCGAATCCAACCAGGCGGGGAAGTTCAAGCCCGGTGATCGTGTGATCCGTATCAAGCACAACAATGGTAATGCCGCGAAGGTGGGCCAGATTGCGACCGTTTCCCACACGATCGGCGGCTTTGTGTACGTCACCTACGAGGGCTGTAAGGGCTGTGAAGACGGGCGTGGCGGATTGACGGAAGGCTGGGCCGGCTGCTTCACCGCTCTGTATATGCGCGCACCCGAAAGCCACGGCGTCACGCCAACCGGCCGGCTGTCGGTGGCCGCACCGCGTATGCAGACCTTGGCTCCGCCGCCGGACCTCAATTGGACCGAGCTGCGCAGCGAAGCATCCCGCACCTACCACTTCCCGGATAACCAGCGGATCACCGTTGAACGCGTCGTGCGCCTCTGCGTGCGCCCGTCGGGTCACCGCCTCGAAACCGCGGACGGTAAGAAATTCATCATCCCCGGCAAGTTCATTGCCATCGAGACCGACGCGAAGGAGTGGAGCGCATGAAGATTCCCCAGGTTTCCCCTGGTGTCGAGATCGAGATTCTGCCCGGCCCTCGCGACCGCTTTAACGGTTACGAAATCGCCATGAAGGTCTCCGCCAAGGTCAATGGCCGGACGTTCTGCGCTGTCCAGACCATGAACACGGAAATGCTTGACGACCCGCGGTACGGCGAACGTGTGTTGTGCATCCTGGAGCGGGACATCGGCCGAGCCGTGGTGCGGGGCATATGACCCCGCTCGCGCAACTCAAGCTCGTCGCCTGCGCCGTGCTGCTCACGGTCCTCGCGTACCTGGTCTACGACTACACCACGCTCAGCAGTCGGAACGACAAGCTCGCCGAAGAGAACCGCGAGACCAAAGACCAGCTCACCGATGTGTCCCGCCGCCTGGAAACCGTCTCCGAAGAGATGGTGACCCGCGCCGAGTTCGACGCCGGTGTCCGCAAGCGCCGAGCGCAAACCCAATCCCGAATCAACGAGGTCTCCAATGAAGCATCGCCTGCTGGCGACTATCTGCGCGAGCGCATTCCTGACGGCGTGCGTGAGGCATACCGCCAGTAACCCGTTCCTGCAACCTTGCGTGATCGAGGGCGACCACGCGTCGCTCGTCGAGGTCATGCTCGATCCCACGTCCACCACGAAATCCATCATCAACTTCGCCGGCCAGGCCGAGGACGCGGTTACCCGCTGCAACGGCCAGCTGGAGACCGCTCGTAAGCTCGAAGGCGTCAAGCCGTGAGCGATCCGCATGACCGCTACTTCAACGATTACCCGGAACAACACATCCGCGAAGAGCTGGCACGAATGCATCGCGAATACCAGCAGCTCTGCGCCCCGCTGATACGTGCATTGGTCCGGCTGGAATCCTTCAAGCCCTACCGCCGGTACGTCATCAACGCCGACTTCTCCCACCTGGAACAGAGGGTCATTACGTACATGCACGATCAGCAGGTGAAACTGTGAGTCGTCGCGTGGTCGTCACGCTGCTCGGCGGCCCCGCCGATCTCCAACGGCACACCGTCGAGGAACTCCCGTACTACCGCGTTGCCGTTATGCCTGAGGGCCACGACTTCGCAACGCCGAAGCGCCTAGCAGCGCCCCTCGAATTGCGGTGCCGCACGGCGCTCTATCGTGTGGAGCGGGTCGATCGCCATGTGTGGATCGGCGTTTTCGTGGACGAACGTTGAAGCGTAAGCCTCTCACGCTCCTGATCGACGCCGACGTATTCCGCCACCAGCTCGCCTACGGCAACACCAAGTCGATCGACTGGGACGACGACGGCGATGTGACGGAAATCCTCGACTACGACCGAGCGCGCGACGACCTGGACGGCGAGATCGACAACCTGGTACGCAAGTTCAAGGCCACCGACTTCGTGCTCGCCCTGTCCTGCCCGGAGCACAACTTCCGAAAGGACGTGCTCAGCTCGTACAAGCAGTCCCGGCACGAGAAGCCGCGGCCGACCTTGTGGCACTTCGTGGATGAATGCATCCGCGAGAAGTATCAGGACAAGGTGGTTATGCGCCACTCGCTCGAAGGCGACGACATCCTCGGCACACTCGCGACACATCCGGCACCTCGCCGCGCACCGCACGCTCGCATCGTGGTCTCGATCGACAAAGACCTTCGCACCATCCCGTGCCGACTGTTCAATCCGCAGAAGCCAGACCTCGGAACTCTCACGATCTCCGAGCACGACGCAAACCTGTTCTGGATGAAGCAGACGCTCACCGGCGACAGCATCGATGGCTACACCGGCCTGCCCCGCTGCGGCCCTGTAAACGCCGATGCGGCGCTGATGCCGGTCCACGAGCAGTTCCGCGAAGCACCCGTCGAGGAACACCTGGGCGCCCTGTGGGCCGCCGTGGTGAAGACCTACGAAGCCAAGAAGCTCACAGCCGCCGACGCACTGACTCAAGCACGCCTCGCTCGCATCCTGCGGCACGGCGATCTCAACTACAAAACCAACGAGGTTCTCCTGTGGCAACCATCAAGGCCCTGACCCTGTCCCCGCAGCAAGCCCTCCTGCTCCGCGGCATCGCCGATCAGCCGACGCTGATCGATTCCAAGAATCCCGCCATCCCCACCGACGGCGGCCTGGCCTACGCGACCGGCGTCCGCGACGGCGAAGCCCAGCTGGCCCGCCGGTTGCTGCAAGCGGCCGGTAAGTGACCAAGGAGAACAACCTCTGAACATCATCGGAATCACCGGCCGTGCGCGATCGGGCAAGGACACCCTCGCCGACTACCTCGTGGAGCACCACGGGTTCGCCAAGATCACGCTGGCCGGTCCCATTCGTGGCTTCGTCTCGCAGCTCACCGGCCTCACCGTCGAGCAGCTCACCGACGGCCCGCTCAAGGAAGAGCCGCTGACCTGGCTCGGCGGTATCACCCCGCGCCGCATGATGCAGACCCTCGGCACCGAATGGGGCCGCGAGATGATCGCGAACGAGCTGTGGTTGATTGTTGCCCAGCGCACCATCGAACGGGCTAAGCGGGACGGAAAGACCGGCGTAGTTGTCTCGGACGTACGTTTCGACAACGAGGCCGAGTTCGTCCAGAACCTCGGGGGCCGTGTGATTGAGCTGGTTCGCGATGAAGCCACTGCGGTCAGCGAGCATGTCAGCGAAGCCGGCGTAAGCCGGCATCTGCTTAACGGTTCCCTCCGCAACGACGGACCGCGGCACCGCTTGGCCTACTTTGCCTCGCTCCTGGCGGCCTGAATAAATCGGTGGTTCTAGAGGGGAACCCAAAGGGTTCCCCCTTTTAGTTACACCTAAAGAGAACCTCAGGATTCAGACCCCACCCGCCGTCCGTCCTGACGGGCCGAATAAAACAGTGGCTCTAGAGGGGAACCCGAAGGGTTCCCCATTCTAGTTACACCTAAGGAGAACCTTGGAATCCATTCCCCTCACCGCCGATGAGCTGATCGACCAATTGGCCGAGCAGTACCCCGAGGTCATCTACGACCCCGGCCAGGATCGCGACGAGTTCCTGCTGAAATCGGGGGAACGGCGCTTGGTCCTGCTCCTACTCACTCGGCGTCGGCTCGACCTCGAAGAATCCCGCGAAGGTCGCAGCTGATGTGCAGCACCCCGAAGGCCAAGGCGACCCCAACGCCTGACCTGCTCATTACCCGCCGCGACGGCGAGGCGTCCAACCAGGCTGCCGCCAAGCGCAAGAAAGGCGACCTGCGGCTGGACCTCAATTCACCGCAGCAGTACGCAGGACTGACGATTCCGCGTGGCTGATTCGCAGAACACCGTTTCCGCGAAAGAACGCTACGCCGACCTCAAGCCCAAACGTCAAGACGCCGAGACGCGCGCCAAGCGCTGCGCGGCGATCACCATCCCCTCGCTCTACACCGACCCGCAGCAGAAGAAGTCCAGCTTCGTCACGCCCGTCCAAGGCACCGGCGCTCGCTGCGTCAACGCTCAAGCGTCGCAGCTCCTGCTGGCGATGCTGCCCGTCGCCATCACCCCGTTCAAGCTGGCACCCGACCTCGCGGTCGCGCAGGACATGATGGACGAGGCCGGCATTCAGAAGGGCGAACTGGAGACGGCGCTGTCTGAGGTCGAACGCGCCACGATGGACGAGATCGAAACCGAAGCCGCGGTGCGCACCACCCTCTCCGAGGGTCTCAAGCACGCGGTCTACTGCGGCAACTTCATCCTCTACATTCCTGACGCTGGGCCGTCGAAGCTCTATCCCCTGACCTCCTACGTCGTCGATCGTGACGGCCTCGGCACCATCCTTGAGATGGTCACGCTCGACATGATCGCTCCGCAGGTTCTTCCCGAGCCGGTGCGCAATCAAATTTTGCAAGGCGTATCGGAAACCGAACGCATCAAGAAGCTCTCCGAAGACGTAGAGCTGTATACCCGCATCTACCGCGACGAGCAGAACGCGAACTGGCTGGTGTACCAAGAAGTCGAAGGCGTGATGATCCCCGACTCGGAAGGCCAGTATCCCATCGACGCGTGCCCGTGGATCACCGCAGCGCTCCCGCGGTCCCCCGGCGACGACTATGGTCGCGGCTTGATCGAGGACTTCCGCGGCGAGTTCGAAACGCTCGAAGCGCTCCGCAAGGCTCTCCGCAAGGGCGCTGCCGCGTGCGCGAAGATCCTCTGGATGCTCAATCCGAACTCCACGCTCAAGACCGAGCAGTTCACGAAGGCGGAATCCGGCGCGGTCATCCGAGGCAATCGGAAGGACATCGAAGCACTCACGCTCGACAAGTTCCAAGACCTCCAGTTCGTCCGACAGGAAGCTGCGGACACCGCGAAGGCGCTGGAACTGGTCTTCGGCGTCGGCACGGCCATCCAGCGCAACGGCGACCGCGTGACCAAGGAAGAGATTCAGTACCTCGCTCGTGTCCTCGAAGACAACCGCGCGGGCACCTACTCGATCCTCGGCCCGGAGATTCTCGCGCCCATCGTGCGCCGCATCCTGGCCCGCAAGCAGGCCGACGGTTCATTGCCGGAAATCCCGAAGGGGCTCATCAAGCCTCGGATCACCGTGGGCACCGCTGCACTCGGCCGCGGTCACGACTTCGACAAGCTGGTCCGTTTCGGCGGCACGGCAAAGGAAGTGCTGGGCGAACAAGAGTTCAAGCGGCGTATCGACGCCGGTGAGTGGCTCTCGCGCCTGGGCGCTGCATCCGACATCTCGACGAAGGGCCTGGTCCTCGAACCCGAGGCCGTGCAAGCCAACGATCAGAACGCCGCAATGCAAGAAGCAGCCGTCCGCGCCGCGCCGAACATGGCGAACGCGATGGCAAACCAACTACCCACACCACAGGCCCCCGCATGACCGACAAGACCGAAAGCACCACCGACGCCAAGCTCGAAGCACTGGTGAAGCCGACCAAGACCGCGAAGGCGGAACTGCCGGCCAACGTCGTCAAGACCGAGCTGGCGCATGGCACCGTGCTGCTCAACGCCACCGCGGTCGAGCGTAACTGATGTCCACCGCCGACCCCGGAACCACCCCGCCGAACGACGGCACCACGACCCCGGCCGACGGCGGCAACACCACTCCCGACTACGCCGGCTTCGCCAGCGTCGAAGAGCTGGTCGCCGCGCATAAGGCGCTCAAGCAGCCCGCCGAGCCCGCCAAGAACGCCGACTTGGCGATCAAAGCCAAGGGCGAGGAAGGCGACGCGGGCGTCAAGAGCGTCCTCGCCGCCGCCGGCCTGAGCCAGGACGACTTCACCAAGGAGTTCGCTGAGACCAGCGACCTGAGTGTGGAGTCGCGGGCCAAGCTGGAGAAGGCCGGTTTCGACCGCGCCACGGTGGACGTCTACCTCGACGGTCTCAAGGCCCGCCGCAGCTCCTACGAAGCCCAGTTGTACGAGGGCACGAAGGGCAAGGACGGCTATGCCGCGATGACCATCTGGGCCAGCCAGAACCTCAGCGACGCCGATATCGACGCCTTCAACGCGACGATCAGCTCCGGCAACGCCGCGCAGGCGAAGCTTGCGATCTCCGGCCTGGTTGCCCGCATGAACGCCGGCAAGGCCACGTTGCTCAACGGCAAGACCAACTCCGCAGGCGGCGTCACGCCCTACGCCTCGCGCGCCGAAGTGCGCACCGCAGTGAACGATCCGCGCTACCGCACCGATCCGGCGTACCGCAGGTCGCACGAAGCGCGCCTGATGGCGTCCACGTTCTAAACCACAACTGGAGCGCCGGCTGCCACAGCGGCGCTCCGACCCAAATCCTAGACCCGCGAGACCGCGGGCATCCGCGTCAAACATCCCTTCTACTTCAAGAGAACTAAATGGCAGATTCCATCCCGTCGCGTCCCGGCCAGATCAACAAAGCGGGCGACGATTGGGCGTTGTTCATCAAGAATTACACTGCGGAGGTCGATGCGGCCTTCGTGGAAGCGTACAAGCTGGACGGTCGGATCATGGTCCGCACCATCGAGCAGGGTAAGTCGGCCTCCTTCCCGGCCATCGGCACCATCGGCTCGCGTTACCACGTGCCGGGCACCGACATTCTGGGTCAGACCGTCGATCACAACGAGCGCATCCTGACGCTCGACCCGATGCTGATCTCGGACGCGTTCATTGCGAACATCGACGAGGCCATGAATCACTTCGACGTGCGCGGCGAGTACACCCGCCAGCAGGGCTACGAGCTGGCCCGCAAGCGCATGATGAACGAGCTGCGCTGCGCGATCCGTGCGGCCCGCATCACCACCGCCGTCGTCGAAGGCCAGCCGGGCGGTGCCGTCATCAAGAACGCCGCAATGGCTTCCAGCGCCACGGTGCTCGCTGCGGCGTTCCGTACCGCCCGCCAGGTGTTCGACGAAAAGAACCTGTCCGACAACCCGTCCGACTACACCGCCGCGCTGCGGCCGGCTCAGTATTACCTGCTGACCGAGAACAAGGACTTGATCGACAAGGACATCAACACCGACTCGAAGGGCAGCTACAACGAGGCGGTGATCGCGTCGATCGCGCGTCTGCCGATCGTGAAGATCAACTGCGTGCCGAACACCAATGAGTCGGCCGACACCAGCGTCCTGTCGAAGTACCGCGGCAACTACGCGGACACCGTCGGCACGATCTTTCATCGCGCTTCGGTCGGCACCCTCCAGTTGCTCGGCCTGTCGGTCGAGGACGTGTACCAGGGCAACAAGCAGGGCACCCTGATGCTGTCCAAGTACGCGCTGGGACATGGCGAACTCCGCGCCGACGGCGCCATCGAGCTGTCCAAGGCCGCGTAACGCTCAGCCAGTTTCACCTCAAGGGTGTCCCCAATCTATCGGGGACACCCTTTTTTTTCTCCACTCACCTACGGACACTCATGGCACTCCCGATCGTTCTCACCACGGAACTCGATGCGGTAAACGAGATGCTGGGCGCAATCGGCGAAATGCCCGTGAGCAGCCTGGATACCGTCGGCAACACCGACGCGGCCATCGCCATCAAGACTCTGCACGGAATCTCCCGCGAAGTGCAGTCGAAGGGCTGGTGGTTCAACGAAGACGACAGCTTCACCTTCACGCTCAACGTGGACAACAAGGTGCCGCTGGTCGCACAGATCATCAAGGTCACGCCCCTCGGGCGCGGCGCGGTGCGCATCACGCATCGCAACAACTTCCTCTACGACCTCAGCAATCGGACCGACGTGTTCGACCCTGAGTCGCCGCCGGTTGCGAAGGTGACTTGGTTCTACGAGTACGAACTGCTGCCGGAAACGGCGCGGCGGTACATCGCCATTCGCGCGGCACGCATCTTCCAGAAGAACGTGCTCGGTAGCGAGGCGCAGGACCACTTCACCGAAGAGCACGAGAGCACCACTTACGCGCTCCTTGTATCCGAACAGGACGACTTCGAGTTCGCCCTCGGCCGCAACTTCATCAATGACGACGCGGACACTTCCGCAATCGGGAATCGCAGCTAAGCAATGGCATTGACCACCGGCCGCTACCCGTCGTTCCTGGGTGGCGCATCGCAACAGGACGATTCCGTCCGCAGTCCGAACCAACTCAGCGAAGCAATCAACACCTGGCTGCACACCGCTCTCGGCACCGGCAAACGCCCGCCGGCCGAGTTCGTGAAGGTGCTCGCCGACAACCTCGACCCGATGGCGCACTACCACTCCATCGTGCGTGACGCCTTCGAGCGCTACGTGGTGGTCATCGGCAACGGCACGATCCGCGTGTTCAACCACATGACCGGCTACGAGTACGACGTAGTGCCGACCGGTAACGCGCTCCAGTATCTCGCGACCACGCTACAGCCCTGGTCCGTCTTCAAGACGATGACGCTCGCGGACACGACGTTCATCGTCAACACCGAGCGCGTGGTCAAGATGGACGCCGAACTCTCCCCCGGCGCACTCACGGGTTCCGTCCAGACCTTCACTGATCTGCCGAAGCCTACCGGTAGCGTCCCCGTGCCGATGGGCGTGATCTACGAGATCGTCGGCGCAGCCGGTAACGAGTTCGACAACTACTACGTGCAACGTGCCGGTGCTGGCGTGTGGCTGGAAGTGGCCCGTCCGGGCATCCAGCACAAGTTCGACCGTAACACGATGCCGCACCTGCTCAAGCGCATCCCCGATCCGATACACGGTGACGGCTTCTACTTCTCCTTCGGCGCCCCTGAGTGGGAAGGCCGGCTCGCTGGCGACGCATCGACGAACATCTCCGCGTCATTCGTCGGCGAGAAGATCGTAGACGTGTTCCACCACCGCAGCCGAGTCGGCTTCCTCTCGACGGAGAACTGCGCGATGTCCGAGGTGGACCGGCCGTTCAACTTCTGGCGCACCTCGGTTACGCAGCTGCTCGACTCCGATCCGGTGGACTTCGCCGTCAACACCGATGGCGTCGCCTCGCTGCGCCATGCGATCTCTTACGAGTCCTCGCTGATCCTCTTCGGCGACCGCGCCAACTTCCAGATGACCGCAGACCCGTTCCTGACGCCGAAGACGCCGAAGGTCGATCCGCTGGTGAACTACGAGTGCTCGCGGTACGTGAAGCCGGAGAAGCTCGGCGACACGCTCTACTCGGTCACCGACGCCGCCGCGTTTACGATCCTGCGCGAATACTTCATGGACGACGTGAGCATCACCGGCGACGCCGCCGACGTGACGAGTCATGTCCCCCGCTACATCCCGGGCCGCGTCCGCGCAATGGCCGGTGCGCCCGAGGCGGATGTGGTTGTACTGGCGCAGGAAAGCGCGCCGCACCAGCTCTACGCTTACTTCGTGCGCTGGGCTGGCACCGACAAGGTGCAGTCCGCGTGGTGCAAGTGGGACATCGCAGGCGTCGGAAAAGTCGTCCACCTCAAGGTGATCGACGGTTACCTCTACGTGCTCGCACGGAAGCTCGGGGCGGCCACCGGCGTCGAGATGCTGCGCATGTCGCTCAGCCTCGCCACTGAGGACAGCGACTTCACCGAAGACTATAGCTTCATGCTCGACCGCCTCGCCGTGCTCCAGCCGACGCACTACCCGTTCGGCAACTACACCGACGTGAACCTGCCCTACGCCTTCGGCTCCATGACGAACGTCGTGGTCGCGAAGACGGACGACTGGGCGGACGCCGGAACGTTAGTGGATCTACAAGGCGCCACGCTGGCAGACGGCGGCATGACCTTGCGATTCCCGGGCAACCTGGCCGCGGGCAAGCTCGCTGTGGGCCTGAACTACGTCACGCGTGCGGACCTTACGAGGCCGTACCTGCGCGATCGAAACAACGAAGCCATCACGGTCGGCCGGCTCCAGGTGCGGGACATCACCGTCGCCTACAAGGATGCCGCCTACTTCGAGGTCGAGGTCGCCACCCGCGGACGCGCCACCGATCCGCAGACCTACCTCGCAAGCCACGCCGGCCTGTTCACCGCACGCACCCTCAACGACTCCACGTTCCGCCTCAACGCCCCGCTATTCCACTCGGGCGAGCAGCGGTTCCCCGTGCAGTCCCGATCGGATCAGGTGCGTATCTCCCTCGTCAATCGCCTGCCGTACCAATGCTGGTGGCAGTCCGCGCAGTACCGCGCCCTGTTCTCTTCCCGGAGCCAAGTGTGACCGAAGTAACCTACCGCTCTCCGACGGTCGAAGACATCCAGTCGGTCGCGGATCGCATGCGGCTGTCCGATGTGCTCGAAGTCGCCGCCTCTCACGGGCACACCCCGTACAACGCGCTGTGCGCCGCAGTGGCCGCATCCACTATCTCGTTCACCGCTGTCATCGACGGCGTGCCCGAAGGCATCTTCGGCGTCTCGCATCACGGCGGCATGTCCGCCGAGGTGTGGATGCTTGGAACCGACGGGCTGACGAAAGACCCGAAGGTGTTCTTCGCGGAGACCTCGCGGATCATGGACGGTTGGCTTGAGCAGTTCGCCATCCTGCACAACTTCGTTGACGACGAGAACGAGGTGTCGAAAGCCTGGCTCGTGAAGTCCGGCTTCACGCTCGGCGAACCTGTCCCCTACGGCGTGTCGCAGCTGCCGTTCCGCTACTTCTATCGGGTGGGCACGGGTGTGTGAGCCGGTAACGATCGCCACGGCGGCGGTCATGATTGCCGGTGCCGTCTACGCCAACGGCGAGCAGAAGAAGGCAACGAAAGAAGCGCTCAAGGTCCAGCAGTCCGAGATCGACGCGTCCGCAGCGACTCAGAAGAACGAACGCATGGAAGAGGCTCGCGCTCTTCGTGCCACTGCCCGCGCCGCAGCAGCGGAAGCCGCCATCGGCGGCAACTCCGTGGATGCGATTAGCATCGACGTGATGGGCCAAGCCGGTCGCGACGTTGCGCTGATCGAGACCAATCGCCGCAACGGCACGCTCGCCAGTTCGGCAGAAGCCAACGCCCGCATCCGCAGCGCCAACGCTGAGATGGTCCAGAGCATCGGCAGTGCCGCCGCGACCGGCATGAGCGGCTATCAGAACTACATGATCCGACGCAAAGGAGCTACCGAAGGTAAAACCCCGGTCGCTCCTTCCCCAACCTACTAGGAGACCGCGCATGGCGCGCTTCAAGAAGCAAGAGATCACGCGGCGCACCGTAACCGCGCAGCGCGCCTCGGACGCGCCCAACCTGCGCGTGCAGGCCGACCTCGATTCGTCGCGCGGCTACTCCGCACTCGGCTCTACCGCGGTGGATGTCTTCGGTCGCCTTGGCGCCGCCGCATCGCGTCTACAGACCGATCGAGCGGTCCGCAAGGACGCCGAGGATCAGACGCAGGGTCAGACGGATCGCACCGTCGAATCCCTCGGTGGCACCGCGGCGCAGCCGGCCGAGACGCTCGCGGACAAGACCGCAGGCTACCGTCGCGGCTACTACCTGACGGAAGCCGCGAACCGCATCCACACCACCAAGCTCGAACTCGCCAAGGCAACGGCGGGTCTGCGTCCCGGCGAGGACATCGCGCCGATCATGCAGGAACGCATGGCTGAGATGCTCAAGTCGCCCGAGTTCCAGGACGCGGCGATCCTCAAAGAGATGCAGCCGGCCATCCAGAAAATGCAGGAAGGCGTGGTCGAGTTCCGCCAAAAGACCGAGCTGGCCGAAATCTTCGACAGCCAGGCCGAGAACCTGCGCCAGATCGCGCGCGATGGTGTGCAGGACGGCTCGCTGCTCACCGCCGAGGGCGTCAACAACTTCCGCGCCGCGCTCAACACCGAAGCGTTCGCCTACCTCGACGATGACGACGCCGACGACATCCTGTCGAACGCCTACATCGACCTGATCGAGACCGGCCAGATCGACCCGGAGAACGCCAGGGCTGCACTCCAGAAACCCATCGGTTCCGCTAAGGCCGCCTTGTGGGATCGCGCCGGCTGGGGCGAGAAGTTCGAGACCGCGGTGTCCGCTGGTTCCACCGTTCGTGCCCGCAAGTTCGAAGAGGCGCAGGCCGAGATGTTGTCCGGCATGGAGTACCAGCTCCAGGGTCGGGCCTCGAAGGGCCAACTCGCGATCGGCGACATCAACGCGCTGGCCGATAAGGTCGGCATGCAGGGCAAGGATCGCCTCTCCTTCGTGCGCCGCTGGATCGATCAGAACGACGCCGGCCTCAAGCACATGCAAAGCGAAGCAAATCGCGCCAAGGAGCACAAGCAGGTGATCGCGGCGATCAACGCCGGCAATGCCCTGTCGTTGACCGATTCCCAACTCAACAAATCGGCCGAGAAGGAATGGGCCGCGGCGGTGACTGGCGGTGATCGCAAGGTGCAGCAGGCCGTCATCGAGCGCTACACCCGCGCCGGCATCGTCATCCCGCAGCTCAAGGACATGCTTGGTCGCACGACCTCGCGCAACCTGACCGCGAATTACAACCTGTACGCCGAGCTGGTGAAGATCGACCCGATTGCTGCTGACCGCTACCTGTCGGAGAGCAATGCAACTCTGTTCGCTCAGCACCACGACAACGTGTCGAAGTTCGGCATGACGCCGGAAGAGAGCATCCAAGCTCTGCCCACCGGTGCAACGAAAGGCCGCCGCGTGGACGTTGCGCGCGAGATCGGACAAGCCACGACGCAGTTCTACAAGGACCGACCCACTCTGCCCGGCGGCGCAGCCAGAACGCGCGAAGTGAAGACTCAGATCGAACAACGCGCAATCCGCCTGGCACTTGCGAATCCCAATGCGTCGGCACAAGACAACCTCGCTGTAGCGGAACGCCTGGCGCTTGGCGACCTCATCGAAGTAAATGGCCGCATGGTCCCTCGCGGCGCCACACGGACGACGGCTCAACCTGCAATCGACGCCTTTGTTCGAGAGGGTGCGAAGAGCTTGGCTACGGAGGGGGTGATTCCACAAGAACTCCAGGCTGGCGTCTATGCCTCGCCCCTACCCAACGCTCCAGACCGATTTGCTTTTATGCTGCCCAACGGCTACCCCGTGGTGAACCCGAAGACCGGCCGCCCGGTAACCTTCGATCCGCTGGAAGTGGCCCAAGTGCGCGCCGAATACGACATCCAGCGCAAAGAAGCCGAAACACGACGCAGCTCCGAAATCAAGCAGGCGCTCCGCACCGCACCGGTGCCTGTTGCATACGGCGCTGTCGATACCCCCGGCGTCATGGAGCAGATGGCCGACGACCAAGCAGCAGCAATGGGTAAGGCCGCCGCCTCCGCTCCTACAAAGCCGTTTCCATCCTTCATGGAATTCCTACAAGAGCACCGCACTGCGCGGAAATCAAAAGGACAGTAACAGCAATGCCTATTAGCATCCTCGACCTGGCCGACGACTCGCCCGCGCAGGCGCCGGACATCAACCAGCAAGTCGCGATCGCGACTCAGCGCAACGAGGGCGGCTCCACGGCCCGCGCGCAGGCGTCACGAGCACATAAGGCGGAAGCAGAGCGTGTGCGCGAGAACACGACCGTCGGTGATCTGATCGGCGCCGCGCAGGTACAAGGCGGCATCGGCACGCTGCACCGTCTGTGGCAGGAAGGCTCCGTGATGGAGCACGCGAAGGAAGACTACCGGCTCCCGGAAGACTTCGCCGAGCGCATGCAGGAAGCTGGCATCGGGCAGGAGCAATGGCTCCTGTTCGATCGCGCCACCAGCGACGAGCACTTCGAGCTGCTCCAGTCGTTTGCGTTGCAGAACCAGGCGGCCTCGGAGACACAGGCTCAGTTCGGACTGGCCGCGAACATCGCGGTCGGCCTCACCGACCCTGTGGCCTTCGCCGCCGACGCCGCGACCGGCGGTCTCGCTCGGGCCGCTCGTGCTGGCCGCTTGGTCAACGGCGTCCGCGCCGGCATCGCCGCAGGCGCCACTAACGCGGCATTGACCTACGGTGCATCCGGCTTCAACCCGGAGATCGGCGAAGGCGATGTCGTGCTCGCTGCCGGCGCCGGCTTTGTCCTCGGCGGCGCGCTCAACCTGCGCAACGGTGACGAGTTCGTCAACGCGAAGGCGGTGGAGAGCATCGTGAAGCGCGACATCTCTGGCTCCTACGAGAGCATCGGTGCCGCCAAGGTCCACGGCATCCCCGACGAGCCGACCCCTGGCCTCTCCCGGAAGCCCCTGAGCGACACGATGGAAGACATCAAAGATGCTGGCGTCGAGAACATCGAGCTGCGTCCGGCCTTCGCCAATATCCGCCGCTCGCTCGCAGCGCGCATGGGCAACATGAAGTCCCCGACGGTGCGCGAGATCAGCCGCAAGCTGTTCCGCGACGGCGTGGGCTACAACGACCGCAATCAGGCCGTGGAGCAGTCCGCAGGCGAGTTCGCAGGGATGCACCGGGCGCGCTTCGAGACGGCTCTCCAGCGCGGCTACAACGCCGCCTGGCGCGACGAGCGAGCAGCCCGCGGCCTCAGCATGTGGGACCGCGCGGCCGAGCTGGAATGGAGCGGCCAAGTCGCCCAAGCTCTCCGCGGCGTCGAGGTCGAATCCCCGGCGGCCAAGGCTGCTGCAGCCAGGGTGCGGAAGGTGCTTGACGAGGCGTTCGACACGGGCGTCCGCAATGGTGTCCTCGATCCTGGCTCGAAGAACGAAAGCTATTTCCCGCAGATTCAATCGAAGGCCGCCTACCAGCGCATCTTCGGCGAGATGGGTCTGTCCGAGGACCAGGGCATCGACATCTACAAGCAGGCGATCCTGTCCGACATGCGCAAGCGTGCCACGGCGAACCCCGCGTCTGCGGATAACGTCGCCAAGTTCAACGAGCTGGAAGAGAACTATCGCGGCACCTCAGAGGCCGCCAAGCGTGCCCGGGAGCGCGCCGACGAGATCAACGCCGACTTCGCACTCCGCCAGCAGGCAGTGCGCGACGCCGAAGCCGCCGTCGCCGAAGACCTCGGCACCGGCAAGCGCGCCGACATCTCCCGGCGCTCCCGCCAACGCAAGCTCGAAGACAGCCGGCGCCGCCTCATGCGCCAGGAAGAACGCCTCAAGGGCGCCAAGGGGAAACTCGCGGACGCCCTCAAGCGCGAGGCAGACTCTGACTACGCCCGCACGCAGGCCAAGCAAATCGCCGACGACGGCGGTATCGACGAAGACCTGGCCGAGGTTTACGCCAGGGCGATCATCAATCGCGGCAAGAACCAGGTCCACGGTGAAACCGAGAACATGGTCCGATCGCTGGACCTCGACGACCTGGAGCAGCTCAAGCTCGCGCTCGACGACGCCGGTGTCTCCGTGGAGAAGGCCACCTCGATCCTGCACAAGTACACCCGCAAGGCAGCCGAAGACGCCAAGATCAGCCCCGCCAAGCGTCGCATCTCGCTCGACCCGTCCTTCCGCACGGTCGTCAAGAACCGCAACGGCGCTGACGTGGAAATCGGCGTGACCGACTTCATGGACAGCGATGTCTCCCGAGTGGTCACGGCGTACACCCGCGACATCTCCGGGTGGTCCGCGCTGTCGCAGAAGCTTGGCGTCAAGAACCAACGGGAACTCGAAGCGCTCCGGCAGCTGACCAAACGGGAAGCCGACATCGCTGGCGACGACACGGACACGGCACTGCGCATGTTCGACATCGGCGTCCGCAGCATCATGGGCCGATCCACCGAGGTCAACCCGAACTCGGGCGGTGCTCGCATCGCTCGCGCCCTGCGCGACACCCAGTTCCTGCGGGTGATGAACCAGGTCGGCTTCACGCTGTTCACCGAACTCGGCCCGGTGGTGGCCCATGCCGGGCTGCGCAATACGCTGTCGTCTATCAGCTTCATCGGCGACTTCATGCGCACCGCGGCGGACGGCACGCTCAAAAGCGGCACCGCGCGCTACCTCGACGAACTGATCGCGACCGGCACGGAACACCTGCGCAATCCGGTGTATCTGCGCCTGGAAGACGATGCGTTCGCCTCGCCGACATATGGCAATAGCAAGGTCGGCCGCGCCTACGAGAACCTGCAAGGCCAGGCGCAGCGCGTCACCAGCGTGATGTCGGGCATGGCCCCGATGAACACCATGCTGCAACGCATCGCCGGCCGAGCCACGCTCATGAAGCTGCTACAGCTGGCGAACGACCAGCGCGCCCTCGCCGGCCCGATGCTGCAACGCCTGCGCTCCTACGGGCTCGACGAAGACGCACAGAAGGCACTGTTCGACTCGCTGCGCGGGATCAAGAAGGTGGACGACATCACCGAAGCCAAGCTGTCGCTGGCCGATCGTGAGCGCGTCGCTGCCTTCATGTACCGCGTGACGCGCCAGCAGGTGCTCGAAGGTGATGCGTCCGACTCGATCATGCTCATGCACAGCTCGGGCGGAAAGCTCGTGACCCAGTTCCGCAGCTTCATGGCGTACAGCTACGAGCGCCACCTACTCAACTCGGCGTATCACTGGAAGGACTGGCACACGTGGCAGATGGTCACGCTGTCGTCGAGCCTCGCCGGCCTGCAATGGGCCGCCCGCAGCTACATCAACACCAACGGTAACGAAGAGAAGCGAAAGGAGACGCTCACGCGGGCCAACTTCCTCAAGGCCGCCGTGGCGCAGTCGTCGTGGGGTTCGGTCATTCCGGCACTCACGGACACGCTCTTGGGTGTCGCCGGTGAAGAGGCGGTGTTCGCTAACACGCGATCGACGGGCCTGTCCAACAACCTGCTCGGCGGCATTCCCGCGGTGGACTTCGTGACCCGCGCCGCGGAAGCCGCGAAGCTGCCGGTGCAGATGCTCCGAGACGACCAGGAGATCACTCGCAAAGAGCTGGAGAACTTCTCGAAGCTCTTTTGGTTCCAGAACATGACCGGCTGGCAGAACATCCAGCGCGAAGGATTCGATTGGCTGGAGCAAGAGGGGATCATCGAGAAGAAGAGTGAAGTCGAATCCGAGGCTCGCAAGGAGCGCAACGCGGAGAATAAAAAGAAGACCTGGCTGGACAATCCCATCTTCAACTAACGAGACCCAATGATTGAATTGGCCCGCGGCCTGTCCTTCGTGCGTTACAAGTACGAAGGCGGGCCGCTGCGTTTCACCGTTACATTCCCGTACCTCAAGCAAGAACACGTCCGCGTGCTCGTAGGCGATCCCGCCTCGCCGCGTTTCGTCCTCGGCAAGTGGCTCAACGCCACCACCGTAGAAATTCCCGATCAGACGCCGCACCTCACCGCGCCTTACGCCGTGGCGCTGCGTCGGGTCACACCCATCGCTGGCCTCGCAATCGAGTACCAGGGTGGCGCGATGCTACCCGAGAGCCACCTCAACACGTCGCTCAAGCAGTTGCTCTTCGCCCAGCAGGAGAACCGCGAGTTCCCCGGCGGCGGCGCCGGCAGTCCCGGCGGTGGCGACAACTCGCTGATCGACATTCAGACCCTCATCGATCTCGTCACGCAGTCGCCGGCCTTCCTGATTCTCCAAGAGAAGATTCCCGACGTTGACGCCAACGCCGAACTCATTATCGAAGAGCTGCTGCGGTCGAACACCTTCTTCGACCTGCACCGCGACCACGGCGACAAGATCAACACCGCCTATACGCGCATCTCACTCACCGAGGATGCCACGCAGGTTCTCGCCGAGCAGTACACCGAGCTGTTCACCCGGATCGTCACCAGCGAATCAAGCATCGCCGCCCAGTTCCTTCAAGTGAACCAGGCGGTCGTCACCGAGCGCAACGCTCGCGTGTCGTCCATGACCGACTTGCACGCGCAGATCACGAACGAGCGGGACACCTACGTCGCACAGGCGGTGTCCAACGTGACCGCCTTGGTGGACGCTGTGGAATCCCGCGTGGATTCCGTGGAAGGCACCGTCGCTACGCACGGCACTTCCATCGCAGCGACCAACGAGGCCCTTACCACTGTCGCCAATGCCGGCGGCGCTAACACCACCTGGCGCCAGCTGTTCTCGGCGCAGTTCGGCGGTAACGGCGCAAGTGGTACGTCTGTGGCCGCGGCCGTGAAGCAGCAGATCGACACGAAGGTGACTCCGACCGAAGCGCAGTCCATCGCCAACACCAGCGTCACCGCGTTCGCAAACGGTACGTTCGCGGCGCTCCAGCAGTCCTACAACGCTTACGTCAACTCCAACGACGCCAAGTGGTCCGGCACCTGGTCTCTGCGCATCAACGGCGGCGACCCGGCTAACCCGATCATCGCCGGCATCGCGCTGAGCGCCAATCCCAACGGCTCCGACTTCGTGGTTCAGGCGGATCGATTCGCTGTCGTCTCGCCGACCAACTACGGCGTCCGTCGCGTCCCCTTCGTCGTCGGTAACGTCGGCGGCGTGAGCACCGTCGGCATCACCGGCGCACTGCTGGTGGACGGATCGGTCACCGCCGGGAAGATCACCGCGACCTCGCTGTCTGCGATCACCGCCAACGCCGGCACGATCAACGGCGGCACCTTCAAGACTCACTCGCTGGACGCCAACGGCAACGTGCTCGACCCAGCCGAGTTCCGCGTGGAAGTGTCCAATGTCGGCAACTGGCCCCTGTGGGTCGGTTCCGGCGTCAAGAACGAGAACAACGCCGTCTTCTGGCTCGACCGCTGGGGCAACGCCGCGTTCCGCGGCAAGGTCTCGGCGCCGAACATCGTGGGCCAGTTTCAATCCGCCACCGCGGTCAACTGGACGGGCGCGACGACGGTCGGCACGGACTACACCGAAGTGCTCCAGTTCACTCTCGGCGCCCCGGTGCTCGTCGGCGAAGCGCACACGCCTGTGCTCAGCCTGACCGTGAGCTGCACGCCGGGCATGCCTGGGCCTGATGTGATCCTGCAAGAGTTCCGCTCGTCCGTTTGGGTCGAGATTGGCCGGACCGACGTTCCGTTCTACGAAAGCTCTTACCAAGTGCAAGGCGGCGAAGGCAACGTGTTCTATCGCTACCGCTCTGCGCTCCGCAACACCAACGTCACCGTCAACGGCGTCGGACAGCCCACCGCCTCTCCGCGCACCTTTCGGGTGATCGCGCGATGGCGCCAAGTGGTCTACACGCACGCAGGCGGCGGCGACACCAGCGCTCTCTACACGGGAGCGACCAACATCACGGCCATCTCCGGCTCCGTCTTCGGCATCCGGTAAACCCAAGGAATCAATGGCAATCACGAACTCCGACCTGGCGCTGCGAATTGCGGCGCTGGTCGATCGTTGGAACACCCGAGAGAACCAGCTGCGCTTGATGCTGACCCAGCCCACCGGGACTGTCATCGTCACCGACGGGCTGGAGCAGAACCATGTTCTTCCGTCGTTCCCGCAGTTGCAGCTCGATGTGACTCGCTTGGTCGCCGAAGCCGGCGGCGGCGTCGCCGAGGCATACGCCCACGCGAACACCGCGCTTCAGCATCGGAACGCCGCAGGGCAAGCCGCAGATGCAGCCGCTGCATCCGCAAGCGCGGCCGAGCAGACCGCACTGCAAGCTGCTGAGGACGCTGCGGCGGCGATCGTCACCGTCAACGCTGCGCGCGACGCAGCCGCAGGTAGCGCCACCGCGGCGGCCGGCAGTGCAACCTCGGCGGCCGGAAGCGCCCAAGAGGCCGCCAGTAGCGCCGCTACGGCGAACACGCACCGCGCCGCAGCTGCCCTCAGTGCGAACGCGGCGGCAGACAGCCAGTCCGCTGCCGGTGCATCGGCGAGCGCGGCCGATACGCAGGCAGGCATCGCCAGCGCGGCCAAAGACGTCGCCGAGGCCGCACGAGACAAGGCCCGTCTGTGGTCGTCTGCCCCTAACGGCACTCCCGTTGAACCGGGCGAGTACAGCGCTAAGCACTGGGCATCGCAGGCCGCAGCAGCCGTAACCGGCACGCTGGTCTACATGGGCGGCTGGGACGCGTCCTCGGGTGCCTACCCGACCCCCGCGCAGAAGGGCTACTTCTACAAGGTCACGACCGGCGGCACTCACGGCGGCTACGAGTTCAACGTCGGCGATCAGATCGTCCACAACGGTTCGAGCTGGGATGTCATCGACAACACCGAAAGGGTCGCGTCGGTGAACGGTAAGTCCGGCGCCGTCGTGCTAGTCGCCGCAGATATTGGCGGCCTCGGCTCGCTCGCCACGCGCAGCACTGTCAGCTGGCTGACCGATGTGACCAACAAGCCCGACACGATGGCGCCGTCGCAGCACAACCACCCGATCAGCGAGGTGACTGGACTTACGACCGCACTGGACGCAAAGGCTCCACTTGTAAGCCCGACGTTGACAGGGCTTGTGACCGCAGCCGGTGGACGCGTTCTACTGACTGCGCCGGCGGGACAGAACTCGCTGGTACAACTGGCCGATCAGGCCGGCTTGAATAAAGGCGCAGTGTTCTGGAACCGATCAGATGACTCGATCCGGCTGCGGCGGTACAACGCTGCGGGCGACGATGCGGCCCAAGAGTTCGTAGTCGAGCCGAGCGGCTTCCGGTTCAACTCCAACGTCACGAATCAACAGTCGGCCACGAACTACACCGCAATGCTCTGCAAGAACGTCAATGGTGTCGAAGTTCAGCTGGGGGCCAACGCTAACTCCGAAGGCCGCTTGATGGTCACGACCAATCACGACCTCGTGTTCTACACCAACAGCGCCGAACGCATGCGGATCGCCGCCGATGGGCACATCCGCATCATCAAGAACAACGCTGCGATCGCTAACAACTCGTTCGGCAACGGCCACCTGGAACTTCGCACCGACGATCAGTCACTCCCGTCGATCGGCTTCCACCGCTCCGGCGCGGACGCTTCCGTTATCTACTGGAACGGCACTCGATATCGCACGCGCAACAACTCCAACGTTGACCGCCTGATCGCCGAGGAAGGCGTGGATGTGACCTTCCGTGATGTGATCGCCAACCGCGACGGCCTGACCGGTGTCATTTGGTTCGGCCCGCCGTCCGGCGGCCGCTACCTCTACTACACCGGTTCGTACTACGAGATGCCCGGCGCCGGCCTGCGAATCAATGGCGGCCCGACGCTGACAAACGAAGGCGGCGTGTTTCGCATCGAGGGTCAAGCCCGCGCGTACAACCGCTGGCAGACGCTCGCAGCGAACGGTGCAGCATGGATTGACCAGGCGCGCACTTTCGTGTCGTCCGGCGATCCCGGCGGGCAAGCACAAGACGGCGACATCTGGATTCAGTTCTGAATGGCAACGCTTCGCGTAAAAGTCGGTGGTGCCATGCGCACCCCGACTGCTGTTTGGGTGCGCTCAGGTGGTGCGTGGCATAAGCGCGCCATGTACGTCCGCATTGGCGGTACGTGGCACCAGGCTTGGACGCCGGTTGTTCCCATCTCGCTTACAGCCTCGGGAAACAGCTACGGCTCAGCATTCCGCAATGAGCCAGCGCCGGGATCGACGACGGTATCAGCCGGCAACTACACCGTGTCCGGCTCCGGCGGCACTGGCGCTCTCAGCTACACCTGGGCGCGAATCAGCGGTGATGCGATCAACATCTCCAGCACGACCACGCAGACCGTCTCGTGGTCTTCCTCGGTCCCGAAGAACAGCTCCAAATCCGCAACCTATCGATGCACCGTCTCCGATACGGCAGGACAGAGTGCATTCCACGATGTCACCGTCTACCTCGACTATTTCACGGACCTCTGAATGAACGAAGACTTCAAGCTGCTGGCTGCGCTCGGCGCGGCCGGCGGTCTCATCGGCATTGCCAAAATGCTGTCCTCGAACGAAAAACTCAAGCCCCGCCAGATCGTCGGCCGGGCCATCCTCAGCGGCGCTCTCGGCGTCGCCGCGGGCGCGATCGTGTTGCTGTTTCCGGGCATCGGCTTCGTGCCGCAGATCGCCGTCGCCTGCATCCTCGCCAGCCTCGGCGTCTCCGCGCTAGAGCTGCTGTTCAACCGGTTCCTCAATAAGTGAGTAAGGCTGCGTCGAAAGGCGCACTCGAAGACCTCCACAACAAGCTCGCGACCACCCTAGCCTCCGCACTGGAAGACCTCGATCCGACCGAAAAGGGAACGGCGGCGATCCTCAACGTCGCCCGCCAGTTCCTCAAGGACAACAACGTCGAAGCTGCGCCTCGCGAAGGCCAGCCACTCGGCGCTCTCGCCGAGAAGGTTGCCCAGTTCCCCTTCGATCCCGCTGAGGACACGCGGGCGCACTGATGTCTGAGGAACTCGAAGGCGCTATCGCGTTCGCGTTGGATGCGGACGCGTCGCTCCAGGGCGCCCCAGCCGGGCCAGTGACGAGTCTCCACGCTCGTCACCCGTTCGACGTGTTCAAGAACTTCGCTTGGCACATCTGGAAAGAGCTGGAACTGCCAGCGCCGACACCGCTCCAGTACGACATCTGCGACTACCTACAGCACGGGCCACGGCGCCGCATCATCATGGCGTACCGCGGCGTCGGCAAGAGCTGGCTCACCGCCGCCTTCGTCTGCTGGAGACTCTGGAAAGACCCGCAGCGGAAGATCATGGTGGTCTCCGCGAACAAAGAGCGCGCCGATGCGTTCTCCATATTCGTCAAGCGCTTGATCGAGACGATTCCTGAGCTGGCGCACCTCAAAGCACGGCCCGGCCAGCGTGACTCGAACCTAGCGTTCGACGTAGGCCCCGCGACGCCCGATCAGTCCCCGTCTGTGAAGTCGGTCGGCATCACCGGCCAGCTCACCGGTTCGCGTGCCGATGACATCGTTGCCGACGACATCGAAATCCCGAAGAACTCCGGCACCGTCGTGCAGCGCGAGAAGCTGTCCGAACTCATCAAAGAGTTCGACGCAGTGCTTAAGCCCGGCGGGGTGGTGACTTACCTCGGCACTCCGCAGACGGAAGAGTCGCTCTACTACAAGCTCCCTGAGCGCGGCTACGCGATTCGCATTTGGCCCGCCCGCTACCCCCGCGACGCCAAGCAGCGCCAAACCTACGGCGATCATTTGGCACCGATCGTGGCCGCGGTTTACGACGCCGATCCTTCCGTCGCCTGGACCAACGTAGAACGCATCCGGTTCACCGACGAAGACCTGGCAGAACGCGAGGGGTCATACGGGCGCACGGGCTTCATGCTCCAGTTCATGCTTGACGCTTCGATGGCCGACAGCGAGCGCTACCCGCTCAAGCTCTCCGACCTGATCGTCATGGATGTGGACCGCGAGGTCGCCCCAGTGCGCACCGTGTGGGCTCGCGTGCTGGGCAACGTCATCAACGAGCTGCAATCCGTGGGTTTCACCGGCGACCGCTGGTATTCCCCGATGTACGTCTCGCCCGAGCTGGAGCCTTACACCGGCTCCCTGATGACGATCGACCCGTCCGGCCGCGGCGACGACGAAACCGGTTACTCGGTGACCAAGATGCTGCGCGGCATGATCTACCTGCGGCGTAACGGCGGCCTCAAAGGCGGCTACGACGACACCGTGCTGGAGTCCATCGCGCACATCGCGCGGGCCGAGAAGGTGCAGCTGATCCTGATCGAGTCGAACTTCGGCGACGGCATGTTCGCCAAGCTGCTCGCGCCGGTGCTCCAGCGCATCTACCCCTGCACCGTCGAAGAGGTCCGCCACAACACGCAGAAAGAGCGGCGGATCGTGGACACGCTGGAGCCGGTGATGAATCAGCACCGCCTGGTCGTGGACCGCTCGGTCGTCGAGAACGACACGAAGACCGAGAAGCTGTACCACCAGTTGTTCTACCAGCTGACCCGCATGACGCGGGAGCGCGGCGCCGTCAAGCACGACGACCGCATCGAGACGCTCGCGATGGCCGTGACCTATTGGTCCGACCAGCTGTCGCGCGACGTGACGCAGGAAGAGCAGCGTCGCGAGGAAGAACTGCAAGAGAAGGACTACCTGGAGTTCATCCAATCGTTCACTCAGGGCGTCGCGAACGACCCCAACTACTACGACAATTTCTGAGGTCTACATGGACAACACCACCGCAGCGGTGATCTTCGTGATCGCCGCCATCGTCATCCTGTATGTCGGCAGCAAGCTGCGCCGTCGCAAGCCCTTCAACGGCCCTCCTTCCAGCCCGGAGCCGGAATGATGGGCAGCATCAAACGCTCCAAGGCGCCCATCAAGTTCCTCACGATCCACTGCGCGGCGACGCCGGAAGGTCGCGCCAATACCGCCGCCGAGGTAACCCAGTGGGACATCGACCGTTTCGGTCAACCGTCCTATCACTGGGTCGTCGATCTATTCGGCCGCGCCATCCGCACGCTGGATGACGACCAGATCGGCGCCCACGTCGGCGGCAAGAACACCGGCAACATCGGCATCTGCTACGTCGGTGGCCTGACGAAGGACTTGAAGGCGCCGAAGGACACCCGCACGCCGGCCCAAAAGACCGCCCTGCGTGACCTGGTGATCGCCTACAAGCGCAAGTACCCCGGCCTGGTCATCCGCGGTCACCGAGAGTGGCCCGGCGTCCGCAAGGATTGCCCGTCTTTCGACGTGTCCGCATGGCTCAGGGCGGAAGGGCTGTGAGGCGCAAGCAGGCGGCCTTCCAGGGCCTGCTGTTCGCAGTGGAGACCACCGCAGCGCTCTTGGCTGCGCTCGCCCTGTGGCGCGTCCTGTGAGCCGTATTGCGCCTCTGTGCATCGACTGTGCGCACTTCGACAGCACGCGCTACGAGTGCCGCCGCAAGGCCACCATCGAGATCAGTCCCGTCGATGGTGAGCCGCGCATACGTGGCGTTTTAATGCCGACCAGCGAGCGCTCGTCCGCGAACTTCGGTTTCTCCTGCGGTCCCCGCGGCGGGTACTTCAAGCCGCGCGAGGAAGGAACCACGAAGTGACCACCATCGCGTTCGACGGCCGGTACATGGCCGTGGACTCGCAGCTGACCCAAGGCGACACCAAGTACACGACCCGCAAAGCCTTCGAGTTCGAGACGCCTGAGGGCGTTCGGACCGTGGTGATGGGCTGTGGCACCTGGGCGGACGTGCAGGACGCAGTGAGGGCTCTCGAAGGGGGCCTTCTGCTTCCCAAGGGCGACTATTCGCTGCTCTTGTGGGCCGACGGAGACGGCGTGAGCGAGTTCTGCGGGCCGTCCAAGGCGTCGCGTGTGGACCTGGAGCACTACGCCAACGGAAGCGGCGCGCAGGCAGCCCTGGGAGCGCTCAAGATGGGCGCTTCCGCGGCTCGGGCTGTGGAAGTTGCGTCGGAAATCGACGTCTCGACGGGCGGGCCAGTCATCGTGTTCGACACAAAGGTGCGGAAGTTCATCAAGGCCCGGATACGACGACGCTCAGGGGGTTCCTGAGCGTCGTTTTCGGTGCATGGAAGAAGCGATGACCACCCGAGAGGGTATTGACAGCCGTAGTATCATATATAGAAACCTTAGGTGTACTTAAAGGTCTATCTTAGGTTCCTACTTTAGGTCTTATATTTAGGTTCTACCGTATGTGGATCACTTAGGTAACACCTGAGGTACTCCACCGGTTCTCCTGAGGTTCTCTTGTGCTGACCCGCATCGTCGCTCTCGCCTCCACCCTGCTGATCCTGACCGCCTGCACTCAACAGACGCCCACGACCGCGGCGATCCCGGGCAAGACGACCGTCCTCGATCTGCCTGAGGACACCCGGCCGCCGCTGTCGATCACCGAGCAGGTCGCGATCGCTGAGAAGAACAACGAAGGCGGTTCCGCTGCTCGATATAACGCCGAGCGAAAGAAGCGCGAGAAGGCCAAAGCTGAGGCGCACTGAGAGGCGCTGCGTGCGCCACCGAGGCTCGCCCGCTACTCGCATAAGTCCGCGGCGAGTATGCCCGCTGTACGCGCTCCTGCTGCGATCCTGAGGTGTCTTCGAGTGTCCTGACGGACCTCGAATATTTCACCCCAAATTTCCGTGGGGGTATTTGACCAAGAAAGGTCAGCGCGTGTCCCCCTCCCACCCCTCGCGCCTCACGCACAGCCCGCCCAAATCGCCCCGCGCGCGCCTGCGGTTCCTTTCCGCGTCACCTGCGGCGTCACCTGATGTGCTAAGTCGTTGTCGTAGCAGGCCCTATCGCTGGATTGCTTATCCAGTGGTGCCCTACGTGCGGTCTGCACGCCCGCACCATGCGCACCGCAAGCGCACCGATGCATGCCTGCATGCGTTCGTGTGCATGCACGTCTGTCTGTCCCTATCTGTAGTTTTGGCCTGGGCACACATACCCACGGTCCACCTGCGAACACCTGCCGTCCACCTGCCGCGCACAGCCCGCGCACCTGCCGGCCTCGCCCTGGCCGCCTACCTGAGGCACACCGAATGCCATTCTCAACATTTCCCATATTTGGGACTTGACGCAAACTCGGTATCGTGGCAATCTATGTCCACGGTCAGACACCGACCCACCCGAACCTCCCAGCGAGGCGCTAGGGGAAGCGATACGAACCAATCGACTCCGGCCCGTGCATAGCGCTACCGGAGCGGCGCCCAAAGGGCCAGCGACTACGCCAAACGGCAATCGTTGGGGAACCGAAGGGAGCCTAGTGGGATGAACTCCCGGCGATACGTGGGCGCTCCTGGGTTGCCGTAGCTACATCGTCCCACACTTGCAACACGTAGCAAATGCAACGCCAATGATTGACCGCCTGCTAACGAGACGGCGGAACCTGCGTAACAGGGTGGACGGTCCCATGACCGCCACAAGGCACTGTGAAGGTGCCAAGCGCGTCGGAAAGGACCGTGACGAACGGCCCGACCGATGAAACAACCGGCATGGCTAGACGCCCCGCACCAGTCTCGGACACAGCATCGAGATAACTGACGATCACACGGGGAGAGTCTAGCCAGTGAAGCGGCTCTGAGGGTTACCCGACCTCCCCCAACTCTCGGGGCCGCTTCACTGGCTTGATTCCTTTCACGCTGTAACAACCACGACAAGCGAGGCCCACATGGAAGCTCGACCTCTCATCAAACACGACATCACCAGAAGAAGAAGATCACCCAAGCTTTGCCTATTGCATCCCAAATTCGGGATCAATGCAGCATTGGGACAAATCCTCGACTTGGCCGGCTGGCGCCTTGTGGCACTGGTCGGCTTTGGCGCCGCCGTTTCATTCGCCTACTGCTACGGGAGCTGACGAAGTGCAGACCATCGCCCTGACCCCAACGTGGCGCGACGTGCTCCCGATCCTGCTCACGGTGCTCATAGAGGGCACCGCAGAGGGCAAGCGAGAGGCGCGCGTAGAACTCGAACGCATGGCGAAAGCCGCTGACCTGTGGAACGCATCCAACGCAAAGGACGGTGAGTGATGGCAAGCATCTACGTTGCCTGCCTCGCGAGCTACAACGCGGGCATCCTCCACGGCGATTGGATCGACCTCGAAATTCTGGACGCCGAAGAGGCGCGGGAAGAGATCGCCCGAATCCTGCGCGAGTCGCCCCGTCCAAACGTCAAAGTGCGGTGTCCCGACTGCGATGGTGAAGGCGCACATCCGTATTCCGATGCCGCGCGGTGCGAGACCTGCAAGGGCACGGGCAGGGTTTCCAGCGCCGAAGAGTGGGCCGCCCACGATTACGACGGTTTCCCGTCGAGCTTCGGCGAGCATCCCGACCTGGACGAACTCGTTGCCTACGCCGAAGCGGTCGAAGAGCACGGCGATGCGTTCGTGGCGTATTTCGACAACGAATCGCATGACGACGTGGCGAGCGCCGTCGAAGGATTCAGCGACGCCTACGGCGGCGAGTTCCGCAATGCCGAAGAGTGGGCCGAGAGCTTCCTAGAGGACACCGGAGCGTTTGAAGGCGTGTCCGACACGCTCCGCAACTACTTCGACTTTGAGGCGTATGCCCGCGATGCGCGCCTCGGGGGCGACATGACGTTCGTCGAAACCGGCCACGGCGGCGTGTACGCCTTCTGCAACCACTAAGGACACGCACATGGACACCCTGGAACGTCACGGATTGATCTTCAAGATCGAACATCACCCTGACCACGACGCCGATGCCCCGTGGGAAACCTGCGACTTGCTGGGAGCCGTCACCAGTTGGGAATGCCGCAACCACTATCGGGGCGGGAAGCGCCCCGGCGAACGCATCCTCAACAAGTCGGAGCGTTGCAACCGCGACGGCTACTATCGGTTCTATGACTTTGCCGGCGCGGTCGCCAAGGCGCGCGCGGAGGGTCTCTCGGGGCCTCAAGCGGCCGAAAGCGCAGAGCGGGAGTTCCAATGGCTCCGCGCATGGTGCGACGACCAGTGGTCGTACATCGGCGTCGAAGTGACGCTGCTGGACGCCGAAGGCAACCCGACTGAATACACCGACGCACTGTGGGGTGTCGAGAATGACGGCGACTACGCCACGACGGTTGCCTCTGACCTAGCGGACACCATTGGTGCCCTGGTCAACTGGGATGACGTGATTGAGATGCCGGCGCGCAGCGTCGTGCTGCGCGCTCCGAAGGTGGCCGCATGACCATGCGAATTCTCGGCTACTCCTACGAAGCCACCATCGTGTGCCCCGCCTGTGCTCTCGCGGACGCCGAAGAGGGCCGAATCATCCCTGACGGACGCATCCGATTCGAGCACGACGAACACGGGCTGCTCGACAACCTGGAGGACCACCACGGCAACCCCCTGCGGCCTGTCTTCTCGACTGACGAAGGGGCGCATGACGAGTTTTGCGGCTCCTGCCTGGAACGGCTGGAGTGGTGCCTGTGAGCTACCGCATCGAAGACGTCGTGCATGAGAACGGCCGCTCCTGGGTGCTGCGAAAAGGTCCAGGTTGGTTCGAGGTCTATACCACCGGGATCACGCACAGCACGCGATGCGGAACCTTCCACTTCTCGGCTCGCCCGGGGTACGCCCTGGAGCGCGCCATCGAACACGCCGCGAAACTCGCGACCCACAACTGAGGCCCACCAATGAACACCATCAACAAACTTGCGGTTGCGCTTCGCGAACTCCACGACGCGACCTATCACATGTGCGACACCTCACCGCGCACCGGCACCCGGTTTCCCGACGCCAGCGCCGCTGCGCGCGAAGCGCTCGCGGAGTACCAAAGGGATGTTAGCGGTCGTATCGCCAAATGCGCGGAACAGGTTGAAACTCTCAGGCCCGACGAATTGCACATCGAGCCGTTGCAGTCCACCCAAGGTGCCGACATGGCTCTCTGCACGTCCGAGGGGGTGATCGCGATCATCCAGCACGACCCCGACATTCAAACTGTTGACGATCCGGACTTCGAGTCTGTCGTCTGGACCGCCCAAGATCACGCCAACGCGCAACGGCTTGTTGACGGCTGGAATGCGGTTGCGGCGGTGCGCGCCTACGACGACGCCATAAACGCGGCAGAGCGAGTCCCAACCGCCGACGATTACAACGAAATCCTGAGCATCCTTGGAGTCGCATGAGCTGACCCACGGCATCACTCGGGGTCGTCAATCTGCTCCAGCCGCAGAAACCCCTCTTCGTCCTCACCCAGGCTGCGCAATCGGTTACGCCGGCCGCACTCCGGGCACATGAAGTGCAGCCCAAAGCTATCGAGATTAGGCTCGGCCCTGTCGGGCGTCAGTTCAGCGCGGCAGCGGATGCAGACCCACATGGCGCGATGGTAGCGCTCTCAAGGTTTCAGCGGAAGCTGGGGAAGTCGGCGCGCAGGCGCGCTTCGGCTTCAACCGCAAGAGGATGAGGATCGACCGCCGGCAGGTCACGGATCAGTGACCACGGCGTGTCTACCAGCAGGTGCTCAGCTTTGAACTCGGGCAACTCGAAACGACGACGCAACGCCTGCACTGCCAGAAGTTCCGCAGGGAAGACTCGGTCGAAGGTATAGTCGAATTCATATGTCGTCTTGTTCGTGGATTCACGGCTGCGACTGACATGAAACTCCGCAGCAGCCTGCATCGCCTGCTGAAAGGTCGATGCGTCTTTTGTTCGCCATACGTCAAGTAGCCCCTGGTACTCCGGGATCAACGAATCCGTAGGCTTATAGTCTGTCTGGATGCCGAACGCTTCCGATAGTAGATAGATCAAGAACGCATCGTTGGTGCCTCGCCTCCAACCATCGGAATAAAATTTCAGCGGTTTGATCCGCAAGTCCTTCTCGGCGACATCGATCAGCACCCTCGCGCAGATTTCGGATTGCTCCCAGCGGGACAATATTGCTGGGCCAACCGCTTTCATGCTTGCAGAAAAGGCGAGTACAGGCTGTGTCTCGTGCGGGAGCGACAGACCCGCCCCTTTGCGAAAATCGAGCGCACGAAAGGTCACTGCGCGCTCGAATGCCTCGGCGAATACTGCTGAGTCTTTTATCGCCGCTGGCGTACAGCACCGAATGGCATAGGTGTGCGCGATCAGGTAAACAGTATTTATCGATGTACGCAGCGGCCCCGGCTGATCGAGTTCCTGCCGAAGGATCGCAAGCCTGGGCTCCAAGGTATCCCGACTGACCATGTTGGTCTGCCACCACAGCTCGGCATCCTTAAAAGACTTTTTTAAGGAGGGGTGCCAGCCATCCACGGCGCTGGGCTGCGCTTTTTTCGTCGCCATTAGATACTCATCCTCGGGCCGCCGCGTCCGGGATCATCCGGCCCGCGCTGCATCTCTTCTTGCTGAGCCAAAGCTTGCTGCTGGTTGATCTGTTCTACCTTCGCCAAATTCTGTTCAACGGGCTCTTGTGCTGCCTGCGTAGCATTGACGCGTACATCAAAGTGCGGACCGCGATCGCCGTGTGGAGAGTACAGCGCATACGCCATCTGTTCCCCAGTAGTCTGCGATGTAAACGTTCCTGCGCGGTCAATCCTTTGAATTAACGGATCGGCTGCACATTCCCGAAGTAGAGCCGCAGCAACATTTGCGCTTTGCTGCTCATTAAAATTGCCGCTACCCGCGACTCCCTTGTGAAGCGTTTGAAAATCAACACTGTTCCGCACCGCATCAATCCCAGGCGATAGCTCTGCTTTCCGATCTTCGGGCTTCACCCAAGGGTCGGATTCTTTGCTGTCGATACGAAGCTTATGTGAGCCAGGCTCATTACTCACATTGATGCGTACCCAGGTCGCCTCCCCCTTAAACGTGTTAGTCGCGGGATCAATGACTTCGTCTCGAATAGCTTCAGCGATTTTCTTCAGCTCTGGAATCGTTCGGTGTTCGGCCCACTGCCCGATACCGTTGATAGCTTTCTCAAGTCTCTTAGCGATGAATTCCTCGGGGTCTCCACCGTGCTGAACGACGGCCTTGCCTTGAGCAGAGGTTTTGACCTCAAAGAACTCAAGCTTTTGACTATCCGGGTTACGCCCAACCACGTCGATTCCATGTCCCGATTTGTTCTTAATCGAGACAATGTCGGTGTAACCCTTTTCGACCATGTCGTAGGTCTGAATGGCTTCGCCGATGTCACCGAGTTGCTTCTTGCTGATCTTGGTGAGATCCACACCATTGAGGCTGTGCCCTAATGCTTCTTTAAATTTGACCGGTCCCTCGAAGATCGTCTTGTCGAGCTTGGCGACCTCACCCAGTTCCTTCGGTGTCAGTTGGCCGCTGCGCAACAAGCCTTCAACGTTGTCCGTCATGTGCGCGGCTTTCACAATCGCTTCAAGGTCGCCGTTGTCGCGAGCACCCCGCGTCAGGCCCCTCGCGAAATCCTCAGCGCCGGCAGCTGCGCTACCGCCCCGGCCTATGCCCCGGCTCATGTTGCCTAGCGCATCGCCGATGTCTTTAAGTGCTTCCGCCGACTCGGCAGCACGAGCCGTGTCACCTGCGACTTCCCGCGCACTCCGCCCCAGTTCTCCGGCCTTGCCCAGCACGTGCATGTCCGGGCCACCGACACGCGCCACCTCACCCAGTCTGGTCAGTTCAACAGCATGCTCGGCGGGCACCAGCACGTCGATTGCCTTGGCGGCCTTACCGAACTTGCCCAGCGCGCCGGCCGGTACGAAGTTGGCAACGATTTCTACGCCCACCGCTCCGGCCGTGCCACCTAAGTATTCGGATTCGGTGCCCCTGGCCTGCGCCTCCCGGAATCCTTTGTCCCACTTCTCCATCGCGTCGCTGGCGGCTGCCTGGGCGTCAGTCAGCGGCTTCTTAGGGTCATCCATGACCTCGGCGGCGTACATCCGCGCCATACCGACGATCATGTCGCGGTAGTTCGGGTCTTTGGACAGCCGGTCGGCCATCTGTGCCAGATCAACAAAATCTCCGACCGTGCGGGCGGCATGGCTCAAGGCACCTCGCGCCGCCCCTATCTGATACTGATGGAAGCCAAGCATGACGGACGCTGCTCCGGCCGCCGCGCGGTCGCTGCTGCTGGAGTCCGGATCGGAAGCAATACCGCGTAGGCGTTGCTGGCCGGCACCTCGCAGGTTTTCCAGGGCTTCGTCCGCTTCCTTGAACCGCTTGGCCGCTTCGTCACGGATCGCTACGGCGGCTTCGGCCAACCGTTCTCCTTGGCGCTCCAGATAGCTGTCGGTGATGTTCGCCGCGTCGAGCGCACCAGCGAACCGCCGTTTTTCCGCCGGGGTCTCCAACCGCTGATCGATCGCGCTCAAGAAGCTGTCGCGGTTGTAGCGGTCCAGGCCTCCGGAGCGCTGTAGCTCATTGACCAGAGCCGAAGCATCGACCCCGCCGACCCGCTGGTTTCTCAGGACCAGACGTTCAGCCTCGAAGGCCATTTGGTCAATACGACCCTGCTCATCTTCTGCGGCCAGCAGTGCGGCGATGTCGCGGGTGTCCACCCGCTGAGGTGAAGTTGCCATCGGAATGTCCTTATTCAGGTACGAGGGAAGCTTCTCCAGCTTATCAGCCGAGCATTGGCCCGGTCGCCACGCGTCCCACCCCTGCTTTGTGTCGTAGAGCACAGTCCGTCGCATGGGTCGCGACACGACACAGCAGCGTCTCAATTTCGGTGCCATTCGGCCCGTCTCAACGAGCGAGAGACATGACTCCTATCCTCAGCGATCACTACGGCGCGCCACTCTTGGTTGCCGTCGATGACCACCTCTACTTCTGGAAAGTTTGCCTATGAAATCACTGCTGCTGACCTTCGCCATCTGCGTTGGACAGCTCATCTTTCTATCGTTCTTGGTCGGGGGCGTACTGCTCCTGGTTGCTGGTTGGCTACTACTGCTCAGGTGACGGAATACAGTCGGTTGGTTGGCGCCTGACGCGATATCGATCGCGGTACGCCAGCTACGTAGATCGTTCTATGAACGATGAAAGATAAGTGTGGCCGGCAGGATCGCCGAGCCTGTATCTCGCCAATGAAAAATCTAGCCCGCCATGCAACATGGCCCGAATCAGGAACGTAGGAATTGGCAGTGTTTCGTATTCCATTTCTCAGAATTAGCCTTCACTTTTGCCGCCCTACACCCTGGCAGCGCGGCTTCTGGCGAGACCAAATTAGTCACAGACAAGTTGTCTTTGGTCTCGGTATTGCAATTGTCTCAATTGAGGGACATATTTCATAAGTTGGCTGAATCCAAGGTGGGTTCGGCTGCCCCACATTTACGGATTCCGCTGCCATGACCCAGCTCACTTCCGATGAACTGCTGCGAGTGCTGAACATCGCTTTAGAGACGTTTCGGGAAGAAGTAGATGGCGACATCATCGCCCACAAGATTCTTACCCTCGTTGCTACAGCGCGTAACCCCGGCCTCCAGCAGATCGATGTCGCCCAACATGTAAAGGGCCTCACGACATCGAGCATCTCGCGCAACGTGATGGACTGGAGCGAGTTGGATAAGAACCGAAAACCCGGGAAAGACTTCATACAGCAGCGGCCCGATCCGGAATACCGCCGTCGAAATCTGCTTTACATAACTCCAAAGGGCGCGCAGTTCATAGAGCGCCTCACCACCAACGTCAATAAGGCCCTGGAACCGAAGGGCCGATAAGCCCCGAAGGAATCCACTATGCCTCTACGCCTCAAGGGCGAGCGCCCTGCTGTGGGCGAAGCTGACCGTCGCGTCTATATGATCGACGTGCAATCAGGACACCGCCGCGAGCGCCTCTCATCCGGCACCCGAGATAAGGCTCTGGCACTTCGTCGAGAACAAACAGTTCTCGACGCGATCCAAGCCGATCCGTCGGTCACCAAAGATGAACTAAAGGCGCTGATCCGCGGTAGCGCATATACAACCCTTTCGGCGCTCCGACGCGCAAATGAAACCGCCTGGAACTTCAAACAGGCCTGCGACCTGACCCTCGCCGATCGAAAGGGTCATGGAAAATCGAAAGGTTGGGCACTGGCGGCCTCCCGCGATACCTACGCTACCAATTGCCGAATGCTCCAGAAGAAGCTTGGCCATACCAAGCCGGTCGCCTCGATCGATCAAGAAACTGTAGACGACCTGGTTGAGACCCTCGCGGGTGACGAGAACAGTCCCGCAACCATCAATCGCAAGCTCTTTTGCCTCCTGTCAGTCCTCCGGTTCGCCAAGCGCGCAGGTCAGTACCACCGAGATATTCCGCACTATCGGCAGACATCGGAAGCAGACAGCGCGCGCGCGTTTACGCTCACGGCAACTGAGGAAACCGAATTGTTCAGCGAGTTCCTTAAGCTGGACGAACGCCCCGAAGGTCCGGCTGGCGGGCACCCAATCGTGCGCGATGCGGTGGACTACCACGATGTCCTGGTCTTTCTGGCGGACATCGGCTGTCGCCATGCCCAGGCATACAAAGTGACCTGGCGCGACGTAGTTGAGATTGAGGCGGGCGTTGCCGGAGCGCCCAACATGGTCGGCATTCGTTTCTGGCGTGCCGGTGAGCAGAAAGGCGGCAAGACGCGGACTACTCCGGCCACAGACCGGGTACGCCGCATGCTGGAGCGCAGGCGTGCGCTCGGGGGACGTGGCCCATTTATGGGATTGAACAAACGGCGCGCTCAGGCGTTGTGGAGTCTGGCGAAGGAGAAAACCTCCCTCGCAGCCGAGCCCGAGTGTGTCATCCACTGCCTACGTCACACCTGCGCAACCCGCCTGCTCAACAAGACCGGGAACCTCAAGTTGGTCCAGGAGTGGCTCGGCCATACCAAGATCGAGACTACCGGCAACATCTACGCGAAGGCATTGATCTCGACCAAGGTCGAAGCCCTCAGCGCGCTCCAGGGGTACACGCCCGGAACGTCACCGATTGCAGAAACGCAATCAATCCAAGACCACAACCCATCCCATATTCGGGACATTTCGAAAACAACTCATTGATTCCGTAAAGGTTTTCAATGATTTGCGTGGTGCGAAAGGCGGGACTCGAACCCGCACGGGGGTTACCCGCTGGAACCTAAATCCAGTGCGTCTACCAATTCCGCCACTTTCGCATGGGCCGGCATTCAAGGATGCGGCCGGGGCATTCTAGCCGCGCGCCGGCAAAAAATCGCCGGGCGCGGCGCCCGAAAGAGGACGGCAGCGCGTCGAAGTCCGCGCCTCGTCCACCCACGAGCGGCCACCCACGAGCGGCCACACGCGGCCAGCCGCAAGCACCGTTCGCGAACAGCAATCGTGCACGCGTGCGCCGAGGCTATGCTGCAACCCCATCTTTGCAGCGAGAGTCCCGTGCGCGAGCTGTTCCCCGAGATCGAGCCTTACCGCAGCCACCGCCTGCGCGTGGATGCGACCCATGAGCTGCATGTCGAAGAATGCGGCAATCCCGACGGTCTGCCGATCGTGTTCCTGCACGGCGGTCCCGGCGCGGGCGTGTCGCCCTATCACCGCCGCTTCTTCGACCCCAAGCGCTACCGCATCGTGCTGTTCGATCAGCGCGGCGCGGGACGCTCCACCCCGCCGGCCGAGTTGCGCGACAACACCACGCAGCATCTGGTCGCCGACATCGAAACCATCCGCGAGCACTTCGGCATCGAGCGTTGGGTCGTGTTCGGCGGTTCGTGGGGCTCGACCCTGGCGCTGGCCTACGCGCAGGCGCATCCCGAACGCGCGCTGGGGCTGGTGCTGCGCGGCATTTTCCTCGGCCGTCCGGGCGAGCTGCGCTGGTTCAACGAACTCGACGGCGGCGCGCGCTGGATTTTCCCCGAGCGCTGGGCGCACTACCTCGCGCACATTCCCGAGGAAGAACACGACAACCTCACCGAGGCCTATTGGCGCCGTCTCGATAGCGACGATCCGGCGGTGCGTCTGGCCGCGGCGCGCGCCTGGGGTCACTGGGAGGGCGGCAGCACCACGCTGATCCACGATCCCGACGAAGCGGGCGCGTTCGAAGATCCGCAGGTCGCCATCAACCTCGCCCGCGCCGAAGCGCACTACTTCCGTCACGACGTGTTCCTGGAGCCTGATCAGCTGCTGCGCGATATCGAGCGCATCCGCCATATCCCCACGACCATCGTGCATGGCCGCTACGACATCATCTGCCCGGTCAAGAGCGCGGTCGATCTGGCCGCGGCGTGGCCGCAGGCGGAGTTGAAGATCGTGCTGGCCGGACACAGCGCGGCGGATCCGGCGATCGTCGATGCGCTGGTGACCGCGACCGAAGCGCTGGCCGAGCGTTTCGCCCCGGCGTGAATCGCCCGGGTTCGGCGCAAAAAGAAAAGGCCCGGCATCTGCACCGGGCTTTTTTCTTCGAAGCGCAGTCGGACACACCGCGATCAGCGGGCGGCTAAGTGATGATCGCCACGGTCCGCCCGCTCATACGATTACAGCCTGCAAGGCCCGCCAGCCACCGGGCATGCCTTGACGAACACCCATTTGTGGTTGCTGCAGGTGTAGTAGTTCCGCCACCCGCCCTGCACGATGGTCGTCGTCGCGCCATTGGGATTGCAGTACTGGCCGCCTATCTGCGCGCTTGCGGTGCCGCACACGCCGACCATCAGCCCCGCCGCGAAGACCGCGGCCGCCACGGTTTTCATCATTGTCCGCTTCATGAATCTCTCCCTATCCATAGCATGATGTCGCTGGGTTGGTTTTCAGGCATTCGCGGAGACATGCAACGTGAAACTCGCGACCGCGCATGGCAACACGGACAGCCAGCGATTCTGTCCGCCGTGGGGTATCGGTGCCTTGATGGACGCGCAACCGCGAATGGGAGGCCGAAGCGTCCAGGCCGGAGGCTCGGTAAATATGGATACCGGACTTTTCGCCCTCTGTCCGACCTTCGAGTGCATAGGTCATGCCGGAAACGTGATATCCGGCGGTTTTTCGCCGTCTACGGAGCTGCCACGGCCGTAACCGCTCGCAGTCGGTTGAATACGGTCTGGCCGAGCGCTTCGACTGAAGCGGCGCCCACGCAGATGTGATGAGAGCAGGCGCGACGAGATCGGCCATCCGGCCATCCGGTTGCGACCGGGTTACGGCGATCGCGTCCGTGTCTTGGCCCGCTCGCGCAACGCGAGCACTGGGTTCGCGTCAGACCTTGCAAACGCGCTCTTGCAGTCGTCCGTCGATGCGTCCGACCACCTTGAAATGCCAGCGGTCTTTCTTGAACGCCAGCAGATAGTCCTCGTCGCCGGACAAATGGCTCAGCGCGAACTCGCGTGCGGGTTGCTCGTGATCGTCGCCTGGCAGATCGGCCTCCAGCACGTAGATCTCCTGCCGGCCCGGCAGCACCAGGGTCGGCAGGTAATCGGCGAAACCATCGTCGCGGATGATCTGCTGAGTCATTTCGACGAACTGGCCGAGCATGCGGGCGGCACTCCGCGAAAGGAATCGAAAGTTTAACCGCCCTGCGCGCGACAGCCACGCAACGGCGCGCTTAGCGCCTTGCTCCCACCCCCGGAATTATCATGTAACATTTATTGTTATATGAAGCCGACCGCCGGGCACGACGACGCCCATCGGCACGACGGCCGACGCGCAACCGCGAGTTCCCCATGACCGAACGCACCGAGCCTTTCTCCGACCCTCAGGCCATCGCCCACTACGCCGAAGGCCCGCCCCGGCTCGTGCCCGGCTTCGCCGATCTGCAGCGCATGACCGCCCTGCTGCTGGCCGAGCGCGCGCCGGCCGACGCCCGCGTGCTCGTGCTCGGCGCGGGCGGCGGCTTGGAGTTGAAAGCCTTCGCCCAGGCCTATCCACAATGGAGTTTCGACGGCGTCGACCCCTCGCTGGAGATGCTGAAGCTGGCCGAGCGCACCCTGGGCCCGCTGGCCGCTCGCGCGCGTTTGCATGCCGGCTACATCGACGACGCGCCCGAAGGCCCGTTCGATGCCGCGGCCTGCCTGCTGACCCTGCACTTCGTCGCGCCCGAACAACGGCTGCGCACGCTGAGCGAAGTCCGCCGCCGGCTCAAACCCGGCGCGGCGTTCGTGGTCGCCCATTTCAGCATCCCGCAGGACGATGGCGAACGCGCATTGTGGCTGTCGCGCTACGCCGCCTTCGCCGTCGCGTCCGGCGTGGACGCCGACAAAGCCGAAAACGCGCGCGTGGCGATCGATGCGCGACTGAGCATCCTCACGCCGGCGCAGGACGAAGCGCTGCTGCGCGAGGCCGGATTCTCCGATGTCGCCCTGTTCTATGCGGGATTCGCCTTCCGCGGCTGGGTGGCGCATGTCTGACTTCTCGGCGACAGTCGCCGAGTTCTGGCACGCCGCGTTTGCCGGCCGGCAGACGTTCGCGGGCGACGATGGGTTCACCATCGCCATCGCACCTGAGCTCAGCGAAGACCGTCGCGTCATGATCCTGGAACTCAGCGAAGGCCCGGCCATGGCGACGCTGACACCGGCCCTGGCCGACCGTCTGGATCTGCACCGCCGCCCGCCGTCGTCTGTGGCGGCGTTTCGCTGCGCGCTGCGGAACGCCGATGTGATGCTGCACGGCGCCGACTATCTGTTCTATCTCCCGCAAACCGCACGGCCGGGCCTGCTGGAACAAAGTCCCGGCGACGACGTGCGCCGGCTGACCCTGGACGACGCCGCGCTGTTCTCCGAGTTCGAATCGGACGCATCGGAACAGGATCTCGACGATGCCTACGTGGCTTTGGATCACTGGCGCGTGTTCGGCGCCTTCGAACGCGGCCGCCTGGTCGGCGCCGCCAGCATGTATCCCTGGCAATCGGCCCGCATCGCCGATCTGGGCGTGCTGACGCTGCCGCCGTTCCGAGGACGGGGCCATGCCCGCAAGCTGGTGCGGGCGATGTGCCGTCACGCCTGCGAACTGCAGTACGAACCGCAGTACCGATGCCAGCTCGACAATCCATCGTCGGTAGCGCTGGCCAAGGCCGCGGGCTTGGCGCTGTTCGGAACCTGGCAGACGGTCTCTCCCGACAGCCCGGCTTGAGCGGCTCGAAGTCCGCTCAATCCTCGCCGGCGAGCGAGGCCGGCAACTGCATGCCGGGCATCCAGCCGCTCTGCGCCAGGAAAGCCTTGTGATCGTCGAATTCGATCAGGTTCTTCACCACCGCCCTGCGATCGCCGGCGCGAAGGTAATACGCCTTCGCGATCCGGTAACCGACCCAGTAACCCAGGTCGTAGGGGTCGTCGGAACCTTTGCGGTAGTTGAAAACCAGTTCGACAGGTCGGTGCCGTCCATCTCGCGCACGAACGCGGCCTCGATCCGCGCCTCCTTGCCGCGCGTCCACTCGGCATGCCGCGTGTTGCCGACATTGCCGGAGGTCAGTTCGGCGACGAGTTCGGCGACGCCTTCGGCCATCGCCAGCCGCAGCACGGTGGCGTTCGGATCGTCCTTCTCGAAATCGGTCGACGCGGTCTGCTGGATGTGGGCGTACTCGTGAGCGATCACGTGGACGAAACGGTCTTCCAGATTCGGATTCATGAAATCCGCCGAGCACAGCGCTTCCAGGCCGATGGTGACGCCGGCCGGGTTGGTGATTCCCACCGGCCGACCGCGGCCGACCACGATGGCCACCGGCGGAAACCGGGCCTGGGGATACAGGGACGAGAGTTTCCGGAACGTGGCGACGAGCCTGCGCCTGACCGCGGGCAGCGCGGCCAGACATTGCTTGGCCTTTTCGTACATCGCCGGGTCGCCGGCCAATTGATCGGCGATGCGTTGCGCGGTGACCCGCCTGAGTTTGGCGAACTCGCTCAGGCTCCGGGTGCCCTTGTCGAGGTAATCGTTCTCGATCTGCTCCACGCTCGGATGGCCGCCGGTGGCGTCGTAGAGCGCATAGAAGCGGGCGACATCGTCGATGCGGATGTCCGGCCCCCGTTCCGTTTCCGCTTGCGCGAGGACCGGCGCGGCAAGCGCGGCGAGAAAAATCATCGAACGCAGAAGTTTCGACATGGCGTCAGTCCTGGAATGGCGCCCGCGCACTGCGCGGCGGGCTGAGTCCGCATGAGTCGGCGCTCACATCACAGCACACGCCCGACCGGGTCGAGAACGTGGCATTAGTCACCCTGCCCTTCGCGTGAGTCCTCGCGCGACCGACTCTCCAGTTCGGATCCCGATCGGCGTCGCGAACTAGAGCAAACCCAGTTGAGCCGCCTTCAACGTGGCCGCCGCGCGCGTGGAGCTCTCGAGCTTGCGAAACACGCTCTCCACATGCGTACGCACCGTGCTGGGACTGATCGAAAGCTTCTGCGCCACGGTCTTGTTGCTCGCACCCAGACTGATCCAACGCAGGATTTCCTTCTCGCGTTCGGTCAGGAGTCCGGTTGAGGATGCTGCGGGCACTCCGACCGCGGCCCGTCGCCGCTTGTCGATCAGCGCATGGACAGCCTCGGCATCGAATCGGCCCGCGCTCGCCTCGCTCAACAACACCTCGTTGGCGGCGCTGTGCGAGTACGCCTCACGCCAGGGACGCGCCGCGCGCAAGGCCGCCAGCGCGTTGGCGGCGGCGAGGATGCGCGCCTGGAGCGAGGTGCCGCTGTGCTTGAGCTCGCGGAAATAGCCGGATCCGTCCGCTCGTTCGTACGCGTACGAGGCAAGCTCGGCCTCGGCGGCGAGCGAACCGATCTGTCGCGCGGCGCGGCCGGTCCAATAAGGCACCAACCGAACCCGCTCCCAGGCCGACTGCGCGAGCCGTCCGGGCGTGTCCCAGATCATGTTCGGTACCGCGGCCCGGCCCATGCCGTGAATGAGCGCGGCGCGATACAGCCTGCGCTGGCTGTCCGCGTCCAAGCCGAGCCGGCTCGCCGCATCGCGCGCAAGCTCGGCCACGTGCAACGAATGCCCGGTCATCCAGGGCAGTTTCAGATCGATCACGTGGGCCAGGATATCCAGCGACGTGGTGCGACCCGCGAACGCCGTATCGATCGAACACACGCCCGACAGCATCGGATCCTCGTCGAGAGCGGCGAGCCATTCGTCGGCGCGCGCCACCGCCACGGCCGCGAATTCTTTCGGATACAAGCCGCCCGCGCGCGCATCGATCAGCTTGCGCGCCTGCTCTTGGCCGTACAGCCGGCTGAAGATGTCCAGATCGCCCGCGAGCGAGGCCAGATAGACGGCCGCCGGAACCCGTTCGCCGCTCAATCCGTCCGGCGCGCCGCTGCCGTCGTGGCTTTCGAACAGATGCCGGCAGGCGAACTGGGTTTGTTCGTCCAGGCCCAATTGCGCCGCGACATCCCCGGACACTTCGCAATGGATCTGCGACAGCGAGAAGAACGCCGAACTCTTGTTGCGCACGCCGGAACGAAAACCGCCGATCGTGGATGGGCTGGCGAGCAAGGCCTTGCGCCCGCTCACGTCGTCGCCGAACAACTGAGAGAACTCCGGCGCGTTGGCGGTGCAGCCCGACCAGCGCAGCAGCGAGACGGTAGTGGCGCCGGCGACCGCCTCGGCATCCATGCCGACTTCGCTCGCCAGCCGCCCTGCCATCCACGCCGCGCGCGGCGAATGATCGGTCGGCTGGCCCATCGCGAGGTCGCCCACGAACGCCAGCGAGCGGATCACATCCAACAAGGCGACGGCGGAATCGTCCACGGAAGTCGTTTTCGTCATGGCAAGGGCGGGAAGTCTATCGCCCCGCCTCCCGCCCGGTCCTCGGTCATTCAACCGATGGTGCGCGCGATGGCGCGGATCGCAAGCTATGTCCCAGGTTGGTCCACCAGCCCGAACCGCCCCCCTAATCCCACCCGCACTACCTGCCCAGGAGATTCCCATGAAACTCAAGACTCTCGCCCTCGCCGCAGCCGCCGCCTTGTCCGTGGCCTCCACCGCACATGCGGCCCAACCCGACCCGACCCCGAAGGGCGTCAAGAACATCGTGCTCGTCCACGGCGGCTTCGTCGACGGCTCGGGCTGGCAGAAGGTGTACAACCTGCTCACGAAGGACGGCTACAACGTCAGCATCGTCCAGAATCCGACCCTCTCGCTCGCCGACGACGTCGCCGTCACCCAACGCACGATCGCGCAGCAACACGGCCCGGTCGTGCTGGTCGGCCACTCGTATGGCGGCGTGGTGATTTCCGAAGCCGGCAACGACCCCAAAGTGGAACGCCTGGTCTATATCGCCGCTTTCGCGCCCGACGCCGGCGAGTCGGTCCAGTCGCTGATCGCCAATCCGCCGAAAGGCGCGTCGGCGCCGCCGATCCTGCCGCCGCAGAACGGTTTCCTGTTCCTGGACCGGAGCAAATTCGCCGCGGCCTTCGCCGCCGACGTTCCCGCCGCGGACGCCGAATTCATGGCCGCGTCGCAGGTGCCGTGGGGCGTGGAAGCGCTGACCGGCAAAGTAACCGTGCCGGCATGGAAGTCGAAGCCGAGCTGGTACCTGGTCGCCACCGACGACCACATGATCCCGCCGCCGGCGCAGCAGACGATGGCAAAGCGCGCGGGCGCGACCGTGGCCGAAACCGCGGCCAGCCATGCGGTGTATGTATCCAAGCCCGAAGCGGTCGCCGAACTCATCAAGCGAGCGGCCGAAGGCAAGAAGTAGTCCATCACGGGCGTCCAGGCTCACTGGCCGCGCCGCAACCCGGCGCCCCGCACTCGCGGGGCGCGCTTGCTTGAGTCCCGGCCGCCGCAAGGGACGCGCCGACTTACTTCATCGACAGCGCAGTGGCGCCCCATCGGCCGCCGAGATTACGCTGCCGGACGACTCGTTCCGACCGCGGTCCGAAGCTCGCGCAAGGACGCGCCGAGCACCCGCGACGCCGACCGCAGGAACAAAATCAGCAGCGCGATCGCGATCAACAAATCGGGCCAGCCCGCGCCGAACATCCAGACCAGAGCGGTCGCGCCGATCAAGGCGAAGCCTTCGTAGATGTCGTTTCTTGCGCACTCCCAGGCCGAGGCGAGATTCACATCGCCTTGCCGGTAGGGGGACAACAAGCGCAGACAGAGGTAGTTTGCGCCGAGGTTCAACACCGCGGCGATGCCCATGCCCTCGAACAGGGGCACCGTGGGATTCCACAAACGCCAGCATATCTGGACGCCCACGGCGATCGCGGCGCCAAGGATCAACAGCCCCTTGAGCAACGACACCCGCGCCTTGGCTTGGCGGCTCGCACCCACTACCGCCAGGCTCAAGGCGTAGGTCAGCGCGTCGCCGAGATTATCGAGCCCTCCCGACAGCACCGATGAGGATCGGCTGTACCACGCCGCGAATACCATCATCACGAAGGTGGCCAGATTGATCGCAAGCACGATCCGCAACACACGCCGCTGTTCGGCCTGCATCGCCGCCACGTCGACCACTTTGCCGCACCCGCAGCACTCGCTCATCGTCGCCTCGAATCGGTCGCCTCGAATCGGTATACGGGCTCGGCCGAGAATACCTAAGACGCCCAACCGAAGTTGGCCGCCATCGGCCGGCTGCGCACCGCAAAACTTTCCGCTGCCAGCCGGGTCGTTCCCCCTGCCGCGGAACGCACGCAAAAAAACACCCAGGTTTCCCTGGGTGCTTTTTGAACTGGTGGGCCGTCAAGGATTCGAACCTTGGACCTATTGATTAAGAGTCAACTGCTCTACCAACTGAGCTAACGGCCCGGTAAAACCGGAGCGACACTATAACTGAAATACTCAGTGCCGCACAACAAAAATTTGGGGTGGAAGACGGGATTTGAACCCGCGACCCCCGGAATCACAATCCGGTGCTCTAACCAACTGAGCTACATCCACCAGAGACATCTACAGCGTGGCGCATGATACAACGTGGCGCGCCCGGCGGGACTCGAACCCACAACCACCGGCTTAGAAGGCCGGTGCTCTATCCGGTTGAGCTACGGGCGCCAGAGTTGAATCTTAACTGACGTCCGGCCTGGTTCGATGGATGGTCGGGGCAGAGGGATTCGAACCCACGACATCCAGCTCCCAAAGCTGGCGCTCTACCAGGCTGAGCTATACCCCGGCCGGGACTTTCGTTGCACGCCAATGCCGCGAAAGGTCGCATAGTGTGGGCGGCGGCTCGGACACTGTCAATCCTGTTCGGGCGATCCATTTCCATCCCGGACAGTTCCATCCCGGACACAGATAGAAACGCCAGTCGCGGCATGGAGCGCGCTCGCGCCGTGTATGCTTCGGCCCAGTTGGTATTCATTCTCAGGCATCGCCCGGACGCGGCGGTGCGTTTCGAAAAGGAGCACGACCATGATGCGCAGCGGAAATCCCGCACTGAAGGAATCGACCTTCCTCGACCTGGGCAGCGGCGCGGTGGTGCGCGGCGGCGATCAGGCGATGACCCTGAACGGTACGGTCAACAAGACCGGCGTGTTGCTACTGCTGACGGTGATCACCGCTTCGTTCGCCTGGAGCCAGGTGCAGATCACCCCGCAAGGCGTGGTCGGCGGCGCGCCGTATCTGTGGGGCGGCGCGATCGGCGGCCTGATCCTGGCCCTGGTCACCACCTTCAAGAAGACCTGGGCGCCGGTCACCGCGCCGCTGTACGCGCTGGTCGAAGGCTTCTTCCTCGGCGCGATCTCCTCGATCTTCGAAGCCCGGTTCCCGGGCATCGTGATCCAGGCGGTGATGCTGACCTTCGGCACCTTGTTCGCGCTGCTGTTCGCCTACCGTTCGGGCCTGATCAAGGCGACCGAGAACTTCAAGCTCGGCGTGGTCGCGGCCACCGGCGGCATCGCTCTGATCTATCTGGCCTCGATCGTGCTGCGGATGTTCAACATCAACATTCCCTACATCCACGAGTCGGGCATCATCGGCATCGGCTTCAGCCTGTTCGTGGTGGTGATCGCCGCGCTCAATCTGGTGCTGGACTTCGACTTCATCGAAACCGGCGTCGAGCAAGGCGCGCCGAAGTACATGGAGTGGTACGGCGCGTTCGGCCTGATGGTCACGCTGGTGTGGCTGTATATCGAGTTCCTGCGGTTGCTGTCGAAGTTGCAGTCGCGCAACTGAGTCGGGCGATTCGCGGCACGAGAAAAAGGGCGCCTTGGGCGCCCTTTTTCGTTTCGCGTCGGCGCGGTGGCAACCGGACGATTCGCCGCTTCGCGGCCCTCACTCCAGCCCCTCTCCCGCACGCGGGAGAGGGGTTCTGGGCGCGGCGCGGAGCCAAACGACGACGGCGCCCGAAGGCGCCGTCGTGGCATTGCGTTACCGAAGCCGGCTTCGATCAGAAGCGGTCTTCGTCGTCGGTCTCGAACTTGCCTTCGTAGCCTTCCGGCGGCGGCGGTTGATCGCCGACGGTCCACAGGCGTTCGAGCGCGTAGAACTCGCGCACGCGCGGCAGCATGACGTGCACGACCACGTCGCCAAGGTCGACCAGCACCCATTCGGCTTCGCGCTCGCCTTCCACGCCCAACGGCATGACGTCGAGATTCTTCGCGAACTTCACCACTTCATCGGCGATCGACTTGACGTGACGGGTCGAGGTGCCGGAAGCGACGATCATGTAATCGGTGACGCTGCTCTTGCCGCGCACGTCGATTTCGACGACATCCTTGGCCTTGAGTTCTTCGACCGCGGCGTGGACCGTCTTGAGCAGCAATTCGGTCGGCGGCGGCGGGTTCGGCAACTGGGTCTTGATGACTTGGGCTTGACTGGTCAAGAGAAGGCGGCTCGTTATTGCGGGAGATGTGCCGGGATTATACCCAAGGGCCCCGCGGCGGCGTGTGGATCGGCCAACCCAGAATACGGGCCTCGCAAGACACCCCTGATTCAAACCGCCGCGCCGCGCTGGACCGGTACGCCGTACAGCCCGTGGCGGTCGATGTAGGCGGCCACCGGCGGCGGCACGAAGGCCCGCCAGGCTTCGCCGGCGGCGATCAGCTGGCGCACCTGGCTGGCCGATTCGGCGTGCAGCGGCTGCTTGAGACGGTATACCCGCCCGGCCGGACTATCGCGCAGCGCGGCGACTTCGGCCGTCTCGCGGCCCGGTGCGATTGCCTCGACGCGCTCGCCATCGAGCGGGCTGCCGGGGCGTTCGGCCACCACGAAATGGGCCAGCTCGAACAGCGCCTGCCATTCGCGCCACTGGGGCAGATCGATAAAACTGTCGGCCCCGACCAGCAACGCCAGCGGTTGGTCCGGGCCGACCTCGGCGCGGACCTCGCGCAGGGTCTCGACCGTGTAGGAACGCCCTTCGCGGCGCAGCTCGCGCCGGTCGACGACCAGGTCCGGCTCGCCGGCCACGGCCAGGTCGAGCATGCGCGCGCGATGCTCGGCGCTCGCGCCGGGCGGCGCGCGATGCGGTGGATCGGCGGCCGGCATCAGCCGCACTCGCGCCGACAAGGCATCGCGGGCGGCGCGGGCGATGGCCAGATGGCCGTCGTGGATGGGATCGAAGGTGCCGCCGTAGAAGACGAGCAGACTCATGCGGAGCTCCAGCCGCCGCCGCTCAGCCGGCCGTAACCGCGAGCAGGCGCAGCGCGCGCGGCTCGGCCACGGCGAGCAGCAGGCGTTCCAGCGCCACCCAGGCGTCGCCGGCCTCGCGGCCCTTGGCCATGCGGTCCACGCGCCCGGCCTGGGCCAGCAGGATTTCCCAGCGGCGCGCGTCGTGACGCTGCAAGGCGCGGCGGTACATGGGCTGTTTGGAATCCCAGATCCGCTGCGCCTTGAACTCGGCGGCGATGTTGCCGCCGCGCGCATTGACCCGCGCCAGCGCGGCGGTGCGCTGCAATTCCATCACCACCATGCCCAACAGCGCCGGCACCGCTTCGCCTTCGGCGCGCAGGCCGGCGAGCATGCGCGAGACTTGCGCGCCGTGGCCGTTCATCGCCGCATCCAGGACCCGGAACACGTCGAAGCGCGCGGCGTCGGCGACCAGTTCCTGCATGCGTTCCAAGGTCAGGGTCTCGCCATCGGACAGCAGCGCCAGCTTGTCGATCTCTTGCGCGGCGGCGAGCAGATTGCCTTCGACCCGATCGGCCAGGCTCTGCACCGCATCGCGATCGGCGCGCAGGCCGCGCGCGCGCAGGCGGCGTTCGATCCATTCGGGCAGTTCGTGCGGCTTGACCGCCCAGGCCACGGCTATATGGCCGAGCTTGCCGACCGCCTCGCTCCATTTGCCGCCGTGCTGTTTGCTCCATTCGCCGGCGGTGATCAGCAGGCTGACGTCGTGCGGCGGATCGGCGCAGAAATCGCTGATGACCTCGGCGCCCTCCTTGCCCGGTTTGCCGCTGGGCAGGCGCAGTTCCAGCAGGCGCCGGCTGGCGAACAGGCTGGGCGCGCGGAACGAGGCCGACAGCCCGTTCCAGTCGGGTTCGCGCTGATTGCCTTCGGCTTCGAAGATTTCGCGTTCGCCGATGCCTTGCTTGCGCGCGGCCGCGCGCACCGCGTCGGCGGCTTCGAGCACGCGCAGCGGCTCGGGCCCGGCGATCAGATAGACCGGACGCAGCGCTTCCTGGTCGAGTTGGGCGAGCAGACGCTCGGGCGTGAGTTCCATGGCGAACGCCTCAGCGCCGGTGAGATGCGGACGGGCGGCGCGGGCGGCTCAACGCCGCTCGCTGACCGCGCCGATCCGGCGCAACACTGCCGAACTCATCTCGCGGCGCATTTCGCGCATCAGGATTTCGCGCTCGCCCTCAGTACCGATGGCATTGGTCGGGTTGGACACGTAGTCGCGCGACAGCTCGATGCTCTGGCGTGGCACCAGCGCGCTGCCGTCGGCCTTGCGCAATTCGAACGAGACCGCGTAGCGCAGGCTGTATTCCTGCACGCGGCCGAGTTCGTCGAGCGCGGCCGGGGTGTCGCCCCAACGCTCGGACAGCAGATCCAGCACCGCGACCTCGGGCGAATCGGCCTGGGCCGGTACCGCGCCGGCGCGGGTGAGGGACTGGGCCAGCGATTCGGCCAGCGGGCTGTAGCGATCGACCGACACCACCCGCACCGGACCCAGATCGGGCGGCAGGACCAGGGCCTGGCGCAGTTGGAATCCGCAGGCCGACAAAGCCAGCACGAGGACCGCGAGCGTGGTGCGCGCGGTCGCGCGGATGAAGAGGGAGGCAGGCGTCATGGGCGAAGTCTGGACGAGGCGGCTGCGGGCATCAATAGGAAGACTGAACCGCGGTCGCGAACGGCCGCATCGCCGTCAGTAGCGGATCTCGTGCCCAGCGAACAGGCCCTGTGCGCTTTGCGCGCCCGGCAAGGCCAGCAAGCGGTCGTACCAGGCCTTCAACGCCGGCCAACGCTGCGCCCACAGATGCATCGGAAAACCCGCGGCCTGCGCCCAGGGTTCGACCGTGAAGCACAGATAGCCCATGCAGGCGACGTCGGCGATGGTCGGCGCGTCGCCGGCCAGCCACGGGGTGTGATCGAGCTGCGCCTGCAGGCGGTCGAGATCGGCGAGGCAGCGGCGGTCGTACCACGCCAGCACCGCCGGATCGTAGTGGCCGAACTGGCGGCCGTAGCGCGAGTGGGCGATGTTGAGGCTGATCCGGTTGGCTTCCCACGACAGCCATTCGCGCACGTGCAGGCGCTGCTGGAGATCGGCGCCGTCGAGGCGGCGCGCGCCGCCGTCGGCGTCCTGGCGGCTGGCCAGGTAATCCAGGATCACGTTGGACTGGCACAACACCAGGCCATCGATCAGCAACACCGGGACTTCGCCGTGCGCGGCGATCTCGCGAAATTCCTGCGAACGCTGATCGCGCGCGATGCGGATGTTGACCTGGCGCTGTTCGAACTCGATGCCGAGCAGGCTCAGGGCCAAGGCGGCTTTGTAGCTGAAGCCGGAATCGGGATGGCAGTAGAGGATGGGGGTCATAGATGGCTGGGCTGAAAAAGCGAATCCCCCCTACCCCCCTTTTTCAAAGGGGGGAACAGCAACGGCAGCGGCAACAGCAATGGCGACGGCGACGGCGACGGCGACGGCGACGGAATCTCGTATTGCTGAAGATCGCCACAAAACCCGCCTAGCGGATTCCCCCCTTTGAAAAAGGGGGCCAGGGGGGATTTGCTTTTCGCTCTTTACATCACCACCCAGACCATCAACCCGCCACGATGTTGACGATCTTGCCCGGCACCACGATCACTTTGCGCACACTCAGGCCTTCCATGTACTTGACCACGTTCGGCTCGGCCAGGGCCAGGCGTTCGGCGTCTTCCTTGGACACGTTGACCGGAACTTCGATCGTGCCGCGCAGCTTGCCGTTGACCTGCACCGCCAGGGTCACCGTGTCGCGGCTCAGCGCCGACAGATCGGCCTGCGGGAAGCTCACGTCTTCCAGCAGCGTTTCGCCATGGCCCAGCACCTGCCACAGCGCGTGGCTGGTGTGCGGAGTGATCGGATTGAGCAGCAGCACGATCGCCGCCAGCGCTTCCTGCCGCAGGGCGCGGCCGTTGGCGCTGGAATCATCGAACTTGGACAGATGGTTCAGCAATTCCATCACCGCGGCGATCGCGGTGTTGAAGCTGTGGCGGCGGCCGTAGTCGTCGCCGACCTTCTGGATCGCTTCGTGGGTTTGCCGGCGCAGCGTCTTCTGCGCGGCATCTAGCGACGCCAGATCCAACGCCGGGGCGGCGCCGTCGGCGGCATGCTTGTGCACCGCCACCCACAGACGTCGCAGGAAGCGCGCCATGCCTTCCACGCCCGCTTCGTTCCATTCCAGCGACTGGTCCGGCGGCGCGGCGAACATCGAGAACAGGCGCACGGTGTCGGCGCCGAACTTGCCGACCATCAACTGCGGATCGACGCCATTGTTCTTGGACTTGGACATCTTCTCGATGCCGCCGATCTGCACCGGCTCGCCATCGGCCTTGAGCACCGCACCGGTGATGCGGCCGCGATCGTCGCGCTTGATCTCCACGTCGGCCGGATTGATCCAATCGAAACCGCCGTTGGGCAGCGTGCGATAGAAAGTCTCCGCGATCACCATGCCCTGGGTCATCAGGTTGGTGGCCGGCTCGTCGCTGTCGACAAGGCCTTGGTCGCGCATGAGCTTGTGATAGAAGCGGAAATACATCAGATGCAGGATCGCGTGCTCGATGCCGCCGATGTACTGATCCACCGGGGTCCAGTACTTGGCGCGCTCGTCGACCTGCTGGGCCGCGCCCGGCGAGGTGTAGCGCGCGTAGTACCAGCTCGACTCCATGAAGGTGTCGAAGGTGTCGGTCTCGCGCTCGGCCGCGCCGCCGCAGGTCGGACAGGTGGTCTTGCGCCACTGCGGATCGGATTTGATCGGCGAAGCCACGCCTCTGAATTCCACGTCCTCCGGCAGCACCACCGGCAACTGGTTTTCCGGCACCGGCACGTCGCCGCACTTGGCGCACAGAATCACCGGGATCGGGCAGCCCCAATAGCGCTGGCGGCTCACGCCCCAGTCGCGCAGGCGATAGTTGACCCGGCGATTGCCGCGGCTTTCGGCTTCGAAACGAGCCGCCAGCGCGTCCAGCGACTGCTGGAAATCCATGCCGTCGTATTCACCCGAGTTGACCAGCCAGCCGCGCTCGGTCCACGGACCTTGTTCCTGGATCGAATTCTGGAATTCCTCGACCACCTGCACCGCGGCGCTGGTTTCGTACAGATCCACCGACGGCGCGCTGCCCAGCGCGCTGCTCATCGGATCTTTGTGCGTGGTCATGTCGCCGCTGATTTCCGTCAGCGCGTCGCGCACCGCGTCGGGCACGATCACGGTCTTGATCGGCAGGTGATAACGCTTGGCGAATTCCCAGTCGCGCTGATCGTGGCCGGGCACGGCCATCACCGCGCCGGTGCCGTAGTTCATCAGCACGAAGTTGGCGACGAACACCGGTACCAACTCGCCCGATATCGGATGAACCGCGCGCAAGCCCGTGTCACGACCCCGCTTCTCCTGGGTTTCCAGTTCGGCTTCGGACACGCCGCCCTTGCGCAGTTCGGCGATGAAGGCGGCCAGATCGGCGTCGGTCTTGGCGGCGTGTGCGGCCAGCGGGTGCTCGGCGGCGATCGACACGTAGGTCACGCCCATCAGCGTGTCCGGACGCGTGGTGAACACGGTCATCGGCTCGACCGGGTTGCCGGCTTCATCGCGCACGTCGAAGCGGATCTCCAGGCCTTCGCTGCGGCCGATCCAGTTGCGCTGCATGGTCTTGACCGCGTCGGGCCAGCCCGGCAGCGAGTCCAGGCCGTCGAGCAGTTCCTGGGCGTAGTCGGTGATCTTGAGGAACCACTGCGGGATTTCGCGCTTTTCCACCAGCGCGCCGGTACGCCAGCCGCGGCCGTCGATGACCTGCTCGTTGGCCAGCACGGTCTGATCGACCGGATCCCAGTTCACCACCGAGTTCTTGCGGTAGGCCAGGCCCTGCTTCATCAGCCGCACGAACATGCGCTGCTCGTGCACGTAGTAATCCGGCGTGCAGGTGGCGAATTCGCGCGACCAGTCGATGGCGTAGCCCATGGTCTTGAGCTGCGCCTTCATGTGGGCGATGTTGGCGTAGGTCCATTTGGCCGGCGCGGTGTTGTTCTTGATCGCGGCGTTCTCGGCCGGCAGACCGAACGCGTCCCAGCCCATCGGCTGCAACACGTTGTGCCCGGTCATGCGCTTGTAGCGGCTGATCACGTCGCCGATGGTGTAGTTGCGCACATGGCCCATGTGCAACGCGCCGGACGGGTACGGCAGCATCGACAGGCAGTAATACTTGGGCTTGGCCGAGTGCTCGTCGACCTCGAACGCGCGCGTGCCGTCCCAGAAACGTTGGGCGGCGGCTTCGACCTGGGCGGGTTCGAAGGCCAGGGGATCGTTCTGGGGGTCGTTCGGGGCGGGGGCTGCGTCGGACACGGCGGGCAATGGCGATGGGACAGGACCGGCAAGCCTACCGCAGCGCACAAAAGCCCGCCATGCGCGCGCCGCTGAGGGGCGGCGGATTTCCCGGCCGCGTCCGCAATCCCGCCTGGCCTCGCGACGGACCGGCCCGGACGCCGGCTCGGCAATGCGCCGGCCCGGCCACAACGCATCCACGGCAAACCCGATACCGTAGGCCGAACACCCGGCCCACCGCCCGCGAGCCCCCTTTGGCCCAGCCCCGCCCTTCCGCCATTCCGTCCGCGCGACCGCCGGGGCAGCGCTTTCGTGCATACCGCCTGCCCGCCTTCGTGTTGGCGGCGGCGCTGCTGGCGGCGGTCGGCGTGGCCACCGTGGCGGGCCTGCGCAGCTTCTCCAGCAGTTCGCAGTGGGTCGAGCATTCCTATCAGGTCATCGCCCAGATCGAATCAACCCTGGCCAACACCCGCACCGTGGAGTCCAGCGCGCGCGGCTACCGCCTGAGCGACCGTCCGGCGCTGCACGCCGAGTACCTGGCGAGCATTCCCGACGCGATCAACAGCAGCAACGAATTGATCGCGCTGACCCGCGACAACCCCGGCCAGCATGCGCTGGCGATGGACATCGAGCGGCGCGTGCGCGCGCGGCTGGCCGAAATCGACCGATTGATGGAACTGCACGCCCGCGACCCGACCCAGACCCGCATCAGCGCTCAGACCAGCAACGGCTCCGAGCAGATGCGCGCGCTGACCGCGATCGCCCGGACCATGCGCGAGCGCGAACGTGACCTGCTGGCCGCGCGGCAGATCCGCACCGACCACAACGCCTCGGTGCTGACCGGGCTGGTGGTGCTGGCGATGGTCATGGCGATGGCGCTGCTGGCCTTGCTGATGCTCAGCCTGTGGCGCGAAAACCGCCGCAGCCTCCGGCTCGAACGCGACAGCCGCCAGGCGCTGCTGGACCTGGAAGCCTCATCGGCCGAACGCGACCGCCTGACCGAACGCCACCGCAGTCTCAGCCGCTATGCCGGGCTGCTGCAGAGCTGCCAGAGCCTGCAGGAAGCGATGGACATGACCGCGTACGTCATCGCCGATCTGCTCCCCGACATCGGCGGCCGCTGTTATGTGCTGCGCGCCTCGCAAAACCTGGCCGAGACTACGGCACGCTTCGGCCTTGAGGCGGTCGCCAGCGCCGACCTGCTGCATCCCAACGACTGCTGGGCGCTGCGCCGCGGCCAATCGCACCGCGCCCACGCCCATCACGGCGGCGTGCGCTGCGCCCACCTGGAGCCGGCCGCGGCCCAGGCCGGCGATACGCGCTGGAGCCTGTGCGTGCCGCTGATGGCGCAGAACACCTCGCTGGGCCTGCTCAGTTTCAGCGGGCACCGCAAGCCGCAGGATTCGGAGCTGATGCTGATCGACGCGGTCGCCGAACACCTCGGCCTGACCATCGTCAACCTGCAGTTGCGCGAAACCCTGCGCGTGCAGTCGCTGCGCGATCCGCTGACCGGCCTGTTCAATCGCCGCTATCTGGAAGAGAACCTGCAGCGCGAGCTGTTGCGCTGCCAGCGCCGCAAGCAGCCCTTGTCGGTGCTGATGCTCGATGTGGATCACTTCAAGCGCTTCAACGACCAGCACGGCCATGCCGCCGGCGATGCGCTGCTCGCGCGCATCGGCCAGTTGCTGCAGGACCTGGTGCGCAACGAAGACATCGCCTGCCGCTACGGCGGCGAAGAGTTCACCGTGGTCTTGCCCGAGGCCGACGCCGCCACCGCATTGCAGCGCGCCGAACAGATCCGCGCGGCGATCGGGTCGGCCACGATCCTGCATCTGCGCCAGAGCTTCGGCCCGGCGACCTGTTCGATCGGCCTGGCGACCTCGCGCGATGAGCGCGAAACACCGCAGCAGTTGTTGCAGGTCGCCGATGCGGCCTTGTATCGCGCCAAGGCCGCGGGCCGGGACCAAGTGGTCGACGGCAACGTGGCCGCCTAGCCGAACACCCCAGCGGTAGCGGGAGGCGGGGAGAGCAAGCCACGGACCGCGCGTGAGCGGCTGCGCATGAGTCGGCGAGGCCCGGACTGAAGCCCCGCAAGCAGGATGGCCGCACCGCGAACAGCGCAATCCGACCCGGCAAGATCAAACACGAGTGGATGCGAACCGGGCCGCACTCGCCGGCCCGGTTCGCGATGCGCCCGAGGGCGCCAGGTCAAGCCGTCACACGCACACGCGTCCGACCGGCCGTCCCTGCTTGTCGTAGATCACCGTCTCGGTCTTGCCGATCGGGCAAGGCTTCGGCAACGGATTGAAGATGTCGGAAAGACCCGTCACCTGCGCGGGTGCGGAGGGACGCTCGACAGCGTTCGCGGAGAACGACAGGACACACACGGCCGCGATCAGGGCCGCAAAGCTCAACTTGCTCATAAAAAATCGACTCGCAGATGCGAACCGGACTGACGTGGCGGCGATGGCCTGGAACCCCCGGTCCGTATTGGCTCCGTGCCGGGGCCCACCTTGCGCAAATCGACCGGTCCTGGCAACCGCCCGCTGCGGCCAGGATGGTGCGTTTTTGGCCAACCCGGTTAAAGAATCGGTATTGCGCGGCGCAAGCATCGGGCCCGGCCCGCCGACCATACGCCGGCGTGTTCACGTTCCGCGTCTCGACCCCGAATGCGGCGCCCTGCCCGGCGCCGCGTCCGCGGGCTGCTGCGTCCGCGGGCTCGGGGGTGCCGCCGCGGCAAGTCCAGCCGACGCTCCGGGCGCCGCGGCAACTGGACGGCAGGTACGACGCGGCCGGCTCGGTATCGTGCGAACCAGAATCGTGCGAACCAGAATCGTACGAACGAAAATCGCATGAAAGGGCATCGCCCGACCGGTTCCACACGATCTTGTCGTCGGCGCCCTGGACCGGCGCTGCGTTTTCGCCGCTGTCGAAGACGAAGCGGCGGCAACCGCTCGCTCCGCCGGCGCCCACGCCAACCGCGATCGACCGGCCGCCGCGAGCGCCTAGTGCGTAAGTCACGTTGACCCGTCGCCGCGGTCGATTGCATGCTGCGACAGCTTCGGCTGTCGCGCAGGGGATCGTTCGCGCGGCTCTCCCGGTCGATGCAAACCGCGATTCGTCGACCGTGCGCGCCGGCGAATCTCTTCGCGCGTTCGCGCCCGCACCGCAGCCGGAATCGCTCATGACCCGCTTAGCCACCGCCGTATCGATCGCCCTCGCCGCAACATTCGCCGCGCCCGCTCTCGCCGCGACCGCCGCCGAACCGCTGGCCCTGCAATGCGGACGGTTGTTCGATGCGCGCAGCGGCAAGATTCTGTCCGCGCGCACCGTGATCGTGCGCGACGGCAAGATCGAGAGCGTGCTCGAAGGCCGCAGCGAGGCGCCGGGCGCGCGCACGATCGATCTGTCGCAACACACCTGCTCGCCCGGCTGGACCGATCTGCACGTGCATCTGGGTTCGCAATCGAGCCCGCAGAGCTATTCGGAAGGCTTCCGCCTCGACGAAGTCGATTACGCCTTTCGCGCGGTCGGCTACGCCAAGAAAACCCTGCAGGCCGGCTTCACCAGCGTGCGCGACCTCGGCGGCGAAGTGACGCCGCATCTGCGCGACGCGGTCAATTCCGGTCTGGTCGAAGGGCCGCGCATCTGGGCGGCCGGCAAATCCATCGCCACCACCGGCGGCCACGCCGATCCCACCAACGGCTACAACGATGCGCTCTCGCATTTGATCGGCCCGCCGGGTCCGACCGAAGGCGTTATCAACTCGATCGACGACGCCCGCCAGGCCGTGCGCCAGCGCTACAAGGAAGGCAGCGACGTCATCAAGATCACCGCGACCGGCGGCGTGCTGTCGTACGCCAAGTCCGGCGACGCGCCGCAGTTCACCGTCGAGGAGGTCAAGGCGATCGTCGATACCGCGAAGGACTACGGATACCGGGTCGCCGCGCATGCGCACGGCACCGAAGGCATGAAGCGCGCAGTGCTCGGCGGCGTCACTTCGATCGAGCACGGCACCTACATGGACGCCGAGGTCATGTCGCTGATGAAGCAGAAAGGCACCTGGTACGTCCCGACCATCTACGCCGGCCGCTTCGTCGCCGACAAAGCCAAGGTCGAGGGCTATTTCCCCGAGGTGGTGCGGCCCAAGGCGGCACGGATCGGCGCGCAGATCCAGGACACCGCCGCGCGCGCGTACAAGAACGGGGTCAAGATCGCCTTCGGCACCGACATGGGCGTGGGCCCGCACGGCGACAACGCGCGCGAGTTCCTCTACATGGTCGAAGCCGGCATTCCCGCATCGGTGGCGCTGCAGGCGGCGACCATCCGCGCGGCCGAAGTGCTGGGCGTGGACGACCAGGGCGTGATCGAAACCGGCAAGCGCGCCGACATCGTCGCGGTCAAGGGCAACCCGGTCGAGGACATCAACATGGTGATGAACGTGGACTTCGTGATGAAGGACGGACAGGTCTACAAGCAGACGCTGTAATCGGTCCCGTCCGCGCGACGCCCCGGCCGCCCGCGCGATCGGGGCGTTCGTTTTGGCGCGAGCGTTCCGCGCGACAGGCGCGGACTGTCGCCTCGATGGCGTGCCTGTGTCGCAACCGCGACCGTCGCAGTCCTCAGTTTCGCCACCGCATGCCGTGCACGGCAGCGCAGCATCGCCGCAAAGTGAGCGCGATCACGGCGACTGCACCGCCGGCATGACATAAGTCATGGAATCGGGCTGCGGCTCGATCCGATCTTCCCCACCTCGTCGTTTCGGGGCGTACGCGTCCCGCGAAAGGGAGTTTCGCCATGAAATCCTGGACCCGGCTCGGCGCCTTGGCTGTCGCTTGTTTCGGTTTCGCCGCCGCTTTCACCGCCACCCCGCTGCAGGCCGGTCCGCCTTGTCAGTACTGCCTGGACCGGCTCGACGCCTGCCTCGCTCAGGCCGCCACGCCTGCGCAGGAAGCGGCGTGTTTCACCCAGTTCCGTCAGTGCCGGCTCGACGCCTGCCCGTGAACACTGTGTCTGAGGACTAGCGTTTCGCCGTTGCCGCAACAGGGTCTCCGCGGAATTCGTTCCGCGATGGGCGCCGGTCACGACTGGCCTTGTTGCGGCATCGGCATCTCCTCCAAAGATGCGATGTCCATCCGGCCGCTCTAAAAAACCAAGAGCAATCCGTGCGCACAGCGCTCGTGGCGCTAATGGCCAGCGCCAATCGCATCGACGCAGCCTGGATCGAAGCGTCCGCTCAGCGATCCGATCCCACGCGCGGCCACGCCGCGGCGACATAGGCCGCCAGCCACGCCAACAGCGCCAGCCGTTGCGCCGGCGCCGACGGCGCCAGCCGCAGATCGGCGGCGACGATCGCCAAGGCCAACAGCGCCGCCGCGATCCATGCGATCGCGCCGAAACTCCGCCACTGCGGCGCGCGCAACGCCGCCCAGCCCAGCAACACCGCGCCGGGCGCGAACGCCAGCCACCACAACAGCCAGGCCAGCGCATGCAGGCGGCTGGCCTGCGCGTCCAGATCCTGCGGATCGAGCACCGCCACGCCTTGCGCGGCCCAGGCCAGCGCCGACCACAACCACAGCCACGCGCCGATCCGCGCCAGCGCGCCTTGCGCCTGCAAGGCATCGCGTAGTCGCCACGCCACCCAGGCCAAGGCCAGACCCGGAACGATGTAGCCCGACAGGTTGAACGCCAGCGCGTGCTCGATGCCGCGCGCACCGAGCAATCCAGGCGGATGGCGCCAATGCGAATAACCGTCGAGCGCCGCGCCGAATCCGAGCAGCGCGCCCACGCAACACAGCGCCGCGGCCAGCGCGAGCGCGAAGACGCCGCCGGCGCGTGCCGGTTCCGATGCCGCCGCGGCGGACGGGCCTTGCGCACGGCCCGAATTCGATGAGCGTTTCATCGCGACATGCTAGCGTGCGCTGCCGCGGCGCGCGGCGCGCATGCCGGCGCTTGCCTGATGCCCGCATCGTCCCCACCTCGGGTTCCGACCCCGAACAGCCCCACGAGCCTGCCGATGACCGCCACCGCCAAACCCCACGTCTTCGACGCCACCACCGAGCGCTTCCAGGAGGAGGTCCTGCAAAAGTCCTTGCAGGTGCCGGTATTGATCGATTTCTGGGCCGAGTGGTGCCAGCCGTGCAAGACCCTGGGCCCGATCCTGGAAAAGCTGGCCGCCGAGTTCAACGGCGCCTTCGAACTGGCCAAGGTCGACGTCGAGGCCGAACAGCAGATCGCCGCCGCGTTCCAGATCCGCTCGATCCCGGCCGTGTTCCTGGTCAAGGACGGACAACTGGTCGACGGCTTCGCCGAAGCGCTGCCGGAAAGCGCGGTGCGCGAATTCCTCAAGCACCACGCGATCGAACCGGCCGCCGCGCCGGAGCCGGAAGTCGAGGCCGAAGCGCCGCCGGTGGACCCGCATGCCGAAGTGGTGCGTCTGCGCCACGAAGCGACCGAACACTCCGACAAGCCCGAACTCAAGCTGGATCTGGCCCTGGCCCTGCTCGCCACCGGCGCGGCGCGCGAATCCGAACAACTGCTCGACGCGCTGCCGGCCAACCTGGCCACCGACGATCGCAGCCTGCGCGCGCGCGCCAAGCTCGGCTTCATCGCCGCCGCCCAGGACGCGCCGCCGGTGCAGACCCTGGAAGCGGCGATCGCCGCGCAACCTGGCGATCTGCAGGCGCGCTACCTGCTCGGCGCGCGCCTGATCGCCGCCGGCCAGGAGCAGGCCGGCCTGGATCAGTTCATCGAAATGCTGCGTCTGGATCGTGCCTTCCAGGACGGCCTGCCACGCAAGGCGCTGATCGACGCGTTCCGGGTGGTCGCCGACGAAGATCTGGTCGGTAAATACCGCCGCAAGATGTCCTCGCTACTGTTCTGATGCGCGCCGGGGGCCTGTAAACCCGGCCCCCGCGTCGCCCCTATCCGGCGGGGCCGACCCGCCACCGACCCTGGGCGGCTTGACTATACGGCACCGTATGGCAGTCTAGGCGCGCCCTCCCCATCCTTGCGCGCATGAAAGCCTCGACCCTGCGACATGGCCTGAACCTGTGGCCGCCGTTCCTGTTCTCCGGCATCCACGTCGCCCAAATCGCCGCGGACTACCGCCACGCCACGGTGGAACTGCGGATGCGGCCGTGGAACCGCAACTACGTCGGCACCCACTTCGGCGGCAGCCTGTTCTCGATGACCGACCCGTTCTGGATGCTGTTGGCGATGAACGCGCTGGGCCGCGACTACATCGTCTGGGACCGCGCCGGCGGCATCGAATTCGTCAAACCCGGCCGCGGCACGGTGCGCGCGCAGTTCGACCTGAACGACGATGTGCTGCAAGAGCTGCGCCAGGCCACGGCCGGCGGCGACAAATACCTGCGCTGGTTCGACACCGATGTGGTCGACGCCAGCGGCGAGGTGGTCGCCAAGGTCCGCAAACAGCTGTACGTGCGGCGCAAGCGCGATCGCTGAGCCGCGGCGAGCGCAAGCGCCTTCACCGCCGCTTACTGAGACATTCGACAACATTCGTTGACCGGACGAAAGGTACGGCCATGCTGCGTACGCGGCTCGCGTCCCCGCATACAGACTTGTAAACGAAGCCACGGAAAAGCCACACTATCCAGCGCGCGGGCACTGCAGCGGCGCTATGCTGCGCAGTCGCGACACGGGGCCGCGAATGTCGAACGTCACACCGCAAAACGATGCTGTCAGCGCACCGATGCCGGAGATACCCGGTTACCGGTTGCGCCAGCTCATCAACCACGGCGGCTTGTCCACGGTCTACCTGGGCGAGCAGAGCGCGCTTGGGCGCGAAGTGGCGATCAAGATCATGCTGCCGCACGCGCTGGCCGACGAGGTCAGCCGCCGCCGCTTCGAGAACGAAGTGCGCACCATCGCGCGGCTGGAGCATCCCAACGTCGTGGGCATCCACGAAGTCGGCCGCACCCGCGACGGCCTGCCCTACTACGCCATGCCCTTCCTGCCGCGCGGCCATCTGGGCAAGCGCATCGAGCAGGGCTTCGCGCGCGGCGAAGCGGACGTCATCGCGATCATGGAACCGCTGTTGTCGGCGCTGGAATACGCCCACGCACGCGGCGTGGTGCATCGTGACGTCAAGGCCGAGAACGTGTTGTTCGACGTCACCGAACGCCCGCTGCTCGCCGATTTCGGCATCGCCCTGCGCCGCGGTTTCGGCGCGCGCATGACCGCGACCGGCCTGGCCGTGGGCAGCACTGCGTACATGGCGCCGGAACAGGCGCGCGGCGAAGACGTCGACGGCCGCGCCGACCTCTACAGCCTGGGCGTGCTGTGCTGGGAAATGCTGACCGGCCGGCTGCCGTTCGAAGCGCCCGATGCGCTGTCGATGGCGGTGATGCACGCGCAAAATCCGATTCCCAAGCTGCCGCCGCCGTTCAAGCACTGGCAGCGTTTCATGAACCGCGCGCTGGCCAAGCAGCCCGACCACCGTTTCGACGACGCCGCCGAAATGGCCGAGGCGGTGGCCGAGATCAAGCATCGCGGCCAGCTGACCGGCCTGGGCAAGATGCTCAGCCCACTGCGTTCGCTCAGGCGCTGGGCCACGCCGGCCTGGGCCGGTCTGGCGGTGGTCGCCATCGCCGTGGTCACCGTCGCCTTCGCCTTGAACCGGGTCGAGAAGGACGGGTTCTTCAAGGTCGACCCCGATCTCAACAAGACCACCGCGATACCGGCCAACGATCCGACCCAGGCGATGATGGCGCCGCTGCCGCAGGCGCCGCTGCAGGATTCGCTGCAGACCGCGCGCACGTATATTTCGCAAGGACGGCTCGCTTCGCCGGCCGACGCCAACGCCTACAACAGCCTGCTCACCGCCTGGCACCTGGACAGCACCAATCCGGAAGTGGCGGTGGTGGTCACCGAACTCACCCAGGCGTTCGGCGACGAACTCGCGCGCGATCTGCGCGAAGGCCGCGACCAGCGCGCGCGCGAACATCTGGTCAACGCCACCGCGCTGGGCCAGCAGACCGGCACCGCCGATTCGAGCGCGCAACACGGCCTGCGCGAGAAAGCCGCCCAGGCCTTGCAGACGCGCCTGGATCAGGCTGCGCGGCGCGGCGACGGAAGCGATGCCGGCAAGGTGATCGCGCTGGCCGAGGAATTCTCGCTGCCGCGCGCGGTGTCCACCCGACTGGTCGCGCAGGCGCGCGGCATCGCCGGCGACGGCAGCGTCGCCCGCGGCGTCGCCGCCAGCACGGTCGCGCCTACCGCCAGCGTCGCGGTGAGCTTCAATCCGCGCCCGGTCAGCCGCGGCGAGTACGCGCGCTTCGCCAGCGCGCATCAGCGCTCGCCCGCGCTGTGCCGCGAACGCGTGTCGCTGCTGCGGATGATCGCGCCCAAGGACTGGCGCGCGCCGGGCTTCGACCAGACCGATTCCGAACCGGTGGTGTGCGTGTCCACCACCGACGCGGAAGCCTATGCGCAGTGGTACAGCCAGCAGACCGGCCGCCGTTACCGCCTGCCCACCGCCGAGGAGGCCCAGCGCATGCCCGGCAGCAGCGGCCGCGCGCTGTCGATGTGGTCGGCCGATTGCGGCCGCAACTGCCAGCAGCGCCAAGTCGGCGGCAATTCCTGGCGCAGCGGTTCGGCGCAGCGTCCGCTGAGCGCGTCGCGCGGCTACGACGACGTCGGTTTCCGCTTGGTGCGCGAGCGCTGAGCGGCGGCAGCCGGAACGATCCCGCAAGCCCTCCTGAGCGAGGGCTTTTTTGTCGGCCGCATTGCGTTTGTGGGAGGGCCTTCAGGCCCGACTCTGTCAGGGTACGGCGAACCGGGCGAAAAGCGTCGGGCCTGAAGGCCCTCCCGCAAAAGCAGCTCACGCAGTAAACCTCGCAAGCGCGAAGCCGCCCCCACGCGCCAGCGGCTCCCCTACAATCCGCGCCATGCGCTCTTCCAACCTGCAACGCCTGTTCCTCACTGGCCTGCTGACCCTGCTGCCGATCTGGCTGACCTGGGTGGTGGTCAAATTCGTGTTCGTGCTGTTGTCCGACATCAGCCGGCCGTTGATCGGGCCGCTGCTCGACAACCTGGCGACGAGTTCGCCGCAAGCCCTGGGCTGGTTGAACGATCAGTGGGTGCAGACCGCCCTGGCTCTGGCCGCAACGGTCGGCGTGATCCTGCTGTCCGGCGCGATGGCGCGGCGCGTGGTCGGCCAGACCGTGCTGCGCTGGTTCGAATCGATGATCAAGCGCATCCCGCTGGCCAGCACCATCTACGGCAGCGCGCGGCAACTGCTCGATATCCTGCAGACCAAACCCGACGGCACCCAGCGCGTGGTGCTGGTGGACTTCCCGCATAACGAGATGAAGTCGATCGGCTTCGTCACCAAGGTCATGCGCGAAGCCGGCACCGGCCGCGAACTGGCGGCGGTGTACGTGCCGACCACGCCGAACCCGACCTCGGGCTATCTGGAGATCGTGCCGGTGGAAAAGATCACTCCGACCGACTGGACCGTCGATCAGGCGATGAGCTTCATCATCTCCGGCGGCGCAGTCTCGCCCGCCACGATTCCTTTCTCGGCCCCCGCCGCGCAGCCGGCGAACGACACGGACGCCCCGCGATGATCCCTTCCCTGCTCTTGGTATCGCGCGCCGCCGTCGCGGCGACCCTGCTGTTGTGCGGCGCAGCCTTCGCCGCGCCGTTGACCCCGCATCCGGTCAAGCTCGACGACGGCCGCAGCTTCAACCTCAATCTGCCCGCCGATCTGGACATCGTGCCGGTGGTGCAAGGCCTCAAGCGCGTGCGTTTCTTCGCCCGCAGTCCCGATGGCCGGGTATTCGTTACCGACATGCGCGACCTGAGCGACAACAAGCTCGGCCGGGTCTACGCGCTGGACGGCTGGGACGAAAAGAGCGAGCGCTACACCAAGGTCTCGGTGTATCTGGACAAGCAGCGCAATCCCAACAGCATCGCCTTCCATACCGATGCGGCCGGGCAATCGTGGCTGTATCTGGCCAACACCGACAAGCTGCTGCGTTATCGCTATCGCAACGGCGACCTCAAGCCCGCCGCCGTGCCGGAAGTGTTGGCCAGCTTTCCCGACTACGGGCTGAGCTACAAATACGGCGGCTGGCATCTGACCCGCACCCTGGCCTTCGGCGGCGGCAAGCTCTACGTCTCCGTCGGCAGCAGTTGCAACGCCTGCGTCGAAAAGGAAGACGTACGCGCGGCGATCCTGCAGATGAATCCCGACGGCAGCGGCCGGCGCATCTACGCCAGCGGCCTGCGCAACGCGGTCGGGCTGCTGTACCGCGACGGCAAGTTGTTCGCGACCAACCAAGGCTCCGATCACCTCGGCGATCTCAAACCCGACGAGACCATGTACGTGGTCCAGGACGGCGCCGATTACGGCTGGCCTTACTGCTACTACAGCAACGGCAAGCCCCTGGCCGACCCGAAATTCCCGCGCAAGGCAGGCTGCGCGGGTTCGCCCAAGACCTTCTCGTTCTTCCCGTCGCACGCCTCCGCGCTGGGGCTGGCGTGGTTTCCCGCGGCCGACAAGGGCCAACTGCGCGATGAGTTCCTGGTCGCCCTGCACGGCGCCAGCAAGCTCAGTCTCAACCACGGTTACCGCATCGTCCGGGTCAAGGCCGACGGCCGCAGCGGCGGCGATCTGGTCAACGGCTTCCTGGCCGGCGGCAAGGTGCTCGGCCGTCCCTGCGACGTGTTGCGCACCGGCGCGGACAGCTTCTTGTTCACCGACGACAAAAGCGGCGTGATCTACCGGGTGAGGCCGAAACGATGAGCGCCGGAGAATCCAGCATCCCCTTCGCCACCGGCGAAGGCACGCGCACGTTGCAGGACCGTTCGCTGCGTCTGTTCATCGTGTTGTCCTCGTTCTTCTGCGTCAACGCGGCGCTGGCCGAGTTCATCGGGGTCAAGATCTTCGCCCTGGAAGACACCCTGGGCATCGCCCCGCTGCAATGGAATCTGTTCGGCCAAACGGGCTCGTTGAACTTTACCGCAGGCACTTTGCTGTGGCCGGTGGTGTTCCTGATGACCGACGTCATCAACGAGTTCTTCGGCCGCCGCGGCGTGCGCCTGATTTCCTGGCTCGCCGCGATGCTGATCGCCTACGGCTTCGTGTTCGCCTTCGCCGCGATCGCGCTGGCGCCGGCCGGCTGGTGGGTCAAGGCCGCGCAGGCGCAGGGCGTGCCGGATTATCAGGCTGCGTTCGCGGCAATCTTCGGCCAGGGCATGTGGAGCATCGGCGGCTCGCTGGTGGCCTTCATGGTCGGGCAGTTGATCGACGTGGGCGTGTTCCACCGTATCCGCAGCGTTACCGGCGACAAACACATCTGGCTGCGCGCGACCGGTTCGACCGCGGTCTCGCAACTGGTCGACAGCTTCGTCGTGCTCTATATCGCCTTCGTGCTGGGCCCGCAGCATTGGCCGATTCCGCAGTTCCTGGCGATCGGCACGGTCAACTACGGCTACAAGATGCTGGCGGCGTTCGCGATGATTCCGCTGATCTATCTGTTGCGGATCTGGATTCACGGCTACCTGGGCCATGCGCGGGCCAAACAGTTGCGCGACGAGGCGGCGGCGGATTGAGCGATTCCCGACAGGGCCGCCGGCTCTGATGTTCCGCCGATCTGATCGGAAAGCGTCGGGCCTGAAGGCCCTCCCACAAGGGTTCTGGTGCTGGTGGCTTTTGTGGGAGGGGCTTTAGCCCCGACGCTTTTGTTTCAGTTCTGATCGCACAGCGTCGGCCCCGAAGGTATGGATCGCCAAACGCAGCTTGCGCGGCTGGAGCGAACCGCGCCATCTGGGCGACGCGGTCAACAGCGCCAGCAACGAGCTGTATCCGAGCATGGAACTGCGCGACGACTGATGTCGCTCGTATTCTCGCGAAGGCGGTAATCCAGAGGCTTCATAGCCGCCAATCCACCCAAACGCGCAGTCGCCCCATCCCCGCATGACCTTCGGCTCATGCCCGCGCGCGGCGCGCGGGCGAGCCTGCCGGCTCATCCGTCCGGATCGCCTGCGACATGACCGTCTCCCCGCCCCGCCCGAGCGCGACCGCGCGCCTGGCCGCGTCGCTGCTCAGCACCGCCGTCGCCGCCACGCTGTGCCTGGCCTCGACCGCGTTCGCCGCTCCATCCAAGGCCGATCCCAACGTCGGCGCCAAGCCGGCCGTGACCTTGCAGACCAAGGGCGAGAAACTCACGCGCTTGTACGACCAGTATTGGGAAGAGAAGCTCAAGCTCTACCCGCTGCTCGCCACCGCCCAGGGCGATCATCGCTACAACGATCAATTGCAGAACTTCGCCAGCGCCGCATTCCGCAAGCAACAGCGCGAGTTCGTCGAGCGCTGGCTCAAGGCGGTCGAGCAAGTCGGCGCGCAGGGGTTGTCGGCGCAGGATCTGCTGAGCTACGAGATCTTCGTGCGCAACGCCCGCATCGAATTGGAATCCGAGCGCTTCCCGACCTGGCTGCAACCGGTCCACCAGTTCAACAACTTCGCCTCCACCGTGGCCCAGTTGGGGTCCGGCGCGGGCTCGCAGCCGTTCAAGACCGCGCAGGACTATCGCGACTGGCTGGCCCGCGCCGATCGGGTGCCCGCGGTGTTCGATCAGCTCATCGCCAACAGCCGCGAAGGGGTCAAGCGCGGTGTGGTCCAGCCCAAGGCGCTGATGGTCAAGGTGCAGTCGCAACTCGACGCGCTGATCAAGGAACGCGCCGAAGACACGTTGTTCTGGACGCCGGTCGCGCAATTGCCGGCCTCGTTCTCCGACGCCGACAAGACGCGGATCGCCGAAGACTACCGGCGCACGATCGATACCGCGCTGATGCCGGCCTATCGCCGCCTGCGCGATTACATCCGCGACGATTACCTGCCGCATGCGCGCGACAGCGCCGGCTTGAGCGCCTTGCCCGACGGCGAAGCCTGGTACGCATTCAACGCGCGCCGCTCTACCACCACCTCGATGACGCCGGCGCAGATCCATCAGATCGGCCTGGACGAGGTCGCGCGCATCCACGGCGAGATGGACAAAGTCATCGCCGAGCTCAAATTCAAAGGTTCGCTGAAGCAGTTCTTCGCGTTCCTGCAGAACGACCCGCGCTTCATCTTCAACGACGAGCCGGCGCTGTTGACCCATTACCGCGGGCTGGAAGCCAAGGTCAACAAGAAGATTCCCGAGTTGTTCTCGCTGACCCCGAAGGCGCCGTTCGAGATCCGGCCGGTGGAAGCCTTCCGCGCGCAGTCGGCCGCGGGCGGCTCGTACATGCGCCCGAGCCAGGACGGCGGCCGTCCGGGCATCTTCTACGTCAACACCTACGACCTGCCCACGCGCAAGACCTGGGACGCGGAGGATCTGTTCCTGCACGAAGCCATTCCGGGCCATCACTTCCAGCTCGCGCTGCAGCAGGAACTCACCGACCTGCCCAAGTTCCGCCGTTTCGGCGGCGAAACCGCGTTCTCCGAAGGCTGGGGGCTGTACGCCGAATCGCTGGGCAAGGATCTGGGCGTGTACCAGAACCCCTACGACTACTTCGGCTATCTGCAGAACGAGTTGTGGCGCGCGATCCGTCTGGTCGTCGACACCGGCCTGCACAGCAAGGGATGGACCCGCCAGCAGGTGATCGACTACATGCTGGCCAACTCGGCCGAAAGCGAAACCCAGTCCACCGCCGAAGCCGAGCGCTACATGGCCATTCCGGGGCAAGCGCTGGCGTACAAGATCGGCGAACTCAAGATCATGGAACTGCGCAAGCGCGCGCGGCAGGCGTTGGGCGCGCGCTTCGACATCCGCGAGTTCCACGCCGAGGTGCTCAAGGACGGATCGGTGCCGCTGGACCTGCTCGACAAGAAGATCGATCGCTGGATCGAAGCGAAGCGCGCCTGAGTCCGGCGGGGCGGGGTCGGGTCGAACCGGACCGGCGTTCGATCCGGCTCGCGTCGGCGGGGGCGCCCGCGGCCCGGCCGGGCCTGCGCAAAGAACGAGCTTCGCCCCACCGCGAAGCCGACCACCGGATGACTTCGCGCCTATCCCCACGCAGGCGCCATCAGCGTTACGATCCGCCGACGGGCACGCCGAATCCGCTTGAGCGGCGTCTCATCGGGCTGTGAACCTGGCGGGTGGCGGGCCGCCTGTCCGCTGCAACGGCCGCTCTGGGGGACTTGAAGCAGAAAAAATGTGACTGAAGCCGCATAATTGGGGGTTGCTGTGTCCCCAGTCGCCGGCCTGGCCGGTGCCCGCCATCCCACTCAGCCACGGATTCCGGATGCCCTCGATTGCAGCGAACCCGTTTGTCTCCCCGCTCCGCGCCGGCCGCTCGCGGCCGAGACCGATGCTGGAGAAAATCTGCCGTTTCCTCGCCATCTCAGCGTTGCTTTTGGGCGTTTGCGGCGTCTCTCAGGCGCAGGATTGGAGTTATCGCGTACGTCCCGGCGACACCTTGTGGGATCTGGGCGCGCGCCATCTGAAAACCGGCATCAACTGGCGCCGATTGCAGGAACACAACCGCATCGTCGACCCCTACCACCTGCCGCCCGGCACCAGCATGCGTTTCCCGATCGGCTGGCTGCGGATCGAGCCAGCCAAGGCGCGGGTGGTGGCGGTGCGCGGCGCGGTCAACGTACTCGCCTCGGACAAAACCCCGGCCGTGCTGGTCAGCGAAGGCATGCGCATCGGCATCGGCAACCGCCTGGAAACCGGCCCCGGCGCCAGCGCCACGCTGGAATTCGCCGACGGCTCGCGGCTGATGGTGCAAGACAACAGCCGCATCGTATTCGACGAGCTCAGCAGCTACGGCAGCACCGGCATGGTCGATACGCGCATGCGCCTGCAGCGCGGCCGCACCAGCAATCGGGTGATTCCGGCCAAGGGTCCGGCCTCGCGCTACATCATCGAAACCCCGTCGGCGACCTCCAGCGTGCGCGGCACCCGCTTCCGCGTCAGCGCTGGCGACACTGGCGACACCGGGGCGATGGATGCGACCGAAGTGCTCGAAGGCAAGGTCCAGGTCGGCGCGCAACGCGGCCTGGTCTTGGTCAAGCCCGGCTTCGGCACCGTCGCCGGCGCCGGCGGCGCGCCGTCGCAACCGATCGAATTGCTGCCCGCACCGTCGCCGGCGCGCGACCGCACCCAACTCGAACAACTGCCCGCCACCGTCGCCTGGGCGGCGGTTCCGGGCGCGAGCGCGTACCGGGTCGAGGTGGTTCGCGACGACGCCCCGGAGGTGCTGCTGTTCGAAAGCCGCGTCGCCGACACCCAGTTGCGCATCGACGATCTGCCCGCCGGCCGCCAGCGCCTGCTGGTACGCGCGATCGCCGACAACGGACTGGGCGGCCACGACAGCGTCCAGGTCTTCACCGTCAACGACCAACCGCTGCCGCCGCTGACCCTGAGTCCCACCGACGGCCAGACCCTGCACCTGCCCAAGCCGCGCTTCGAATGGGCACGCGCACAGGACGCCGAGCGCACCCGCCTGCAGATCGCGCGCGATGCCGATTTCCAACAGCCCGTCGCCGATGCCGAAGTCAAAGGCTTGCGCTACCGTCACGAGCAGGCGCTGGCGCCGGGCAGCTACTACTGGCGCGTGGCCTCGCGCGACGGCAACGGCCGCATCGGTCGCTTCGGCAACGCCTTGCCGTTCCAGGTCAGCGACGCGCCCGTCGATCCCGGCCTGGAGCCGCCGCAAGCGGCCAAGGGCCAACTGACCCTGCGCTGGCAGAAGGGCGAACCCGGTCAGCGCTATCGTGTGCAGATCGCGCGCAAGCCCGATTTCTCGCAACTGCTGCTGGAACAGGTGGTGGACGTGCCGCAGATCGAACTCAAACGCCCCGGCGGCGGAACCTGGCATGTGCGCGTGCAGACCATCGAAGACGATGGCTACGACGCGCCGTACGGCCCGACCCAGGAAATCCGCCTGCCCTGTCGTCTGTGCTACGGCGCCGGCGCGGCGGGCGCGGTGTTGTTGCTGCTGGCCTTATGACGCCCAACGCACTGTCCAGGCTGATGCGTGGCGGTGCGGTCCTGCTCGCGGCCGGCCTGGCCGCGCTGTTGACCGTCAGCGGCGCGACCTGGCGGTTCGACGATTTTCTCTACGACCTGCACCTCTCGCATTGGGCCTACCCGCCCGACGACGATGTGGTGATCGTCGCCATCGACGACCGCAGTCTCAACGAACTGGGCCAATGGCCGTGGCCGCGCGACATCCATGCGCAGATGCTCGACCGCCTGGGTTATGCCGGCGTGCGCGGCGTCGCCCTGGACCTGGTGCTGACCGAAGCCGATCGCAACGGCGACGAGCACGACCGCGCGCTGGCCACCGCGATGCGCCGGCTCGGCCGGGTCGCGTTGCCGGTGACCACCGCGCCGCTGCGCCAGAACGGCCCGCCGGTGGAAGTGCTGCCCACGCCGGTGATCGCCACCGCCGCGACCACCCTGGGCCATACCGACATCGAACTCGACGCCGAAGGCACCACCCGCGGCATGTACCTCAAGGCCGGCCTGGGCGATTCGCGCTGGCCGGCGCTGGGACTGGCGCTGATCGGCATGGAACCGGGCACCGCGCCCAATCCGCTGCCCGGCCTGCGCCGACCGGCCTCGGCGCAAGGCTCGCCGTATCAATGGACGCGCGATCACTACGTGCGCATCCGCTTCGCCGGCCCGCCCGGCACCTTCGGCCAGGTTTCCTACTCCGACGTGCTCAGCGGCCAGGTGCCGGCCGATCTGCTGCGCGGCCGCTGGGTGGTGATCGGCGTGACCGCGACCGGCCTGGTGCCGAGCTACCTCACCCCGATGTCCGAAGAAGCGCGCATGCACGGCGCCGAATACCAGGCCAACGTGGTCGAGATGCTGCTGCACGATCGCGCGATCGTGCCGATGTCCACCTTGTGGCAGGCGTTGCTGGCCGCCGCGATGCTGGTCGCGGTGGTGCTGCTGATGCTGCAATCGCGCTATCAGCGGCCGCTGCTGATCGCCAGCGTGGCCGCGCTGCTGACCGCGGCCGGCAGCGTCACGCTGCTGCGCATGGGCAACCTGTGGTTCCCGCCAGCGACCACCATCCTGATGATCTGCGTCGCCTATCTGGCCTGGATGATCGGCCATCTGCGCCATTGGCGCCGCGAAGCCAACCTGGACACCCTGACCCGGCTCGGCAACCGCCGCCGTTTCGATCACGTGCTGCTCAACGAGTTGGCCGCCGCGCGCCGCGCCCGGGCACCGTTGTCGCTGGCCTTGATCGACGTGGACTACTTCAAGGCCTACAACGATTCGGTCGGCCATCGCGCCGGCGACAAGCTGCTGCAGAAGATCGCCGAGATCATCGCCTCGCACGCGCGCCGCCCGCGCGATCTGGCCGCGCGTTTCGGCGGCGACGAATTCGCGGTGATCCTGCCCGACACTCACGTCGAAGGCGCCGCGCGCGTGGCCGACGGCATCCTCGACGACATGCGCAAGCTCGACGCCCGCTACGGCCAGGGCCAGGACGATCAGCGCGTGAGCCTGAGCATCGGCCTGTACACCTGCGTGCCCGGCGTGCATACGCATGTGCGCACTCTGTTCGACGGCGCCGATGCGGCGTTGTATCGCGCCAAGGAGAGCGGGCGTGATCGGCGTGAGGCGGCGCGGTTGGGTGAGGTGTGAGGGTGGGCTGAGCGTCGATAGCTGGCCGATCGCGGCTCGGCCTTATCGGATCGTCCGTCGATCAGTTTCGTAAGTCTCTTTGATCGGCTCGGCCGTTCTTAACTCGCTCGATTCGTCATTACCTTGCGTGGCTTGCGGTTGCCGTTGCCGTTGCCGTGAAGATTTCGCTTTCGCTTTGTCTTTCGCTCTGCGTCTCGCTCTTGCCAGGCGCCGCCCTCCGGGTGTCCTTTTGCTATCGCGAGTCAGATGCGCCGCCGGGTCAGAGCCACACCGAAATCTTTCCGGCAACGACAACGGCAACAACAGCAAATGACACCGTTAAAACGGATTTCGGCGTTTGCCGGAATGATGGCCCGCAGCACGATGCCGAACGCCATAGCCCAACGTGACCGAAGCGTTCCACAACCACCGCCACGGCCACGATCGAATCGTCCGCCATCAACGATCGCGCATAAAAAAGGGCCGGCTAAGCCGACCCTTTTTCGTTTACGGCCAATCGCGCCCGAGCATCAGCCCGCGTTGCGATCCCGCCGCTGACCCTGCTGAGCGCCCGGGCCAGCCCCGCCACCACGATGCTGCTTGGGACCAGCATGCGCATGACGCGGTGCCGGCTTGCCGTGCGGACGGTGGCCCGGCTTGCGCGGCGCGTTGTTGCCGCGGTTGTTGCCGCCCGGACCGCCGGGACGGCGCGCGCCCGGCGCGTCGGAACCCATGCGGATCGGACGCGACGGCTCGAAGCCGGCGACCGAAACCATTTCGATGTCGTCCTTGAGGATGCGCTGGATCTGGCGCAGCAGACCGCCCTCGTCCGGCGACACCAGCGACAAGGCTTCGCCGGTCAAACCGTTGCGGCCGGTGCGACCGATACGGTGGACGTAGTCCTCGGCGACCATCGGCAGATCGAAATTGATAACCAGCGGCAGGCTCGGAATGTCCAGACCACGCGCGGCCACATCGGTGGCGACCAGCACGCGGGCCTTGTTGGCCTTGAAATCGCGCAGGGCTTTCTGGCGCTGCGCCTGGCTCTTGTTGCCGTGGATCGCGACCGACTTCAGGCCGGCTTCTTCGAGCTGCTCCGACAAACGGTTGCAGCCGTGCTTGGTGCGACCGAACACGATCACCTGATCGTTCGGGCGCGAAGCCAGTATCTGGATCAGCAGGTCGCGCTTGCGGCCGCCGTCAACCGGATGCACGCGGTGGGTGATGGCGTCGGCGACGATACTGTTGGACGCGATCTGCACCTGCTGCGGATTGCGCATGAACTCCAGCGCCAACTGCTTGATCTGCGCTTCGAACGTGGCCGAGAACAGCAGGGTCTGGCGCGACTGCGGCAGGCGGCCGAGGATGCGCTTGATCGCGGGCAGGAAGCCCATGTCGAGCATGCGGTCGGCTTCGTCCATGACCAGCACTTCGACCGCGTCGAGCTTGGCGCTGCCGCGCTCGAGGTGATCGATCAGGCGGCCCGGGGTTGCGACCAGCACGTCGACGCCGCGACGCAGCGCGTCGAGCTGCGGGCCCATGCCGGCGCCGCCGAAGATGGCCTGCACGTTGATGCGCAGGTACTTGGCGTAACCGCGCAGGCTGTCGCTGACCTGCAGCGCCAGTTCGCGGGTCGGCGCCAGGATCAGCACGCGCGGCTTGCGCGGGCCGTTGATCGGCTGCGCGGTGGCCAGGCGATGCAACAGCGGCAGGCCGAACGCGGCGGTCTTGCCGGTACCGGTCTGGGCGCCGCCCAGCAGGTCGTGCCCGGCCAGGGCCAGCGGGATCGCTTCGGCCTGGATCGGGGTCGGGTTGATGTAGTTCTGTTCGGACAGCGCGCGCAGCAGCGCGGGCGCAAGCCCAAGCGATTCAAACGTCATGTTGGAACTCCAGTGGTTCGCGGTGCGCAAACGCGACGCGCCCGATTCAACGGACGCGCGAACGAAAACGATCGCGTGATGACCCCAGCGTTCCCTTGAACCGCGCTGCGAGTATCTGATTTGACGACGCCGGAAGCTCCGGGCCGTGTCTGCGCTACGAAAGACGTGCGGGATAAAAAGTCGCGCCGGCGAATCCGAGAACTCGGTGCGGGACGACAGGCAACCTGGGAAACGTACCCTTGCGGGAGGCAGCCGTGCGCTGAACGGGCCGAACTGTACGCGAAAAGGCCGCCAATCGCCAGCAGGCTCGCTGTTTCGGGTGAGCCGGCGGTCAGTCCTGGAGTGGGCCGCAAGGGCTTGCCGGCGCTAGGGCGCTGCGGCCGGGCCACGGTTTTCGCCGCGGCGGACCGGCGCCGCTAACCTGAACGAACCCGTGGCAGGCGGGCCGTAGCCCGTCTGGATGCCCCGTCCCGCCAGGCTGAACGATGACGGCTGGGGCGAACCGATCCCAGCCGGCCTGGTAAGGACCCGGCCGGGGGCCGGCGACGGCGCCACCGCAGCGCTCACAGCGAAACGCGCTTGCGGTTGTCGCTGGAAACGCGGTCGATCAGCTTGTTGTAGGGATCGAAACCAACCTCGTACGGCAGTCGATCGACCACCACAGTGATGCTGGGCGCGCCGTCGGTGATGTGGCGCCGCTGGAGCAGCAACACTTTCTCGTCGGCTTCCTTGCCCGACGGGCCGCGCGCGAACACGCCGATCTCGATCCAGTCGTCGAGCTTTCCGGCGGTCTCGCGGCCCTGACCGTCGGCGTAGCGCTTGGCCGCGTGCAATCGCATGGTCACCTCGTACTTGCCGTCGGGCCGCTTCTTCACGCTCGCCTCCTCCACGCGGTTGTCGTAGAAGCTGATCTTCTCGAACAAGTCGGTGATCAGCCCCTGCTGCTCCGGAGTCGCCTGCGCGCGCAGATAGGTCAACAGCTCGGCCGAGGTGGTGTACGGCGGCATCTGGTAGCCCTTGTCCTGCAAAAAGCGCTTGAGCGCGCGATTGAGCTTGTCCTCGCCCAGTTCCTCGCGCAGCCGATAGAACACCAGCGAACCCTTCTGGTAGTGGATGTACTGCTGATTCTCGACCCGATACAGCGGCAACTCGTCGATGGTCTCGCCGCCGCGGCCGGCCAGGTAGCGGTCCAGCTCGGTCTTGAGGAAGCGGCGCATCTTGGCCCGGCCGTACTCGCGTTCCATCACCATCAGCGCCGAGTACTGCGACAGCGATTCCGACAGTATGGTCGCGCCCTGCACGTTCGCGCCGATCACCTGATGCGCCCACCACTGGTGCGCGACTTCGTGCGCGGTCACGTAGAACACGTAGTCGACCGAGTCCCGGTCGCGCAGGTCGGCGATGAAGCCGATCGACTCGGAGTACGGAATGGTGTTGGCGAAACTCTGGGCGAATTGCTCGTAGCCGGGAAACTCGATGATCCGCACCTGCCGGTGCTGATACGGGGTGAAGTTGGCCTCGAAGTAGCTCAGCGACTTGCGCACCGCCTCGATCATGCGATCGACGTTGTAGGGATGCTTGGGGTCGTAGTAGATCTCGATCGGAATGTCCTTGTAACTGCCCTTCTTCACCGCCCAACGCGCCGACAGGAAGGCGTAGAAGTCCAGCATCGGCCGGTCCATGGCGTAGCTGAAGCAGCGCCGGCCATCGCGGACGAACTCTTTTTGCAGATAGCCCGGCGCCAGCGCGATCTGGTCCGGCGCGGTGCAGACGGTGGTCGAGAAATCCAGCCAGTCGGCGTCGTCGCTGATGTAGTTGTTGGCGCGCGCGGCCTGGTCTTCGAGCTTGTGCATGCGCGTGGGCTCGCCCAGGCCGCGCTTGCGGCGGTCGTTGCGGTCGGTGATCTGGCCCCGCTCGTCGTAGCCGAACTGCGGCAGCAAGCGGCTGTTGAAGAAGCTTCCGTTCTCGACGATCCTCGTTTCCTGCGCGCCGTTGGCGATGCCGCGGGGGTGGTAATCCAGGTCGAAGCCGATCTCGCGCTGCTCGCCGGGCCGCATCGGCCGGTCGAGCCGGTAGATGCGATAGCCCAGCGCCACGTCGTTGCGCACCAGCTTGGCGCCGCCCAGGTCGAGCGACGTCAACGCGCGATCGTCGTCCAGACGGATGTGCAACTCGGGAATCGGTTGCGCGTGCGGATTGCTCACCCGATAGCGCCCCTTGATGCGCACGCTCTGGGTTTCCGGGCGCAAGTCGATTTCGCTGCTGGAGGCCAGGATGCGCGGCTGCGGAAGATCGCGGTACTTGCCGTAGTCGCGCTCGTACCGCGCCCGCAGATCGAGGCGCTGCTCGGGCGACAGGTAGTCGTTGCGGATGTTGGTGTTCCAGAACAGGAAACCGCCGACCGCGACGAACCCCAGCAGGCTCAGCGCCAACGCCACGCCCAGACCGCCGCGCAAGCGTTGTCCGGCCAGCTTGAGACGCTGCTTGCCGCCCTGCGCGACGCCGCGCACCCACATCGCCGAGGACAACAGCAGCAAGGCGAGCAGCAACAATCCCCAATAGGCCTGGAACCACAGTTGCGCCGGCAGGAAATGGCCATAGCCGTTCATGTCCGAATACGGCGCGATCGGCCAGTTGCCGAAGTTGTAGAGATAGTGGCTGTAGTCCAACAGGCCCAGCACGCTCTGGCCGATCATCACCAGCACCAGCAGCGCGTAGCCGACGAACTTGTTGTTGCACAGCACCTGCAGGGCCAGCGCCAGGCCGCCCATCAGGATGTAGATCACCGAGTCGACGGCCAGGATCTTGAGATAGGTCAGCGGTTCGATCTGGGTGAAACCCTTGCTCAACTGGATCAGCACCGAGACGACCGCGCCGATCGCCTGGAAGGTCGCGATCACCGCCACCAGGGTCAGGAACTTGGCCAGCAGCGGCACCCAGTTCGGCACCGGCATCGCATCGGTGACCTCGCCGATGCGGGCGCCGCGCTCCTTCCAGACCAACTCGCCTGAGTAAAACAGCACGATGATGACCAGCAAGCCGCTATAGCTTCCTTGCAAGGCGCTCAGCATCTGAGACGTCACCGGGTAGATTCCGGTCTCGTAGAGCGTTTCCTGGAATAACGCGGAAAAAATGAAGTTGACGATGCCGAACGCGAGCATGACCAGAAACGGCACGCTCTTGAACACCCCGGTCAAATCGAGGCGCAGTTGCGCGCTCAGCTGCGCCCGTGTCGTGGCGGCGCCGAAACTCGGTGCGTACTTCGGCCCAGCTTTGGCCCGCAGCGTAGCCATCGGCACGAGGGCGGTCGCGGCGGCCCGCTTACGCCGCCAACGGCGGCCGCCGCTGTTGACACGTTCAGTCTTGAACAAGACGAAGGTCGCAACGAACAAAGCCAGCGCCACCGCCGTCCACAATGCGCGGTTGGCGAGGATGTAGCCGGCCACCGCGGGCAGATCGGTATTGCGCTGCTCGGCGGCCCAATAGCGGATGGAGCGCGCCAATGCGCGCACGCCCAGCGGTTCGGCCAGAACGGCCAACCAGACATTGTCCAGATCCTTCATCAACAATGCGCTGGTGAAGTACAGCACGAAGAAGGCGATTACGCCGATGTACACCCACAGGATGTCGCGGGTGACTACCGCCAGCAGCGCCAGCAGCGCGCCGGTGAACAGCAGGTTCGGCACGACGAAGACCGCGAACGTCCATAAGTAGGGCGTCAACGACACCGCCCCCAGCCGCTGCGGATCGATCCACGGCATGAACTGGGCGACGAACATGCCCACGCCGATCATCAGATACACCAGCACGCAGGCCGCCAGCGCCGCGCCGAGGCGGCCGAGCAGGTAGTCGCGTTTGCGGATCGGACTGGCGAAGAACAGCTCCGCGGTGCCCTGATCGAAGTCGCGCAACAGCGCGCCGGAAATGAAGATCGTGATGATCAGCATGCCCAGCAGCGTGAACACAGCCAGCCAACTGGCGATGACGGTCGGCGCGTTGCGGTGCACGTTGCCGATGGCGCCGCCGATCTGGACCGCATCGGTGGACCCCGCGCCGAAAGCCATCAGAGCAAACAGCGCGGTCAGCAGCCACAGCAGCGGCGAGCGCAACTGCTCGCGCAATTCGAAACGGAAGAATTCGAAGATCATGCCGGCGCTCCGCTCAAGCCACTCTCGCGTGCATTCGCAAGCGCTGGAAATAAACGTCTTCCAGATCGGGCTCGACCGGTTCGAAGCCTTCTTCCGGCAAGTTTTCGCTGAACACGTGGATCACCGGCTGGCCGCCGACTAGGCGCGTGGACAGCACGGTGAAGCGGGTCTCGTAGATGTCCAGCGCATCCTTGCTCACCTGCTTGCGCCAGACCTGCTGGCTCAAAGCGTCGATCGCCTGGTTCGGCCGGCCGGTCAGCAGCACCTTGCCCTTGCTGACGATGGCCATGGTCGGACACAGATCGGTGACGTCCTCGACGATGTGGGTGGACAGGATCACCGCCACGTTCTCGCCGATCTCTGCAAGCAGATTGAGGAAGCGGTTGCGCTCCTCCGGATCCAGTCCGGCGGTGGGCTCATCGACGATCACCAGGCGCGGATCGCCGAGCAGTGCCTGGGCGATGCCGAAGCGCTGGCGCATGCCGCCGGAGTAAGTGCCCAGCTTCTGCTTGCGCGCGTTCCACAGATTGACCTGGTGAAGCAGCCCGTCGACCACCTCGCGCCGCCGCTTGCGGTCGGACAATCCCTTGAGCACGGCGAAGTGTTCGAGCAGGTCCTCGGCGCTGACCTTGGGATACACGCCGAAGTCCTGCGGCAGATAGCCCAGTTGCCGGCGCACCGCATCCTTCTCGCGCAGCACGTCGATCGCGCGCCCATCGGCGCCTTCCAGGCTGACGCTGCCGGCATCGGCTTCCTGCAAGGTCGCCAGCGTGCGCATCAACGAGGATTTGCCCGCGCCGTTGGGGCCGAGCAGGCCGAACATTCCGCGCGGAATGTCCAGGTTGATGCCGTCGAGTGCTCGCACGCCGTTGGCGTAGGTCTTGGTCAGGTCGCGGATGGTCAGCATGCAGGGCTCCATGAAGGCGGTGCGGCGATTGGCGACCGATACGCTCGACAGCGATGCTAACCAGCAAACGCGCCCCACCCATGGGCAGTTGGTGGGCATGACCGATGGCAGGGGGAGCGCCGCGCGCGCGTCGCGGTCGGCGCGAGCAAGCCCGCGACGCGGCCTCAGCCGCGCTGGCGATATTGCTTGGGAGTGATGCCGTAGCGTTTCTTGAACACCGCCGACAGATGGCTGTGACTGGAAAACCCGCATTCCACCGCGATGGTGGCGATGTCGTCGTCGCCGGCGCGCAAACGCAGACAGGCCCGGCGCAGGCGTTCGCCGAGCACGTACTGGATCGGGGTGACGCCGAAGGCATCGCGGAACGCGATCAGCAATCGGTGCGTGCTCAACGCGGTCAACCGCGTCAGCGCGTCCAGGGTGATGCGTTCGTCCAGGTGGGCCTGGATGTAGTCCTCGATCCGCCGCCGCTGCGCCAGGCTCAGGCTCGGCACCGGCGGCTGCGACGCGGCGGCGTCCGCGCCGACACCGTGTTCGCGCAGCAGGTGCAGACACAGCGACTGGCCCAGCGATTCGCGCAGCATCGCGGCCAGATCGTCGGTGGCCTGGCTCAAATGTGCCAGACGCGCGGCGATGCCGTGCACGAACGGGTCGCGATGCTTCATCCGCGCGGCCAGGTTCGCGCCTTCGCCCAGGTGCGGCGCGCACGCAACGAAATGCGCCGGATCGATGGTGAGTTCGGCATACGCGATCTCGCCGCCGAGTGCGCGACCCAGGTAATGGCGCCCGGCCGGAATCAACCACAGATCGCCGACCGCGGGCGTCGCGCGCAAGCGACCCACGCCGTCGATACGTGTTTCCAGACGGCGCATGGGGCCATCGAGATGGACGATCAGCGTGTGGCGCGCGTGCTGCAGGGTCCACTGCGTCGGCACGGCGATGTTCTCTGTGGCGAACGCGAACTCCACGCCGGGGCCGAGCGCGATCTGCTGACGCCGTTCGATCCGCCGCGCGCCCGACCATCCCTTCGCCGCCGCCTGCGCCAACGCCGCGGCGCCGTCGAGCGCGGCCTGTTCGGCATCGGCGGCGGGCGGAGAAATTGACAGGGCGTCGGACATCGTGAAAGCGGATGGGGCGTGCGCCGATGTAAACATGACCGGGTTCACAGAAGTGTCAACGCGGTGTGTTTTCGGTGCCTATATCTGTCCGTTCAGGAGGCTGTATGACCTCGCAGCACCGCCTGAGCGTCATTCTGCTTCCACGGCGGCCGACCGCCGTGCCCGCGCTGTCGAACCTCGCCGGTCTCGCGCCGGCCACGTCCCCCGCTCCGCCCGTCCCTCCTCCCATCCCGGTGTCGGTCGCTGAGTCCGACCCGCCCCACCCTCAATCCGGAGTCCTCCATGCCCGACCGTTCCCTCAAAGGCAAAGCCGTCGTCATCGGCGGCGGCGCCAAGAATCTTGGCGGCCTGATCTCGCGCGAACTCGCCGCCGGCGGCGCCGCCGGCATCGCCGTGCACTACAACAGCGACGCCACCCGAGCCGCCGCGGAAGAAACCGTAGCCGCGGTCAAGGCCGCCGGCGCCGACGCTTTCGCCCATCAAGGCGATCTGACCCGACCGGCGGAAGTGGCCAAGCTGTTCGACGCGGCCAAGGCGAAGTTCGGCAAGATCGACATCGCCATCAACACCACCGGCATGGTCATCAAAAAGCCGCTGGTGGAAGTCACCGAAGCCGAGTACGACACGATGTTCGCGGTGAACTCCAAGGCCGCGTTCTTCTTCATCCAGCAGGCCGGCAAACAGCTCGCCGACGACGGCAACATCTGCACCATCGTCAGCTCGCTGCTGGCCGCCTACACGCCGTTCTACGCGGTGTACCCGGGCAGCAAGGCGCCGATCGAACACTTCACCCGCGCCGCGTCGAAAGAGTTCGGCGAACGCGGCATCTCCGTCAACGCAGTGGGTCCCGGGCCGATGGACACGCCGTTCTTCTATCCGGCCGAGTCCGCCGAATCGGCGGCCTACCACGCCACCGCCGCGGCACTGAGCAACCGCACCAAGAGCGGCCTGACCGAAATCGGCGACATCGCCCCGCTGGTGAAATTCCTGGTCACCGACGGCTGGTGGATCACCGGCCAGACCATCTTCGCCAACGGCGGCTACACCACCCGCTGAGTTCCGCGTGCATCGCGACGCCCGCCGAGCGCGGGCGTCGCATCGAAGCGGTTCGCCGCGGTCGCGCGCGATCGAGGCGATCCCTGATTCCCGTCCGCGCCGAAGCGGCCATGCCGCATCGCCAATTGCAGGCTGCGGATCGCCAACGACACCGAGTACGGCCTGGCCAGCGCGGTGTTCAGCGGCGATCCGGAGCGCGCGCCGCTTCGCCACCGGCATCCGCGCCGGCATGACCTGCATCAACGATCAGACGGTGCAGACCGACATCTACGGGCCGTTCGGCGCGAGAAGAACTCCGGGCTGGGCCGTTTCAACGGCGAATGGATCGCCGAGGAATTCACCCGCCCGCACTGGATCAGCGCGCGGGACCAGCGCCGCCGCTATCCGTTCTGAGCGCCGGGCGCGTTCTGCACACGGCCTGCACGCCACGGCGCCAACCATGAAGGCCGTGCGGGGCGGCCGGTCGCCGAGGGGAGCGCCGCCGTCGACCGCATCTTTGACCGAAGGGGAACCATCGTAATGCACACGATCATGGTCATGCTCGGCGGCTTCGCCCTGCTGGCGCTGTGTCTGCTGGGCGGGCGCCTGTTCGGCGGGCCCGGCGCGGCCTCGCTGATCCGCGGCGCGAAAGCGTTCTTGCCGCTGTGGCTGATCGGCGCGGGGATCAACATGTACATCGGCGTGGTCCAGGCCGGTTATTCGGTGGCAGAGGAATTGCCGATCTTCGTGTTGATCTATGCCGTCCCCGCCGCGGTCGCCGGATTGCTTTGGTGGCGGCTGGCGCGCGCTTGAATCTGTCGCGGGTCCGTCTCGTCCGCCTGTTTCCTCTCGATCCCCTGCGACCATGACCCAGCCACGCACCACCCTGCTGCGCATCCGCGAAGGCCACGCCAAGGTCGGCTACGCCGAACTGTTCTTCGACCTGGTGTTCGTGTTCGCGATCACCCAGCTCTCGCACACCCTGCTCGAACATCTCAGTCTGGCCGGCGCGCTGCGCACCGGGCTGCTGTTCCTGGGCGTGTGGTGGCTGTGGATCTACACCTCGTGGGTCACCAACTGGCTCGATCCGGAAAAAATCCCGGTGCGGCTGATGATCTTCGGCCTGATGCTCGGCGGCCTGCTGCTGTCGTCTTCGCTGCCGGAAGCCTTCGCCGAACGCGGACTGGCGTTCGCCGCGGTGTTCGCCGCCATGCAGGTCGGGCGCAGCGCGTTCATGCTGTGGGCGCTGCGCGGCGGACGCAGCCCTAGTAATTTCCGCAATTTCATCCGCATCACGCTATGGTTCTCGGTGTCGGGCCTGTTGTGGATCGGCGGCGGGCTCGCCGAACCCGACGCGCGGGCGTGGTGGTGGCTGGGAGCGGTGGCGGTCGAGTACCTCGGACCGGTGGCGTACTTCCGCGTGCCCGGCCTGGGCCGGTCGTCGCTGTCGGACTGGGACATCGAAGGCGGCCATCTGTCCGAGCGCTGCGGCTTGTTCATCATCATCGCGTTGGGCGAATCGATCCTGATCACTGGCGCCACTTTCGCCAAGCTGGAATGGAACCCGGCCACCATCGCCGCGTTCTGCATCGCCTTCCTCGGCAGCGTGGCGATGTGGTGGATCTATTTCGACAGCGGCGCCTCGCGCGGCGAACATCGGCTCACCCACGGCGGCGACACCGCGCGTCAGGCGCGCCTGGCCTATACCTATCTGCACCTGCTGATCGTCGGCGGCATCATCGTCTGCGCAGTCGCCGACGAGTTGGTGCTGGTGCATCCCGATCACGCCGAACCGGCCGGCGTCGCCGCGATCGTCGGCGGGCCGGCCTTGTACCTGTCGGGTTGCGCGCTGTTCAAATGGGTCACCAACACGCGCCGGTTTCCGCCGGCCTCGCATTGCGGCGGCTTACTGTTGCTGGCGGCGTTGTGGTTCGCCAGCGCGCCGCTGCATCTGTCCGCGCTGATGCTGGGCGCGGCGACCACGCTGGTGTTCGTGATCGTCGCCGGTTGGGAAACCGTCGCAGTGCGTCGCGCCAACGCCAACGCACCGGCGCATTGAATCCTCACCCCTGCATTGAGCCATGACCCAGAACATCTACGACGACGATGCCTTCTTCGAAGGCTATAGCCAGCTGCCGCGCTCGCGGCGCGGCCTGGACGGCGCGCCGGAATGGCCGACGCTGCAGGCGCTGCTGCCATCGATGACCGGCTTGCGCGTGGCCGATCTTGGCTGCGGCTACGGCTGGTTCTGCCGCTTGGCCAGCGAACAAGGCGCCGCGCGCGTGCTGGGCCTGGACGTGTCGGCGAAGATGCTCGAACGCGCGCAGTCGCAACCGCGCTCCGGCGTCAGCTACGCGCGCGCCGATCTGGAAGCGGTGAGTCTGCCGAGCGTGTCGTTCGAACTGATCTACAGCTCGCTGACCCTGCATTACATCGAGAACCTCGCCGGCCTGCTGCGCAATGCACGCGGCGCGCTGGTCCCGGGCGGCCGCCTGGTGTTCTCGATCGAGCATCCCATCTACATGGCGCCTTCGCGTCCGGCATGGATCGACGGCGCCGACGGCCGTCGTTGCTGGCCGCTCAACGACTACCAGCGCGAAGGCGAACGAATCACCGACTGGCTGGCGCCGGGCGTGCGAAAACAACACCGCACACTCGGAACTTTGTTGAATCTGCTGATCGACACCGGCCTGATGCTCGATCGGGTAATCGAATGGGGGCCGAGCCCGCAGCAATTGCAGGATCAGCCCGCGCTGGCGGAAGAAACCGATCGGCCCATGCTGTTGCTGGTGGCCGCGCATCGCTGAAGCGCGAGCGCACGCGACGGCATTCGTCTTGACCTGATCATCGTCGCCGCGTTGCCGTTCGCGCTGTCGCGGGTGTCGATCGCGGGGTCGCCGTATCGCGCACCGGATCGGGAGTACCTGGACAAGCGAGTTCAGGCGGCGCGGTTCCACCATGCGGTGCAACACTGGTTGCCGCGCGAAGGCCAATCCCCGGAATCGTCGTGAGCACGGATCGGCCGCGTCCCAATCGGCGCAACGCAATGCCCAGCGCGATGCGGTAACTGGCTGCCAGATCGCCGTTGATCACGATGGTCGCCATCGGCAAGGCGTGCGCGCGCAGGCGTTCGTCCAAGGTGGTGGCACTGCGATCGTGAACCTCGATGTAGGCACTGGGCAAATCGTCCAGCGCCTGGCGCACCGCATCGGGCTCGGCCAAGGTCTGCGGCGCGAGCTCGCCTGGATCGATCAGCACGAACTCGGCCCGACGCGTCCGCGCTGCGCGCAGTTGCGCGACGAACTCGCGCAGGCTCGCGCACGGCCGCACTTCCAGGCGCCGCCCCATCTGCGCGGCGAGCCGGCGCAAGCCGGCGTAGAACTCAGCGCCCAACGGCGCCGAGTCGGGGTGTGCGCCTTGGACGATGACGATGCTCAAAACGATAGCCTTGGGATGGATTGGCCGGCAGCTTGCGATCGCCGGGCGTAAACGCGCTATCGGCGCCGCAAGCCGTGGCGTAAATTCTTCGAATAGCTTCGCGCCACGCGCACTTCGCGTTCATCTCGATCGCCGGATCGCCGAAGCGCGCCGATTCCTTGCGCGGGCTTGACTCGAACCGGGCGCGGCCGTCATGGCCGAGTCACGCTGCGATATGCCGCGTCGACAGCATGACCGCGACGCACCGATTTCGGCCGTCGCTTTCGTCGCCCACTGGAGCCCCCGGATGAAAAACGAACTACTCCCGCAGCCCCAGTGTAGGAGCTGCGCAAGCTGCGACCGCGCCCCCTCAATCACCGCGCAAGCACCGGCATAACGCCATTCCCACAACTGTCACCCGCACCTTCCCAGCCACCCCCCACGTCAATTTTCTTCAATACACCGCCCGCATACCCGGCGAGCATCGCCGCAGTCCCTGCGAGCGCCCGCGATGCCCCTCAGTCTTATCCTGTCGATGGCGGCCTTCGCCCTGGCCGCCTCGATCACCCCCGGCCCGGTCAACGTGGTCGCCTTGAGCGCCGGCGCGCGCCATGGCCTGCGCGCGAGCGCGGCCCACGTCACCGGCGCCACCGCCGGTTTCTGCCTGTTGCTGCTGTTGGTCGGGCTGGGTCTGCACGAATTGCTGCATCGGGCGCCGTGGATCGCGCGCGCGATCCAGTGGAGCGGCGTGGCGTTCTTGTTGTTCATGGCCTGGAAACTGGCCCGCGACGACGGCCGCATCGACACCGAAGGCGCATCGCGCGCGCCGACCCTGCTGAGCGGCGCGATCATGCAATGGCTCAACCCGAAAGCGTGGATGGCCGCCGTCGCCGGCACCGGCGTCTACGCCGCCGACGGCGACGTCGCCCGGGTTTGGTGGTTCGCCGCGATCTATTTCGCGATCTGCTATCTCTCGGTGGGGGCCTGGGCCTATGCCGGCGCCGCCCTGCGCGGGCATCTGCGCGATGCGCGGCGGATGCGCTGGTTCAATCGTTCGATGGCGGCGCTGCTGGCGGCGAGCGCGGCGTGGTTGCTGATCGCCTGATCGCTCAGATCCGATACTGCCCCGGCGTCGCCGCGACCCGACGCTTGAACTCGCGCTGGAAATGCGCCTGATCGGCGAAACCGGTGGCGACCGCGACCGCGGCGATGCTTTCCCTGTGACGCAGCAACTCGCGACCCGCGCGCACGCGCCGGTCGACCAGATAGCGATGCGGCGTCATGCCGTAGCGCGAACGGAACGCGCGGATCAGATACGACGGCGACAAGCCCGAGGCGGCGCACAGTTCCTCGATGCGCACCGCTTGGCGATAGTGCGCGTCGATGTACTCGACTACGCGCTGCAGGCGCGGGTCTTCGTCGTCGCTCGTGTCGCGCGCGGCCGGCATGCGCCGCAGCAGATCGGCGAAGAACTCGATGGCGCCGATCTGTTTGGCCAACAGATCGGCCCGCGGATCGACTAGGCCGTCGTAGAGCCGGTTCAAGCCGGCGTACAAGGCCGGATCGTCGCTGATCGCCATCGGCAGCGGTTGCAGACCGCGATCGCGGCCGTGCGGGCGCTGCAGATCGGCCAACCACGCCGCATCGACGTAGAGCATGCGGTACGACCACGGCTCATCGGCCAGCGGATTGCAGGCATGCACCTCGCCAGGATTCATCGCCACCACCGTGCCGCGCTGCACCGTCCAGCGCCGCGCGCCGTTGAGATACTGACTGCGGCCGCCGGTGATCGCACCGATCGAATAGGTTTCGTGGGTGTGCTTGTCGTAGCAAACCCGGCGGCCGTCGCGGACCTCGCGGGCCTCCACGAACGGCAGGCGGGCATCGCGCCAGAAGGTGGAGACGGGTGCGGTGATTCGGCTCGGCATGACGGCCTCGTGCGGGCGGGCGTACCGGTACGATCTGTGGTGTACCGACAGGCGAATCAAGTGCGGGCGGTCCGATCGGATCCGCGCCTAAGCGCCGTCCTCGGACGGGACGTATGGAACATACCCGACATCGCGCGATTCGTCTTCGCCGCCGATACGTCCATCGTGTCCGAGCGAAAACAGCACGAAACCCTCGCCGGCGGCCTCGATCCGGTAGTACAGCGGCCGCTGCCAAGGATCGATGAGTTCCGGCGTGCGCGCATAGGGGCCTAGCCCCCGACTGATGGTCAGCTCGTTCAAGGATCGAGGAAACCGACCGACATCTTTCCGGAAAGCTTCTGCTTTCCCACCGAGCGTGGCGATCTGAGCGCGTACCCGCATGTGATCGGTGCAGTAGGTCGGCACAACGATTCGATACGCCACCCACGCGGCGACCGATCCGGCCAGAACGATCCCGATCCAACACATGGCGCGCAAGCCGCCTCTGGCGTACCCGCCCCATCGCGCCCGAGCCGATAAGACCGTCCCGCCGGTCTGTGCGTTCATGGTTGCCACCTACACTTCCAACGTCATCCCAGGCCGCGCCAACGCCACCTTCACCCCGAAACGCTCGCCGATCTCTCCGGCCAGCGCCTCGCGCGCCTTGTCCTCGCCGTGCACCAGTGCCAGCGGCGGGTGGCCGGCGATCTGGCCGTACCATTCGATCAGGCCGCGCTGATCGGTATGCGCCGACAAACCGCCGATGGTGTGGCGCTGCGCTTGCGCGCGCACGTCGCGGCCGTGGATGCGCACCCACTGCGCGCCTTCGACCAGGCGCCGGCCGATGGTGCCTTCGGCCTGATAACCGACGAACACCACATGGGTCTGCGGCTTGCCCAGGTTGTGCTTGAAGTGGTGCAGGATGCGGCCGGCGTTGGCCATGCCCGAACCGGCGATGACGATGGCCCCGCGCTCGATCTGGTTGATCGCCATCGAGTCCTGCGCCGATTCGGTCAGATGCAGGTTGGGCAGGTTGAACGGATTGGGTTTTTCCTTCCACACCCGCGCCGCGTCTTCGTCGAACAAATCGGTGTGGCGGTCGTAGACCGCGACCACCTTGGCCGCCATCGGACTGTCGAGGAAAATCTTCCAGCGGCCAACTTGCCACTCGTCCCAGTACTTGGCCAACCAATACAGCAACTCTTGGCTGCGGCCGACCGCGAAGGCCGGAATCAGCACGTTGCCGCCGTCGTTCCAGGCAGTTTCCAGAATACGGCCCAGTTCGAGAATGGTCTCGGCGCGATCCTTGTGCAGACGGTCGCCGTAGGTGGATTCCATCAGCACCAGATCGGCGCGGTCGATCGGCGCGGGGTCGCGCAGGATCGGCGTGCCCTTGGGCCCGAGATCGCCGGAGAACACCAGCTTGCGCTGCTCGGCGTACACCTCCACCGCCGACGATCCCAGGATATGGCCGGCCTCGCGGAAGGCGATCTCCACGCCGGGCAGGATCTCGCGGCGGGTGTCGTAGGGCAGCGCCTGTACGCGCTGCATCGTCGCGTCGACGTCCTCGCGGGTGTACAGCGGGATCAGTTCGGCTTCGCCGTGCGGGCGCTTGCGGTTGCCGCGCTCAGCCTCGCTTTCGGCGATGGAGGCCGAATCGAGCAGCATGATCCGCATCAAGTCGGCGGTAGCTTGCTGAGCGTGGATGGCACCGCGAAAACCGCGCTTGATCAGCAGCGGTACCCGGCCGATGTGATCGATGTGGGCGTGGCTGATGACCAGCGCATCGAGCGTGGTCGCGTCGAAGCCGAACGGATCGGCATTGCGCCGCTCGGCTTCGGCACTGCCCTGGATCATGCCGCAATCGAGCAGGATGCGATGGCCGGCGGCCTCGACTTCGTGCAACGAACCGGTGACCTCGCCGGCGGCGCCGTGGAAATGAACGCGCATGATTCGATCTGCTCCTGATGCGGCATCGACCCGGCCTGGGTCGTGATCCAGGCGCCGAACTTAGCATGCGGGCAGGGAAGGCTTTGCGCGGGCGGGCACTGGCATTCGTGCGGGCGAGATCGGAGCTTCCGCGCGGTGGCCCAGGCCTCGCGGTTTCGCCGCAGGGCGGTTGTCGCGGTCGCGGCTCGCGCCGCTCCTACAAGGGCTTGCGAAGCGGCTTGGTCCCTGTAGGAGCGGCGCGAGCCGCGACCGCGAAACGCACTTACCGCGCAAACCCCGAACTCCCGCATCGTCCCCGCTCACCACCCCACATGACTGACGACACCCTTCCCCGCCGCCGAACGGGTCTATCGTCGCCCTGTCGCTGAGGACCTACGACGACAGGCCGCCCCCGAGAGCCGCCGTGTCCTGCCTCATCCCTGTCCGTCTGGCCGGAGTTGCCAATGTCCCGATCCAAATCCTCGCCGCTGCTGCTGCCGCTGGCTATCGCCGCCGCACTGAGCGCCTGCGCCAAACCCGAAACGCCGGCTCCGGTCGCGAACGCGCCTGCGGCCAGGCCCGCCACCGGACTCCAGCTCGACGAATCCAAATTGCCGCAACCGGTGCGTTTGGCCGCGGCCGATCTGGATGCAGGCAAGAACGTTTGCGACAACCTCGGCGAGTACGTCAACAGCCGCTGGTTCACCGCCAACCCGATCCCCGCCGATCGCTCGTCCTGGGGCGTGTCCGCCGCACTGTCCGAACGCGCGCTGGCGGTGCAACGCCAACTCGCCGAGCAAGCCGCGAGCGACGCCAAGGCCGGCGGCGTGGAAAAGATCGTGGGCGATCTGTGGGCCACCGGCATGGACGAGGCCAAGATCAACGCCCAAGGCATCGAGCCGCTGCGCCCCGAACTGGCGCAGATCGATGCGGTGCAATCGCCCGAACGGCTGGTCGTCTATCTGCGCGAAAGCGCGGCCAAGGGCCGGGGCGTGCTGTTCTATTTCGATGCCGATGCCGATTTCAAGAATTCGTCGGTCAATCTGGCGTACGCCATCCAGAACGGCCTGGGCCTGCCCGATCGCGGCTACTACTTCGACGCCGACAAGCGCGACAAACTCGCCGCGTATCAGCAGCACATCGGCAAAGTGCTGGAGCTGGCCGGCGCCAGCGCCGCCGACGCCGCTGCCCAGGCCAAGGCCGTGATCGAGTTCGAAACCCGACTGGCGCGGGCCTCGCTGTCGAACGAACAACTCTCGCGCGATGTCGCCTTGTACTACAACCCGATCAGCCCGGCCGCCGCCGACGAGCTCACCCCGAATTTCTCCTGGACCGCGTTCTTCCAGTCGCAAGGCGTGGCGGTTCCGCAGAAATTCTCGTTGGCGATGCCGGAGTTCCACAAGCAAGTCAGCCGGATGATCGCCGACACGCCGCTCGCGACTTGGCGCGCCTACCTGCGCTATCACGCCGTCGACAACGCTTCGCCGTATCTGAGCCAGGCCTTCGTCGATGAGAACTTCCAGTTCCACTTCAAAACCATGCTCGGGCAAAAAGAAGCCAAGGCGCGCTGGAAGCGCGTGCTCGGCCGCATCGGCGACCACGCCGGCGAAGCGATGGGCCAGCTCTACGTCAAAGTCGCCTTTCCGCCCGAGGCCAAGGCGCAGACACGGGCGCTGGTGGAGCAATTGCGCATCGCGCTCAAGGCGCGCATCGAAAACCTGTCGTGGATGAGCGCACCGACCAAGCAAAAGGCCCTGGAAAAGTGGGCCAGCTTCATGCCCAAGATCGGCTATCCGGACAAATGGCGCGATTGGAACGGCCTGACCACCGGACGCGACAGTTATTACGCCAACGTGCGTGCGGCCGATGAGTTCAACCACCGATGGAACCTGAGCAAGATCGGCAAGCCGGTGGACCGGACCGAATGGCAGATGAGCCCGCAGGAGGTCAACGCCTATTACAACTCGCTGCAGAACGAGATCGTGTTCCCGGCCGCAATCCTGCAACCACCGTTCTTCGACCCCAAGGCCGATGCGCCGCTGAACTACGGCGGCATCGGCGCGGTGATCGGCCACGAGATGATCCACGGTTACGACGATCAAGGCAGCCGCTTCGATCAGGCCGGCAACATGGTCAACTGGTGGACACCGGCCGACGCCAAGGGCTTCGCCGCGCGCGGCCAGAAACTGATCGAGCAGTTCGACGGCTACCGGACCGCGTCCGGCGCCCACGTCAACGGCAAACTGAGCCTGGGCGAGAACATCGCCGACCTGGGCGGTCTGTCGACGGCCTACGACGCCATGCATCTGGCGGTCGGCGATACGCCTGATCCCAAGATCGATGGCTTCAGTCGCGACCAGCGTTTCTTTCTGAATTTTGCGGCGAGCTGGCGCGACAACTACACACCGGACCTGCTCAAGGTGCTGCTCGCCTCCGATCCGCACGCGCCCAGCGATTTCCGCGCGATCGGCGCGCCATCCAACCTGCCCGCCTTCGCCGCCGCGTTCTCGTGCAAGCCCGGCCAGGCGATGGTGCGCGCGGCCGATAAGCAGGTGGTGATCTGGTAAGCGGGACCAACCTGAGATGAACTCCCAGTCTCCTCTCCCGCTTGCGGCAGAGGGCAGGCTGAGGGCATGCGCCTGACACGCCCTCATCCGGTCTATCGGCCACCTGCTCCCGCAACCGGGAGAAGGATTGGGCAATCCATCGCCAACCGCCGCCCGCCGTGCAGCGGATGCGCAAACCCGGCAAAACTGAACATTACAACGCCGTCACGCATGACCTTCGACACCCTTCCCACGGTCTGATCGGGACTATCGTCCGCCCGTGTCCCGGCCCTGGCCGCGCCAGGCCGGCCCGAAATCCGCGACAATCCGTGTCCGTTTCTCGCCACCGCCTCTCCGGCTGGAGCTCTCTAGTGACCTTCAAGAAACCGCAAGTCCTGCTGCTATCCCTCGCCATCGCCACCGTCGTGGCCGCCTGCGGCAAGTCCGAAACCCCCGCTCCGGCCGCCTCAACCGGCGACATCGCCGCCAAGCCGGCCGAAAGCGTCGAGTTCAAGATCGACGAAAGCAAGCTGCCGCCGGTCAACCGCTTCACCCTCGACGACCTGGACAAGACCAAGGACGCCTGCACCGACTTCGGCGGTTACGTCAACGGCAAGTGGCTGGCCGCCAACGCCATCCCGGGCGACCGCACCTCCTGGGGCGCGTTCGAGATGCTCGATGAGCGCTCCACCGGCGTGCAGCGCCAGTTGGCCGAACAGGCCGGCGCCGACACCAAGGGCACCGGCGTGGAGAAGATCGTCGGCGACCTGTGGGCCACCGGCATGGACGAAGCCAAGGTCAACGCCCAGGGCATCGATCCGCTGAAGGGCGATCTGGCCAAGATCGACGCGATCGACAGCCCGGAGAAGATCGCCGCCTATCTGCGCGACGCCGCCGTCACCGGCGACAACGCGCTGTTCGGCTTCGGCGCCGAAGCCGATTTCAAGGATTCGGCCAACAACATCGCCTACGCCTCGCAGGGCGGCCTGGGCCTGCCGGACGCGCCGTACTACACCGACGCCAAGTTCAAGGACAAGCTGGCCGCCTACGAGCAGCACATCGCCAAGGTGCTCGAACTCGGCGGCGCCAAGCCCGAGGACGCGGCCAAGCAGGCCCGCGACGTGATCGCGTTCGAAACCCGCCTGGCCACGGCCTCCAAGACCCGCGAGCAGCTCTCGCGCGACGTCTCGCTGTACTACAACCCGATCGCTCCGGCCAAGGCCGACGAGCTGACCCCCAACTTCTCCTGGACCAAGTTCTTCCAATCGCAGGGCGTGGCCGTGCCGAAGCTCTTCTCGCTGGCGGTGCCCGGCTTCCACGAAGAAGTCAGCAAGATGATCGGCGACACGCCGGCCGCCACCTGGCAGGCGTACCTGCGCTTCCACGCCATCGACAGCTCCTCGCCGTATCTGTCCGAAGCGTTCGTGCAGGAGAACTTCAACTTCTACAACAAGACCTTGCGCGGCCAGAAGGAACTCAAGGAGCGCGGCAAGCGCGTGCTCGACACGATCGAGAGCCAGGCCGGCGAAGCGATGGGCCAGTTTGTACGTCAAGGTCGCCTTCTCGCCCGAATCCAAGGAGCGCATGCAGACCCTGGTCAAGAACCTCAGCGAGTCGCTCAAGGCCCGCATCGAGAATCTGGCCTGGATGAGCGCCGACACCAAGAAGAAGGCGCTGGAGAAGTGGGCCAGCTTCACGCCCAAGATCGGCTACCCGGACAAGTGGCGCGACTGGTCGGGCCTGAGCACCGGCCGCGACAGCTACTACGCCAACGTCAAGGCGGCCAACCAGTTCAACTACAAGTGGAACCTGAGCAAGATCGGCAAGCCGGTCGACAAGACCGAATGGGGCATGCCGCCGCAGATGGTCAACGCCTACTACAACCCGCTGCAGAACGAGATCGTGTTCCCGGCCGCGATCCTGCAGCCGCCGTTCTTCGATCCCAAGGCCGACGACGCCACCAACTACGGCGGCATCGGCGCGGTGATCGGCCATGAAATGACCCACGGTTACGACGACCAGGGTTCGCGCTTCGGGCCGACCGGCAACATGGAAGTGTGGTGGGCGCCTTCCGACGCCAAGGCGTTCTCGGGGCTGACCGCCAAGCTGATCAAGCAGTTCGACGGTTACGACGCCGGCAACGGCCAGCACGTCAACGGCACCCACACCCTGGGCGAGAACATCGCCGACCTCGGCGGCCTGGCCACCGCGTTCGATGCGATGAAGAAGGCCGCGGGCGAGACGCCGGACCCGAAGACCGACGGCCTGACCCGCGACCAGCGCTTCTTCCTCAACTGGGGCACCGTGTGGCGCCGCAACTTCACCGACGAAGAGCGCAAGGTGCGTCTGCAGACCGACGAGCACGCCCTGGCCAACTTCCGCGCGATCGGCGCGCCGTCGAACCTCCCGAGCTTCGCCGCGGCGTTCTCGTGCAAGCCCGGCCAGCCGATGGTGCGCGAAGGCGACAAGCAGGTGGTGATCTGGTGATCGCGCGGGCGCGGCGGTGACTGCGCGCCGTTCGATCAGGACAGCGAAAAGGCCCGGGATTCCCGGGCTTTTTTGTGCGGTGGTTTATCGGACGACGGATTGGTCGAAGGTTCGAAGGCTGATGCCCGGATGCGGGAGCGCAGGCATCCACGCAACAAATCCGATACGACGACAGCAGCGATCGCGACCGATGACTCAGAGCGCGAACGACTTTCGTGCCACATCCCACGCTGGGGATCAGTCGCCGACGGGTTCCAGCGCGCTCATCATCGCCGCGATTTCGCGGCTCGCTTCGCGCGGCTGCGCGGCCAGTTCCCGGGCGACCGAGAGGCGATTCGCTTCGGGATGGTTCTGGCTGAGCTTCCACTTCATCACCGCGCCTTCGGCGAGAAAACGAAAACCAATGATGCCGCGCAACTGGCTGACGTGATCCTCGCGCTCGCGCTCGAACCGCCAGTCGCGTCCGACCGAAGCCTCGTGTCGGTCGCTCAGATCGGCCACCACGCCGGCGAGGAAGTCGGTGTCCTCGAAGGTCTCCAGCTCGCCTTGCAGATGCGCCACTGCATAGTTCCAGGTCGGCACGCGCGATTCTTCTTCCTTGTCCAGATACCACGACGGCGACACGTAGGCGTGCGGGCCGTGGAAAATCATCAAGGCCGAACCTGCATGCTTGGCCTGTTTGTTCGGTCGCGCCCAATGGCCGCGGATCTCGATCCGGTTGCCGTCGCGCCGGTACAGCACCGGAAGATGCGACACTGTCGGCGCGCCGTCGCGCACGGTGATCAGGGTGGCGAAATCGTCCCGCGCTACCAGCGCATCCAGCGCGGCGAGATCGGCTTCGGCGAAAGCTTTCGGCAGGTACATGCGCGTTCCATACGGTGTCGTGGTAGACGCCGATACTATCCCAGCCCACGCCGCGCCAGCCGGACTTCAACGGCAGATTCGGCGCGGCCGGCCGGCGCGCCGCACCTGCTCCGACTTCAAGCCGATTACCTCACGTTGCGCGTGCATTTCCGACCCGGATTTTGGATCGCGGCGACCCACTACGCCGATCGCCCATCACCGGCCGCACGCGCCTTGACGTTCACGCCGGAGCCAGTCGCTCCCGTGCCTCCGCGCCGGCCGGCCGGCCGGCGATCCGCGCCATCGCATGCCGGCCGGATATGGCGCCTCATCGCGTTTATCCGATCAGCCGTCATCGATTGACGCCGCCATCAACTGAACCGCGCCATGCGCCGACGCCACGATGCCGGATATGACGATGCCACCCCACCACCGAATCGACATCGTTCCCATCGCAATCGCGATTTTCGCGTTGGGCGTCGCAAATCCAGGGTGTTGCAACCACGCGGCGAATCTGGCCAATCCGCCCGAAAACTGAAAACATGGACGTCAGGACCTCGCGCCGTTTCCGCCACGACGTGATACAGGGAAACGCCACGAAACATCGCGTATGTTTCCTGCCGGCCGCTCCCGGACCCGACCATCGCGCGCAGTCTCACAGGGAATCCAGTGAAAACCATCGCCTTCATCGAAACCGCCTCGGCTCAGGGACTGCGGAACCTCGCCACCGCCCGCGCGCTGGGTTACCGGACGATCTTCGTCAGCGAAAACCCGGGGCAATACCGCCCGTCGCCCTCGGCCGGCGGTGACGATCCGCTGGCGCAGGCCGATGAGATCGTGATCGCCTCCAGCACGTTCTCGGCGCAATCCATCGCCGAGGCCATCGGCGAGCGAGCGCTCGACGGCGTGATCGCGTTCGGCGACTACCACCTGATTCCCGCCGCCGAGTACGCGCGTTCGCGCGGCCTGCCCCACTGCGACATTGCCGCGCTCGAACGCGGCCGCCGCAAGGACCTGATGCGCGCCTGGCTGCGCGAGGCCGGCGTGCCGATGCCGCGCTTCGCCGTCGTCGACGATGCCGACGCGGCGCCGACCTCGCCGATCGGTTATCCGTGCATCGTCAAGCCTGCCGACGACAACGGCAGCGTCGGCATCCACCGCGCCGACGACGATGCCGGCTTCCGCCGCGCGGTCGCTGCGGTGCTGGCCACCGGCATGAGCAAGCGCGGCTTCCGCCTGGCCGGCAAGGCGCTGGTCGAGGAATTCCTGCTCGGCGTGGAAATGAGCGCCGAAGCGGTGTGGACGCCGGACGGCTGGGCGATCCTCGGGTTGTCGGCGCGGCGCAACGCCGGTCCGATCGGCGCAACCGAAATCTCGCTGACCTTCCCCGCCGACGTGTCGGCCGACGCGAGCGCCGAGATCCATCGCGCGGTGCACGCGTGGCTAGACGCCTCGGGCTTGAACGTGGGCGGCGCCCATGTCGAATTCCGGCTCGGCGCGCATGGCCCGCAGTTGCTGGAAATCAATCCGCGCCTCGCAGGTTCCGGCCTGACCGAACTGGTGCGCATCGCCAGCGATTTCGACCCAGTCGCCTACGTGATCGCCCAGGCCGTGGGCGATGCGTATCCGCTGCCGGCCTGCCCGCTCGCGCCAGCGCGCGCGGCGACCCTGGAATTCCTGCATTCCGAGCGCCAGGGCACGCTGCGTGCGGTCCACGGATTGGATACGGTGCGAAGCATGCCTTCGGTGATGGCCGCCGACATCACCGCCGATCTTCCGCGCGAGGTCGCGCCGATCCTCACCAACTACGATTTTCTCGGATATGTGCTGGCGGTCGCGGCAAACCCGAACGAATCGCTCAAGCATGCGCGCAGCGCCATCGGCGAATTCCGGCTCGACATCGACTGACCGCCGCGCTCGCAGCGGACACGCTGCGCATCTCAATCAAGGAACGATCCCACCGCCATGAACACCGTCCAGCTGACCCCGACCTTCGACCCCGCCCCCCTGCACGCGGATTATCTGGCGATCTGCCAGGCCATCGAAAGCTTGCCGGCCGGTTACCCGGGCGAAGGCCATGTCGGTTGGACCTCGATCTGCGTGTTCTCGTTGTCGTCGGGCGAATCCACCGTGCTGGAGCGCGCGCCCTACATCCGCGAAGTGCTGAACACGCTGCGCCTGCGCCTGCGCCTGGCGCGCCTGCTGGCGCTGGAACCGGGCGGGGTGATCCGCGAGCACAGCGATTCGTTCCTGTCCAAGCGCATCGTGCGCCTGCATCTGCCGGTCGTCACCCATCCGGACGTGAGGATGCAGGTCGGCGGCGACGCTTGTCCGTGGCGCGCCGGCGAACTGTGGTACGGCGATTTCTCCAAGCCGCATCACGGCGTGAACGGCAGCGTGCTGACCCGCGTGCATCTGGTCATGGATGTGACCGCCGACGAACACCTGCTGAGCTTGTTCCCGCCGGACCGGATACCGGCGAGCCTGTCGGCGCTGGACGACGAAGATCTCGATCACGAACTCGATCCACGCGTGCTGAACCGCTTCGCATTCCGTTTCACCTTGCCGGCCGGATTCGAATTGCCGGGCACCGGCCTGGAGCGGCTACCCGCGGCGGCCGAAGGCAGCCTCGGCCTGGTCGACAGCGAGTTGTGCGTGTTCGTGAACGAGCAACCCTTGCTCAAGGCGGTGCCGGTGTCGGAGGAAACCCTGGACCTGCTCGGGCTCGGCGCCGAGGCGCAACTGCGCTACGCCTTCGATGGCGAGCGTATCCGCAGCGTCTCGCTCGCGCTCGGCCCGCATGTGGTCTACACCTTCGATCTGCGCGCACCGCGACTGGACGCGGTCGAAGCCTGAGCGGAAGATTCTGCCGTTCTGATTCTGCGGTGTTGATTCGCCCGCTCGGGTTCGCCCGCGCGCGTAACGCGCGGTCGCGCACGATGCACAAGTTCGAACGCGAGCTCGTGATCCGGTCGACTCAGCCTGCGGCCGTCGGCGGCCTGAAATAAATCAGATTGCCGACCGGCCCGATGCGATAACCGAACACCGCGACGAAACCGCTCGCGCTCAGCAACTCGTCGAACTGGCGCTTGATCGGCGCATCCTCGTAGCGCTCCTCGATATTGGTTTCCAGATCGATCAGCGAGATATGCCGCAATACGTCCGCCCCGCCCTGCAGGGCTTTCAGTTCCGCACCCTGGATGTTCAGGCGCAGATAACTGAAATCGCGGGCTCGCCAGCCATGCGGAAGGTCGTCGACCATTTCGTCCAGGGTCGTGCCCGGCACCGAAATCTCGCTGTAGGCCACCGCGGCGCGGCTCATCCAGCGCTTGAACGGACGCTTGTACCAGGGCAGCGATACGCCGAAGTCGTCCCACAGATCCAGCTCGGAAAAATTCTCGCGCCGAGGCTTGGCCAGCGACGACAGCGAGGTCATGCCGGTGCGGTAGAACGTGCACGGCCCCGAACGGTCGGTTACGGCGCAGCGCACCGCATGCGCGCGCGCGGGCGGCTCGCCGAGGAACTCGGCGACCAGACCGCAGGTTTCGTTGAACGCATCCACGCGCGTGCTCAATTCGGCGTATTCCTCGGGCAAGGGTTCGACCATGATCACGTTGCGGAATCCGAGCGCGGCGTACATCGGCAGTTCCTGGCCGATGTGCCCGCCCAGGTGCAGCACGCCGGTGCGCGGCACGCCGAGCTTGTCCAACAATTGCCGATAGCCGCACAACAGCGGATCGACCCGGGTCGAAGCGGCCTGCACCATCCCGGCCAGCAACGGCGCGGGAACCGGTTTGTAGTCGATGTCCATCGGTGTGCTCATGCGTTCGAATTCCATGTTGCGATGTTTTCGGCCGGCCGCCTGCGTTCGACCTCGATCAACGCCGGGTCCAGGACCGGCGGGGCCGGTTCGCGAAATACGTTGCGCGCCTCCGCCGTCGCCGGCGGTTTCATCAGCGCGTTGGTCAGCCGGCTCAGCATCCGCCGCTTGATTCCGGAGCGGTGCCAGACCCACGCCTGCACCGCCACCGGAAGCCCTCCGACGCGCAGCTTCGGCTCGGCCGTCGATTGCCCCAGGCTCGCGGCCGTGCAGCCGCGCTCGATCGCCAGTCGCACCACTTCGTACAGCAGGCGGAAGTACACGCCCTCCTCGCGCGCCGCCTCGCGGGTGAAGCCGGTACTCGAATAACGCAGCACCTCGCCGTCGAGATACACCAGGCCGAATCCGGCGACGCTGCCGTCGGAGCGGCGCAGCAGCACCGCGCGCGATTCTTCAAGGCCGCTGGCCTGTTGCAGGAAGCGCTCGGTGATGACCACGCGGTGATAACGACCGACGCGGTCGTACAAGCCGCGCCACAGCGCGGCCAGTTCCGGGGCCAGCGCGGCGAAGTCCTCCACCACCTCGCAACACAGCCCGGCGGTCGCCTTCATGTGTTGTTCGAGCCGGCGCCGATACGGACTGCGCATGCGCGCCTTGTAGTCCTCGAAGCTGCGATCCGGCAGCGCGATGACATAGTTCGACGGCAGCGGCACCGGCATGAATCCCAGCTCGCGCAGGACCGATTCGCTCGACGGCGCCGAGGCGGTATCGATATCGCGCACGACCACCAGCGCGTTGTCGTTGCGCCTGGAATAACTCATGGCCCAGTTCGCCAGCGCCTTGACGGTGTCGACCGACGAGGCATCCGCATGCGCCGGATAGCCCACGCCGACCGGCAAACCGAGCTCGATCACCTGATACTTGAGAAAACCGGGGACCAGCCTGCGCACGAAGCGCGCGCCGTCCTGAACCCGCCGGTCGCCGAGTTCGGCCACATCCACCGAACTGCGATAACCGACCGCGACGCCTAGGGTCTTGCCGTCGGCGCCGGCGAGCGTCAGCGGGATCATCCGATAGCCGTCCATCTGCACGTGGCGCGCGCAGTCGAGAAAGCGATGACTCAGGCACAGATGCCCCGGCGGCGCCCAGCGGTCCCATTCGACCGCGGCGCCGGCCCAATCGCGGTCGGCGATTTCGCTCACACCGGCGATCGCGCCGGTAGTCGCCCCGGCAGTCGGGCGACCGGCGACGATATCGCTCCCGGCGGCGGCGAACAGGCTCATCGCGTGCTCGTCCGGCCCGCGCTCGCCAGGCGTGATTCCGATGCATGCTTCCGATACACGTGCACGTGCCACAGCTGGGTACGTTCGCGCGCGATCAACGGCAGATAACGGTCGCTGACCTCGGCGAATCCTTCGGAGTCGGGGCGGACCACCCGCATATGGCCGCGCGTCACCACCAGCGCATCGTCCGCCAACGCAGGACGCATGCGTTGCAGCAATCCCTGCGCGATGTCGTCCGGCAGGAACGAAGGCACATCGGAGATCGAAACGAAATCGACGCCAGAACGCGCCGCGACCGTTTCGATCGCGTCCGCCTGCACGATCTGGGTTTCGCAATCGAGCAACGCCCGCTTGGCCTCGGCGAACACGTCCGCGCGGCATTCGACCGGAAACCCGGACTCATCCACCAGCTTGCCGAAGAACACCATCTGCAGGAAGAAACTGTCCCTCGCCGGCGCCTGGGTGAACAAGGCCTCGAAGATATCCTGATAACGCTGGAACGAGCTGATGCCAAGATTGTTGCGCGGGAAATCGCCGCGATAGAGCAACGAGTTCAACACCGCGGAGTTGCCGAGCAGGGCGACCACGAGATTCCAGCGCCGGCGCGGGAATCGGGTGAGGTAGTACTCGCGCTGCGCCTCCAGGCCTTCGGTGGCGAAGATCCCCCGCCCGGCCTCGCCGGTCATCAGACGGGTGATGCGATGCAAGGTCTGCAGCATGCGTTCGAAGCGGCCGAGATAGATCGGATCGCGGCCGTCGGCGGCGCCGAACAGGCCGGAGACCAGCGCGTGATCCGCGTCCGGCAGACCGAGCGAATCCAGCCGCCGCGCGCGCTGCAGCGCCGACATTCCGTCGCGATAACCGAGGAACTGCAGGAACTCCTCGCGCTCGCAGCGCGCCAGCAAGGCCAAGCGCAAGCGGGTGAACGCCAGCTGCTCCGGCAGGATATCGACGCAGACCAGCCGCCGCGGCCGCTTGGCCAGCAGCGGCAGCACGCGGCCGCCGCAGCCGGCGACCGCGACCACCTGGCTCGCGCCTTGCGGCAACAGCTCCAGTTCCAGCGAGCTGTCTTCATCGCCCATCGAATAGTTCAGCGTATGGAAATACTTGCCCATCGTCCCGTCGCAAAGAGTGTCGGAAACCGTCCGCGCCGGTGCTCAGGCCTCGGCCAGTGCCGGCGCTTCGCGCAGCACGTCGAGGAAGGCGTAGCGCCGCGACTTGCCGGAGCGGTACAGCTCGTACTCGCGATGAACTTCCTCGAGCATCGCGCCGGTCAGGCGCAGGCTGGTTTCCATGACCCGTTCTACGTCGACCCAGTCCTGCTCGCTCTTGCAGGTACGGCGCATGATGGTCTTGATCTCCTCGAAATGATCGGCGTCGATGTCGGAGTGGGCGATGAAGAAGGTCAGCTGCGATTCCTGCAGTTCCAGGGTGGTGCGTAGGCGATCGATCAGCGGGTTGATGTACTCGTAGGCGTTCTCGGCCCAATAGCTGTATCCCAACCGCTGCAGGGGGTTGCCGGTGAACGACACCCAGTACAGATAGGCGATCAGGATCTCGGTCGACGGCAGCGGCTGCGGGATGTCGAACTTGTGATCCTTCAGGCCGATGCTCATCACGTCGTGCAGCGCCATTTTCTCGTGCCCGACTTCCTCGGCCGCGTGCTCGAAGCAGAACTTCGCGTACGGCGCGAGCTCGGCGTGACGCACGCCGACCAGCGCCTGGTTGCGCGCGTTATGGGCGGTGTAGTGATAGGTCTCGAGCATGTAGATGGCGTACAGCGCCTTGTCCACGCTGCCCCCGCGGATCGCGCGCACCAGCTCGCTGGTGTCGAGGATCTCGCCCCAGATGGCCGTGACCCGTTCGTTCAATCGGCCGATCCGCGCGTTGAAATCGATGTCGCTCATCTCTTGCCTTTCCTTGCTGGAGTGGAGGGGGATGCAATGCAGGGGGCGACGCTCGCGACGCCGCCGGATGCGCGTGGGATCGGTCAGGCGGGCACGAGAGCCTCGGCTTCGTCGCGACGGCGCCCCAACGCTGTGCTGAGCAGGCGGTGGGTGCGGGCGATTTCGCCCTGGACGATCATGTAGCCCTGCTCGCTGCGCGACGGCAGCACGACCGGCGAATCGATCGCGGCATCGATGCCCCAGGGCTTGTACAGGCGCACATAGGTTTCGCGCACGATCGAGAAGAACGAATCGAACAGCGATTCGCGCATCACCGTCTCGGCCAATTCGTAGAACAGCCGCTCGTGCAGGCGCCAGTTGCGCGCCTCGCGCACCACCGCGACCCGGTTGAGCTGGGCGCAGTTGGAGCGGTCGAAGCGCTCGAGCATGGCAGCGTCCATATCCATGCTGGCCTCCCAACCCAGTTCGGGATGGAACGGCGACAGCCGGCACGCCGCGACCACCCGATCGCCGGAAAACCCGGCGAAAACGTGCGAGAACGCAAGCCAGGTGCGTTCGCTTTCGCGCTGACTCAGGTACGGCGCGGTGTCGCGGAATTGTTCACCCCAGAACTGCGCGACGCTTTCGAGTTCTCGATCGTCGGTAACCTTCCTGAAACTAAGACTGTCCTGCATGCGTCCACTCCATGGATACGCTGATCGGCTATCGATAAAACTCGCGGCGGCAAAATATCCGAGCGCCGCGACGATATCCGGACTTCGGTCGCTAAACCCTTAGTCTCATTAGTCATATAGGTACGCGTTGTGGCGCACGATCACAGTTGCGATGCTACGCGCCATGAGGAAACCCAAAAATGTCGCACCGATTGCGCAATCCGACCTCGCGCCGCGCCTGGTCCGTCTGGTACCAGGAGAGAATACGCACCGGACCGTCGGCGGCGGCCACGTTCGCTCAGCCGAACGCTGAACATCGATAACAGGGCGTTCCACAGCCGTCCACCAGATGCATCGGTCCGCCGGATCGGCCGATCCGGCGGCGAGCCCATGTGCCCGACGGCCGCGCCGGCCGGCCTGGGCCTCGGTTCCCAAACCCGTTCACCGCCATCGCCGCCCCAGTTGTTAAACTCCCGCGTCCCCAGGATGGAATACGCGATGTCGACCTTACGCCCGCTTACCTGCGCCCTTGCCCTCAGCCTGATCGCCGGACTGGCCTCGCCCACCGCCGATGCCGCCAAGAAGAAGGCCGCCGCCAAGCCCAAGGCCCCGGCCGCCGCGAACGCCTGCAGCGACTTCTACGCCAACGCCAATGCCGACTGGCTGCGCGCCAACCCGCTGTCGGGCGCCGCCTCGGTGTCCTCGCTGGAAACCCTGGCCGCCAACGCGCGCCGCCAGCAGTTGGAACTGCTCAACACCGCGATGACCTCGCCGCAGGGCAACGTGCAGAAGCTGCTCGGCGACTTCTGGGCCAGCGGCCTGGACGAAGCGGCGGTCGAACGCGACGGCTCGCAGCCGATCGCCCCGCTGCTGGGCCGCATCAACGCGATCAAGAAGAGCAAGGAAGTCCCCGCCTCGATCGCCGCGCTGCATCAGGTCGGCATCCCGGTGCTGTTCAACTTCGGCGCCGACATCGACCTGCAGGACCTGGAGCGCCACATCGGCTACTTCAGCCAGGGCGGCCTGGGCCTGCCCGACCCGGCCTACTACACCCGCACCGACGCCGACACGCGCCAGTTGCTGGGCCATTACAACAACTACGTGCAGAAGATCCTGACCCTGACCGGCACGCCGAAGGAAAAGCTCGCCGCCGAGGCGCAGTGGGTCATCGATCTGGAAACCCGCATCGCCCGCGCGTCCAAGCCGCTGCCGGACCTGCGCGATCCGCGCGCCAACTACGCACCGGTGCAGGTCGCCGCCCTGGCCAAGACCTACAAGGGCCTGCAACTGGGCGATTTCCTCAAGGCCCAGGGCGTCAGCGACGACAGCGTCTCGCTGGCCAACCCGCAGTTGTTCGCCGAACTCGACAAGCTGATCGGCAGCATCAAGCCCGACCAGTGGAAGGTCTACCTGCGCTGGCGCGTCGGCGATTCGATGGCGCCGTACCTGGCCAAGTCCTTCCGCGACGCCGAGTTCGATTTCCGCGGCAAGGTGCTGCGCGGCGCGCGCGAACAGCCCGTGCGCCAGCAGGCGGTGCTCGATGCGATCACCCTGGCCGCCGGCCCGATGGTCGGCCACGAATACGCCGCGCGTTACCTGCCCCCCGCCACCGACGCACGCGCCGAGCAGATCGCAACGCAGGTGCGCGAAGCGCTCGGCAAGGCCATCGACGCCGACACCCGCTTCAGCGAAAGCGCCAAGAACGAAGCGCGCGCCAAGCTGGGCAAGCTCAAGATCGAAGTCGGCACGCCCAAGCGCGATCTGGACTACACCGTGCAGCCGATGGGCCGCGGCAGCTTCGGCAGCAACATGCTGATCGCCTCGACCTGGCGCCATCGCGAAGAAATGAAGCGCATCGGCCGCGGCAACGCCGACCGCCGCTGGGACGTGCTGCCGCAGGACCCGGCGCTGGCCTACGACATCGCCCAGAACCGCCTGATCGTCACCGCGGCGATGCTGCAGGCTCCGGTGCTCGACCTGAGCAAGCCCGAGGCCGCGCAATACGGCGCGTACGGCGCGCTGGTCGGCGCCGAACTCACCCATGGCTTCGACAACCGCGGCCGCTACGTCAACGCCAAGCAGGAAGTGCGCGACTGGTGGACCCCGGCCGAAGTCTCGGCCTGGGACGCGCTGGGCAGCCGCGTGGCCGCGCAGTACAGCGCCGAGCCCTACCCGGGCCTGACCGCGACCAAGGTCAACGGCAACCAGGTGCGCGATGTCGCCATCGCCGACCAAGCCGGCGTCGAACTCTCCTGGGCCGCGTTCCGCGCCGCGCAACCGGCCGGCACCAAGGACGCCAACCAGGCGTTCTTCAAGGGTTGGGCCGGCCTGTGGGCGCAGCAGCTGAGCCCGGAAGTCGCCGCGCAGCGTTCGGCCGCCGGCATCCACGCCCCGGGCCAGTGGCGCACCAACATCCCGCTGTCCAACCTGTCCGCGTTCGGCGAAGCCTACGGCTGCAAGGCCGGCACGGCGATGACCCGCAAGGCCGATCAGCAGGTCAAGGTCTTTCCCTGATCGGCTTGCTCGATAATCGCGGCAAAGAAAAAGCCCGGCATCACCGGGCTTTTTCTTTATCGATGCCGCATTGCGCCCTGTAGGAGCGGCGCGAGCCGCGACTGCGAATTCGCGGCTAACGTCGATACTTGCGAAGTGGTTGCGAACTCGCAGTCGCGGCTCGCGCCGCTCCTGCATTTTTCGAAACGCAGCTACGCGCTTACTTGAACAGGAACCGGCAGCCGTCGCCCTTGAGGCTGTAGGACTCCATTTTGTCGTCCACTTCGTTCCAGGTGACGAAGCACGGGCGCGCCGGCCGGCCGCGACCGGCGGGGACGGTGTAGTCGTAGGTCAAGGTGCGGCGCGTGGCCAGCAGATTGCCGCCGTCGTCGAACTTGTCCGGCGAGGTCCATACGATCTGGTAGGTGTAGGTGCGCATGCCGACCCAAGGCTGCAGCGTTTCGCGCAGGTCTTCGGCGCGCACGTTCTGCAACGGCATGCCGATGCGCGTCAGGCCATCGCCGTCCTTGGCCACGCGCTCGCGGCTGGAACAACTCGCGGGCGAAGCCGCGCAGACCTGGCCGGTGGCGCCGGCGCACTTGCGCAGTGCCTCGACCCGCGCCGCGCCGACCGAACCGCTCTCGATCACCATCGGTACCGCAGACGCACCGGGCACCCAGGCCGCGACCAGGCACTGGTTCTCGCCCTTGTTCGCCGCCAGCAGCTTGCAGTCCGCGCCGCAGTCGGCCACGGCGCGCTCGGACGCAAGTCGAGCGCTGGTGGCGTTGGCGACGAAATGCAGATTGCGCCCGTCGCTGGCGACCGCGCCCCACAGCGGTCGCTCGTCGAACTCCACTTCCAGATTGCGCGCGAATTCGTCGGCGTGGGAGGGATCGCCGAGCTGCGAAGAGCCGAACCCCGGACACAGCATGTTGCTGTGCAGGCGGCAAATCTGATCCGGGCTTTTCTGATTGCATTGCTGCAACGCCTGTTTGGCCGCATCGAGGTCCACGCGGGCCGCGGTCAGCGCATACGCGCCGCTGCCGTTGCGGGCCAACACCAGACATTCGTTGTCGACTACGCCGAGCACGGCGCAGTCCTTGCCGCCGCGCTTCTCGCAATCCTTCAGCGCGCCCTTCTCGGCCTTCTTCTGGCTGGTCTGGTCGGTGGCCTCGCCGATCTGCGCCAGTCCCGGCGAAGCGGCATACGCGCCCCAGCCGTAGCGGGCGATCTCGGCGGCGCGCGCGGCCGCGATCTGCTCCGGCGTCGGCGGCGGTGGCGGCTGGCGATTGCGCTCGGCTTCCTCGCGCTCGCGCAGTTGCTGGGGAATGATGACGGCCTGGGTGAAGCAGTTGCTGTACTGCTGGGCATTCATGTTGCCCGCGCACTGTGCCTGCACCTGAACGCTCCAGCCGATCAACAACAACGCCGGCAACAGCAGCCAGCGCCTGCCCTGCCTCAGCGCCGCGTTGCCGCGCCGCGATTCCTTGCGATTCATGTTCGCTCCTTCGATGTGCGAGTCGTGACGCGACCCGATGCGCGGTACCGATAGGGTACCGGGTTGCCGACCATTCTCGTCGAAAACCGGGGCTGGGCACACCTCGCATCTGCGGTGGGAGGGTCATGAACGGGCCCGATGGCGGATCAATCGCCGTGGATCGGCGTTGCGGCTCGTAGCGAGGGTCTCACTGTCGTCGCGTATTCGCGGTCGCGGCTTGCGCCGCTCCTACATTGAAGTGTTGCCCCGGTGTCGGAAGGGGTAGGAGCGGCGCAAGCCGCGACCGCGACCCCGCAACCACGACCAAACCGCCCTCCGACCGCGTACCCGCAATCGCGCGCCGCATCCCGAACAGCGCTACAAAAGCACCATCGAACGCGCCCGCGAGGTCTCGGTCTCGATCTCCATCACCCGCCCTTCCTGGTCGAACAACACCAGCCGGCCCGGTTGCTCACGCACCTGCAATTGCGCCCGCGGCCAATCGATCTGCGCCATGCTGCGCGCGCCGATGCCCGTGCCGCGACCACGCCGCACCAGATACAGCCGCATGCGATCAGCGCCGTGCACGATCGCCAGGAAACCCGACGCAAGCGGAATCAACCCGGCGTCGTGATCGCCGTCCACCGGCTCCGGCGACGCCAGGTCGATATGGCCGTCGTAAGCCCCGGAGGTGCAGCTGAAGCGCACGTTGCCGTCTTCGTTGGTGGCCATGCTCAGCTTCGCGACAATCATGTGCGGATCGAGCAACACCGATTCGCCGCCGTCGATCCGGATCGGATCGCGCGAGACCAACACGCGTCGGGGCGCGGTGCGGTAATGCCAGACCACCATCTCCGAGCGGCCCGGCACCAGGAACAATTCGTCGTTCTGCAAGAACCGCGCCTGCGCGACGGGCCCGCCCAGATCGCCGACGCTCCACAGCGTATCCAACGACGGGCGTGCGGCGTCGATCACGCTGATGCGCTCGCCCGACACCACCGACCAGGCGATGCCGTCAAAGCGGTCGGCGAAGAATTGCAGCGGCATCGCGCCCAGGTCGAGGATCTGATGACCGACCAGATCCAGACGCGCGATCCGCCACACCGAATCGCGCTTGGCCAAGGCCAGAGCGACCTGGCCACTGTCGGCGATCACCAGCTTGAACGCCGGCACCGCATAACGGCGCAGGCAGCGACCGCCGCTGTCGAACACCGCTGCGCCCGCCTCGCCCAACGCGACCAGATAACGCCCCTCGCCCAACGCGGCGACGTCGCAGGGACTGTGCAGGCCGATGCCGTCGGGCATGCGCAGGTCTAGCGCTTGCGGCGCGTCCCACAAGCGCCGGCCCTGTACCGCCGCCGGCAAGCTCCATGGCGGCAGGTCCGCGCGCAACCACGGGTCGGCCGACAGCGCCAGGATCCGCGCGAGTTGGCCGCGATCGAGATCGTTGGCTCCGACCGCGCGGTCGGCCGCCAGCGCCGGCAGCATCCGCGTGGACAACAGACTCAGCGCCGCGTTGCTGTGTTTGCATTCGGCCAAGGCCACGCCGAGCGCGACGCGCGGCGCGGCCGGGGCCAAGGGATCGGACCATTCGCCGATGCGTTCGGCGTAGTGCTGCAGCGTGTCGGGCAACAGGCAGGCGCGTTGCACCAGCGCGCGCGCCGACAGTTCCGCGCCCGCCGATTCGGCCGCCAACAACCAGCGCGCGGCCTGCTCGCGCGACTCCGAATCGGGCCAGACCGCATCCACCGCCGCCAGCCATTGGCCTTGTTCGACCAGCGCCAGACCCCATTCGCGGCGCAGGCGCAGCGCATGTTGCCGATGCTCCGTTTCCAGCATCGCCACCGCCGGGCCGAAGGCGTTGTCGCGGCGCGCGACTAGGATCGCGCGCTCGCTGTCGCCGGCCAGCATCAGCAGACGGATGATGGTATCGGCCGGCATGTCCCAGCCCAACGCCAGTTCGGCCGCCTGCCCGAAGCGTTCGTGCCGGACCAGATAGTCCAGCGCTTCCTGGCGCGCGCTGAGCAGTTCGGCGAGCACGAACACCGCTTCGTCGACCTTGTCCTGCCGGTCGAGCAGTTCGAACGCGGCGCGGTAGCGCTTGCGCAACAACTCGCGCGTGTAATCGCCGAAATCGAAACTGGCGTGGGCGCCGCGCGCGCCGCTCAGGCCCAGGTGATCGCGACGCCCCGGCAACGAGAACGCCTGGCCCAGGCAATCGCGGCCGTCGCCGTCGATCGGCAGGGCGTGACGCAGCGCTTCGATCAGATCGCCGTCGTCGAAACGCTGCATGAGTTGGCGCAGATAGCGGCCGTGCTGCATCCCCATCAGTTTCGCCGCGCGACTGGCGAGCGCGGCCTTGACCAGCCATTCGCGCCAGCGTTGCGGACGCGCGCCCGTCGCGCGCGAGGCCACCGCGGCCTGGCCAGCGCCGGTGCCTGAACCATGGCCCTGCGCGGCGCGGCCGCCGGCCAACGACGGAAACCGGCTCAACAACCAGTGGGCGATACCGTCGCGGGCGCCGCCGACGCGTTCGCGCAAACTGCCATTGTCCGCGTCGCCGCGCGCGCCGCGCGCCGATGCCGAACGCAGGAACGACTCACGCTCTTCGCTCGGCGGCGGAATCCGCCCGCCGAGTACGTCGCGCACGGCCTTGCGCGCCAATCGCTCCTGCCGCGGCGCGCGCAACGCGCCACGGCAGTCGTAAGTGTCGTGCAGCGCGTAGTCGCCGATGTCGAGCGCGAACGAGGGATCCAATGGCGCCGCCCGGGAGAAGTTCAGCGGCCGCAACGCCGCCCCGACGACCAGTTGCACGTCCGCCGGTTCCAGCGCGCTCAACTCGGGCGCGGTCAGCGGCCCGCCGTACAAGCCGTGCGCGCCGATCCGGCACAACGGCGCGCCGCCGGCGTGTTCGCAATGCATCGGTCGCGGCGCTTCGAAGCACAGCACGTCGCCCTCGTCGAAACGCCAGGCGCGGCAACCCGGCGCCCACGCGCGCACGATGCGCTCGAGCCGGCGCTGCGCCGGCAGCAGATCGGCGGCCAGCCACAGTCCGGCGACCGGCTGCCAACCGCGCCAGACCGGGTGGCGCACGCTCGCGCCGGATGCGACCGCCTCCGCCCCCTGCCGCGAATGCGGCCTTGTTTCATCCATCGCCGCCCCCTGTGTACACCAGCACGCTTCTGCCCTGGTCGCGCAGCACCACCAACCGGCCTTGCTGATCGATCAGCGCGACGACGTCGCAATCGGCGGCGACGGTGACCGCGGTGATCGCATACGCCGACTCGTACAGCGTCGTGCGCCCGGCCGCGCCGATGCTCACCAGTGCCCTGCGATCGGGCCGCAGCGCGATCAGATGGACGCCGGTGGTCGGCGCCAACGCCAAGCCTTCCACCTTCCAATCCGCCGGCAGCATCGTCTCGTAGTCGCTGGAGCGGTCCCGCTCGCGCGAGAACACCCGCCATACGCTGCTGCGCTCGCCGCCTTGTCCGCCCACTGGCTGTTCCAACGCGTAGCCCAGGCGCAACAGGCCATTGCGCCTGCGTCCGCACAACAGGGCCTTGCGTGGCGGTTCCGCGACCGCCTCCCGATCGACCTGCTTGAACACCCCGCCGCGGTATTCGACGACGCTCAGGTTGTGCTCGCTATAAGCCAGATACACGATGCCGCCCTGATCGTGGTATCCGATCGCCGACACCCCACGGGCCACGACCGAGTAATCGATCCCCTGCGCCATCCGCGTCCAACTCAGCAGATGGCCGCTACCGGACAATACGAACAGCCGCGATCCGGAGTGCCCGCCGCGGATCAGCGCGCACGGCAACCAACGCGCACGGCCGGGCACCGTATCGAGTTCCTCGGGCGGCGGCAGCGGCGGCGTTCCCGCCCGCGTGGAGCGCGGATTGAAATCGCTCATCTGCCACAGCTCCAGCGAGGATTCGCCCGGCATGACCCCGCAGAAGTGCCGGTCGATCAGGGTCGCCGCCAACATCCATTTGCTCTTGCTCCAGCGCGATACCTTGGGCGCACACGGCGCCTGGCCGTCGCGCGGCAAGCGATAGACGATGACCGCCGTGTCGCCGAGCAAGGGCACCGCGACACTGCGGCCATCGAAGGAAATCAGCGGCGGCTGCTTCAACGACAACTTGCCGCCGCCGACCGGCGCGCCCTGCACGCGTTCGAGCGCTTCGAAATGGCCGCCCAGCAATCGCGCCGACAGCGACGGCTCGGGCAAGGCCAAACGGATGTCGCGCCGCGCCTGACGCGCGGCGATCGCGATGTCGAGCGCGCCGGGATCGTCACGCCGGATCGAGACCCGGTGCCCCAGGCCCAGTCCCGGCTCGGCCGCGCCGATCGACCAACGTTCGCCGCAAACAGGCGCCAACGCGTCCAGGTGTTCGGCCCATTCGCGCTCGAAGCGTTTGCGCGGCAGCTCCTGCGCATCGTCCGCGGCGTCCTTGGCGGCCAGCGCGCCGCCCGGGGTCAAGGTGCGCGCGCTCAACAAGCGCTTGAGCATCTGCGGCGAATCGGCGTCGTGCACTTCGCCAGGCCGGCCCAGCACGCCCCAGGCGAACCGCGCCTTGGCCGCCTGCGCGCGCTGCGCCAGCAGAATCCACAACGCCACGTGCGCCAGGCGCGCCGCGCCCAACTGCGCGGGGCCGCTGTCGAACACCGCCACGGTCAGCGCATCGACTTCGCGCGCGACCAGCTTGGGATTGAGGAACAGATGCTCGCCGCCGGCCGCGCGCCGGTCGAATTCGTCCGGCGCGGCGTCGGCCAGCGCCCATTCGCTGAGCAACAAGCGGTCGTAACTGCCGCGCCGGCGCAGATCGTCGATGCCTTCCGGTTCGACCTGCCCGCTCTGCGCGCGCATCCGGAACGCGCCGAGCATCGGATGCAGGCGCAGCAGCAGATCGCCGACCGCGCCGGCCAGTTCCGGATCGAACCAATCCAGCCACGCGCGCCACGGTTTCAAGGTGTCCGGCAGACGCATCGTTCAGTCCTGCCAGTGCGCGCGGATCTGCGCGATCAGCGCGGCGCTGGCCGGCAGCGCGCGATGCAGGGGAACGATCTGCGCCGGTTCGCGCAGCAACAGCACCGGCGCCTGCGGATGCTGACGCGCGATCGCGCGCTGCAGCAGATCCAGCGGCACGTCCGGGCACTCGGTGGTGAGCAGCCACAAGGCCGGCGCCTGCTCGCACGGCGCCGCATAGGCCACGCCTTCGAACCAAGGCAGTTGCGCGGCCGCGCCGGTGACCACCGCGACATCGGCGTTGGCGGTGAGCATCAGCGTGTCGCGCACGTTCTCGTCCAGGCGCTCGACCGCGCGCAGCAAGGCGCGCGACGCGGCCGCGCCGATCCCCACCGCGCCCTGCGGCGACGGCGACGGATCCTGCGCGCGCCAACTCCACTTCATGCTCAGGCCGACACCCGCTCGACCAAGCGCGCGCGCTCGGCCGCCAGTTCGGACGGGATCGAGTCGGCGTTGAAGTTGGCGTCGATCTCGCGCAGCAGCGCTTCGGCGATGACCGCCGCGCCCGGCGCGTCGGCCTCGCCCTGCAGGCAGTTGCGCGCAGCCTCGACCAGGCGCGCGGTGCGCGAGACCGGTTGCAGCACCGCGTGTTCCACCGCCGCGCGCAGGGTCGGATTGGCCGCCGCGCTCAGCGACTCGCGCAACACGTCCTGCGCGGCGGTCTGCGCCTCGCGGGTCGGCATGACGTAGAACAGCGGCCACAGGTCGGCTTCGCTGGCGACCTCGCGGCCGGCCAGCACGCTGGCCGCGGCGATCAACCGCTGCACCTTGACGATGCGCCGGTCCGACAGGCTCAGGCCGGCGCCGCGCAGTTTGCGGATCGCATCGGCCAACAGGCCGCGCGCGCGCTCCATGCCCACGCCGGGCACGCGGCGGCTCAGCTCGTCGATATCGCCCAGTTCGGTGTGGTGCGACAGCGGCGCTCGCTCGGCCTGCCAGCCGCCGGCGAGCAGCGCTTCGAGCTGATGGTCCGGCACCGGTTCGACGAACAGGTGCAACAAAAAACGGTCGCCGAACGCGGCCAGCGACTCGTCGTCGGGCAAGGCGTTCGAGGCGCCCACGCACACCCGCAGCGGACAGGCCACCTGGGTGTGGCCGCGGCGGAAGCGGCGCTCGTTCAGCACTCCGAGCAAGGTGTTCAGGATCGCGGTCGACCCCAGGAACACCTCGTCCAGGAACGCGACCTCGGCCTCGGGCAGCATGCCGGTGACGTCGGTCTCCACCACGCCTTCACGCAGCCGGCGCAGATCGACCGGGCCGAACAGCTCCGAAGGCTCGGTGAAGCGGCCCAGCAGGTATTCGAAATAGCGGCCGCCCAGCGCGGCCGCGACCCGCCGAACCACCGCGCTCTTGGCAGTGCCGGGCGGGCCGAGGATCAGCAGATGTTCTTGCGCCACCGCGGCCAGCACGATCAATTCGGCCAGTTGCTCGCGTTCGACCAGACCGGTGGTGGCCGCGTGCACGGCATCGCGGACGCGGGCCGCGGCTTGCTGCGCGGCGGTGGATTGATTGGGAAGACTCATGAAAGCGGCCTGGATCCTTGGCGGCGCGCGAGCGGCGCAAGCGGGCGACAGCGGGCTGAAGGGACGACACGCGTTCCCGGAGGCGCCATCCCCCTGGAATACGGCCGCTATGCGAACTGTAGGCGCGGGCTTCGCCGAATCGCAACTGCGGTCGCGATACGATTGTGAACGCCGCCCGGTTCGCCCGGTTTTTTCAGTACGCTACCGCGACCTATGGTCCGGCCAGGACGCCAGCATGCCCGACACCTCGCTAGACGATCTGCTGACCGCGCTCGCGGCCAGCCCGAGCAATCCCGCGCTGGGCATGCTGGTGGTCAACGCCTGCCTGGCCGAGGCCGACGCCGATGCGCTGGGCCGCGCACTGGACCTGTCGGGCATCGCGCTGCTCGGCGACGCCACCCAGCGCGACGCAGCGCTGCGGCTGCTGCTGGAGCACCGCGACGATGAACGGGTGCTGCAAGTGGCCCCGCCCGACTCCGCCGCTGCCTTGTTCGCGCGCGCGCGCCTGCTGCTGGCCGAAGGCGACCGCGACGAAGCGCGCGGGCTGTACCAACAGGCCGTCGCGCTCAATCCCGCGCTGGAGGACGCCTCGCTGGCCAGCGAACTGGCCGGCAAGGTGATCTCCTTCGCCAACGCCCGCCGCCAGCACGCCGAAGGCCTGCGCGCCGGCAACGCGCAGACCAGTCTGGCCAACGACGACACCGACGCCGACGATGTCGCCCGCCTGCTGCGGGCGCCGGAGCCGCGGATCGGCTTCGAGGACGTCGGCGGGCTGGATCAGGTCAAGCACCAGATCCGCCGCCGCATCATCACGCCCTTCCTCAAGCCCTCGCTGTTCGAGCGCTTCAAGCGCCGCTCCGGCGGCGGCATCCTGCTGTACGGTCCGCCCGGCTGCGGCAAGACCCTGCTGGCGCGCGCGACCGCCGGCGAATGCCGCGCGCGTTTCTATAACGTCACCATCACCGATGTGCTGGACATGTACATCGGCGAGTCCGAGCGCAAGCTGCACGCGATCTTCGAAACCGCGCGGCGCACCGCGCCGGCGGTGGTGTTCTTCGACGAGGTCGAGGCGATCGGCGGCAAGCGCCAGTTCTCGCGCGAGGCCACCTCGGCCAAGCTGGTCAGCCAGTTCCTCACCGAACTCGACGGTTTCGCCCAGAACAACCACGGCGTGCTGATCCTCGGCGCGACCAACGTGCCGTGGGCAGTCGATGCCGCGTTCCGCCGCCCCGGCCGTTTCGATCGGGTGCTGTTCGTGCCGCCGCCGGACGAAGCCGCGCGCCGCGCGATCCTGGAATTGCTGCTGCGCGATCGTCCGCTGGCCGATGGCGTCGACGCGGGCGAACTGGCGCGGTTGACTTCCGGTTATTCCGGCGCGGACCTGCGCAACCTGGTGGAGACCGGGATCGACGAGGCGATCGAGGATTCGATCGAACGCGGCCGCGAATCGCCGCTGACCATGAATCACCTGCGCGCCGCGCTCAAGGACACCCGCTCGACCACGCTGGAATGGCTGACCACCGCGCGCAACCACGCGCGCTACGCCAATCAGGGTGGCCAGTACGACGAGGTATTGGAGTTCCTCAAGCAACACGGAGCCGGTTGATGGCCGCGAACGTTTATCGCCTGCCCGACGAGCCGCTGCCGTCGGGGCTGTCGCGCTATGCGGTCGATCCGCTGTGGCCGCTGCTGACTTTGATGCTCGCTGGCGGCGGCTTCGGCCTGGCGTGGTTCGCCTTCAACGCCGCCGCGCTGGGCAGCCCCACGCGTTGGCGCGAATGGGCTTGCGTGGCGCTCAGCGTGATCGGCGCGCCCGCGCTGGCGCTGGCGATCTTCGCCGCGCAGCACAACGGCTTGCTCGACGCCGAGCAGGCGCCGTACGCGATGTTGTCGATCCTGCTGCTCAAACTCGGCCTGGCCTATGCGCTGTACCTGATGCAACAGCGTTGCTTCGATATCTGGGAGTACTACGGCGGCGAGGCGCGCAACGGCCTGCCGTTGATGATTCTGCTGGCGGTGGTCGGACGCGGCGCGCTCGACATGTCCGGCTGGCCGACGCTGCTGAGGCTGACCCTGCAATGAGCGCGCACGGCACCGATCATCTCTATCGCATGGCCGAGCGCTACTACGCGCACGGCCGAGTCGACGCGGCCATCGACGCGCTGCTGCGCCTGCTCGGCGAAGACGCCGAGCAGGCCGATGCGCACGCGTTCCTGGCCCTGTGCCTGGTCAAGCGCAAGCGCCTGCACGCGGCGAATCTGGAAGCGCAACGCGCGCTGGAACTGGCGCCGGAGTCGGGATTCGCGCACTTGGCCGCAGCGATCGTGGCGATCGCCCGACGCGAATTCGAATCGGCGCAATCGCATCTGCTGACCGCGCGCGAATCCGATCCCGACTCGGCCGCGATCGCCGACGCCTTCGCGCGTCTGTACCTGGCCTGGGGCCGCGACGCGCAGGCGCTGGAGCACGCGCGGCGGGCGTGCGAACTCGACCCGGACGATCCCGATTACCCCGCCCTGCTCGCCTCGCTGGAACTGCGCCGCGGCGACCGCGCGCGCGCCGAAGCCCTGGCCCGCGACGTACTGCGCGCGCATCCCGAACACCTCGAAGCGCTGTGCGTGCTCGGCCATTGCGAACTCGCCGCCGGCCGCACCGACAGCGCCCGCGACCACGCCGCCTGGGCGCTGCAGATCGACCCCACCGACGGCGACGCGCTGACCCTGATGGCCGCGGTCAAGGCGCGCCGCAGCTGGCTGTTGGGCCTGTGGTGGCGTTTGCAGAGTTTCGTCAGCGCCGGCTCGCGCACCCGCGCGGTGACCCTGCTGCTGGGCATCTTCCTGCTCTATCGGGTGGCCCTGATCGCGCTGCCGCAGAACGGCCTGAGCCAATGGACCGGCCCGCTGTCGTACGCGTGGCTGGCGTTCTGCGCCTACACCTGGATCGCGCCGGGGTTGTTCTGGCGGTCGCTGAAGAAGGAATTGGATCAGGTGAAGTTGCGACCGGGGTTTTGAGACTCCGCTTACCCGAGAATCGAAGCTTCCGCAATCGCCGAACCAACGCGGTCGCGGCTCGCGCCGCTCCTACATGGGCTTCCTGTAGGAGCGGCGCGAGCCGCGACCGCGAATCAACTGCTGCGACGTTGGCTCGATTGCAGCGTGAGATCAAAACACCATCCGGCCGAACGCAGCCGATCGACCTACTTCACCACCCGCAACTTCGACGCCCGGCGCCGCTCGCGCAGCGCCTCCACTCGCGGATCCCGGCGGGGGCCGCCACCGCCGCTGTTCGGCGGCCGCGCACGCCAATAACGGATCACCAACCAGCCCACCACCATCCCGCCCAAATGGGCGAAGTGCGCCACGCCGGTGCCGGTGGTGAATACGCCGTAGAACACCGCGGCGACCGCGTAGATGATCACCAGCGTGCGCGCCTTGAGCACGATCGGGAACGGCAGCAAGGTCACCTTGCGGTTCGGGAACAGCATGCCGTAGGCCAGCAACAGGCCGTAGATCGCACCAGACGCGCCGAGGGAACGGTAGAACTCGCCCTCGCGGAAGGCCAACGAAGCGACGAGCAGCTGCAGCAGCGACGATCCGATCAGGCAGACGAAATAGTAGGTCGCGTAGCGCTTGGCGCCCCACTGATATTCCAGCGACGCGCCGAACATCACCAGCGCCATCATGTTGAATACCAGGTGGCCGATGCCGCCGTGCATGAAGCCGGAGGTCAGCAACTGCCAGGGCATGAAGCCCGGTCCCGGCGGGGGCGCGTAGTCACCGGAGAACCACGGCCACAGCTCGAACCACGACATCGCGGCGGGCAAGGCCGGGTTCTGGCTCAGGTCCAGCAGGGATTGCAGGATGAAAACAACGATATTGGCGATCAGCAGCTTGCGCGTGACCGACGGAATACTGGAAAACATCGCGACTCCTCGAATCGGCCGCTATGGTAGCCGCGGCGAAGCCGCGATGACGTGAGCGCTGCGTGCAGATCGCGCCCGCGCATCGTTCCGGTTCAGTCCTCCGGCGGTCCCCAGATCTGCGCGTCCAGGGTCGGCGCGGCGCGCTGACCGCGCACCCGGCCGTTTTCGACCTGCACGCCTTCCGCGCGCAGGCGCTGGCATTGCTCGCGATAGCCCTTGGAGCCTTCCGGCAGGGCGATGCGTCCGTCCGAGCGCAGCACCCGGTGCCAGGGCAACTTGGGATCGTCGTTTTCGCTGAGCAGGCGCGCGACCAGGCGGGCGCGGCCGGGCAGGCCGGCGCGGCGGGCGACCTCGCCGTAACCGGCGACTTCGCCCTTGGGAATGGCGCCGATCGCGGCGCGGATGCGTTTGGCGGCAGTTTCGCTGTCCATCGCGGTAGCATATGCGCTGCAACGCGCCGGAGTCGCCCCTATGCAATTCGACCGTATCCACAAGCACCTCACCCAAGCCGGATTCCGCCTGTCGCTCCACGACAGCGTGATCTGCGTCGAGCTCTCGCTCGAACAGGGCACCCGGCATCAGTCGATCTTCCTGTCCGAACAAGAGGACGACGACGGCCGCGCCTTCCTGCGCGTGAGCACCGCGATCGCGCCGACCACCGGCCTGGACGCGCGCCGCGCGCTGATCTTCAACTGGGAAAGCCACGTCGGCTACCTGGCCATCGGCAACCTCGACGGCGTGCCCTACCTGCAGTTGTGCGAGAACCGCCCGCTGGAAACCCTGGACGCGGCCGAGGTGCAACGGCTGGTATTGGAGATCGGCGGAGTCGGCGATCGGATGGAGCGGGTGCTGTCGGCGGATGGGGATTTGTTGTGAGCGCTCGCGGCTGATCTTGGGTTTCGTCGTTGTCGTGGTTTCGCGGTCGCGGCAACGCAATATCGAACGCCCGCGCAAGCCGTCCACGCCAAACAAAAGGCCCGCATCCGCGGGCCTTTTGTTCATCCGAAGGTTGGCCCGCGCAGACTCAGATCCAACCGAAGAACCGCATCGCCTCGAACAATACGTAAGCGATGCCGCCAGCGGCCGGAATGGTCAGGATCCACGCCCAGATCATCTTCTCGACCACGGTCCACTTGATCGAGTTGAAGCGCTTGGCCGTGCCCACGCCCATGATCGCGGCGGAGATGTTGTGGGTGGTGGACACCGGAATGCCCAGCGAGGACGCGGCCATGATCACCGAGGCGGCGCTGGTCTCGGCGGCGAAGCCGTGAATCGGGTGCAGCTTGACCAGCTTGTGGCCCAGGGTCTTGATGATGCGCCAGCCGCCGGCGGCGGTGCCGGCGGCCATCACCACCGCGCAGGTCAGCTTGATCCAGGTGTCGATGTCGTTATTGGCCATCGCGCCCTTTGATGGATGCAGGAACGCCAGCCAGCCGGGCAGGTCGTCCAGGGTGCCGGCCTGCTGCGCGCTCAACAGCGCCAGAGCGATGATGCCCATGGTCTTCTGCGCATCGTTCATGCCGTGGGCGAAGCCCATGCCGGCGGCGCTGACCAGCTGCGCCTTGCCGAAGAAACCGTTGACCCAGCGCGGCCGCGCGATCCGCGCCAGCACGCCGCCGCTGCGCGCCATGAACGAGATGATCGCGAACAACACGCCCATCACCAGGAAGCCGGCGGCGAATCCCAGCACCGGCGAGGTGAACATCGGCACGATCACCTTCCACAGCACGCCCGCGCTCTTCCAGATCGGCTCGGCCGGATGCGACCAGACCACCGCGTGCCAGTTGTTGGAGGCCGCCGCGATGGCCGCACCGCACAAGCCGCCGATCAGCGCGTGCGAAGACGAAGACGGCAGGCCCAGCCACCAGGTGATCAGGTTCCAGATGATGCCGCCGAGCAGCGCGCACAGGATCAGCTGCGAGCCGACCTCGACCACGCCGGCGTCGATCAGGCCCGAGGCGATGGTCTTGGCCACCGCGGTGCCCCACAACGCGCCGATCAGATTGGTCGAGGCCGCCAGCACCACCGCCTGCATCGGCGAGAGCACCTTGGTCGCGACCACGGTGGCGATGGAGTTGGCGGTGTCGTGGAAGCCGTTGACGTATTCGAAGATCAACGCCGCGAGAATCACCACCAGGACGAGCGTAAGCATCGCGCGCGCCTCAGGAGTTTTTCAGGACGATCTGGTAGGCGACCACGCCGGCCTCGCGGCAGCGGTCGATCGCCTTTTCCAGGATCTCGAAGAACTCCTTGAGCAGGAACATCTGCAGGTTGTCGAGCTGGCCGGAATAGATGTCGCGGTACAGCTCCAGCATCAGCCGGTCGGCTTCGTTCTCCAGCGCGCGCAACTGGTCGTTGAGCGCCTTCATCGGCTCCAACTTCAGATGGCGCAGCTGGTGGACCATCGTCACCACCACGCCTGCGGCCTGCTCCAGCATCGCCGCGCGCGGCGCGAAGTCGATCTGCTCCAGATGCCGGGTGGCCAGCGAGTAGCGGTCGGCGAACTTCTCGACCTGCTTGGGTATCTTGTACAGCGCCGAGGACAGCGACTCGATGTCTTCGCGCTCGATCGGAGTGATGAAGCTGTCGACCAACTCCTGGCTGATCTTGTCGGAGGTCTCGCGCTCGCGCTGGCGGGCCAGCTTGAACGCATCCAGGGCCGGCTGGCGGTCGGCCGCCTTGAGCATCTGGTGCAGGGCCCGGGTAGCGTCGTGGGCGGCCACGGCCGCCTCTTCAAGCAGGGTATAGAACTGGTTGCCTTGGCCGAAAATCGTCTGCAGGGAGAACATGCGGGGAGCCTCTGGGCCAGGGACCGTGGATGCCGGCCTCGGCGGGTTCGGGTTCGTAGTGAGGTCGGAACGGCGGAGCCGGACCGGGGACTGACGCGCCGGCGGGGCCGGCACGGGGGTTCGGGGCGCGATTATGACGGTTTGAAGACGCTGCGCCCACCTTGACGGCCGGTTCCGGCGGCCCCAGAACGGTGATCGGGCCTACCGGCTTCGCAGTTCCGCCGCCGTGGGCCTTTCACGAAAGGCCATCGCACGGGCCTGTTAAGATCGGCGCCGGCCCGGCTCCGGCCCGGCCACCCCTTCCTTTCCCGCAACACACAATGGACGACGACCCAAAACCGCCGCCCGGCAACGCCCGGCCGGCCCCTTGCCAACACAGCCCCCGCTGCTTCCGTGCCCGCTGCTTCCGTGAACCCACAGGCCACTGGAGGCGCTGCTGATGTTGGAACTATTGATCGTCATGGCCTTGATCGTGCTCAACGCTTTCTTCGCGTTGTCGGAGATGGCGCTGATGACCTCGCGCAAGCTGCGCCTGAAGCAGATGGCCGAGCACCCCACTCACCCCAGCCGCGGCGCCCGCATGGCGCTGCAACTGGCCGAGCACCCCGACAACCTGCTCTCGACCGTGCAGGTCGGCATCACCGCGATCGGCGTGCTCACCGGCACCTTCGGCGGCGAGTCGATCGGCGTGGCCATCGCCGGCTGGCTCGGCCACCTGCTGCCCGGCAATGCCATCGAATACGCGCGACCGCTCGGCATCGGCACCGCGGTGACCCTGATCACCGCCGCCAGCGTGATCTTCGGCGAGCTGATTCCCAAGCGTCTGGCGCTGACCAATCCGGAGAAGATCGCCAGTTCCGTGTCGATCGTGCTGGCCGGCCTGGCCCGCTTCGCCAAGCCCGTGGTCGCCACGCTCGGCGCGATCAACCGGCTGGTGCTCCGCCTGCTCGGCATCAAGGACGACGCGCGCAGCGAGATCAGTGAAGAAGAGATCCGCCTGTTGGTGTCCGAAAGCCACGAGCAAGGCGTGATCGACGCCGACGAGCGCAAGATGATGAATCGCGTGCTCAGCCTGGGCGACCGCACCACCGACAGCCTGATGACCCCGCGCACCCGCATCACCTGGCTCGACGCCGAGGCCAGCATCGAGGAAAACCTGGCGACGATGCGCGAATCGCCGTCCTCGCGTTTTCCGGTGTATCGCGGCAGCGACCGGGACGTGCTGGGCATCCTCGAAGCCAAGACGCTGCTCGCCAGCCTCGGCGAAGACCGCCTGCCCGACCTGTTCGCCCAGCTCAGCGAAGCCTTGTTCGTGTCCGAATCCACCCACGCGCTGAAGCTGCTGGAAATCTTCCGCGAGGAGCAGCAATCGCTGGCCCTGGTGGTCGACGAATACGGCGACGTCACCGGCCTGATCACGGTCAACGATCTGATGGGCGCGGTGATCGGCCGGGTCCAGACCACCGAATCGGACGATCAGCCCGGCCCCATGGTGCAGCGCGAGGACGGCTCTTACCTGGTCGACGGCGCGCTGCCGCTGGAAGAACTGCGCGAAGTCACCGGCGGCGGCCGCCTGCCGAACGAGGACGAGCACGACTTCCATACGGTGGCCGGCATGGTGATCGCCCACTTCGGCCGCATTCCGCACGTGGGCGAGCACTTCACCTGGGCCGGCTGGCGGATCGAGGTGATCGATCTGGACGGCCCGCGCATCGACAAGCTGCTGCTGCAACGCCAACACCCCAAACCCGCGGCGGAAGCGGGCGACGATGACGTCGGCGGCTGATCGCGGCGGGCCCGAGGGCGCGCCCAAGCGCGGGAGCCGCGGTGACCCGCCGCTGCACGAGGCCGGCACCCGTGCCCTGCTCGATGCGATCGTCGCCGGCGATCCGGACGAGGTCATCAAGTTCGGCGACGTGTTCAACGGTCTGGGCAACCGTTCCTTCGGCATGCTGCTGTTCGTCTCCACCCTGCCCGCCTTCATCCCGATTCCGGGCGTGGGCGGCGCGATCAGCGGACCGCTGGTGATCCTGGTCGGCCTGCAATTGCTGATCGGTCTGCGCAAGCCGTGGCTGCCGGGCTTCATCGCCCGGCGCGGGCCGCATCGCAGCGCGATGGCCAAGTTCCGCAATCTGCTGGCGCCGTGGCTGACCCGGCTGGAGCGCTTCGTGCGCCCGCGCGCGACCGGCCTGCTCGATCACCGCGCGGCTGGCGCGTTCACCGGTCTGTTGCTGGTGCTGCTGGGCATCTTGTTGTCGTTGCCGATTCCGCTGACCAACTTCCTGTTCGGCGCGCAACTGCTGTTGTTCGCCTTCGCCCTGCTCGAACGCGACGGCAAGCTGATGGCCATCGCCTGGGTCGCCGGTGTCGTCGCGGTGGCGGTGTTCGGGATTTTGTCCGGCAGCTTGGCGCAGGCGCTGGCGGAGTGGATCGCGTTGGCGCAGTCGAAGTTGGGATAACGACGGCCGTCGTGCCGGGTGCGCCGGCGATTGGCTAGCGCGGTCGCGGCTTGCGCCGCTCCTACAGGTTGCATCGCAATTCCGGCCGCTCCCTGTAGGAGCGGCGCAAGCCGCGACCGCGAAGCCGCAACTACGACGCAAGCCACAGCCCTAACCCAATAGCGCCAAAAACTCCTGCGCATTGACCGGATGCCCGAGCCAATAGCCCTGCGCCAGATCGCAGCCGCGCTCGCGCAACACCGCGTATTGGCCTTCCTTCTCCACGCCCTCGGCGACCACGGTGATGCCCAGCGAATGCGCCATCGCGATGATCGCCGTGGTCAGCGCCAGATCGTCCGGATCGCGCAACACGTCGGCGATGAAACTGCGGTCGATCTTGACCCCGTCCACCGGCACCCGGCGCAAATGGCTCAGCCCGGAAAACCCAGTGCCGAAATCGTCCAACCACACCTTCACCCCACTGGCGCGCAGGCGCGAAAGCAGGTTGCTGGCGTGGGTTTCGTCGCCGATCACCGCCGTCTCGGTCAGCTCCAGATGCAGACGCTGGGCGGGCAAGCGGGTCTCGTGCAGGCAGGCGGCCACCACGTTGGGCAGATCGCCGCTGCGCAATTGGCGCGGCGACACGTTGACCGATACGAACAGCGGATCGGCGCCGGGCCGCGCCTCGTGCCAGCTCACCGCGTCCTCGCAGGCCGCGCGCAACACCTGCGGGCCCAGGGTTTCGATCAGCCCGCTCTGCTCGGCCACGTCGATGAACACCGACGGCGCGATCAAGCCCTGCTCCGGATGCTTCCAGCGCAGCAAGGCCTCGGCGCCGACCATCGCGCCGTCGCCCAGCCGGAACACCGGCTGATAGACCATACTCAACTCGCCGCGATCCCAGGCCCCGCGCAACTCGTGCTCCAGATGTACGCGGCGCTCGACCGCCTGATCCATCGCACGGCTGTAGAAGCGATAGCAGTTCTTGCCGGCGACCTTGGCCTGATACATGGCGATGTCGCCGTTCTTCATCAGCGCCGTCGCGCCCGACGCGTCTTCCGGATACAGGGTCACGCCGATCGAGGTGCCCAGAAACACTTGCCGCTCGTGCACCACGATCGGCTGACCGAGTTCGGCCACCAACACCTCGGCCAGGTGCGAAGCCACGGTGCGCGCCTCGCCGTTGCGCTCGCGGCTGCCCTCGACCAGGATCACGAACTCGTCGCCGCCGAAGCGTGCGAGCAAGGCGCGTTCGCCGCCGATGCGCCGCACGGTTTCCTCGATGCGCTGGGCGAACTGCAGCAACACCTCATCGCCGGCATCGTGGCCCAGGGTGTCGTTGACCCGCTTGAAATCGTCGATGTCGGCGAACAGCAGCGCCAACTGGCCGCCGTCGCCGCGCAAATGCAGCAGGCGCTGATCCAGCGATTCGCGAAACGCGAGCCGGTTGGCCAGGCCGGTCAGCGCATCGGTATAGGCCATGCGGCGGATGTCGCGGTCGTGCCGCGCCAGGCTCTGGCTCATCCGGCCGAAGGCGCGCATCAGATCGCCGACTTCGTCGTTGTGGCGTCCGGCCGCGGGAACGTGATCGAACTGGCCGAACTGGCCGTCCTCGATCGCGCGCGCGGCGTCGGCCAGTTCGCGGATCGGCTTGACCAGCCAACTCTGGATCAGCCAGACCATCAATGCGCCGAGCGCGAGCAGGCCGAGGCTGAGCAAGCCGACCCACAGCAGCTGCAGCCGGCCCAGCGCTTCCAGCCGTTGCCGCAGCTTGTCCAACGCGCTGTCCTGATAAGCGCGCATGGCCTTGAGGTCGTAACCCACGCGCACACCGCCCAGGCGCTGCTGGCCGATCTTGATCGGCGCCGACACGTCGAAGGTGTTCTCGCCCCACTGCGTGTGCATGGCCGGCGCGGCGACGATCTGCGCGGCCATCGGATCGTCCATGCGCTTGCCGTAGCTGGGAATCTCCTCGCTGCCGTCGTGGACGATGTTGCCGTCCACGTCGAAGACGATGACGTAGCGCACGCCGGGATTGGCCATCGCCGCGCGGCTGAGTTCGCCGATCGCATCCAGGTCGAAGTAATAGACCGGGTTGGTCAGCGATCCGGCCAATTGCGCGACCTCGCCTTCGCCGTGGCGGCGCAGGCTTTCCACGAAGCTGTCGCGCATCGCGTCGCGGCTGACCCCCACCACCTCGCTCTGTATCCGTTCCTGCCGCTGCAACAGCAATAAGATCAGCACCGCCACGACCAGAAAAGCCACGCCCATGATCGACAGGAACTTGGCCTGCAGGCCGGCGCGCAGTCTCATTCGACCTCCGCCCGCACCCGCGCCACGCCCGAACCGAGCCGGTCCAGGGAGCGCCGCGAGGCCGGATCGATCGGCATGAAGCGGGTGGTCTTGAAGAAGCGCAGCAAGGCCTCGCCGGCGTCGGGATCGCCGGCCGCGTCGATCAGCACCTCGCGCAGGCGCGCGGCGACCTTGGGGTCCAGATCGCTGCGCACGACTTCCACCGCGCGCGGGTATTCGGCGCTGCGGCCGATCTCGACCAGATCGCGGCGGAACGCATCGGGCACGCGCCGCGGGTTCTGCCAGTCCAGGTTGCTCATCACCCCGGCATCGACCAGCCGCTTGTGCACCCAGGTGGAGATGTTGAGTTCCGAACGCGCGAACAAGTAACCCACCGCGCCGCGGTTGATGCGGTCGGTGGGCGACAGCAGGATCTCCAGGCTCAAGCCGCGTTCGAGCAGGGTCGCGGCCGGAACGAAGTAGGCGCTGGTTGAAGACGGCCGTTGGAAGGCGACGTTGTGCCCGCTCAGATCGTCCAGCGAGCGCAGGCCGCTGTCGCGTCGGGCGAAGAATATGCTGTGGTAGTGGCTGGCCCCGTCGCGTTCGGTCAGCAGCAGCGGCCTGGCGTCGGCGCGCTGTTGCAGCAGCATCGCCATGCCGGCGGTCTCGCTGACCCAGTCGACCCGGCCGCGGCGCAGGTAGCTGCCCATCTGCTGCGCGTCCTTGGCCATCAGGATCCGGCCTTCGCGGATGCCGACATCGGCCATGCGCGGCACCACGTAATCCAGCAGCGGCTTGAGCTGCTCGTAATGGGCCTTGGGGTCGTCGCTGATCCGGCCGAGCACCAACACTTGGGCGTCGCTGCCTTCGGGGTGCGGGCGATCGTCGTAGCCGTCGTGCAAGGCCGACGCAGGGTTCGCTGCCCCTATCAGGACAAGCCCGAACAGCCAACCGAAACACCGCGCGCTAGCGATCAACCGTGGTCACCTGTTCGGATTGCCAGGGCAGCGTAATCGAAACCGCGGTCTTGCCGATACCTTCCCACTCAATCCCTCGCCCGCCGTTCCCTGCGATCGGCATCATTCAACGCAGACGTCTTCAGCGCCGTTGTCCGGCCAGCATCGCCATCCGCTCCACGTCGGCCAGCACGCCGCGCAGCAGGCGCACCTCGCGTTCGTCCAGATCCGCGCGCAGGAACAGCCGGCGCAGCTTGCGCATGGCCGACTCCGGCGCTCGGCCCTTGTGGAAGTCGATCGCGTGCAAGGCCTCGCCGAGCTGGCTGAAGAAGCCTTCCAACTGGGCGTGCGAGGCCGGCGGATCGCGGCGCTCGAAGGCGCCGCCGGCGGTGTTCGCCGCCAGCGCGGCCATGCGCAGCTCGTAACTCAGCACCTGGACCGCGGCCCCGAGGTTCAGCGAGCTGTACTCGGGATTGGCCGGGATGTGCACCGCCGCATGGCACAGTTGCAATTCCTCGTTGTCCAGACCGGTGCGCTCGCGGCCGAACACCAGCGCGACCTCGCTGCCGCCGCGGGCGCGGGCGTCGGCGAGGACCGCGGCGTCGCGCGGGACCAGTTCCTCCAGCGCGATCCGGCGGCTACGCGCGGTGCAGCCCAGGACCAGGTGGCAGTCGGCGACCGCCGCGGCCAGGTCGGGCAGGACCACCGCGGCCTCGAGCACGTCGTCGGCGCCGGCGGCCATGGCATACGCATCGCGGTCCAGCGGCTTTTCCGGGGCGACCAGGACCAGCCGCGACAGGCCCATGGTCTTCATCGCCCGCGCCGCCGAGCCGATATTGCCGGGGTGCTGGGTACCGACCAGGACGATGCGCAGATGCGCGACGGCCGGATCGGGCGTTGGAATGGCGGGGCCGGCCCCGATCGGGTCGGCCTCGGGATTGGCATTATCGGGCGCCTGCGCGCCCGGCGGTTCGTTGCGGGGATCGTGGTTCATGCGCAAATGGTAAACTCCCCGCCCCGGCCACAGGCGCCGGCCCGCTCTTTACCCCCGTCGAGTCCTTCCCCACCTCATCCGTTCGAGGCCGTAAACCATGCAGAAACCCGCCGTCACCCTCATGGTCAAGGCCGCCCGAGCCGCCGGCAACGTCCTGTTGCGCCACATGCACCGCGTGGACGCGCTCAACGTCGTCGAGAAGGACCGCATGGACTACGCCAGCGAAGTCGACCGACTGGCCGAAGCCGAGATCATCAAGGAATTCCGCCGCGCCACGCCCGACTACGCCATCCTCGGCGAAGAAAGCGGCCCGCTCGGCCAGGCCCGTTTCACCTGGGTGATCGACCCGCTCGACGGCACCAGCAACTACCTGCACGGCATCCCGCACTACTGCGTCTCGATCGCGCTGTGCGAGAACGGCGAACCGACCCACGGCGTGATCTTCGACCCGCTGCGCAACGACCTGTTCACCACCAGCCGCGGCAGCGGCACCCAGCTCAACGAAAAGCGCGTGCGCATCGCCGAGCGCAAGGACCTCACCGGCGCGATGTTGATCACCGGCTTCCCGCCGCGCGAACGCGCCCGCGCCAGCGCCCACCTCAAGTGCCTGGACAATCTGCTGGTCGACGCCGAAGACGTGCGCCGCACCGGCTCGGCCGCGCTGGATCTGGCCTATGTCGCCTGCGGCCGCGCCGACGCCTACTTCGAAGCCGGACTCAAGCCCTGGGACGTCGCGGCCGGCGTGCTGATGGTGCGCGAAGCCGGCGGCAAGGTCACCGACTTCAAGGGCCGCTCGACCGGGCCGATGGACAATCGCGGCCTGGCGCCGCGCCAGATCATCGCCGGCAACTTGAAGATCGCCGATGCGTTGCAGAATCGGATCGTCAATACCGGATATGCGGCGGCGTTCGATTGATCTTGATCTCGCCGCGCGCTGTCGCGACACGATAAAAAACGCCGCGTCGATCGCGGCGTTTTTTATGGGCGACGACTAGGCCACGGGCAGCACCGAATTCGTTGCGCTGCGGCGTTTTAATGTGCCCACGCGCCGAAGATGTCGCGACACCTGCCTTAACGATATCGCCAGAAACTTGAACAAGTGCGCTACGCAGCCTCAGCCGTCCTCACTTCCGCCGAATCTTTAGCGAGCTAGGCTCGATTCACGCCAGAACCCTTGCAGTTCAAAAAACTCCGCCTCTCGTGGCACTGCGTTTCGGCATCGCACGAAACGCGGCGCAACGGGCCTCGACAGGAGAAAACGATGCAACCCCTTCGGCACAACACCCACCATCGAACCATCGACATCGACGGCCTGGAGATCTTCTACCGACAGGCCGGCGACCGCGACCAACCGGCGCTGTTGTTGCTGCACGGCTCGCCCAGTTCCTCGCATATGTATCGCGACATCATCGAGCCCTTGGCCGAGTCGGCGTATGTGATCGCGCCGGACTTGCCCGGTTACGGTTTATCTTCGGCGCCGCTGCCCGACGACTATGCGTATACGTTCGCGCACATGGCCGACACGATCGAAGCCTTCCTCGATGCGCTGGGCGTGGAACGCTTCTTCCTGATGGTGCAGGACTTCGGTACGCCGGTCGGTTATCACCTGGCGACGCGGCGACCCGAACGCATCCTGGGTTTGATCGTGCAGAACGGTAACGCCCACGAGGCCGGCCTGGGGCCGGATTGGGATGCGCCGAAAGCGTACTGGGCCGAGCCCACTGCGGCGAACAAGACCAAGCTGCCGCAGTGGCTGGATTTCGATGGCACCCGCAACACCTACCTGGGCGGCTTGCCCGAACGCTTGAAGGCGCTGCATCCGCCGGAGTGCTGGCATCTGGATTGGGAACGGCTGTCGCGGCCGGGCCACATCGATCTGCATTTCCAGATCTTCAACGATTACGCCGCGCACGTCGCGCGTTTTCCGGCCATTGCGTCCTACCACCGCGAACACCAGCCGCCGTGCCTGTTGCTTTGGGGGCGGCACGATCCGTTCTTCGAGCTGGACGAAATCATGGCCTACAGCCGCGTCCTCGACGCGCTGGAAATCCACGTCTTCGACGGCGGCCACTTTCTGTTGGAAACGCATCATCGCGAGTGCGCGGCGCTGATTGCGCGTTTTATCCGCGATGTGGGCGGCGGAAGATTCCTGGAGTACAGCGCGCTGTAGCCCGATCGCAGGCAGTTCCTTACTCGAGAGCGAGTTCGCGGCGCAGCGCCGCGACGTGGGCGCGGCCCACGGGCAGTTCCGCACCGTTGGTCAGTATCAGCCAGTAACGACTGCCAGAACCGGCATGCAGGGTACGGATATGGCGCAAGTTGACCAAGTAGGATCGGTGGCAGCGCACGAAATCGGGCGGCAACACGGCGGTCAGGCTGGCCAGGGATTTATCGTGCAGTTCGCTGCGGCCATCGAGCATGCGCAACTGGCTGTAGTCGCCGTCGGCGCGGATCCACAGCACATCGGCCAGCTCGACGAGTGCGGTACCTTGCGCACGCCATATGCCGAGATAGCGGGCGCGGCCGGAGCGGTAGCGGCCGACATCGAGCAGGCGCTCGAGTGCCTGGCCTAGGCGCTCGCGCGTGAAGGGCTTGGGGACGAAATCCAGTACGCCATGCTCGAAGGCCTGCAGCGCACGCTCGCGATGGGCCGAGACCACGACGCAGTGGTAGCGTCCGGCCACCGCGCTGCGGAGCAGTTCGAAACCGTCCTCGCCCCCCAGGTTCAGATCTAGCAGCAGCCCATCGTAGACGCTGCGCTGGAGCCGGTCGCCGGCCGATTCCAGGTCGGCGACGGCGTCGAAGCGTGCACGCGCGCCGGCCAACTCGGTGCATAGACGCAAGAGACGCTGGCGTACCAGCGGCTCATCCTCGACGATCAGGATGCGCATGCCAGCTCGATCCGGCCGCACCAGTCCGCGCCATCGACACCCTGGACGAAGCGCCAGCCAGCAGGACACGTGGCAGCCAAGCTGGCCTCGATGTAGCGCGTGCCGGTCCCATGACCGCGATGTGGCGCCGACCCGCGTGCGCTACGCAGCTCCAGGACCCAGTTGCCGTTCTCGCGACGTACGCGCAGGCGGAACGGACGCTGCGCGCAGGCGACGGCGCCGGCATGGGTCAGCGCGTTTTCGACCTGGGCGTGGAGAACGCCCGGCGGCAGCGACAATCGAGTGTCGTCGGCGTCGACCTCGAAGCCGATGGGGCGATCCTGGGCCAGACCGACGATGTCCAGGTGGTTGCGGCACAGGGCCACCTCGTCCTCCAGCGCAACGCTCTGGCGGGTGCTGCTCTCGCGCAGACGATCGAACTGCTCGGCCAGCGACTCGACCAGACGGCTGGCGCGCGGCGGGGCCTGCTCGATCAGTTCCTGCAAACAGGTCAACGTATTCATGAGCCAGTGCGGCTGGATGCCCCGCTGCAGCAACTGCAGCGAGAGGCGGGCGCGCTCTTCGCGCAACAACGCGTTATGTCGGTCCAGGGCACGCAGCTGCGCCGCGTGGCGCAGAAGCAGGAAGCCCATCAGTACCGCCAGCAACAGGAAATACGGGCCGTCGAGAAAGGCGTTGCCAGCCAATGGCATTGCCAGCGCGCCAGCCAGTACCAGCGTCAAGATGGGCCAGCGTTCCTCTTGCTCACGACGGGCACGCAGCAACAACCACGCCGAGGCGAACAGGCTCAGCAGCAGTACGGCCGCGCCGCGACCATCGAAGCTGGGTACGAATGCCGTCGCCGCCGCGAGCGCCACCAAGTAGGCAATGCGGGCGCCAAGGGGCACCGCAACGTCGAAGCGACGCGCGATGTAAGCCGGCAGCAGCACCGCGGCCGCCAGGTGCAGCGCCTGCAGTGCGAGCAGACGTGGGCCGTGCCAAGGATAGGTATAGCCCAGCAAGGGGCGCCATGCCTCGATCACCGGCAACGCAAGGCCGACAGCGCTGAGCGCGAGCAACAGGCGAGCACCGGGCACGCGCGGCCGACCACGTTGCACTGCCAGGAAATACAGGAATGCCGCCGCCAGCGCACCCGTGGCGAACGCCGCGATCAGCCAAGGCCGGAGGCGATGGCCGTAGATCGCTTCGACCGGCCCCACCTCAATGGCGGCGTCCGCACTATATGGGCGAAACCACTGATGGTGACTGGAAGCGAGCACGACCAACTCGTCCGTGCCGGTGGAAGACGATGGCGGCAGCACGCGGACGATTTCAAGCAGGCCGGGCCGCTCCTGTTGTGCTGTGCGGCCCACCGTGCCATTGCCTGCCAGTGGCTGTCCGTTCCAGAAGGGCTGGCTGGCGGCGCGTAGCGACAGACGCAACGCTCGGCCGGTATCGTTCTGCGTCGTGGGCGCAGGCAATCGCCAGCGCAGCCAATAGGGATCGCGCCAGCCAGCCAGTTCGCGCTGGTCGAGCGGGCGCCAGTTCAATCCGTCCGGCGGCCGCTGCGGGATGGTCGAGGAAACAAAAAGGGCGGGAGCCATCTCCGCGGCCAGCACCTGCAACGTCCCCGGGTGGCGCGCGGAAACTGCCAGCCAGGCGGCGAGTGCGGCCAGCAATACGGCCAGTGCGGTCAAGGTTCGCAGGAGTTGCATGCCTCCATCGTATCCGCTGCGCGGAGACGCTGGACCTCCGGCTGGAGCTGTTCGGCGGACCGGCCCGCCTGACTCACAGCGTCGGAGGAGATGCTGGCGGTTGTTGCGCGGGTCATTCCGCTGCCGCGACCCGTCTCCTCGTCGGTCGCCAGGGCAGGAACGACGCTCGCATTTCCTCCCAAGCGGAGTCCGTCATGTCCAGCGTATCGATTGTCGTTTCCTGTCTTCGTCGTCTATGCCTGCACGATCGGGCAGCGGCTCCGAACACGCCGCACCGTGTTCCCTGGCAGTGCGGCGACGCGCTCACCCTTTCTCCAGGCAAAGGGAACCTGCCTCTCCGGACTTTTTCAGCGGCCGCGCGGTTGGCGGTGATGTGCGTGGCGCTCGCCGGCGCGGCGCCCGTATTGGCGAGCGATGCACACGCACCGCTGGCGTTCGCGCCCTATGCGTTCGAAACCGAGCGGCACGGCACCATCGCAGCCGAGGTCGCCTTCCTGGAAGTGCCGCGTCGGCATAGCGAGCCCGAGGGGCCGCGCATGCGCTTGCGGGTGATGCGCTTGCCGGCCACCGGCGGCGATGGCCGCGCGCCACCGGTGGTGTACTTGGCCGGCGGCCCCGGGGGTTCCGGTGTCGGGACCGCACGCGGGCCGCGCTGGCCCGTGTTCGACCGGGTCCGGCGCGAGACCGACGTACTACTGCTCGATCAGCGTGGCACGGGCCTCTCGGAACCGCCGCCGCCCTGTCCGCATGTGCATCGTTTCGACGACGCTCAGCCGTTGCAGCGGGAAGCCGCGCTGGCCGCGTTGCGCGCCACGGCCAAGCGCTGCATCGCTTATTGGCGACGCGAGGGCATCGATCTGGCTGCGTACACCACCGCCGAGAGCGCGGACGACATCGAATCCTTGCGGCGCGCACTCGGTCTGCCGCGGATCAGCCTATGGGGGATGAGTTACGGCACCCACCTGGCCCTGGCGAGTGTCCGCCTGCACGGTGCGGGCATCGACCGCGTGGTATTGATCGGCGCCGAGGGGCCCGACCATACGCTCAAGTTGCCGCTGGCAGCGGATGCCCTGCTGGCGGAGTTGGCGGTCGTCGCCAAAGGCGCCGGGTTCGATGATCTGACTGGATCGGCCCGGCGCGTACTTGAGGCGTTGCGCCACCGGCCAGGCCAAGGCCGCAGCCTCATGCATGGCGGCAGAAAAGTGACCATCGCAGAGTACGACGCGCAGATCGCGATCGCGGCCTCGCTCGGGCGGCGCTCTACTCAACAGCTGTTGCCGTTGGCGCTGCGCGACGCCGAGCGCGGTGACTATGGCCTGATGGCGGATATCGTGCTGGCAACGCGTGAACAGCTCGGCGAGTTCGGCGCCATGCCGCTGGCGATGGACGTCGCATCCGGCCAGAGCCCGCACCGCCGGGCCTTGGTGGAGGCGCAGGCGCGCGACAGCATGTTAGGCGACGCGATGAACTTCCCATTCCCGATGCTCGGCGACGGCCTCGGGCTCGTCGACCTGGGCGAAGCATTCCGTGCGCCGTTGCGCAGCGCCGTGCCGGCGCTATGGGTGAGCGGCACGCTCGACGGCCGCACGCCGCCGGCAAACGCCCAGGCGCTGCGTCCTGGTTTCAGCGACAGCAGACAGCTGCTCGTGCGCGGCGCCAGCCATGACGATGAACTGTGGCTGGGTCATCCGGACATTGCCGCGCACATAGCCGACTTTCTCGCCGGCCGTCCGGTGAACGATGCCGCGGTGGCGGTGCCGCCACCCGCGTTCGCCACCAGCAAGTTCGATGTGCTGTTGCTCGCACTCGGTATCGGCCGGGGGGATGCGTTGGCCGCACTCGCGATCGTGGTGGGACTGCCACTGGTTGCACTGGCGATTTGGCGGCGGCGGCGCAAGTCACGGTTTCGGAGTGGTGAGCAGTGCAGTTCGGCGGCTTGAGCTGCCCATGCTTGCGGAGCGAGCATGAAACGCTCGGCTGTCGTCCCTGGAGAGAGTCAAAGCCGTCCTTGTGGCTACGCCTGCACCAGGCAGTTCGTCGAGACCGCATGAACTCATGGACGTCGCCGCCGGCGTGCTGATGGTGCGCAAAGCCAGCGACAAGGTCACCGACTTCAAGGGCCGCTCGACCGGACCGATGGACAACCGCGGTCTGGCGCCGCGCCAGATCGTCGCCGGCAATCTGAAGATTGCCGATGCGTTGCAAAACCGCATCGCCAAGACCGGGTATGCGGCGACGTTCGATTGATTCTCGGCTGACGGGGTTCAAGCCAGTTCACACAAAAACGCCGCGGTTATCGCGGTGTTTTTCGTTGGACGGTGACTCAACGATCTGCCTTGGCTCGAAATCGCTCCGGCACATCATGATCCCAGGCGTAGCGAGCCGCGCGAACATCGTCGAAGCGCGCCCGCAGCCGATTCAAACAAACCGCATCGCCGAACACTTCCCAATAACTGCTGTCGACAGCCTTGATGATCAGGCTGGGGCCGACCTCCCCTGCTCTGCGGCCATAAAAGTCACCACCCACAACCTGATCGGCCCGCTGCGCCGCTTCGATCAACCGCGACGCCGGGAGCCATTCGCCCGATGCGCTCCACTGATTGCACTGTTCGAAGGACGGGCCGCGCACATCCGTGTGATGACAGCTCCATTCGCGCGCGCCGATCTGATCGTCCAAACAGGCCAGCAAGTCCCTCAGATCGAGCGCAAGGACTCCCTGCGTAGCTGAATCGTGGATCGCGATGCCTTGCATCTTCTACTCCCAGGGACGGCCGACCGAAGCCCAGACGGTACCGATCGACTAAAAGCCGGAAACGTCCCAACTACGAACGAGCGGTGACGATCCAGGTCGACCCGCCGACTTCGATCTCCCGCTCGGTCGCGATGTCCGCCAGCGCGGCGCGAATCGCCGCCGCCGCGCGCTCGCGCACTTCATCGCTCTGCGACGCCAACAGACGCTGGATCGGCCCAACCCGGAACACTTGCTCCAACGCATCGGCGACCATGGCTTCGCGGTTTGCGCCGCGGCCGTGGTAGAACGGCGCCTCGAACGGTTTCAGCTCGATCTGGGCGAAACCGGCCTCGCTCAGAATCCTCTGCACCCGCTGCGGATCGCTGAAGGCGAACGGACCCGGCGCATGGGTGTCGATGGCCTCGCGCTCGACGATGCCGTCGATGGCGTTCAACGGCAGCACGTACCAATCGTTCTTGGCCGGTTCTTGCCAACAGGCGAAGGCGAGCCGGCCGCCGGGCTTGAGCGTCTTGCGCAGTTCGGCGAAGGCCGCCACCGGGTCGTCGAAGAACATCACGCCGAAGCGCGAAAACAGCAGGTCGAAACCTCGCGGCGCAAACAGCGGCTGGCTGGCGTCGGCGAGGCGGAAGTCGACCGGCAACCCGAGCGCCTGCGCGCGCTCGCGGGCGCGGCCGATCAAGGGTTCGGACACATCGGCGCCGACCGCCGAGCCGCCCGCGCCGACCGCGCGCGCCAGTTCGAACGAAGTCGCGCCCGCACCGCAGCCAATGTCGAGCACGGCCTCGCCCGGTTGCGGCGCCGCGGCTTCTAGCGCCGCCTGCCCGTACGAAGCGGTGCGTTCGTCCAGCCAATCGTTATAGGTCAGCCAGCGCGCGCCGACGGGGCCGTTCCAGTCGTTGATTTGCTGGGTGTTGGCTTGCGTGGTGTTCGGTTCCGACATCGGTCTTCTCCTCCGCCCTGCGGCGGGCACGGTGGGTTGCGAAGGGCTTGCCGGGACGGTGCGTCGGCTGGCGATGGGTAGGTTGTAGATGGGGGCGCTGGGCGATTTACCAATGGTGTGCGGTTGAAACCGCTGCGATCAAATTTTCGGCGCGCTTGAGTTTCGCGGTCGCGGCTCGCGCTGCTCCTACAGTTCGAATCGAAGCCGCGATCGAGCCCTGTAGGAGCGGCGCGAGCCGCGACCGCGATGGCTCAAGATCGCAACGCAAACCACGATTCCGTAGGCGCCGGCCAAAAACAAAAAAGCCGCGACGAGCGCGGCCTTTTCGCTGGATCCAGACAACCCAAACCGCTTACGGCCGGCGAGCCAGCGCCGCGTCGTCCTTGGCCTTGGGCAGCAAGTCCTGCTTGGTGACCTTCAGGATGCCCAGGGTCAGCAGCGGGCAGGCGACGAAGATCGAGGACAAGGTGCCGATGATGATGCCGAGCATCTGCGATTCGGCCATGCCGCGCAGCGAACCGCCGCCGTAGATGTACAGGGCGACCACGGTCAGGAACGCGACGAACGAGGTGATCACCGTACGCGACAGGGTCTGGTTGATCGACTTGTTCAGCACGGTCTCCGGATCGGCGCGCATCGAGCGGAAGTTCTCGCGCACGCGGTCGAACACCACGATGGTGTCGTTGATCGAGTAGCCCATCACCGACAGGATGCCGGCCAGCACGGTCAGGTCGAACTCGTGGCCGCTGATGGCGAACCAGCCGGCGACCACGATCACGTCGTGCAAGGTGGTGATGATCGCCGCCACCGCGAACTTCCACTCGAAGCGGAAGGCGATGTAGATCAAGAAGCCCACCACCACGAAGATCAGCGCGTACAGGCCGTTGAGCGCGAGCTCCTTGCCGACCTGCGGGCCGACGAACTCGTTGCGCAGCACCTTGCCGGTGTTGCCGCCGACCGACACCGCCTTCATCACCGCCGAGGCGGCATGGTTGGTGGCGTCGGCGCTGTTGTCGCCTTCGCGCGGCTGCAGGCGGATCAGCAGCTCGTTGCCCGAGCCGTAGGTCTGGACCTGGGCGCTGTCGAAACCCTCGGCGGCCAGGCGGTTGCGCACGTCGTCGAGGTTGGCGGGTTTCTCCAGATGCACTTCGACCAAGTTGCCGCCGGTGAAGTCCAGGGCGTAGTTGAAATTGCGGGTCACCATCGCGCCGATCGCCACGAACATGATCACGGCGGCGACGGCGATCGACACCCAACGCAACTTCATGAAGTTGATGTTGGCGTCGTTGGGCAGCAGGGTCAGCGGGAAAATCTTCATATCTGGGTTCTCCCGTCAGATCGCGATGGACTTGAGCTTGCGACGCTTGCCGTAGATCAGCGTGGCGATGCCGCGCGATACGGTCACGGCGGTGAACACCGAGGTCAGGATGCCGACGATCATGGTCACCGCGAAGCCCTTGAGCGGTCCGGTGCCGAACATCAGCAGCGCCAAGCCGGCCAACAACGCAGTCATGTTGGAGTCGAAGATGGTGCCCGAGGCCTTGTCGTAGCCGCTGGCGATCGCCGCCTGCGGCGGTACCCCGGCGCGCAACTCTTCTCTTATTCGTTCGTTGATGAGCACGTTGGCGTCGACCGACATGCCGACCGACAGCGCCAGACCGGCGAAGCCGGGCAAGCTCATGGTCGCGCCGACGAAGGGCAGCGACATCACCGCGACCACCATCAGCAGGTTGAGCAGCAGGGCCAGACAGGTGATCAGGCCGAAGACGCGGTAATAGAGCAGGAAGAACGCCAGCGCGAAGATGAAGGAGTACATCACCGCGGTGGTGCCGCGCTTGACGTTTTCCGCGCCCAGGCTGGGGCCGACCACGCGCTCTTCGACGAAGGTCATCGGCGCGGCCAGCGCGCCCGACTTGAGCTGCTTGGCCAGGCTGGTGGCTTCTTCGTGGGTCAGGCCGGTGGTCTGGAATTCCTTGCCAAACACGCCCTGGATGGTGGAGTTGCTGATCACGCGCTCTTCGGTGCGGGTGGTGCGCACTTCCTTGCCGTCGACGATCTGGGTGACCGGCACCTGTTCGACGTAGACGATGCCCAGCGGCTTGCCGACGTTTTCCAGGGTGTGGTTGAGCATGCGCTGGCCGCCGATGGCATTGAGCGTGATGCTGACGCTGGGCTGGCCGGTGCGCGAATCGTTGGTCGGCACGGCGTTGATGAGCTGATCGCCGGACACCAAGAGTCGCTTCGACAGCAACACCGGTTGTTTGTTCTGATCGTAGTAAACCCGCGCTTCCGGCGGCACGTTGCGGTCGCGCACGGCCGCCGCGGCGGTGGCGCGGTCGCCCACGCCGGCGCGGAATTCCAGGGTCGCGGTGGCGCCGATCTGGCGCTTGGCCTCGGCGGTGTCCTGCAGGCCCGGCAACTGGATCACCACGCGGTCGGTGCCCTGGCGCTGGATCACCGGCTCGGCGACGCCGAAGGCGTTGATGCGGTTGCGCAGGGTGGTCAGGTTCTGCTCGATGGCTTCCAACGAAATGCGCTGCAGTTCCGATTGCGGCACTTCCAGGGTCAGGGTGCGGCCGTCGAGGTTCTGGGTCAGGGTCGGGAAGGCGATGCGCAACTGCTTCTGCGCCTTGTCGGCGTCGGCGTTGGCGGCCAGGGTGGAGACGATGGCTTCGTTGCCGCGGCGCACCACCGAGGTGTAGGACACCGCGTTGTCGCGCAAGGTCGCGCGCACGTCCTCGACGTAGGCTTCCAGGCGCTTGTCCAGCGCGGCGTTCTGGTCGACCTGCATCACGAAGTGCACGCCGCCCTGCAAGTCCAGGCCGCGCGGCATCGGCTTGGCGCCCAGGTTCTGCAGCCATGCCGGCACGGTCGGCGCCAGGCTCAGCGCGACCACGTAGTCGCTGCCCAACTGGGGCCGCAGCAAGTCGGAGGCCCGCGTCTGCTGATCGGTGTCGTTGAGCCGCACCAACAGATTGCCGTCTTCGATCTTGATCGACTTGGAGGGGACCTTGGCTCCGGCCAGGATGCCGTCGACCTTCTTGGCCAACGCCGCGTCGATCGCGGTGCTGCCGGCGCGCGCCGCGGTGATCTGGACCGACGGGTCCTGCGGATAAGCGTTAGGCAGCGCGTAGATCACGCTGACGAGCAGCACGATCAAAGTGGCGAAGTATTTCCAGCGCGGAAAGGTCAGCATCGAGAACCCCTGCGGCGACCTCCCCGGCCGCCGCTTGTGAAGATGGCGTGGCGTCGGCTCAGGCCGACTTCAAGGTGCCCTTGGGCAGAACGTTGGCGATCGCGCCCTTCTGCACGCGGATGCGCACGTTGACGGCGATTTCCACGGTGATGAAGTTCTCGCCGATGTCGGTGACGGTGCCGGCGATGCCGCCGTTGGTCAGCACTTCGTCGCCCTTGGACAGCTTTTCCAGCATGCCGCGGTGTTCCTTGGCGCGCTTCATCTGCGGGCGGAAGATCAGGAAGTACATGACGGCGATCAGCACCAGCGGCAGAACGAGGCCGCCGAGGCCGCCGCCGAACAGGCCGCCCGGCGCGGCGGCGGGAGCGGCGCCTTGGGCGTAGGCGGGGGCGATCAGGATGTCGAGCAGATTCATCGGATTTGTCCTGGAACTCAAAATAGCCGGGGATTATGCCACGGCTGGATGAGGGGCACGGCTGGGCCCGAATTGGGGCTCAGCGCACGGTTTGAAGGGGCTGCTGCGAGACTTGGACAAGTTTGATCGCAGCGGTGCCGAGGGTGCCGTCCGGTCCACGAGCCCGTGAACGGGGCGTGTGGTCGGGGGCGGGCCCTCACCCCTGCCCTCTCCCGCTAGCGGGAGAGGGGGAAAGGGAGTTCGGCCGTTTTACGGCCGAGCGTCATTCCTCAAGGCGTAGAAAGACTCGCGGAAGGCGGCAAAGGTTCCCTGCTCGATCGCATCGCGCATTTGCGCCATCAAGCGCTGGTAGTAGCGCAGGTTGTGCAAGGTGCCCAGCATCGGCCCGAGCATCTCGTTGCAGCGGTCCAGATGGCGCAGGTAGGCGCGGCTGAAGCCGTTGGCGCAGGCGTAGCAGTCGCAGCCTTCCTCGATCGGGCGCAGATCGCGCTCGTACTTGGCGTTGCGCACGCGCACCGTGCCCTGGGCGGTGAAGTAATGGCCGTTGCGGGCGTTGCGGGTCGGCATCACGCAGTCGAACATGTCGACCCCGCGCGCCACCGATTCGACCAGGTCCTCCGGCCGGCCCACGCCCATCAGATAGCGCGGCCGGTCTTCCGGCAATTGCGGGCAGGTGTGTTCGAGCATGGCGTTGCGCTCTTCCTCGGGCTCGCCCACGGCCAGGCCGCCGACCGCGTAGCCGTCGAAGTCCAACGCCTTCAGGCCCTGCGCCGAACGCGAGCGCAGATCATGGTGGACGCCGCCCTGCACGATGCCGAACAGCGCCGCGTCGTTGCCTTCGTGGGCTTTCTTGGAGCGCTCGGCCCAACGCAGGCTCAGTTCCATCGATTTGCGCGCGACCTCTTCGGTGGCCGGATACGGCGTGCACTCGTCGAAGATCATCACGATGTCCGAATCGAGCACGCGCTGGATGTGCATGCTCTCCTCCGGCCCCAGGAACACCTTGCTGCCGTCGACCGGCGAGGCGAAGGTCACGCCCTGCTCGGTGATCTTGCGCCGGTGCGCCAGCGAGAACACCTGGAAACCGCCCGAATCGGTCAGGATCGGCCCGTTCCAGCGGGCGAAGCCGTGCAGGCCGCCGTGATCGCCGATCACTTCCAGGCCCGGACGCAGATACAGATGGAAGGTGTTGCCGAGAATGATCTGCGCGCCCAGCGCGCTGACATGCTCGGGCATGATCCCCTTGACCGAGCCGTAGGTGCCCACCGGCATGAACGCCGGGGTTTCGACCGTGCCGCGCGGAAAGGTCAGCCGGCCGCGGCGCGCGGCGCCGTCGTTGCCTAGCAGTTGGAAGGACATGCGGCTCATGCGCGGGTTCCTGGGTTGGGCAGCGGGCGCAGGGGCGACGCGCGGGAGGTGATCGGAGTTCATCGGCAACACGATGCGAGGGGGTTCGCGTTGTTCGCCGTTCCGGTGGGGATCGGAAGTATGGCTTGGGGGTTCTTGACTTCGGGGTGCGGCGGCGGGGCTACGTCGCTTCGGTTGACCACAACAGCATCGCATCGCCGTAGGAGAAGAAGCGGTAGCGCTCGGCGATGGCATGCGCGTAGGCGTCGAACACCTGCTGCTTGCCGGCGAACGCCGACACCAGCATCAGCAGCGTGCTTTCGGGCAAATGGAAGTTGGTGATGAGCGCATCGACCGAGCGGATCTTGTAGCCCGGCAGGATGAACAAGCGGGTCTCGCCGGCGAACGGCTGCAACTCACCGCCGCCCTGGCGGGTGGCGCTTTCCAGCGCGCGCACCACGGTCGTGCCGACCGCGATCACCCGGCCGCCGGCGGCGCGGGTGCGACGGATCTGTTCGATCAGGCCGGCGCCGACGTTGAGCCACTCGCTGTGCATCACGTGCTGGTCGAGATTGTCCGCGCGCACCGGCTGGAAGGTGCCGGCGCCCACATGCAGGGTCACTTGGCCGAACTGGATTCCGCCTTCGCGCAACTTCGCCAACAGGCCTTCGTCGAAATGCAGACCGGCGGTGGGCGCGGCGACCGCGCCGACTTCGCGCGCGAACACGGTCTGGTAGCGCTCGATATCGTCCTGCCCCGGCTCGCGCTGGATGTAGGGCGGCAGCGGCAGGCGGCCGGCGTGCAGCAGCCATTGTTCCAGCGATTCGGAGACGTGGAAACGCAGGCGGTAAAACTCGCCCTCGCGGCCCAGCACTTCGGCCTCGCCGCCGGCGTCCAGGGCGATGCGCGCGCCTTCTTTCGGCGATTTGCTCACGCCCAGTTGCGCGCGCGCCTCGCTGCCGCCGAGCAGGCGCTCGATCAGGATCTCGACCCGCCCGCCGGTGCTTTTCTGGCCGAACAGGCGCGCCGGGATCACCCGGGTGTCGTTGAACACCAGCAGGTCGCCGGGCTGCAGCAACTGCGGCAGATCGCGGAACACGCGGTCCTCGCGCGTGGCGGGAGCCGGCGGCACCACCAGCAGGCGGCTCGCCGAACGCTCGGCCAGGGGCGCCTGGGCGATCAGCTCGGGCGGGAGTTCGTAGTGGAAGTCGGACTTTTTCAAGAAACGGAGCCGTTCAGCGCGGAGCGCCACAGCGGCGCAAGCCGATGAAAACCGGGCTCGACCTGAGGGACGCGGGCAAAACCAGCTGCGGCGGGACGCCGGGGCGGTCTTGGGAAGGCCGCCATTATCCCGGGTGTCGGGCCGGATAGCCAAAAGCCGGCCTGTGGCGCGGGGCCGAGCCGCGATAAACCCCAAAGTTTGGAGGTAGGAGCTGCGCGAGCTGCGACCGCGAAAACGCGACTATGGCGGGGGTTACGGCGCGAACCGATACGGTGCGGCCGCGGCTTGCGCCGCTCCTACACGGGGTAAGCCGGAGCTGGCGCGGTGACTGGGGCTTCAGAGCCACCCGTTCTGGCGGGCGCGCCGATACGCCTCGATGCGGTTGCTGCTGTCGAGCTTGCCGATCGCCTCGGACAGGTAGTTGCGCACCGTGCCCTGGCTCAGGTGCAGGCGCTCGCCGATCTCGGCGGTGGACAGGCCCTCGCCGGCCAGGCGCAGGACCTGGCGCTCGCGCTCGGTCAGCGGGTCTTCGTCGCTCCAGGCCGCCACCGCGAGCTGTGGGTCGATCGCGCGACCGCCGCGGTGCACCTGGCGCAGGGCTTCGGCCAACTGCCCGGCCGGCGCGTCCTTGAGCAAATAACCGCGCACGCCGGCGTCCATCGCCCGGCGCAGATAGCCCGCGCGGCCGAAGGTGGTGACGATGACCACCCGCGTGGGCATGCCCGAATCGCGTACCCGCATCGCCAGATCGATCCCGGTCATGCCCGGCATCTCGATGTCGGTCACCACCATGTCCGGCTGGACGCGTTTGACCGCCTCCCAGGCCTGGGCGCCGTCGCCGGCCTCGGCGACGACTTCGATGTCGGGTTCCAGGTTCAACAGCGCGGCCAGTGCGCCGCGCACCAGGGCCTGATCTTCAGCGAGCAACAGACGGATCATGCGGTACCTCGTTCGAGCAGGGCCGGCTCGCGCCCGGTCCCGGTAGCGGCGGTGGGCGCCGGCAGCCGGCGCGCGGCGGCGAGCGCCTCGCGCGACACCAGCAGACTCAGGCGCGTGCCCGCGCCGTTGGGACTTTCGATTTCCAGCACCCCGCCGACCGAGCGCAAGCGCTCGCGCATGCCGGTCAGGCCGTGGCCTTCGCCGGACACGCCGCCGCGGCCGTCGTCGGCGATCGTCAGCACGATGCCGCCGCGGGCGTCCTGGGTCAGTTCCACCTCGACCCGGCGCGCGCGCGCATGCCGCAGCACGTTGGTCACCGACTCGCGCAACGCCAGCGCCAGCACCGCCTCGACGTTGAGCGGAATGTCGACCGGGGCCAGCTTGTGATCCAGGCTGATCTCGCCGCCCAGCAGCGCCAGACGCGCGGCCGCCAGTTCGGCCTGCAGGCCGTTGGCGCGGATGCCGGCGACCGCCTCGCGGACCTGGGTCAGCGCCTCGCGCGCGACCCGCTCGACCTCGCAGATCTGATCCTGCGCGGCCTTCTTGTCGTGTTCCAACAGCCGCGCGGCGAGCTGCGATTTGAGCACCACCACCGACAAGGTGTGGCCGAGCAGATCGTGCAGATCGCGGCCGATGCGTTCGCGTTCGGCCAGGCTGGCTAGACGCCGCACTTCTTCCTGGGTCAGACGCAGTTCGGCGTTGCGGCGCTCGCGCGAACGCGCCGCAAGCACACCGGTGAACACGATCGCGCCGACCAGCACCTGGATCAGCACGCTGAACAACGGCGATCCCTCCGGCGGCAGGGTCGCGATCGATTCGACGCCGAACACGGTGAACAACGCCGTCGTCAGCAATATCCCGCGCCACAGCGGCAGGAAGCTGGCGATCATGCCGGCGGCGAAGATCAGATACGTACCGCCGCCGATGCCGAACGGCACCGTGACCAGTCCGATCGCCGCCACCGCCAGCACCAGCCACAGCCGCAGCTTGGCGCCGCCGCGGTAGAACGCCCAATACAGCGGCAGAAACACGATCACCGAGCCGATCGCCATGGCGAAGATCCACCACGGCGCCGGCCACTGGAACACCGGAATGAAGACGAAGCTCAAATACAGCAGCGACGCCAGATGCCAACCCAGCAGGTTGTCGTGGGTGTCCAGCGGCGGTCCGGGCATGCGCATGGTCGGAATCCTGAAGTTCGTTCGCGGCCCGGCGAACCGGGCCCCGATCACGGCACGTACTGCGCCAGCTACGCGTTGCTCGAAGGTGGGAAGCGAATGCATGACCACTGCAGACCTCTGACTGTTCAGGCACTCACAGACCACGATCGATGCGGACTTTAGCGGAGTTCGAAGGATTCGATCTCAAACTCGAACGGTCCCGGCGCGCCGATCGCGCTCACCGCGATCGTGCGCAAGCGCTTGAGATCGATGTCGGCGCGACCGGCCAACGGCATGCTGACCTGCTGCGATTGCGCCGTGCTCTGGACCATCTGGATGGCCGGCTTGTCGCCGGTGCCGGCGCCGGAGAACGCCAGCACCATCAGGCTGCGGCCGTCGCCGCGCACGCGAAACCGCATTTCGCGCACAGCGCTCGCGTCGGCCGCGCTCATCGGCAGGGACCCTGGGTCGAACATCAGGCCGCCCCAGGTCTGGCCAAGGCCGGCGACGATCTCGCCCTTGGCCGCGAGCGAGGGCGTGGCGGACTTGCCCGGTTCCAGGCGCGCGGTCGACTTACCGCCGACGACGCCGTCGCTGGTGGCCGACCAGCGCGCGCCCGGATCCAGCGCGATCGCGCCGGGCCGAACCACCGCCAGGTTCGCGTCGGGCGCGCGCGCCGCGGCGGTTGCCGCCGGCGCGGGCGCGGCCACGGCCGCGGCGAGCGCGGCGGCGACGCACAGCGTGGCCAGCAGCACGGCCACGCTCAGCAAGGTGGCGCGCGACGTTACGGGCGGGACCGGCGGCGAGCTCGACGGCCGGCGGTTTGGACTCGGATGGTTCATCGGGCATCCATGTAGCGAGGGGGACGGCGGCCGACGAGGCAGCCGTCGATCAGGGGGAAACCGGACGGCTTGCGCCGATGGTCGCGAAGGGGTGCGGGCGGGCGATCGCCAGGCGAGCGCGCGAACCGGACACGGCGCTGGCGCCCTGCCCGGCCCGGCCGGCCGCCAGCGCGATCGCGGCCGGCATCGGCGAGCGCTGCCGCAAGGTCGCGGCGACGACGTTGTGGAAGGGATGGATCGCGGTCATCGCCGAGCCCCATGCGGTTCCGGAAGGTGTGGGCACTGTCGGTTTTGCGATCGTTCCGCGGCAGTGCACGAAGACATTCATCGCCGGTGACAAGCGTCACCAGCGGTACGAAACGCGGGCTCCGGGCGGCGGATGAACCGGCTCGGGCCAGGGGGTTATCGGGGAACAGCGGACGTGATAGACTCGCTTAAATCATTGAAATGAAAAGAAAAAACGTCGAAAGACGACAGGCTTACGCAAAAATTTTGCGTAAGGATTCGTGGTTTCAAGGGGTTACGTGGGGGCTTGGTTTCAGTCCCCTTCGTTTAGTGTGAGAGATGGCGCTTGGCAGCCGGGGGCTGCTGCAACTGCGAGCGTCCTGCCATGAAGGCGGACCGGTCTCCCACGGAATACACGGCAGGACGCCGACGACTTTTTTGGAGATCGACATGACCAACCTGCTCAGCCCACTCGCGCCGCTGCGCGCGCACGCCGGCAAACGCCGCACCGTCGGCCTGGACGACGACACTGTCGCGCGTTTCGCCGTCACCCATCCCGAGCTCGGCGAAGCCATCGCCGCGGCGGCCGCCGAGTACGCGCTGATCCGCGATCTGCACGCCGATCTGCTCGACCTGGACGAGGACGCGCAGATCCATGCCGTACAGGACGGCTACGTCAATTTCTATCCCGACGACGGCGTCAATCCGTACATCGCCCTGTCCGCGCGCGGCCCCTGGGTGATCACCCTGAAGGGCGCGGTGCTGCACGACTCCGGCGGCTACGGCATGCTCGGTTTCGGCCACACCCCCTCGGCGGTGATCGCCGCGATGGCCAAGCCGCAGGTGATGGCCAACATCATGACCCCGTCGCTGTCGCAGTTGCGCTTCGAGCGCGCCCTGCGCGGGGCCATCGGCGTGGAACGCGGCGGTTGCCCGTACGAGCGCTTCTTCTGCCTGAACTCGGGTTCCGAATCGGTCTCGCTGGCCGCCCGCATCGCCGACGTCAACAGCAAGCTGATGACCGACCCGGGCGCCAAGCACGCCGGCCGCGCGATCAAGCGCGTGGTGGTCAAAGGCAGCTTCCACGGCCGCACCGAGCGTCCGGCGCTGTATTCGGATTCCTCGCGCAAGGCCTACAACCAGCACCTGGCCAGCTACCGCGGCGAGGACTCGGTGCTCACGGTCGAGCCGTACGACATCGACGCGCTGAAGAAAATCTTCGCCGATGCCGAAGCCAACCGCTGGTTCATCGAGGCGATGTTCCTGGAACCGGTGATGGGCGAAGGCGACCCGGGCCGCGGCGTGCCGCCGGCGTTCTACGCCGCCGCGCGCGAACTCACCCGCAACCACGGCTCGCTGCTGCTGGTCGATTCGATCCAGGCCGGCCTGCGCGCCCACGGCGTGCTGTCGATCATCGATTACCCCGGTTTCGAAGGCCTCGACGCGCCGGACATGGAGACCTACTCCAAGGCGCTCAACGCCGGTCAGTACCCGCTGTCGGTGCTCGCGGTCGGCGAACGCGCGGCCTCGCTGTACCGCAAGGGCCTGTACGGCAACACCATGACCAGCAACCCGCGCGCGCTCGACGTCGCCGTCGCCGTGCTCCAGCAGGTCACCCCGGAGCTGCGCGCCAACATCCGCGCGCGCGGCGCCGAGGCGATCGCCAAACTGGAAAAGCTCAAGAGCGAACTCGGCGGCCTGATCACCAAGGTCCAGGGCACCGGCCTGCTGTTCTCGTGCGAGCTGGCCCCGCAGTTCAAGTGCTTCGGCGCGGGTTCCACCGAGGAATGGCTGCGCGAGCGCGGCATCGGCGTGATCCACGGCGGCGTCAACTCGCTGCGTTTCACTCCGAACTTCACCATCGGCAGCGACGAGCTGGAACTGCTGACATCGATGGTCGGCCGCGCCCTGCGCGAAGGCCCGCGCGCCCAGCAGGCCGCGGCGGCCTGAATCCGGGCGACCCCGGGCGGGAAGCGCGAACGGCGCTTCTCGCCCCGGGCCGGCTTGTCTACACTCAGCGCTGACCTTACTGGAGTCACGGAATGATCCGTTTGTCGAACAAGGAAACCGGCGCCGACATCGGCGAGATCAGCGAAGAAGAACTGCAGATCCTGGTCGCGGCGCTGGAAGAAGAAAACAGCCGGGACCAGGATTACTGGATCGACCACGCGGTGGTGGACATGATCGAGATCGATCATCTCAACGCCGGCTCGCTGATCACCGTGCTGCGCGCGGCGATCGGCGGCAGCGACGGGGTCGAGATCAAGTACGTCCGCACTGCCTGAGCCATGGCTCACGGAAACGCAGCGAGAGGCCGGGCAACCGGCCTTTTTGCTGTCTGTGGCAAAAAGCCACGCCACTCCCCCGCCCCGCATGCTGTTCCCCTTGAAAAAGGGGGTAGGTGGATTTGCTCCTGCTCCACCTAAAAGCAACAGCAAAAGCGAATCCCCCGCGCCGCTTCGCGTCGCCGCCCCCTTTTTCAAAGGGGGCAACGGCAACAGCGCCGCAACAAGATCTCGCACTTCGCAGCATCGCGCTTGCGCCCCGCCCCATAACCATCAATCCTTTGCGCCACCGATCGCCGCTGCGCACATAGGCCGCTCATGAAAATCGTCGAAGTCCGCCACCCGCTCGTCCAACACAAGCTCGGCTTGATGCGTCGCGCCGACAACAGCACCAAGTCGTTCCGCGAGCTGGCCTCGGAAGTCGCGACCCTGCTGACCTACGAAGCGACCGCCGATCTGGAGACCGAGGAAGCGGTCGTCGAAGGCTGGGCCGGGCCGGTGACCACGCGTCGGATCAAGGGCGCCAAGGTCACCCTGGTGCCGATCCTGCGCGCGGGACTTGGCATGCTGCCGGGCGTGCTGGAGCTGATTCCGGCGGCCAAGGTCGGCGTGGTCGGCCTGCAACGCGACGAAGAAACCCTGCAGCCGGTCGGCTACTACGAAAAACTCACCGGCCGCATGGACGAGCGCACCGCGCTGATCCTCGACCCGATGCTCGCCACCGGCGGCAGCCTCATCGCCACCGTCGATCTGCTCAAGAACGCCGGCTGCAAGCGCATCAAGGGCTTGTTCCTGGTCGCCGCGCCGGAAGGCTTGAAGGCTCTGGAAGCCAAGCATCCGGATGTCGAAGTGTTCACCGCCTCGGTGGACGAGCGGCTCAACGAGGTCGGCTACATCCTGCCGGGCCTGGGCGATGCGGGCGACAAGATTTTCGGAACCAAGCATTACGCCTGATGCGTTGGCCCTGCGCGATCTGATCGAAAAGCGTCGGGGCTGAAAGCCCCTCCCACAAAAGACTTCCGCAAACGCGTCGGGGCTGAAGCCCCTCCCACAAAAGACTTCGCAGCTGCGGCGTTCTTGTAGGAAGGGCTGTAGTTACGAGGTCTTTTGTGGGAGGGGCTTCAGCCCCGACGCTCTTCCCCCGCGCAACCGACTATTGCCGCAAACGCTGCCGCCGCTTGCGCAAGCGATACAACACGATCAGCGCCAACACCACGGCCACCGCGAACCAACCCGGCGACCAGCCGCCGTGTTCGGCGGCGTCGACCGGATCGGCCGGCGGCGGACGAACCCGTGCCGGCGCGGCGCGCAAGGCTTCCGCGATCGCTTCCGGACGCGCGCGCCAATGGCCCTCGCGCAGTTCCAATCGGCCCTCCAGCGGCGGCAGGCGCAATTCGCGCCAGGTCACGCGCAGATCGCCGATCTGCGGCGCCAGCGGATTTTCCGAACTGCCCAGGCCATCGCCCTCGGGCTGGAAGGTCGCCGCCAGATTGGCCGGCAGACGGCTGAAGTTCGGCCGGAACAGTTTCCACTCGCCCAGCGCGCGCAACACCGAACTGTCGATCGGCTTGCCGTCCAAGATCGCCGACTCCGACCACCAGCGCTTGTTTTCCAGCGGCATGCGCGCCGGATTGGCATGGCCGGGCGCGAAGCCGCTCGAATCGATCGGCGCGGAGTTCCAGATCCGCTGGTAACCCAACTCGCTCGACACCGGGCCGGTCGAGCGCTGCCACTGATACATCTCGACCCGCCGGTCCAGACCGAACTGACGCGTGAGCACGCCGAAATCGCGATCCGACAAGGCCTTGCCGGGCAACGGTTCGCCGACCGGCTCGCCGCTGTCTTCGTCCTGCGCGCGCACCGGCGCGACGCCGCACAACGCCACCGCCAGCGCGAAGGCGAACAGCGCGCGCGACGCGGCGGCCAAGTTCATGCAGCCAAGGCCCTGGCCTGCAGCTCGGCGACTTCGTGCGCGGTGCCGAACTTGCCCTTGTCGTCGCGCACCACCTGGGCCAGCGCACATCCGGGATCGTGGGTGAAGAACAGATGCACGTTGCGTTCGAGCTTGTCGCTGAGGAAATCTTTCTTCTCGTCGATCAGCAGCTCGGCGTTGCGGTCGTAGCCCATGGTGATGGGCACGTGCACCCACGGCCGTCCTGGAATCAGATCGGCGCAGAACACCACGCCGCCGTGCGGCCGGCCTTCGATCGTGTCGGGTCCGACGATCTCGGCGAGCATCAGGCCCGGCGTGTGGCCGTGGCTGTAGTGGAAACGCACGCTGTCGCCGAGCAGTTTGGAGTGTTCGCCTTCGACCAGTTCCAGCCGGCCGGTCGCTTCCAACAGGCCCGGCAATTCCGGGATGAAGCTGGCGCGGTCGCGCGGGTGCGGATGCAGCGCGCGTTCGTAGTGTTCGCGTCCGACCACATACGACGCATTCGGAAACAGCAGCCGCGGCGCCTGCCCTTCGGCCCAGGGCGAGAGCAATCCGCCGGCATGGTCGAAATGCAGGTGCGAGAGCACCACCACGTCGATGTCGTCGGGCGCGAAACCGGCCTTGGCCAGCGAGTCGATCAGCACATGGCGTTCTTCGACCACACCGTAGCGTTCGCGCAGCTTGGGTTCGAAGAACGCGCCGATGCCGGCTTCGAACAACACCGTCTTGCCGGCCAGCGGGCTGGCCAACAACGCGCGGCAGGCCAGCGCGATGCGGTTTTGCTCGTCCGGCGGCGACCATTTGGCCCACATCGCCCGCGGCGCGTTGCCGAACATGGCGCCGCCATCGAGTTTCTGCGAGTTGCCGAGGATCGACCAGAGTTTCATGACGGCACCGCCCGATTGCGGGCACTGGCGGGGGAAGCTCGATTCTAGCCGGGACAACGGATTGGCGGGGTCAGGGAATGGAGAATCGGGAATCGCTCAAACGTTCACGCAGCGTCCTGTACCGCTCTCGCCCGTCCTATTCCCCAATTCCCGGCTTTACTGCGGCGTCGCTACCGTCGAGAAATGGAAAATGAACTCGCCGTCGCGCCCATCGCCGCCGAGCACCCGCACCGGCGCCAACGGGCGGTCGGCGACCAAGGTCGCGGTGCCGCTGGCCGACAGCTTGCTGATCAGGCCGGCCGAACGCCCGCTGATCTTGATCAGCATTTCCTGTCCCGGCACCAGCACCACCCGCCCGATCGAAGGGTCGCTGGTGCGCGGTTTGACCTCGCGGCCTTCTTCATTGTCGAGGTAATCGCGCGAGGGCAGTTGGAACAGGTCCTGGCCGCCGGCGCTGATGTCGAAGGACCACGTCGTGCTGCCGTTGGAGCCGTCGTTGAGAACCTCGATCTTGTCCAGGGTCAGCAGCACCGAGTAGCGCGACGGCGCCTTGGGCTCGGCCGGCTTGACCGCGGGCGCGGCCGGCGTCGGCGAGGCCGCCGCGCTGGGTTTGTCCTTGTCCTTGAGTCCGCCGATTTCGCGCACGTTGTTGACCAAGGTGGTCAATGCGACCAGAAACGCCACCAGCGCGATCGAAATCGCGGGCACGCGGGTATACCAGCGTTTGTTTTCGTCGTCGCTCACTACTGCCCGCTCCCCTGTCCCGACGCGGCTTGCGTACTGTTCATCCGGCGCAATCTACTGCAACGCGCGGCCGCCGCGCCATCGCGGCCGTCGCGCGGCAATTCAGGGCTTATCCGGCAGCACGTCGGCCTCGCCGACCGGATTGCGCGGATCGGTGCCGCCGGACAGCGTGTTGGTGCGCTTGTCCCACATCACTGTCTGCAGATTGCCCCAGGTCGATTCGCCGGCGTTGACCTTGTGCCCCATCGCCTGCAGCTTGGCCACGGTGTCGGCGTCGAGCGCGCCGGCTTCGGCGGAGATCACGTCGGGCATCCATTGATGATGGATGCGCGGTTGCGCGGCGACCTGTTGTGGCGTCAGGCCGGCGTCGTAGGCCAGCACCGCCAGCAGCACCTGGGTGATGATGCGGCTGCCGCCGGGCGCGCCGACCGCGATGACCTTGTCCTTGGATTCCAGGAAGCTCGGCGTCATCGAGCTGAGCATGCGCTTGCCCGGCTCGGGCGCATTGGCGGCGAAACCCATCACGCCGAAAGCGTTGGGCGTGCCCGGACGCAGGGCGAAATCGTCCATTTCGTTGTTGAGCAGCACGCCGGTGCCCGGCGCGACCAGGCCCGAGCCGTACAGCAGGTTCACCGTCTGGGTGGCCGAGACGCGATTGCCTTCGCGGTCGATGATCGAGAAATGGGTGGTTTCGTCGTCTTCCAGCGGCGCCGGCTGGCCCGACAGCAGATCGCTGGGCGTGGCTTTGTCCGGATGAATGGTGGCGCGCAGGCCGGCGGCGTAATCGGCGCTGGTCAAGCGCCGCAGCGGCATCTTCACGAAGTCCGGATCGCCCAGGTAGATGGTGCGGTCGCGGTACGCGCGGCGCATGGCCTCGACGATGATGTGGGTGCGATGCGCGGGATCGAGCTTGCTCAGGTCCCAGCCTTCCAGTATCTGCAGGATCTCGGCGAACGCCACGCCACCCGAGGACGGCGGCGGCGCAGTGACGATGTCCCAGCCGCGATACTTCAAACGCAGCGGTTCGCGTTCGCGCACCTTGTAGCCGGACAGTTCATCGGCGCGCCATTGGCCGCCTTCTTCCTTGACCGAGGCCAGCAGCTTGTCGGCGACTTCGCCGCGATAGAAACCGTCGAAGCCCTTCTCGCCCAACAGCTCCAGCGTACGTGCCAGGTCGGGCTGCTTGAAGATTTCGCCGACCTTGGGCGGATTGCCGTCGGCCAGATAGACCTCGCGCGTGCCGCGATAGCGCTCCATCACTTCGCGCCGGCTGCCGTAGCTTTTTTCCAGGCGCGGATAGACCGGGAAGCCTTCGCGGGCGATCCGGATCGACGGAGCCAACGAGGTTTTCAGCGGCAGCTTGCCGTACTTCTGGGCGAGGTGGACCAGCGCCGCCGGCAAGCCGGGAATGCCGGCCGACCACGGCCCGTTGACCGAGCGATCGCGATTGAGCTCGCCCTTCTCGTCCAGGAACGCGGCCGGCGTCGCCGCGGCCGGCGAGGTTTCGCGCGCATCGACGAAGATGTCGCGATTGGTTTTGGCCTCGTGCAGCAGAAAGAAGCCGCCGCCGCCGATGCCGGAGCTGACCGGTTCGACCACCGACAAGGTCGAGGACACCGCGACCGCCGCATCGAAGGCATTGCCGCCCTTGCGAATGATCTCCAGGCCCGCCTGGGTCGACAGGGCGTGGGCGCCGGCGATCACGGTTCCGGGCGGATGCGCTGCCGCGTGTTTGGCGGCCGTGGGTTTGGAAGCAGGCGCCTCGCAGAACGCAGGCGCGGCGATCAGCAGCGATGCGGCCAATAACCAGGGAGACATCAGACCGGCTCGCGGCCGCCACGCCTTGCGCATCGGGTTCACTCCTGTTGTAGACGCAGCAGCTTTTCGAGCAACTGCGGTTCGGATTCGACGTGTTCGGGGTCTTTGTCGATGCATTCGACCGGGCAGACCACCACGCATTGCGGTTCGTCGTAGTGGCCGACGCATTCGGTGCAGCGCGCCGGATCGATCACATAGATCGTTTCGCCCTGGGCGATGGCCTGATTGGGACAGGCCGGCTCGCAGACGTCGCAGTTCACGCAGAGTTCGTTGATTTTCAGCGACATGAGCGCTCGAAGGTGCCGGCGCTGTCGCGCGATTCGCTATACCGGCCAAGGCGCCCAGTTTAGGCCCCTATGCCCCCGGGGCATAGCTGAGGACCGGGATGCTGCGTGCCGTGGCCGTGGCCGCGCGCCCACGTAACCCCGCCGTTGCTGTTCCCCCCTTTGAAAAGGGGGCTAGGGGGATTGCTTGCGCTCTCGGCAAATCCCCCGCGCCGCTAACCTTGCCTAGCGTCGTGCGTTCGCCAGGGCGCCGCTCCGCTCTGGCAAAGGGGCGCCGTCGCCAGGACGGCGAGCGCGGCTTACTTCGCTTCGACGAACACGTAGTTCACGCCGGCCGCGGTGACCGCCGCCTTGACTCGCTCGCTGTCGGCCGCGTCGCCGATGAAGATGAACTTCACGCCCTTCATCGTCGCCGGCTGGACATTGGCGAAGGACGCCACGGCCAGATCGGCGGTCTTGGCCGAGTTGGGTGAGCCGAACGCGACCAGGTTGCCTTCCAGGATGCCGCGCGACATGTCGCCGACGGACTTTTCCAGCATCAGGTCGTAATCGCGCTGGAAGGTGGGCGACTCGGGCGCCGGCAGCACGTAGACATAGGTGCTGCCGTTGACGCCGTCCAGATTGCGCTTGACCACGTCGGTCAGATAAGCGCTCCAGGCGGTTTCGTCGCCGGTCTTGGGCGCCGACAACGGCGCGGCTTCGGCCGCGGCCTCCTTCTTCTCCTCTTTCTGGCAGCCGGCCACGAACGGCAGCGCCAGGCAGGCGATCAACAGCAGACGGGAGGAAGTTTTCATCGGTAGGCCCCTTGAGGTTCGGTTCGGGTGTGACGTTGGGTGATCAGTTTTTCTTGCGTTGCCATTCGGCCTGCAGCGCTTGCGCTACCGCCGGCGGCACGAAGCCGGACACATCGCCGCCCAGGCGCGCGATTTCGCGCACCAGCGAGGACGAAATAAAGCCGTATTGTTCGGCCGGGGTCAGAAACAACGTTTCGACCTCGGGAATCAGATGGCGGTTCATGCTGGCCAGCTGGAATTCGTACTCGAAGTCCGACACCGCGCGCAGCCCGCGCAGCAGCACGCCGCCGCCGACTTGCGCGACAAAATGCGCCAGCAGCGAGTTGAAGCCGCGCACTTCGACGTGATCGTGGTGAGCCACCGCCTTGCGCGCCAGTTCCACCCGGATGTCCAGCGGAAGCGCCGGGCTTTTGCCAGGGCTCTCGGCGACGCCGATGATCATGCGTTCGAACAACGGCGCGGCGCGATCGACCAGATCGATGTGACCGTTGGTGATGGGGTCGAACGTGCCGGGATAGACGGCGATGCGGTTGCGGGCCGAGCTCATTCGATGTGTCGTTCGCTGCTGGAATGACGGGGAGCGGGAAAGCCGCCCCCGCCGGATGCGGCGAAGTGTAGCAGCCGCTCGCGCGGGCCGGTCAGGCCGCGGCGGCCGGCCTGGACGGGCGCCGGATCGGGCGATAAGCCGGCCGGGAGCGGCGATCAGGGCTGCGCGCGGCGGTACAGCGCGTAGCGCACCTCGCGGGTGGCGCCCTCGCGGTGCGGCGACCATGGCAACGGCATTGCGATCGGGGTCGCAATCGGCGCCTCGACGTACAGCCAGGCCGAAGGCGCCAACCTCGGCAACAGCGCCGGCCACACCGTGTCCCACAATCCGGCCGCGAACGGCGGATCGACGAAGGCCAGATCGAAGCCGGGCACGCCCTCGCCCGCCTGCGGCTGAGCCGCCAACCAGCTCAGCGCGTCGGTCTGGACCACCTGCGCGGCCTCGCCGCCCTGCAGCCGCGCGGTCAGCGCGCGCAGTTGCGCGGCCAGGCCCGGTTCGCGCTCGACCAGCACCGCGCTGGCCGCGCCGCGCGAGAGCGCCTCCAGACCCAGCGCGCCGCTGCCGGCGAACAGATCCAGCACGCGCGCGCCCGGCAGCGCCGGCGACAGCCAGTTGAACAGCGTCTCGCGGACCCGGTCGGAGGTCGGGCGCAGGCCCGGCGCATCGGCCACGTCCAGACGCGTGCCGCGCCAACGCCCGCCGATGATCCGCACCTTGCCGGCCCCGCCGGAGCGGGCGGCGGCCGGCCCGGCGGCGCCGGGATCACGGCCGGAACCAGGGCCGGAACCGGCGCCTGCGCGCGCGTCGCGTCGGGAAGTCTTCATCGGGTGAGTCCGGGAGCCGGTGCTAGCATGTGGAGATTCTCGCGCATGCCCCCACCTCCCGTCTCATGCTCAGTTTTTTCCGCCGTAAAAAGAACGAAACCGCTGGCGGGAAACCGTCCGAGCGCGACTACAGCACCGAAGAGCTGGCCGCCGCGTTCCCGAACTCGCAGCCCGAACCGGCCGCCGTGTCCGAACCCGCGCCTGTCGCCGAGCCGCCGGTACCGCCGGAAGTCGTGGCCGCGCTGCACGAGATCGAACCGCCGCTGCCGCAACCGTCGGCCCCCGTGCCCGCGCAGGTTCCTCAGGTCGCCGCCGAGCCGGCCGCGACGGACGAACTGGCGCCGATCGCCCCGACCGACTACATCGACAAGCCCGCCGCCCCGGCCGGCAAGCAGGGCTGGCGCGAACGCCTGCGCGGCAGCGTGTTCGCGCGCAGCTTCGGCGGCCTGTTCTCGCGCAATCCGCGCCTGGACGACGATCTGCTCGACGAGATCGAAACCGCGCTGATCACCGCCGATGTCGGCGTCACCGCGACCACCGCGTTGGTGGAGAACCTGCGCAAACGCATGAAGGCGCGCGAATTCGCCGACGCCAACGCGCTGCTGGCCGCGTTGCGCGCGGACCTGATCGCGATGCTGCAGCCGGTGGCCAAACCGCTGGTGATCGACGTCGACGCCAAGCCTTTCGTGCTGCTCACCGTCGGCGTCAACGGCGTCGGCAAGACCACCACCATCGGCAAGCTGGCCAAGCGTTTCCGCGACGAAGGCCGGCCGCTGATGCTCGCCGCCGGCGACACCTTCCGCGCCGCCGCGGTGGCGCAGTTGCAGGCCTGGGGCGAACGCAATGGCGTGCCGGTGGTCGCTCAGGGCCAGAACGCCGACGCGGCTTCGGTCGCGTTCGACGCCTTGCAGGCGGCGAAAGCGCGCGGCACCCAGGTGCTGATCGCCGACACCGCCGGGCGCCTGCACACCCAGCAGGGCCTGATGGCCGAACTGGGCAAGATCCGCCGCGTGCTCGGCAAGGTCGATCCGACCGCGCCGCACGAGGTGCTGATGGTGATCGACGGCACCACCGGACAAAACGCTTTATCGCAGCTGCGGCAGTTCCATGCTGTTGTAGGCGTAACGGGATTGGTGGTGACCAAGCTCGACGGCACCGCCAAGGGCGGCGTGGTGTTCGCCCTGGCGCGTGAGTTCGGCATTCCGATCCGCTTCGCCGGCATCGGCGAGCGCCCGGAAGACCTGCGCGTGTTCGACGCGGAAGCCTTCGTCGACGCCCTGCTGCCCGACGCGCTCGGCGGCGGCTGAGGCGCGATGCCCGCGCAGACGACGGCGCCACCGGCACGCCGCTCGCGCAAGCGGATGTATCTCGCGATCGCGCTGCTGTTGGCGGCGCTGATCGGATTGCGCTGGGTCTCGCGGCCCAGCCAGGTCAGCTGGATCGTGCTGGCCCAGGCCGGCCGCGCGCTGGGTTTGGAAATCAGCGCCGGCGGCGCCAGCGAATATCGGCTGCGCGGCACGCCGATGATCGTGGTGCGCGATCTGGTGGTGCGCGAACCCGGTGCGGGCCGACCTCTGCTGCGCGCGCAGCGCGTTTACTTGTCGCTGCCGTGGGCGACGATCCGCGCCGCCGGCGATTCGCTCGATATCGAACGGGTCGAACTGGACGCACCGCAGCTCGACATCGCCGCGCTGAACCATTGGCTGGCCACGCGCCCGCCTTCGACCGAACCGATCACGATTCCATCCTTGAGTCGCGGCGCCCGCGTGATCGGCGGACGATTGATCGGCGAAGGCTGGTCGGTCGAAAACTTCGGCGTGGATTTCGCCGAGCTCGGCCCGGAAAAGCCGGTGCGCGGGCGTTTGAAGGGACACGTGCTCAGCGACGGCGTCGCGATCCCGTTCGATGTGGCCGCAACCTTGCAACGCGCGTCGCTCGCGCGCGGCGTGGGCATGGCGGGACAAGTCGCGGTCGAAGCCCGGGACTGGACATTGCCGATGCGCGTGCGGCTCGGCGCCTTGCTGTATTCCGGCGACGATGGCCTGGGCCTGGACCGGTTGCGTCTGGGCGCCAATGCGCGTTACCGCGCGGGCGACACCGATCTGCCGTTCGTCTACGGCGTGGCCGGTCCGTTGCGCTATCGCGACGGCAAGCTGAGCCTGGCGCCGATGGGCGCGATATTGCGCGGCGATGACACAGCATCCGGTAGCGCGGCTTCGAATGCATCGGCGGTCAACGCGCCAACGCCGAACAACGCCGCGGCGAACACCGCAACAACCGCAAGCCTGATCCCCAACCTCGACGCCCATGGCAGCTTCGCGTTCGGCCAGGCCTTGCAACTGCATTGGCAGGGAACGCTCGCGACCTGGCCCGCCGGCTGGCCCGCTCTGCCGCCGCCGCTTGGACAATCCGATTCGCCGCTGCCGTTCCGACTCGATTACCAAGGCAAGGCCGATTTCTCCGGTCCAACCGCGCTGCAACTGCAACGCGATCAAACCCGCTTCGACGCCGGCTTCCGCCTGCCGGCGGTGTTGCAATGGCTCGACGTGAGCGAAGGCTCGCCGCTGCCGCCCTTGAACGGACGCATGAGCACACCGAAGATCGAAATCTCCGGCGCCACCTTGGAAGGCGTCGAGATCGAAATCGAAGACGATCCGCAAGAACCCACGGCGCCGCCTGCGGCGCGCTGAAAACCGATGACCTCCCGTAGCCAAAGCGCCAACGACTCCGCCCCGACCCGCGCCGGCAAGACCGGCCGCGCGAAGAAATCCGGCGCGCACGACACCGCAAGCACCGACGACGCCTTCGCCCGCCGCCTGCTCGCCTGGTTCGACGTCAGCGGCCGCCACGATCTGCCCTGGCAGCATCCGCGCTCGCCGTACCGAGTGTGGCTGTCGGAAATCATGCTGCAGCAGACCCAGGTCAAGACCGCGGCGCCCTACTTCGAACGTTTCGTCGCCGCATTGCCGAGCCTGCCCGCGCTCGCGGCCGCCTCGCAGGATCAGGTGCTCGGGCTGTGGTCGGGCCTGGGCTACTACGCCCGCGCGCGCAATCTGCACGCCGCGGCCAAGCTGTGCGTGCAACGCCACGACGACGATCTTCCGCGCGACATCGACGCGCTTACCGCCTTGCCAGGCATCGGCCGCAGCACCGCCGCCGCGATCTTGTCGCAGGTCTGGGGCGACCGCCACGCCATCCTCGACGGCAACGTCAAACGCGTGCTCAGCCGCTATCACGGCATCGACGGATTTCCCGGCCTGCCCGCGGTGGAGCGGCAACTGTGGGCCTTGGCCGAATCGCATCTGCCGCACGCGCGCATGACCGACTACACCCAGGCGCAGATGGACCTGGGCGCGACCTTGTGCACCCGCGCCGATCCCGCCTGCATCCTGTGCCCGCTGCAACCCGACTGCATCGCGCGACTGCAGGGCCGCGTGGCCGAATTGCCGGTCCCCAAACCCGGCAAGGTCGCGCCACAGCGCCACGCGCAGGTGCTGTGGCTGCTCGATCGCGACGGCCGCGTGCTGTTGCAACGGCGCCCGCCCGCCGGCATCTGGGCGTCGCTGTGGACGCTGCCGCAAACCGACGACGAAACCCAGGCCGCGCAATGGTTCGCCGCGCACGCGCGCGGGGATTTCGCCGACGGCGCGGTACTGCCGCCGATCGCGCACGCCTTCAGCCACTACAAACTGCAACTGCAGCCGCGGCGCTGGCGCGAGGTCGCCTTGCGCGACGCGGTCGGCGACAATGACGACCTGCGCTGGTTCGCGCGTGAAGAACTGGCCGCGCTCGGCATTCCCGCGCCGATCCGTAAATTGATCGAATCCTTGCATTGATCGAACCCGCGTCCTCGGCGCGATCCACGCCCTCCGATCCGCCCCCAGCAACCGCCCCACTTCGATAGGATGCCCCGATGAGCCGCAGCGTTTTCTGCCAGTACCAACAGCGCGAAACCGAAGGCCTGGATTTCGTTCCTTGGCCCGGCGCATTGGGCAAGCGCGTGTTCGCCGATATCGGCAAGGCCGCCTGGGCGGCGTGGCTGGCCCACCAGACCATGCTCATCAACGAAAACCGGCTCTCGCCGCTGGATCCCAAGCACCGCGCTTTCCTGGAAGCGGAGATGGAGAAATTCCTGTTCGGCGGCGGCGCCGACAAGCCGGCCGGTTACGTGCCCGAAGCCTGATTCTGCTGGTCCCGCCCGACAGCCGTCGCTTCGCCATCGGCAACGTCGCCTGCCACCCGACCTCGCGTCCGTAAGCCACCGATCGTTGCGCGCGCATGCGGCGCAGCAAAACAAAGCCCGGTGATTCGACCTGGCTGCGACGTCGCTCCGGCCTGAACAGCGGTCATGGCGCGATCGGCATCGATACCGCTCGAATCTGCGACCCAGTTCCGCGCCACGGCACCTCAGCCTTCGCGCACTTTCGTGTAGAACCAGGACTCCGGTCTCGGCCGGAAACCATGCACGAATTCACCAGCGTAAGGAGAGTCCCGATGTTCAAGACGAACAAGGCGCGCATGCGCAAATGGTCGCTGCCGCTGCTGGCCGCCGGCCTGGCCGTGTCGGCCGCCGCGCTCGCGCTGCCGGTACCGAACGACGACGAGAGCTACACCTTCACCTTCTACTCCGACGCCAGCCGCACGGTGGTCGTCGGCAGCCGTACTTACGGCAACTGCGGCGACTCGTATTCGACCGGCCGCATGACCTCCTGGTCGACCTTCTACAAGACCACCTGCACGCCTCCCTGAGTCCACAGGTTTCCCGCGGCCGGTCTTCGCACGCAGCGCAAGCGCGCCGCACCCGTCGTGTCCAACAACCCCGTCGTGTCCAACAACAAGGAGAGTTCGAAATACGCAAGTCGTTCAAGAGCAAACTCGGCCTGATCGTGTTCGGCGCCGGCATGGCGCTGTCCATGACCGCCAGCGCGCTGCCCTACCCCGGGCCGGACGAAGGTTATGTACAGACCTGCTATTCCGACGCCACCCGGACCACCATCGTCGGCGAGCGTTCCTACGGCAATTGCGGCGAGCGGTTCGATTGGGGCGATCGCACCCGCTATTTCAGCCTCAGCAAGATCGTCTGCGGCGACGGAGGCCCGCACCCCTGATGCGCGCCCGCACCGAGCCCGGCTATAGGCCGGGCCCGGTGCGAGGTTTCCGCTGCGACCCAATCACTCGGCCGCTTCGACTCCGAACGCCGCCGGATAACGCACCCGTCCGGATTGCCCGCGCAACGCGCCCTCGACCAGTTCCAGCGCCATGAACGCCTCGCCCGAAAACGGCGCGGCCAGCTTGGCCGCCAGCGCCGCGCTGAAACCGAAGCGCGGGTAGTAGGCCGGATGCCCGAGCACGATCACCGCTTCGAAACCGCTGTCCGCCAAGCGCGCCAGCGCATCGCGGATCAGCATCGACCCCACGCCGGAGCGTTGGTAGTCCGGCCTCACCGATACCGGCGCCAGACACAAGGCGTCGACGGTTCGGCCGTCGACGATGACCGGCAACGCGGTGAACAACACGTGGCCGACGACTTCTTCGTCCTCCACCGCCACCAGCGACAGACGCACCCATCCTTCCTCGCGCAAGCGCTCGACCAGATCGGCCTCGTCGTCGCCGCCGAACGCGGCGCGGGTGATCGCATGGATTTGCGCGCGGTGCGCGGCTTGTTCGATCTCGATTCGCATATCGTCCTCCTGCCCGCATGCGGGCGCCCGATCGCGGACAGCACTGAACATCAGCAGACTCAGCATGCCGGTCACCTATTGTCGTATTGGGGACGCACGACCTGCCGTCCCAGATGAGTGATGCGGTACGGCCCGCCCTGGCTGGAAGCGATGAGCTGGCGCCGCTTGAGTTTCTTGAACACCGTCAACGAACAATCCGCGAGCCGGAACCCGTCGCGGTTGTAGCAGTCGACTTCGATGATGGCCGCCCTATCGGCGGCGCGGCGATGGTGGATCGCGCCACCCTGAGCCAACGCGTGCAGGACGCGTTGCTCCAACTTGGAAATATTCATGTCGCATGTCGGTTGTAGCCGGAACGAACGCGACGACGCGCACCCGCGTTGCGCGGATGGCGAACAGATTCGACGCGTTACCCACCTTCGCGAAGCGAAGGATTAGCGGGTGGCTACACTCTCAGACATGGTATCCCTCTGGACCCGCCGATCGGCGGTGATTGGGGATGCGGACCGTAAAACGCGCCTGGGCCGGTGTCAAGCCGGCCGTGCGACTAAGGCGCGGATCCGTTCACCGTCGCGAAGCGCGCGAGGCGGCTGCCTCGCCGTGCCGTCCCGCGCGTCTCAGCGTTTTCTTCCGGTCGGTTTCATTCCGGGCGCACGCGACGGCTTGTCCAACTCGGTCAAGCGCCGCGGCGATTCGTCGCCGTCGAGCTCGTCGAGCACCGCCGCCGGATAGTCGGCGAAGACGTTTCCCCCACCAGCGTTGAATCGTGGTGTCCCGGACCCGCCAGCCGTTGCCGGCGATCGGCTTGTCGACATGACGCCGCTTGCACGCGCCCATGCCCGATCCATCGATAGCGACGATGCGCACAGCGTGCCGCCGTTCGCCCGCCGTTGAAATCGCGGACCTGCAACGCCGACACAGAATTACAAACGCCGCCTATTGCACCGACGGGTTTTGCCGAAACTGGCGTTCTCCGAATGGGGCGCCGGTCTTTCCCATAGGACGCGCGTCGTGCATGGCGCACGTACACCGCGGAAACGACCGGCCACCAGAGGCAGACCATGACGCAACACTCATCACCTTCGAACCCGCCCGGATCGTCCGCGCGAGCCTGGATCGCACGCGCGGCCTTGCTGTCGGCATTGACGGTCGCGGCAGGCTGCGGATCGCCGTTGGCGCTGCCGGGCTCGGTCGCGGCATCGGCGAACTCGGGCACCGTCGCGACGGCGACTTCGACAACAGCGGGCAACGACGATCGCGCCCCGGCGGATACCGATTCGCACGATGCGGGTCAGTCCGCGGCGTCCGGTCGCGCGCAATCGTCGCAGTGCTCCAGCGTGCAGCAATACGGCATCACCTTCGCCTTCGACCGTCAGTATCCCTGCGGCCGTTTCGCCAACGGCGACTACTGGGTCGCGCCGGCCCAGGGCAGTCTGGGCAAGGTCAAGATCGTTTCGATCAGCCCGGACTTTTCCGGCGACCACAACGGCTTCGAGGTGAATCCTTCCCGCGTCGACCGCCATGGCTTCGACGACAATGCCGTGGGCTACGACGCGACCTTGGTACCGACGCTGCCTTACTCGGCAGCGGCCAACCAATCCATCGTCAAGGCGATATCGCTGGCCGACGACGATAAAACCGCACTCGATACCGCGGCAGTGCTGACCGTGCTGGCGGCCGCGCCGCCCGATGACGGAAGCAACTCGTTCCGTCCGCCCTACTTCGGCCGCAACAAACCGCTGTACTCGGTCGACCGCCTGCGGCTGGACCGGTTGCCCGCATACGCGGCGCTGCCCGACATGCCGAGCCTGAGTGCGCTGTCCGAGGATTACGCTCGCGTGCAACTGGACCACCAACTCGGCTGGATGGCCGATCAGATTCACCCCAAACAGAACATGCCGGACTACGGCGCGCAGATCGCGATCGACGCCGCCGCGGCCTCGTTGCGTCTGATGGTGCAAGGCGACGCCGCCGAGCGCCGACAGTTGGCGATTCATCTGGTGCAGTACGGCATCGACCTCGACGCGGCGATGCAGGGCGGCCTGCACTTCCACGCCGACGGCGGCCATCGCCACGGCCGCAAACTGATACTGGCCCTGTCGGCCTTGCTGCTCGACGATCCGGCGATGGCCGCGCGGGTACGCGATTTCCAGCAAGGCACTTTCCAGGAAGACGATCAGTTGTACGTCGGCGCCGGCTCCGGCACCGTCCTGTTCGGCAGCCAGTGCTCGGCCGCCGAGTACTGGGAGAATCAGAACACCGGCAACGGCTCGCGCGATTGCCGCGACCCCTACGGCTACATCGACGGCGGTCAGATACCCGGCGACTACTACCAGCTGTGCTGCACCGCCAAGGGCTACAAGGCCGCTGCGCTGGCACTGCGGCTGATGCCGCAACTGCGTTGCATCTGGACCGACGACCGGATCCTGCGCTACGCCGATCGCTGGGTGCAGCACGGCGCGTGGACCCAGCCCGACCCCTACCAGCCCCGCGGCAACGGCGCGCGCGACAACAATCCGGCCGACGGCATCGGCCGGTGGCCGCGCCAACACGGCGCCGCGCGCGACGACGGCTATTACGGCAGCGACTTCGCCGACGCGATGTGGACCGCGTATCGCGCGCAGGCCAGCGATACCTATAGCTGCCCCTGACGCCAGCCGCCGCCAGCCGCCACGGGTCGGCGGCGGCTGTCTCGCGCAACCTCTCGCACGCGACCCGATCCATGCGCGAGGTTGTCGATGACGCGTTCGCTTTCGGCGGTATCGCGGGCGTACAGCACCGGTCGCGAGCCGTCCATTCGGCGCTCCCGGATCTTGGCCGGCGCCGGCGCCGAATTCCGTGGTCGCTCGCAAATCACATATCCGCGCGCGCGATCTCGACAGCCCGGCGCCGCCGGGACGATAGTCCGCGCAGGGGACGCGGCCGTTCGCCCGAACGGACCCTGCGTCGACAGCGTAGGGACACCTGCATCTGGAGGCCGCATGGCCATCAGGAATTCGGGCTGGACGATCTCGGCGGTGAACGGCGACGGATGGCCTTGTCAGTTGACCTGCATCCGCCAGGTCGAGGTCATCGCCCTTGACGACGGCGCCGAGCAGGTCCGACAGCTATCGCTGCAGATTCGCGATCCGCGCGGCGTCGTGCTGCGTCCGCAATCGCCGGGCGTGTACGTCAACGACTTCGACGCGGTGACTTACTGGTCGATGGATACGCTGGCGCCATGATCGCGATCAGGGCGCGCAGGCGATCGACGCGCCGGTCCGGCTCGAACGAAACTTCAGGCGACAAAACCCCAATCGCCGCACTTGCCGCCCAATGGCGCCACACGCGAGCGCAGTTCGCTCAGCCGCCGCGAAATATTGGCGTAGCAGGGCACGATGCGGATGAACCTGGACGTCCATCGGGAAGGCGGCGTTTTCCGGATCGTAGTGACAACTCACCTTCTCTTCGCAACGCAGAATCTGCACCGCGAAGTCGATGGCCGATTCTTCGTCGGCAGCAACACGGAAAAATCGACTTCGCAGGGACTGGACAGATCCACGCCACGTTGCTGCAGATGCCACAGCGCGTCGCCGTCTTGATCGCGCGGCAAGATCGAGTAATCGCGTTCCATGGTGATCGTCCTGGCGGCTTCGCTGCCTGAGGCACCGTCGTCGATCGATTCACGCGGCGCGCGAACCAACACCGGCCGAGGTCCGTGCGGCTTGCCTGCAACGCCAAAACAAAGGGCCTAGCATCGCTGCTAAGCCCTTGTCGTAAATGGTGGCCGGGGAGGGAATCGAACCCCCGACACGGGGATTTTCAATCCCCTGCTCTACCAACTGAGCTACCCGGCCATTTCACGGGCAACCCGTGAGAGAGGCGGCATGATACGGAGGCGCGGCGGGGATGGCAAGCCTCCCGGCCGCTGAATGATGCGCGCGCTCACGGCGGCGGGCGAATCGGGCGGGCGCATCATGTCGGCGAACACCTGTTGCGGCGGCCCCCGACCGCCGGAGGACATCGAGATGAAACGCAATTGTCTGGCGATTTTAGCGTTGCTCGCGGCCACGCTCGCACTGAGCGGCTGCGCGAGCAGCGGACCGAAGATGGACGACGCTCAACGCCTGGCGTTGTACCGCGAACACGCTGGCGCGCCGGTCGACAGTTTCCAGTACTTCGGCCGCATCGACGGCTGGACGCCGCTCGGCGACAGCGCACTGGCGGTGTGGACCAAACCTAATCAGGCCTATCTGCTCGAGCTGCAAGGCCGCTGCCCGGATCTGGACTTCGCTCAGGCGATTTCGGTGAGCAATCAGATGGGGCGCGTGCATCAACGATTCGACAAAGTCACCGTGCTCGGCCAGCAGGCGATCCAGATGCCGTGCTTCATCGGCCGGATCCTGCCGCTGGACGTCAAGGCGATCAAACAGGCGCAGCAGGACATCCGCTCGGCCGGAACGATGCCGGAACCGGCGAAATCCTGAGCACGCACGCGACCGTCCGCGTCGCGCCGACACGAGGTTGAGCATCCGTCGCGCGACCTGCCCAGTCGCGCGCCCCCGACATCCGCCCGCGGCGACCTGCGCGTCCATGGCTGCGAGGTCGGCGCCGCCGGCCGAATCCGGGCCCATCGACGGCAGCTCGCCGGCCGGCCTAGCCCAAGCCCGCCTCCGCCGGCGTGACGGGGGTCAGAAAAATCCTACACGCGGTCGCGCTGTCGGCCTACTGCTTTGGTCTAAGCCTCGCGCCAATCTGTGCACGCCCCGGCAGCACGGTCTGCGATTGACACGGATGCCGCTCAGCAAGGGAAAAAGACCGTCGCCTTGAGCAAGCGAACCAGCGGAGCCGGGGCTACTGATTACAGCGGTTGGGGAAGTGGATGCACGGCAAAATGGAATTTGCGCCGACGGCCCGGATGGCCGCTCGGTCTGCCCTGCGTGGATTGCGCGGGGTGCGTGCGTGAAGGCTGCGATTTGGGTTCAGGACTGGTTCCGCGCGCTGCCCCGCTATCTCCTCGTACTGACCGTCGTCTCGGCGCTGGCGCTGTTGGCCCGAGCGGCGGTTCCTTCTTTTTCTCTCCCGCCCTCGGGCGCGCGGATCGGCGATATCGTCCGAGCCCCCGGCCCGACGGTACCCCCATCGACCCCATCCCCCCGCCCGGCCGCCACTGCGGCGAGCACGGTCGTGCACCAGCGTCCCAGGCCTGGCGCGAACGGGTCGGCCTCGGCATCGATGCGATAACTCGGTCACTCGGCCTGACGGATCTACCGCTGAACCATCGCGCGGGCGGCCAACCTATCGGCCGCCGCGGGTCCGCACTCCCGTGTCCCTGAGCTCGCATCGCGCAGACCCCGTGCATCGAAGCGCAGGACCCGCGCCTGTCGGGTGCCCAGGGTGGGCGTACCGATTGATCCACCCGCGATCGATAAGCTCCAATCGCACTCAAGACGCTTCGCGTTACCGACCGCGATCGCGAACGCCGGCGGGCGTACCGACCGCGACGAACCCATACATCTGGCGCGTGCATCCGCACGACATCGACCGCCACACCACGGTTTCCAGCTCGAACCCGATTCGTGGCCGCCCTCGGCCGCCGCCAACCGCACTCCACCGCTGGACCTGCCCGACGCCCGTCACGCCCCTTCGCGGACAAAAAAACGGATACCCGCACTCAACCGGGTACCCGTCATGACAATCGATACATCAGGACCACGGAGAGAAACCGTCCGCGGCGTCGGGGACGCGACAGCGCGGACGTGCAGCGGGCGGAAGGGTTCGCGCTTCCGCCTGGAACGTCGTCAGTACGCGTTGGCGACGCCGACCGCCTCATAGGCATCGACATGGCCGCTGCCGACTTCGAAACGCTGCCGGCCCGCCATCGGATTGGCGGTCTGGCTGAGGATCTGCTTGATCTCCAGCGGCTTGAGCGAAGGCTTGGCCTCGAACAGCAGCGCGACGATGCCGGCCACGTGCGGGGTCGCCATCGAGGTGCCGCTCATGTGGGTGTAGAACGGTAGCAGCGCGCCCAGGGATGCGTCCTGTTGCGCCGCCAGCAGCGGCAACGCGCCGGTCAGGGCGCGGGTGGAAACGATGTCCACGCCGGTGGCGACCAGGGTCGGCTCGTTGACGTGAGTCCAGCGCTGCCCGTCGGGCATGGTGAACTGGCTGGTCTCGCCCGGATTGCCGCGCGAGGAGAAATCGGCCAGCGTGCCGTCCTTATTGCCGGCGCCGACCGAGATCACCCACGGTGCCTGCGCATAAGGATTGTGGGTGTTAGCGCCCGGGCCGTCGTTGCCGGCGGCGAATACGCTGACGATGCCGTTCTTGTAGGCCGCGTAACTGGCCAGGCTGACTGGATCGGTCGGATCGAAGCTGCCCGAGCTGCCCCAGGAATTGGAGATCACCTTGATCGGCGCGGCGAAGCTGTTCTGGTGCGAGATCGCGTAGTCGTAACCGCCGACCGCATCGAGGATCGAGATCACCGCGCCGGAGCCGTAACCGATCAGATCCGCGCCGGTGGCCACACCGCGATACGAACCGCCGGATTGCGCGCCGCTGCCACCGACCGTGCCGGCGCAATGGGTGCCGTGGCCGGAGCTGATGTCTGTGTTGAGCTGGTTCTCCAGCACCGTCACCGGCAGGAAATCCAGGACCGAATGCAGGTTGGTCAGCGCTTGCACGTTCTGCACCACGCGCTGGCCGTACTTGAGGTCGGCGTGGGTGGCGTCGATGCCCGAGTCGTTGATCATCACCGACACGCCCTTGCCGGTGAACGGCACGGTGCGGCCGAAATCGCCGGGGTTGGCCTGGACGCGGTTCACGCCCGACAGTTCGCGCGCTTCCTGGTTGTAGTAGGTCAGCGGCTTGTTGAGGTGGATCGACAGCACGTCGCCGCGCTGGGCCAATGCGCGGATCTGCGCGGGCGTGGCGAGGGCGCCGGCGATCGGCAACGCGCGCATGCTCACGCCCCGGTCGATGCCCAACAGCTTCAGCGCCTGCAACTGGGTCGCGCGCAGCGGGCCGGGCTGGTTGTAGGACACGATCACTTCCAGCGGCCTGGCCGCGTCGGCGCTGCTCAGCGCCTGTTCCAGCGCGGCGCCCAGACGGGCTTCGGCGAAGCTCAGGCCGCTGGCCATCATGCCGACGGCGAGCGCGGAGAATTTGAGAAGGTTGCGGCGGCTGGATTGCATGTCGGACCGGACTCCCTGATTAGCCATGGCGGCTGGGTGCCCACCTTGGCGCGCATCGGGGGCCCGGAAACATCCGGGAGATCGCTCAGCCGGCATAGGGAAAAACCCCTACAGACCGGCCGGGCGAGCCGCAGTAGGCTGGTCAAACCCGGACCGGCGCCGCAAGATCGTTGCGACGCGGTACCGATTCGCAAAGGCCCACCGGCCTAGCCCGCCTGGCGCACGACGGCCGCGGGCGGCGGGTTCGACGAATTCAGTTTCAGTCACTGGCGCTGCGGACCACACAGCGCCGCACAGGGGGAAGGACATGAGGCATACGAACACGCCGCGGACTGCGCGCCGGATCACCGGCTGGCTGGGCGGCTGCGCCCTGGGCCTGTGGCTGCTCGCCGGTGCCGCGCAGGCGCAGAGCCTGCCGGTCAGCGTCAGCGCCTCGGGCAACCATGCCGAAGCCGCGATCACCCTGCCCGGCCTGCCGGGAACCCCGCTGGCCGAGGTGTTGCTGGATTTCCAGGACGCCTCCGGGCTGAGTCCGTCCAGCCTCGGGGTCAGCGCCAAACTGGTCAGCCTGAGCGATGCCGACCTGCTTGCGCGCCTGCCCGATCTGGACCTGACCCGACTGCAAACGGCATTGCCGGTGCTGATCACCATCCAGCCGCCGCGCTACGGCGGCCTGAGTTTCCACGGCACCGGCCGCGCCGAGATCCACACCCACGCCCTGCCCTATGCGGCCGGCAGCCGCCTGCGCCTGTTCAAGGCGCCGCTGGGCGGCGCGTTCTACGACATCACCGACGAAATCGCCCCGGGCAGCGTGCGTGCACGCGGCACCTACGGCGGCTTCTCGCAGTTCCTGATCCTGGCCGACGTGCGCCCGACCGGTCTGGTGATCGCCGCCAAGGTGCAGCGGCTGCGCGATCGGGTCGATCTGTTGCCATGGAGCGAACGCGCCGGGTTCGACGCGCTGCTCGACGATATCGAGGACGCCTTGGCGATCGACGATTACGCCGCCGCGCTGAACGCCACCGACGGTCTGCGCGAGCGAGCGCAAACTCGCGCCGGCGTTTATCTGGCCGATCAGTGGCGCGCCACCCGCAGCCACCGCAACCACGCCGGCGAATTGATCGCCGGTGCGGCGACCTTGCGCTTCAGCATCGCGTTCCTGCGCGATCACGGCCCCTGAAGCGCGCGAGCCGACGCACACACCGACCGCTGAGCGCCGCCGCTCGCCAACCGCCGCCCGTGCGTTTTCGCGCGCGGCAGCGCCGGCGGCCCGGCTGCCTTCGCCGCTTCGCCCCGCGTAAGATGCGGACATGCCGGCGCGATTGATCGCTTACCCGCCCGAAGCCGCAGCCATCAGCCGATGGATACCCGCGGGCGCGCGCCTGCGCATCGGCCGCGAAGCCGACTGCGACGTGCGCATCGAGCATCCCACCGTTTCGCGCAATCACGCCGAGTTGAGTCACGACGCGGACGGTTGGCACCTGCTCGACCTGGGCAGCAAGAACGGCACGCACGTGGACGGCATCGAAATCAGCCGCACCCAACTCGATCGCAGCGACTGCTGGCTGCGCTTCGGCGATGTGTTGTGCGAGTTCTCGGTGCATGAAGACGACAGCGCTCTGGACCAACAGCGGCGCCAACGCGAGCGGCGCGAACTGTCGGCGGCGTGGACCCGCAGGATCGAGGTCGACCGGCTCGGCATCGGCGCGGGCCGCGATGCGAATGGACCGCGACCTGCCGACGCGGCATCGTCCGACGCGACCGATCCCCATACCGCAGGCGATAGCGCAGGCGAAACCGCAACCGGCGCCGGACTGGCCGACGACATTCTGCGCGGCGTGGTCGAACTGGCCGGCTGCAGCCGCGGATTCCTGCTGCTGGCGCACGACGGCGACTTCAGCGTGCGCGCCAGCCTGATGCTGGATCGGCAAGCGCTGCAGGAGCGCGCCTTTTCCGGCAGCGTCGGCGCAGTGCAGCGCTGCCTGTCCGAGCGGCGCCCGATCGTGGTCAATTGGATCGCCGACGAACTGTGGCTGGCGCGCCGCGCCTCGGTGCTGGCCGGCGGGCTCAAGAGCCTGGTGTGTCTGCCGTTGCTGCACGCCGGACGCGTGCTCGGCGCGGTCTACGCCGACCGTCGCGGCCCCGGCGAGGCGATCAGCGAATTCGACCTGGAACTGCTGTGCGCGTTCGCCGACAGCGCGGCGCTGTGGCTGTTGGCGCAGCGCGCGTTCGACTCGCTCGGTCCGGCCGCCGAAGCCGCGCAAGCCTCGCGCTGGACCCGCATCGTCGGCGCGCAGGTCACCGCGCCGTGACCGACGCCACCTCGACCGGACTCTACCAAGCCCAGCCCATGGCGCCCGGCAGCGTGCTGGCCGGGCGTTTCCGCATCGAATCCATGCTCGGCATCGGCGGCATGGGCGTGGTCTACCGCGTTCACGACACCGCGTTGGGCATCGACATCGCCTTGAAACTGTTGCGCCCGGAATTGGCCGCGCGCGGCGACGCATTCGAACGTTTCCGTCAGGAGCTGCTGACCGCGCGGCAAGTTTCCAGCCCGCGCGTGGTGCGCATCCACGATCTGATCCGCCACGAGGCGCAATGGCTGATCGGCATGGACCTGATCGACGGCGAGCCGCTGGACAAGCGGCTGGACCGCGACGGCGCGCTGCCGTTCGACGATGCCGTTCGAATCGCCCGGCAGATCGCCGAGGGCCTGGCGGCGGCGCACGCGCGCGGGGTGATCCATCGCGACCTCAAGCCCGCCAACGTGCTGATCGATCGCAACGGCGATGCCTATATCAGCGATTTCGGCGTCGCCCGCTCGCTGGCCGGCAGCGGCCTGACCCAGACCGGCGCGATCGTCGGCACGCCCGACTATCTGTCGCCCGAACAAGCCCGCGGCGAAGGCGCCGACGCGCGCAGCGATCTGTACGCGCTGGGCCTGATCCTGCACGAGATGCTGACCGGCAAGATGCCGTTCGACGGCGGCACGATCAGCGAGATTCTCGCCCAGCGCATGCTGCGCTCGCCGCCGCCGGTCAGCCGCCTGCGCGCCGATACGCCGGTGTGGCTGGTGCGTCTGGTCGATCGGCTGCTGCGTTCGCAACCGGCACACCGCATCGCCACCGCGGACGAGGTGATCCGCGCGATCGACACCCGCCACGTGCCGCGCGACTGGCGGCCAGCGCGGACGTCGTGGCTGATCGCGGCCGGCGTCGCCACGGTCGCGGTGTTGGGCGCGGGGCTTTGGATCGCGCGTCCGCAGGCGCCGCAAGCGAGCCCGCCGATCGGCGCGGTTGCGCCCGCGGCCGCACCCTTGCACCGGGTGTTCGTGTTGCCGCTGCAGGCGCCGCCCGATTCGATCACGCCCGAACAAGCGCGCGCTTTCGTCGCGCTGCTGCGCGAATCGCTCACCACCCTGCCCGGCTTGGCCGTGGTCGACGACGAACGCAGCCAACAGGCGCTGCGCCAACTCGATCCCAGCGGCGCCGCGCCCCCCAGCACCAAGGACGTGAATCGGCTGGCGCGCGCCGACCGCGCGGTCGCGCTCGAACTGAGCCGGTACGCAGGGCGTTGGCGGATGCGGGCGCGTCTGCTCGACGGCGCCGCCGCCGCGCGTGATCTGGCGGTCGGCGACGGAGCGGATCCGCGCCAGGCATTTTCGATGTTGATTCATTCGCAAGGCCTGGCCCACACGCCGGGCGCCATGGCCTCGCCGCCGCCGTTGCCCTTGCCGTCGTCCGACGCCGCACTGCAAAGCTATGGTGCGGGCCTGATCGCGCGTCAGAACAGCGACATCGAACCCGCCCTCGCCCATCTGACGCGCACCACCGAACTGTCGCCCGACTTCGTCTCGGGCTGGCTCAGCCTGGCCGACACCGAGCAAGCCGCGGGCGACCTCGACGCCGCTTACGCAGCTTTGGAAAGCAGCGAACGTTCGCGCAACGGCACCGAACCGCTGCGCGCGCGGGTGCTCGCCGAGCGCGCCGCGCTCGACGGCGACGCCAAGGCCAGCGCCGACTATTGGCGCGCGCGCATCGCGGCCACGCCCGACGACACTTATGCGCAGCTGTCGCTGGCTCGCGCGCTCGGCGCCGGCGGCGACGCCGCGGGCGCGATCGCGCGACTGCGCGAACTCACCGCGCGCGATCCCGACGATCCGCGCGCTTGGTTCGAACTCGGCAAATACTCGATCCTGCACGGCCAGGCGCGGCAAGCGGTTGACGATTATCTGGTCCGCGCGCTGGTGTTGTTCAAGCGCAGCGGCAATCGCTACGGCGAAGGCGAAACCGAGAACGCGCTCGGGATCGGTTATGCCCGGCTGGGGCAGAACGATCACGCCCAGGCTCAGTACCGAGCCGCGGTCGAGCTGCGCCGCGCGGTCGGCAACCGGCGCGGGCTGGCGACCAGTCTGCGCAATCTGGGCAATGTGCTGGTGCTGACCGGGCAATTCGACGAAGCCGAGCGGCATCTGCGTCAGGCGCGCGAATTGCACGCTGCGCTCGACGACCGCCACGGTCTGGCCGCGGTGGAAAACGAACTGGGCCTGCTCGCCGAAGAGCGCGGCGATTACCCCGGCGCATTGACCGCGTTCCGGCGCGCCTTGTCGGCCTGGCAACAGGCCGGCGATGCCGGCGGTACCGCGCAGGCGCTCAACGACATCGGCTTCGCCCAGTACCAACTCGGCGCCTACGACGATGCCGAGGCGTATCTGGTGCAATCGCGCGAGGCCTATTCCAAGCTCGGCGACGAAACCGGCCGCATCCGCACCCTGCAGAACCTCGGCCAACTGGCCGCCGCGCGCGGGCAATGGACGCAGGCACGCGAGCGGCTGCAATCCTCGCTCGACGATGCGCTGTCCCGGCAGATGATGGAAGAAGCCGCGGTCGGCCGACGCAACCTGGCCGAACTGGACTTGATGCAGGGCCGCATCGGCGACGCTCTGCGGCAAATCGACCAGGCCGATGCGTTGTTCAAGCAACGCGGCGATGCGCGCGGCCAGGTCGATGTCGGCCTGCTGCGGACGCAGGCGCTGGTCTACGCGCAGGCCGATGGCGAGGCGCGCAAGGCGCTGGACGCGTTGACCGCGCAGATTGCCGCCGCCTCGTCCGAACAACGCGGCATCGCCGCCCTGCTGCGCGCGCAGCTGGCGCGGCGCGCCGGCGATCGCGACAGCGAACGCCGCGCGCTCGCCGACGCTCAACGCGACGCGGAACGATCCGGCGTGCGCCTGCTGCAACTGCAGACCGCCTTGCACGGCGCCGGCTTGCACAGCGCCGTGGCTGATCCCGCCCTCGATGCGCGAGTCGCCGCGCTCGGTCACGCCGGCCTGCGCCTGCAATGGACTCAGGCGCGGATGCGCGCAGCCTTGGCGCGCAACGATCCGGCCGGTGCCTTGCGCGTCTACCGCGACGCGCAACCGCTGCTGCGCCGCGGCGACAATCTGTTCGCCGCCGATCTGCACGCCTTGGCCGCGCAAGCCCAACGCGCGGTCGGCGACGACACCGCAGCCGGCAACGCCGACCAGGAAGCCCTCGCCGCGCAGCAGCGCGTGCGCGGGCAACTGCCGCCGGGCCTGCGCGCCGGCTACGACCCGGCGCGCGCGCAAGCCGTCAACGTCCCGGCCCGGCCCGTACCGACGCCGCGCCCATGAGCGAACACGCCAACGCCGACCTGCGCGAGCTCTACCAGCAATTGCTGGAACGGCTCGAACGCAACGAACGCGAGTTCCGCCGCCTCGGCCGCGCGGTATGGAAAGTGCAGGAAGACGAACGCCGCCGCATCGCCCGCGAACTGCACGACGGGGTCGGCCAGAATCTCACCGTGCTCAAGCACCGGCTGCACGAACTCGACGCCGCGCTGACGCCGCAACAGGCCCGATTGCGCGACACCGTCGCCGCGGCGCTGGCCCTGTGCGGCGATACCTTGGAGGACACGCGCGAGCTGTCGCGCATGCTGCGCCCGCCGATCCTCGACGACCTCGGCCTGGAAGCCGCGCTGCGCTGGCTGGTGCGCAGCCAGGCCGAGCTCAGCGGCGCGCGGATCGTGCTGGAGATCGACCCGCTGCCGCCCCTGGACGGCGAACTGCAGACGCTGTTGTTCCGGGTCACCCAGGAAGCGCTGACCAACGCCGCCAAGCACGCCGCGGCCACTCAGATCCAGGTCGGCCTGCGCCGGCAAGCCGCCGGCGTGCTGCTGGAGATCCACGACGACGGCCGCGGCTGCGATCCGGAACAGGCCCTGGCCAGCGGCGGCAACGGCCTGGGCGGCATGCGCGAACGTCTGCAGTTGTACGGCGGCCAGCTGCGGCTGCGCAGCGCGATCGGCAAAGGCATGCTCGTGAGCGCGCGAATACCGCTTGAATACGCCTGAATACGCCTGAATGCCACGCGGCGGGCATTCACGGGAAGCCATCACCGCAAGCTTGGCTTGACGCGCGGCGAAGCCCTGCGCAGGCTGCGGACATGACCTCTCCGCCCGTTCGCGTGCTCATCGCCGACGACCACACCATGGTTCGCGAGAGCCTGGTGAATCTTCTGCGCGGCGGCGGCATCGATGTGGTCGCCGAAGCCGCCGATGGCGTGGAAACGCTCAGGCTGGCGCAAGCGCTGCGCCCGGATGTGGTCGTCACCGACCTGTCGATGCCGCGGCTGAGTGGCCTGGAAGTGATCCGGCGCTTGTTCGAAAGTCAGCCCGAGGCACGCGTGCTGGTGCTGACCATGCACCAGGAAGACGAGTACGTGCTGCAAGCCGTGCGCGCTGGCGCCACCGGCTACATGGTCAAGGACAGCCCCGCCGCCGAGCTGATCGCGGCGGTGCGCAGCGTGCATGCCGGCAAAGGCTATTTCGGCCCGCAGGCCGCGCGCGCGCTGGCCGAGCAACTGCGCCATCCCGAACGCGATCTCGGCGATCCGTACGGACGCCTGACCGCGCGCGAGCGCGAGGTGTTCCACCTGATCGCCGAAGGCCTGACCACCAAGGAAATCGCGCGCCAGTTGGCGATCAGCGTGAAGACCGCGGAGAACCATCGCGGCCGGGTGCTGGAGAAGCTCGGGGTGCGCAATACCGCCGAATTGGTGCGTTACGCCTTGCGCAAGGGCCTGGTGGATTGAGGCAGGCCGGCTCGGCGGTGGCCCGGGAACTGTAGTGGGCGTGGGATGCGTAGCGGTTGAGTTGGCGTGGTCGCGGCTTGCGCCGCTCCTACAGGCAGCTCATGTAGGAGCGGCGCAAGCCGCGACCAAGAAAACCAGGCCCCGACGCCCCCTCCCTCCTTCGCCCCTCACACCCCCAACGGCCTCGGCCCACCTCCCGAAACCGCCGATCCGGCCCTGCCGGCCCCACCATTCGCCGTAGTATCCTCGCCATCCCAAGGCATCGAACGATACGGAGCGGCGGCATGAAAGCAGGGGTCTGGGTGCGGGTCTTCGGTCTGGCGCTGGTGTTCGCGCTATTGGCCGCTTGCAAGTCCGGGTCGGTGCGCCGCGTCTCCGAGCCGGCCGCGCGCATCCAACAGCTGACCGTGCGCGCCGACGGCAGTTGGTCGGTGGACGTGCGGATCGAGAACTTCAGCAGCATCCCGATGCAGTTCGACCGCATCGACCTGCAGCTCAAGCTCGGCGAGGACAGCGCCGGCCAACTGCAGTCCCAGCCGGCCCTGTCGATCGGCCCGGAATCGGCCGATGTGGTCACCGTCGCGCTCAAGCCCTCCGGCGGCGCCAAGCTCGCCATCGCCGACGCCCTGGCCGGCGGCCGCAGCCTCAACTACAGCCTCAAGGGCGACATCGCCGCCACGCCCGATCAGGCCAAGCAACGCATCTTCAACATCGAACGCAGCAGCGCGCTGAGCCCGGCGCCGGGCTTGCCCGGGGTGATGCGGTAAAGCCGGGATCGGGGATTCGGGATTGGGGATTCGTAAACCCAGGGCCGACCCTCCAGCCACCTCCCGCGTCCGCTGCCATTGCCAATCCCGAATCCCCAATCTCGAATCCTGGATACCCATGAGCACCTACCAAGCCCCCCTCACCGACATGCGCTTCGTCCTGTTCGACTTGCTCGGCGCCGAAGCCCAGTTCCAGCGCCTGGGCTACGCCGACGCGACCCGCGACACGCTCGATGCGGTGCTCGAGGAAGGCGCGCGGTTCAACGAGACCGTGCTCGCACCGCTCAACAGCATCGGCGACCAGATCGGCTGCAGCCACGACAAGGCCACCGGCGCGGTCACCACGCCGCCGGGCTTCAAGCAGGCCTACACCCAGTTCGTCGAAGGCGGCTGGTCGGGTCTCACCGCTGAAGTGAAGTTCGGCGGCCAAGGTTTGCCGCACGCGGCCGGCGTGCCGCTCAAGGAAATGATCGACGCGGCCAATCTGGCCTGGGGCAACTTCCCGCTGCTCTCGCACGGCGCCACCGAAGCGCTGTTGCACCATGGCGAGGAGTGGCAGCAAGACGTGTTCCTCAAGCCGCTGGTCGAAGGCCGCTGGACCGGCACCATGTGCCTGACCGAACCGCATTGCGGCACCGACCTGGGCCTGCTGAAAACCAAGGCCGAGCCGCAGGCCGACGGCTCATATTCGATCAGCGGCACCAAGATCTTCATCACCGCCGGCGAGCACGACCTCACCGACAACATCATCCATCTGGTCCTCGCGCGCCTGCCCGACGCACCGGCCGGCAGCAAGGGCATTTCCTTGTTCATCGTGCCGAAGGTCAAGGTCGCGCGCGACGGCGCCATCGGCGAGGCCAATGCGGTGCGGTGCGGCAGCCTGGAACACAAGATGGGCATCCACGGTTCGGCCACCTGCGTGATGAACTTCGACGGCGCGCAGGGCTATCTGATCGGCCAGCCGAACAAGGGCCTGATGGCGATGTTTACGATGATGAACACCGCGCGCCTCGCAGTCGGCCTGCAAGGTCTGGGGTTGTCGGACCGCGCGCTGCAGAACGCGCTGCGCTACTCGCGCGATCGTCTGCAGATGCGTTCGCTGTCGGGCACCAAGTTTCCGGAACTGCCGGCCGATCCGATCATCGTCCACCCCGACGTGCGGCGCATGCTGCTGACCTGCAAGGCGCTGGTCGAAGGCGGCCGGGCGATGGGTTACGACGCCGCGCTGCAGGTGGATATCGCTCACGCCGCGCCGGACGAAAAGGAACGCAACGAGGCCGATGCGCTGATCGGTTTCATGACCCCGATCGTCAAGGCCTGCCTGACCGAATGGGGCGTGGAATGCACCTACCACGCGCTGCAATGCTTCGGCGGCCACGGCTACATCGCCGAGCACGGCATGGAGCAGCTCGCACGCGACGCACGCATCACCACCTTGTACGAAGGCACCACCGGCATCCAGGCGCTGGATCTGCTCGGTCGCAAGGTCATGCAATTGCAGGGCGCGGGCCTGCAGGTGATGCTGGCCAAGATCGAGGCGTTCTGCGCGCAGAACGAAGGCAATGCCGCAGTCGCCGAGTTCATCGCGCCGCTGCGCAAGATCGCCGCCGAGTGGCTGCAACTGACCATGACCATCGGCAAGCGCGCGGCCGCCGATGCCGACGAAGTCGGCGCGGCGTCGTACGACTACCTGTTCTATTCCGGCTACGTCTCGCTGGCCTACTGGTGGGCGCGCAGCGTCGCCGCGGCCGAGGCTTCGACACAGTCGCAAAACTTCAAGGACGGCAAGCGCGAAACCGCGCGTTTCTACTTCAGCCGGATCCTGCCGCGCACCCTGGCGCACAAGGCGGCGATCGACAGCGGCACTGCGCCGTTGATGAACCTCGCCGCGGAAGCTTTCGGCAACTGAGCCCAGGCCGCGATCGGCGCGCCGCGAAGTCTTCCTGTCCGGAGGGCTTCGCGGCGGGCCGACACTCTTGCCTGGCCTCGCTGCGGCGAAGCGCATGGCGATCGGAACGAAGAGCGTCGGGGCTGAAGCCCCTCCCACAAAAAGCCTCGAAGCTCGCGAAGTCTTCGGCTGCACCACAAAAAGCCTTGAAGCTCGCCAAGTCTTCGACTGCACCACAAGAAGCCTCGAAGTTCACGAAATCTTCTGCTGCCTCACAAGAAGCCTCGAAGCTCATGAAACCTTCGGCTCCTCCACAGGGAACCTCGAAGCTCAAGAAGCCTCCGGCTTTCCCACAGGAAACCTCGAAGCTCACGAAGCCTTCGGCAACCTCGAAGCTCACGAAGTCTTTTGTGGGAGGGGCTTCAGCCCCGATGCTTTTCCTTCGGTCACGACGAAAAACCATATCCGGCTGCGACCGAACGATGTCGCGACCGAGCTGCTTCGCACCCGCATCCGCAACCCGCGACCACCACGAACGCCCCTCTTCGCCCCACCCGCATGGACGCCCATCTACACAAAATGTAACCAAGAGCGTATAAGCTGGGTTCCCGATGGAGACCGATAGAGCGAAGATCCGCCTGGTCCGAACCGGAACCCACGCTGAAATGCTTCAGCGTGAGCCGGATGCATCCGGTGTCGGCGATCCTTATTCGCCTTGGACCGGCCCGCGCGCCGTCCCTCGCAATGCCCTGGAACGATTGAACTCGGTGCGGCTGTTGTCGCTCGATGCGCATGGGCGCGTGCTCGACTGGATGAACTGGCAAGAGGCCAGTTGCCTCTACGCGCGCGGCGCGGTCGCCTGGACCCTGGGCGATCCGTGCCTGCAAGTGCACGGCGGCATCAACCGCTTCACCGGCGAGCGCAGCATCCTGGAGCTGCACCCCATCGTCGCAGCGCGCGGCCACGCACGGCCCGGCGCGCTCGATCCCACGCCCGCGCTGACCAACGCCGCCTTGTTCGCCCGCGACGGCCATCTGTGCATGTATTGCGGCCACGACTTCCACCGCCCGCACCTGACCCGCGACCACGTCGTGCCGGTGTCCAAGGGCGGCCGCGACATCTGGGAGAATGTGGTCGCCGCCTGCTTCGCCTGCAACTCGCGCAAGGGCAATCGCACCCCGCAGCAGGCGAGCATGCCGCTGCTCGCGGTACCGTACCGGCCGAGCTGGGTCGAGCACCTGATCCTGTCGAACAGGAACATCCTGGCCGACCAGATGGCGTTCTTGAAAAACCAGTTGCCGAAGAACGCACGACTGAGCGGTTAAGTCGTGAAATCCGTCGCAGTATCGGACCTGTGTCCACACCGGGCATGCCGATCTGCGCGCAAATGCGACGCATAACGCTCGTTGACGACCATCCTGTCCTCCCGGACACTGATCATCATCGACTTTCGGATGTAACCAAGATGCCTTTGACCCTCGGTCTGACCGGCATGGACCCGGCGACGGAGTCTGCTTTGCAGACTGCCTTCAAGGTGGCCAATGCGCAACTCGGCGGACACTGGACTCTGGTGCAGGAACAACAAGCCGACTTCGTCGTCGTCGACATGGACAGCATGTACGGCCCGATGAGCTGGCTGCGCCTGCATGCCTCGGGCAAGGCGGTGGTCGCACTGACCGCGGCCCAGCGCACCCAGGCCGACTATCTGCTGACCCACCCCTTCAGTGCCGACTCGCTGGTGCGCCTGCTCGGCGAGATCGCGACCCACAGCGGCCAGTCGTTGCCCACGCCGGCTCCCGCGCCGGTGGCGCCGGCCACGGTGCAGATTCCGCAGCAACCGCGCACCGATCCGACCGCGGCACTGCCCGACGTGGTGGTCGAACTGCTGCAGACCGACCTGGCTCGGGCCAAGGCGGCAGTCGCGCAGCAAGCGGCGACGGCCGCAATTCCCGCGACTCGCGCGCCCGTGGCGGCCGCTCCGATTGCCGCTCCTGCCGCTCCTGCCGTTCCCGCAACACCGCCCCCGGCGGCGGCTTCCGCGCCCGCGTTTCCGGTCGCACCTGCGGTCGTAGCGCCGGCAACCGCCGCCGTGTCGGTTTCCCCTTCGGTACCCACCATCACCGTAAGCGGCGACGGCATGCTCGACTGGCTGGTCCCCGGCCGTCTGCGCGGACTGCTGCGCGTGGGCAGCGGCAATGAGCGCATCCTGATCGACGCCGACCACCGCAAATACCACGGCCCGGCCGCGCTCAAGCCGCTGTCGGGCCTGTTCGATCGCGGCTTCGCCCCGGCCGAATTCGAGCTGCTGCCGGCCGCGCAATGGGACAGCGCCGCCGTGCAACTCGGTGCGCCGATGCCCCTGACGCGGCTGGTGTGGTTCGGCAATCTGCTCGCCGGCCGCGGCCGCCTGGCCCCGGGCCACGACCCGCACCGCCGCTACCGCATGACCAAGTGGCCGCAGACCGAACGCGAATATCCCAAGCACTTCCGCATCGCCACGGTGATGATGAAGGCGCCGGCCACCCTCGCCGAAATCGCCGAAGCCAGCGGCGTCACCGAGAGCGAGGTCGCCGATTTCATCAACGCCAACCTGGCCACCGGCTTCGCCGAGCCCGAGGGCGACCCGACCCCGGCCGAACCGGCCAAGTCCGGCGGCCTGTTCGGACGCCTGCGCGGCCGCTGAGCCGCCCGCGTCGGATCGTCGCAGCCGCCGAGCTGCGACGGTGTGCCGAAAACCGGCCAATGGCGGCATTCGGCACGGTTCGGTGCAGATCGGCGCGAATCGGTGCAAATCAGGCTCGGATCGGGACTGCGGCCTGGTTTTATGACGGTTCGAGCTGAACCTCAAACCGTCACACTTCTTGCCCGCCTCACCTTGGGGCAGGACAATGCTCGACTAGCTGAATGCCAGATGGTCGTGATGATCGATTCACAGCGCTACCCGCGTCTTTCCCGTATCCAGGCCCCGGCCGACCTGCGCGGCTTTCCCGAAGAGGAACTGCCGGCGATCGCCGAGGAACTGCGTGCCTATCTGATCGAACAAGTCGCCTTGGTCGGCGGACATTTCGGCGCGGGCCTGGGCGTGATCGAACTCACCGTCGCGCTGCACTGGCTGTACGAAACGCCGGTCGACCGCCTGGTCTGGGACGTCGGCCATCAGTGCTATCCGCACAAGATCCTGACCGGCCGCCGCGACGAGATCCACACCGTCAAACAGAAGGACGGCGTCGCCCCGTTCCCCAAGCGCGACGAATCCGAATACGACACCTTCGGCGTCGGCCACAGCTCGACTTCGATCTCGGCCGCGCTCGGCATGGCCATCGCCGCGCAGCGCAAGAACGACGATCGCAAGATCGTGGCGGTGATCGGCGACGGCGCGATGACCGCGGGCATGGCCTTCGAAGCGCTGGCCCACGCCGGCGGCATGACCGATCCGGAACCGAACCTGCTGGTGATCCTCAACGACAACCAGATGTCGATTTCCGAGAACGTCGGCGGCGTGACCAAGATGCTCGGCCGCCTCACCGGCAGCCGCACGCTCAACGCGATCCGCGAAGGTGGCAAGAAACTGCTCGGCGACAAGCGCAAGCCGGCGGCCAAGTTCATGCGCCGCTGGGAAGAACATTGGAAGGGCATGTTCGTGCCGTCGACCTTCTTCGAAGAAGTCGGCTTCCACTACACCGGCCCGATCGACGGCCACGACCTGCCCGCCTTGCTCAGCGCGATGAAGACGCTCAAGGGCCTCAAGGGTCCGCAGCTGCTGCACATCATCACTACCAAGGGCAAAGGCTACGAGTTGGCCGAAGACGACCAGATCGGCTATCACGCGGTCGGCCCGTTCGATCCCGAAAAAGGCCTGATCAGCAAGCCCGGCGCGAAGAAGCCCAGTTACACCGACATCTTCAGCGAATGGCTGTGCGACATGGCCGCCGCCGACGAGCGCCTGATGGGCATCACCCCGGCGATGCGCGAAGGCTCGGGCCTGGTGCGTTTCAGCAAGGAATACCCGCAGCGTTATTTCGACGTCGCCATCGCCGAGCAGCACGCCGTGACGCTGGCGGCCGGCATGGCCTGCGAAGGCGCGAAACCGGTCGTCGCGATCTACTCCACCTTCCTGCAGCGCGGCTACGACCAGTTGGTGCACGACGTCGCCATCCAGCACCTCGACGTGCTGTTCGCGATCGATCGCGGCGGCGTGGTCGGTCCGGACGGCGCGACGCACGCCGGCAACCTCGACCTGTCGTATCTGCGCTGCGTGCCGAACATGGTGGTGATGGCGCCGGCCGACGAAGACGAATGCCGCAAGATGCTCAGCACGGGCCATCGCTACGAAGGCCCGGCCGCGGTGCGTTACCCGCGCGGCACCGGTCCGGGCGCGGCGATCCAGCCCACTCTCGACGTGCTGCCGATCGGCAAGGCCGAGCTGCGCCGTCAGGGTTCGCGTATCGCCCTGCTCGCGTTCGGCGCGATCGTGCCGGCGGCCGAAGCGGTCGCCGCCGAACTCGGCCTCACCGTGGTCAACATGCGTTTCGTCAAACCGCTCGATCGCGCGCTGATCCTGGAGCTGGCGCGCACCCACGAGGGCTTCGTCACGCTCGAAGACAACGTCGTCGCCGGCGGCGCCGGCAGCGGCGTGGCCGAACTGTTGGCCGCCGAAGGCATCGTGTTGCCGATGCTGCACCTGGGTCTGCCCGACGAATTCCAACACCACGCCAGCCGCGAACAATTGTTGGCCGAGGCCGGTTTGGATTCGGCTTCGATCCGCGCGAGCGTGCTCAAGCGTTGGCCGCAGATCGCCACGGCGCCGGTGCAAAGCGCTATCGGCTGAGCATCGCACTCGATTCGGATCAAATCTCGCGCCCGGCCTTGCCGGGCGCGTTGCGTTTGCGGCGTAGTGTTTTCGGCTGCAGCGACGCGACCGCAGCGAAGCTGTGCCCCTGCAACACCAGGGACGACCTATCAGAATTATTGTGGGAGGGGCTTCAGCCCCTCCCACAAAAGACTTCGCGGCTAAGCGCGATGCGCAGCCTGCGGTTCGCATGCGCTGGCACGCGGCGCGACGCTCGGTCTCAGCCCGCCCACACCGGAATCGACACCAGCGCGCTGAGCACCACCAGCGCGGCGACCTTGGTGCTCGCCTTCGGCGCCATCGTCATCAGCAACGTCCACGCCAGCGCCGAAACGATCAGCGTGGCGAACCAGAAGATCGGGCCTTGCGCCCATCCCCAACCGCTCACGAACAAGGCGAAATCCACCGCCAGCAACAGCCAGCCGGCCGCGCGCAGCCAACGCGCGCGCGATGGGTTGAACGGCCAGGCGAACACCTGTTGATGGTGCTTTTCCAGCCCCAGGCTCAACAGGCACCACGCCGCGACACCCAGACACAAACCGAACCAAAGCATGCGCGCGCCCTCAGCGATCGGCCAGCGCGGGCTGGCCCGCGCGTTCTTGCCGGCGCGGCTTGCGCTCGGCGACAGGCTTGCGCGCTTTGGCGAACGAGCGCCGCGCGAGCAGCGCGAACCCCGTCGCCAGCGCCAGCGCGGTCAGATCCACAGCGGCCAGCGACCAGTCGCCGCGACCGATGGTCGCGATCAGATGACTGTTCGGCGCGGTCGCCAGATTGACCAGCGGAATCAGCGCGAACGCCGCCGCGTTGAGCGCGAAGAACGGGCCCCAGCCGCGCTTGTGCACGGCCGGAACCGCCGCGTACAGACTCGCCGCGATCCACACCGCGCAGAACACCGTGATCTCGGCGCTGGCGCGCGCGGCGACGTCGGCCGGGATCAGCCGGTTGGCGATCACCATCGCGGCGCTCGCCAGTGGCATGCCGCCGACCACGCCGAGATTGAGCGCCTGCACCAGGCCGTAGCCCGACGCGCTGCCGGCCTCGGCGATCTTCTTGGCGCGCTTGTTCACCCACACCTGCATGCCGCTGGCGATCATCACGCAGCCGCCGATGCCCATCACGAAGTACAGCCAGCGCAAGGCGCTGCCGCCCCACTGGGCCATGTGCATGCCGCCGATGAAGGTATAGGTCTTGTAACCGCCGCCCATCGGCCCGGACTGGTGCAGGAACTTACCGTCGGCCGCGTCGTAGAACACGGTGTTGAAGTTCCACGCCACATCGCGGCTGTGATCGCCGCCGAAGGAAATCGTCGCGCTGGTGTCGTCGGGATGGTGCACGCTGACCCAGGTGATCGGCTGGCCCAGGCGCGCGCGCGCGTCGGCGACCAGCTTGTCGATCGGATAGATGGTATTGAGCGGCTGATGCGTCTCCGGCCGTTCGTAGCTGTCGGCGGCCTCGACGAAGAACTTCTCGATATCGCCGTTATAGGCCGCATTCAAACCCGCCGGCATGTAGTTGGCGACGAAAATCGCAACACCCGTGTAGGCGATCATCAAATGAAACGGCAATCCGAGCACGCCGGTGAGGTTGTGTCCGTCCAGCCAGGCGCGCTGGCCGCCGTTCTTCGGCCGGAAGGTGAAGAAGTCCTTGAAGATGCGCTTGTGGATCACGATGCCGCTGAAAATCGCGATCAGCATGAACATGCCGGCGACGCCGACCACGTACATGCCCCAGGTTTCCGCGTGCAGGTTGTAGTGCAGGGTGAAGAAGAATTCGCCGCCCGCGGTGTCGGGTATCTTGCGGCCGGTGGCCGGATCGAGCGAAACCAGATCCGGAGTGCCGGCGTCGTAGTAGACACCGCCGTCCAGCGACTTGCTGCGCTCGCTGGGCAAGGTGACGTAGTACGCGTGCGGATGCGGCTTGGACACCTGCTGCAACTGCTCGACCGCCTTGGCGAGATTGACGCTTTCCGCGCTGCGCTCGTGGCCGTGCAACGCCGGTTGCATCCAGTGCGTGAGCTCCTTGTCGAAGCAGGCGATGGTGCCGCCGACGAAGATCACGAACAGCAGCCAGCCGATCACCAAACCCGCCCAGGTGTGCAGCCAGGCCATCGCTTGCGAGAACGTATTCTTCATGCGCGTCTCCTTACGGCCGTGCCGCGGCTTCGGGGAACAACAGCGCGATGCCGTACATCGCACCCGCCCACAGCGCCAGCACCCAGCACGCGCGCCATGCGCTGCGCGCGGCGAAGGCGTACATCGCCGCCGCGCACCAAACGAAGAAGCACAGCAGGCTGGCCGCTATGACCCGATCGTTGCGAGAAAACGGCAAAACCAACGTACCCAGCGCGGTAAAGCCGTACGCGACCAGATAGCCGATCACGGTGGCGGCGAGCGCCCGCACGGCGACCGCGCCGCGGTAGCGCCACGAAAGCTTCGCGCGCGGCTTGCGCGCATGCGGCGCGGCGCCGCCGCCCGCGGGCGAACGTTGCGAGGCGCGCACGCCCTGGGGCGCGGGCACGGCGGCCGGATTGGCGAGGGTCTCGGTCATGCGATATCGGTAGCGAAGGGCGGCCGAGCCGGGGCGGCATCCTGCCTGGCTGGCGGGCTCCCGCGCAGGCGGGCCGACGCTCAGTCTAGTTGGCAATAGTTCTCATTTGCAAACTTCGTCACGCCGTATCCACAACGCCGCGCCGCCGCGGACGGATAACGGCGGCGCAAAATCGCATTGCGCAACCGGCCAGGTTACAGACCAGTACACAGTCGCCGTCGCGGACCGGCTACGATCCGGCTTCCGTCCAACCCCGGCCTGCCCGCCCCCAGGAGCGCCACGGATGCGTCGAGCCATCGTTACCGCCCTCCTCCTGACCGCGGCCCTGTCCGGCGCCGCGGTCGCGCAGAGCGTGCCCGCTCAGAGCGCACCCGCCCCGAGTGCCGCCGCCGCGCCGGCGACGCCGCCCGGCGGCATCCGCGACATGGAGACCCTGGTGGTCACCGGCGAGCAGCCCGGCCCCGGCATGTGGAAGGTCATGCGCGGCGGTCACGTGCTGTGGATCCTGGGCACCTTGAGCCCGCTGCCGAAGGACATGACCTGGTTGTCGCGCAACGTCGAGGCGACCATCGCTGAGTCGCAGGAAGTCATCGCTCCGCCCTCGGTCAGCTTCGGTACCGAACTGGGCGTATTTCGCACCATGATGCTGATTCCGACCGCGCTGAAGGCGCGCAAGAATCCCGACGGCAAGACCTTGCAGGAAGTGGTGCCTGCGGATCTGTACGCGCGCTGGTCGGCGTTGAAGGCGCGCTACATCGGCCGCGACGGCGGCGTGGAGAAGTGGCGGCCGATCTTCGCCGCGCAGGAGCTGTACGAAGCGGCGATCCGTCAGTCGGGCCTGTCGCTCAAGGGCGTGGTCCAACCGGTGGTGGAGAAAACCGTCAAGCGATACGACGTGCCGGTCGTCGAAGCGCGGGTGACGCTGAAGATCGACGACCCCAAGGCCACGCTCAAGGAATTCTCCGCCAGCGCGCTGGACGACCGCGAATGTTTTTCCAAGACGCTCGCGCGCATCGAGGGCGATCTGGAATCGATGCGCGCACGCGGCAACGCCTGGGCGATCGGCGACATCGCCACCTTGCGCTCGCTGCCGCAGGGCGACCAATACCGCACCTGCCTGGAAGCGCTGGCCGCGACCGGCGTAGCCCAACGCCTGAACATCGGCGATCTGCGCCAGCGGGTGACCGCGCAATGGTTGCAGCGCGCGCAGGTCGCGATCGCCAAGAACAACAGCACCTTCGCTACTTTGCCGGTGTCGGATCTGCTGGAAAGCGGCGGCTTGCTCGATCAGCTGCGCGATGCGGGCTATACGGTCGAGGATCCCTAGGCATTGCCAGCGGCTGCGCTGGGAACTGAAGCGCGGCCTCGAATCGCTTGTCGCTTCCGCTCAGGGGCATACGCCTTGTGGGAGAGGCCCCAGCCCCGACGCTTTTCCGTCAGTCCGTAGAGCTCACCGGATCGGAAAGCGTCGGGCTGAAATCCCTCCCACAGCGCATCGTCGCTGCCCGGGCGCCCACCGATCCGCGGCTCAGGCGGCGATACGCGGCGGCGCGATCGGCTTGGCGTCGCGGCCGAACACTTCATAGATCCGCCGCAACAACGCCGGCGTGTCGTCGAACACTTCGTGGCGCAGACGCAGTCCGGCGTCCTCGCGCGTCCAGAACTTGAGCACCCAACCGTTGTCGGTGCGCTCGAACTCGCCGGTCTTTTCCAAAGGGGTCGGAGTCATGGGCTTGCTCGCAATGCCGGCATCCTGCCCTGCCGGTCCGGGTCGGGCCCGATGGCCTGTGCCATTGTCGTCGGCAGCGTTCGCACAGCCTGCGATTTCGAAGATGCCGCAGCGCTGCGCGGCCGCGGAATCTTCGAAACGGCCGTATCCGGGCGGCGGCGTCTTGGCTCGTCGACGAGCCGGCTGTAGCGGCCGACAAACAAAAGCCCCGCCAGTGCGGGGCTTTTGCCGACGCTGCGCTTCGACTTCGGCGACCGTGCGACGGCCGCCGACGCGAGCCGACTACTGCGACAGCGCTTTTTCGGAACGCTCCTGCCGCTGACGCTGCTCGTTGGCGTCCTGGGTAAGGACGTTGTTGGCGACCTGCGCGGTCTGCTCGCTGCTTTCCTGCACCGATTGACGCACCGCCTGCTGGGTGGCGACGCCGTCGGTGTTGCGGTTGATCTCCGGGCGGTCTCCCATCGCGCTTATCTGCACCACGCGAGCGAGCGAACTGTCGCGGCTGAACTCGATGCGATCGACCTGGGTGATGCGCTCGCGCACCGCTTCCACGGTGAGCGCAGCGGCGAGGTTCTGGCTGTACTCCCCGGACGGAATGCCGCGCTTACGTTCCTCCTCGTGCACCTTGCCGAGGATCTGGTTATACAAGGGGTTGTGGGGATTGGCCGGATGGGTCAGCAAATCCAGGTTGCCCGCCGCGTTGGCCGGGGCCGCGGCCGGCCGCGTGGCTTCGGGCTGCGACGGCGTCGCCGAAGGCGCTTGCGACGATGGCTGCGGCGCGGTCGGCGTATTGCGCGAGGGCTCGCCCTGGGTACGTTCGCGCGCCGCGGTTTCGATCGCCTGGCGCGTGGCCGGGTCGGCGACGCCGGTGGGATCGAGCTGATGCGTGCGTTGGAAGTCGCGCACCGCGGTTTCGGTCTGCGCGCCGTAGAAACCGGTCGCGGCGATCCGCCGCCCCTGCGCGTCCTGGAACTGCACGCCGAGCGTTTCCAGATTCTGTTGCAACGCCTTCACCGGCTCGCCGCGTTCGTTGCGCTGCAAGCGGCCGTCGGCCAGGGCATCGGCCGCGGGCGCGGCTCCCTGGGCGCGTTGCGGATTGTTCCAATAGGCTTCCGGATCGATGATCCGGTCATTGGGATCGCGCAACTGGTAATGGACGTGCTGGGCGATATCGCGTGCGCCCGGTACCTCTCCGCCCATGGTGCCGATCGGGTCGCCGGCCTGTACGCGGGTTGGCGGATTGGTGACCTGCACCGAGCGCGAATCCAGATGCAGGATCTGGTGCACGTTACCCTGATCGTCGCGAATGCCCACCATGTTGTAGCCGCCGCCGGACCGCACCACGGTGCCGCTGACCGGCGAATGCACGGTCGGATGGCGCAGGTTGATGCCGCTCTGCCCGCCGACGTAATTGAAATCGACGCCGCCGTGGTCGTCGGCCTTGCCGTTGAGCGTGCGCGGGCCGAAATCGCTGGTCATGTGCGGGTTGACGCCGTTCTGCGGCGGCAGCACCACTCGCATCACGTCGTTGAACGAACGCGGGCCGTTGGCTTGGACGGGCGGCGCCGTCGTTCCTGGCGCGGCCGGTTGCGCGGGATTCGCGGGGGCGGTCTGCGCAGGCTGCGCCGGATTGGCTGGATTGGCCGGCGCGGTCTGCGTGCCCGGCTGAGGCTGCGTCTGGCCGCCTTGGGTGCGCTCGCGCGCTGCGGTCTCGATGGCCGCGCGGGTCGCCGGATCGGCGATGCCGCTGGGATCGAGCCCATGCGTCTGCTGGAAGGTCGTGACTGCCAGGCGCGTGTCCTCGCCGTAGTAGCCGTCGACACCGACTATCTGTCCATTGGCGCGAACCGCGCCGAGCGTCTTGAGATTCTCCTGCAGCCCGCGGACGTCGCGGTCGATCACGCCCAGCGTCTGCGGCCCGGCCCTGCCGTCCACAGGCTCAAGCCGCGCCGTGCGCTGATAGGTTTCCACGGCCTGCTTGGTTTCGCCGCTGAAGTTGCCGTCCACCGCCAAGCGCCTGCCCTGCGCGTCGGCATAGCCCAGGCCGGCGAGATTGGATTCGAGCTTGCGAACCTCCCGGCCGCTTTCGCCCAGTTCCAGCACCGTGTTGGTCGCGGCCCTGCGCTGCTGGCCGGTGGGAAGCGACGCCAAGGCCTGCTGGACGTCGGGGTCGTTGCGCTCGCTGGCTGGGCTGTAATCGGCGCGGCTGACCTTTCCGTGGGCGCGATCCATCGCCGGCTGGCGGTTGGGGTCGTTGTAATTGTTCTCGTAGGTCTCGGCGACCGACGCGGCCTTGGGACCGGCGTAGTACGGGACGTCGGCCTTGATCGCCTTGGCCTCATTGAGCAAGGCATCGTAATCGCCGCCGTTGCGCAGCACGGTCTGCAGTTTGTCCAGACCATTGGGATACTGATTGGCGGTCTTGGCCAGGATGTTGATCGCCTCGAAGCGGCGATCTTCCGGGATGTTCCTGCCGTGCTGGTCGAGGATCGTCATCGCGGTCTGGGTGGCGCTCCGGACCTGGGGATAGTCGACTTTCTCGTGGATCCAGCTCCGGCCCTCATCCGAACTCGCCCAGGCATTAATGCTCTCGCGGGTGCCGGCATCGATGAAGCTGATCGAGGAGCGGTGCCTGCCGTTGCGCAGTTCCCCGCCGTCGCCATGGGTGAGCAGATCGGCGCGCAGCTGAGTCGTATCGCTGGGAAACGGCAAGCTGTTACGTCTGGCGTAGTCCGACGCCTGCGAGATGATGCCGTCGACGTAGGTGGTTTCGCCGGCACGGAGCGGGCGACCGCTGGTCTCACCCAAGGGCCAGGTACCGCGCTGTCCCAAATCGACCTGGATGGTACCGATGCTGTAGCCGCTGTTGGCGGCTACCGCGCTGACCTGCCCCCACTCGCTTCTGTCGACGCCGGCAACCGACAACCGGTACGACGCAGGACCGCCTTCCGTGCCGCGGCCGACGGTGAAATACACCGCGCCAGCGACGGCATTGAGATTCCGGGTATCGATGTTGGCCATGATTCAATCCTTGAGGTCGTTCGACAGAAAGTAACGGGGATCAGAGCTTCGCCAGGCGCAGGTACTTTTCCAGGCGATCGGCTCTTTCGCTGATGCTGAGCGCTTCGTACTCGACCGATTGCAGATTTCCCATCGATCCGAGTTCCTCGAAGATCGAATCCTCGAACGCGCCATCCTTCTGTTGCAGTTGCACCCAGGTGCGCTGCGCGTCCACGACCTGGTCGCGGCGCTCGCCCTTGAGAGTTCCGATAAGTTCCTTGTAGACCCTGTTCAACCGCGCATCCTGGCGGCGGCGTTCGGCGGTGAGGCATTCGGCGCCGGGAATCTGCTGCGTTCCGGCGCGCCGCATGCACGCCGCGAACTCCGCAGTCAGACCCTTGGGCGCTCGGTAGTCGTCGTCCGCAGCGGACGAGGACGCACTGGCGTCGCCGCTGGTGTTCGCCGCCGGCTTGGCCGGCGCCTGCCCCGGAAAGGCCTTGCCGAACGCCGGGTCGACGATCTTGACCAGGGTCCAGCAACGATCGCGGCGGAAGGTGTAGCGAAGGTTCGCATCGGTATCGGGCACTTCCAGGATGACCACGGCGCCAGCCTTGTCGGCGGAAAGCTCCCGATACTGCAACCCTTCCTTGGCCTGCTGCGCGCGATTGGGCATGACCGGGAACTGCAGGCTCGAGCGCGGCAACGACTCGACCGATTCTTTCGGCTCGGGGAGCGCGGCAAGGTCGTCGAACGCGGTCTCGACGGTCTCGGCGGTAAAGGCCTTTTGCAGCGCCGGATCCTCGGCGAAGGCGGCGACGAAAGCCTTCAGGTCCTGCGACGGGCAGGCGACCGTCGCCGCTGCGCCCGTTGCCGGAGCGGCGGCCGCGGTTGCGGACTTGGAACTGTCGCAAGCAGCCAGGGCGAATACCCCGGCCGCGACGAGGCCGAGCAGGAGGGGCTGGGAAACGCGGAAACGGCGATGGGGCGTCATGTCGAGTGGTCACCGGAGGGTAGGAATCGACGCGGCGGCGGATACTCGACCGGAGCGTCCTGTACCGAATCGCGAACGATCAAAATATCCTGGTTTTTTGCGCCGTTTGCAATCGCGGCCGGCGAATCCCGGCCTTCAATCGACGCACGGTCACATCCGACCTTTACGAGCGAGTTCGCCCCCTGGATGCAGTACCCGAATAGCAACTGCGGATTGCGATAGCCGCGGTCCGCGACGCCTGAACTATCCGGCGCCGAACCGATACCCCGTCGTCCGCCTCCGTGGGGCACGCGAACCTGGGGCCTGGATTCCGGCCCCCCCAAAGACCCGATGATGTTCGCCGCGAGGGACTTGGTCCGACTCGCCGGCGGCGGGGTCTTCTTCGGATGCCGGGCGCGCACCGCGATGCGAAACGAACCAGCCACGAACACGCCTTGCCCCAAGCTCAAGCGGCCTGACGGGTAAATAAAGGGATGCAGAAGGAGCGGCTTGGTCGGCTCCATTGGATCGGTTCGAGCAGATCGGCTCGACTCCCGCGACCGGTGCTGACCTGCCCAGGTGTCGCCTATCCCGGTCGTAGAGACCCGCAAGCTCAAGCCCTGATGTAACGCCACTACACCGGATCTGATTTCAGGCTTGCGCGCCAACACAGGCCGATGGAAACGCTTCGGCGTCGCCACGCTCAGTCCTCGACAAAGTGGGCCGGTCGCGCAATCGGCCTATGGCTCGTCGCTCGTCATGAAAAATGCGGCGGCGCCGGCGCTGTCAAGCCTGTCCGTAACGGCATGCGCGTGCTGTGGCAAGGTCGCGCCGGACTGAAATTGCGCACGACCGCTGTGCCGGCGAGGCCGCTTGCTATCATCCGGCGCGATAAGAATGCAGTCGCACCGGTGCCGTTCATGCCGGACATCGGCGGCGCGAATCCGTCGATAAGCCGGTGCTCAGTTGAGTCCGATGCGATTCGATATGAACAACTGAAATAAACACGGGGAGACAAGGATGCGTTTCGCGAATTGGCAGGTCTGGTTGAGTCTGGGTGCGGCCGGCGTGTTCGCCGTCGTGGTGTGGGGACGCGTGCCGTCGCTGGGGCTTGCGGCGCCTGCCTCGGCGCTGAGCCGCAACACTGAATCCCCAATGGTCGGCGGCGCACCGGTTGCGACCGCCGCTACGGCGCCGGTTTCGTCGCGCGCTGCAGCAACGGCGGACAGCGCGGTCTATGGTCTGGTCGAGGGCACGGCTTACCGGCCGCTGCTCGAGCCGGGCGGCATGGGCCATGAGGGGTATCAGATCTTCAATGCAGTGGTGGCTGGCGACGTCAACGGCGACGGCCGCGACGATCTGGTCGCTACGACTCTGGATGGGAACATCCATGTCTTGCTGCAGTCGCCGCAAGGCGGGCTCAGCGTCCCGTCGCAGGTATGGCATCTTCCTTTCGACGGCATGCTGCGGCCGCAGTATCCGATTTTGCTCGATTTCAACGGCGACCACGTACTCGACATCGCAGTCTCCTCCGGTCGACCGCGGCCGGGTCTTCCCGGTGGTTACGACTTGCTGCTCTCCGACGGCCAGGGCGGCCTGAACTTGAGTACGCTGGCCGGGCCGCCCTACACGGGGTATCCGTACGGCACGATGGACCTCGATCAGGACGGTCATGCCGACATCGTATCCACCGGCCAATACCCGGCGACCAGCACCAGCGATTGCGGCAGGCCGGTCGGAGAGCCGTGCTTGAAACTGCTGACCCAATACGGCAATGGTTCGGGCGGCATCCGCGAGAGCGGCAGCATTGCGTTGGGTCGGCCCTATGTCAGGTTGATCGCGCTACGCGATTACGACGGCGACGGCCGCCGCGACCTGATCTATGCGGACTCGACCACGCCGTTCGGCGCCAACCGGATCGTGGCGCGCAAACAACTGCCGGGCGGAGGCTTGTCCGATGCGATCGAACTGCATGCGTCGACGAACTGGCTGTGGCACGCGGTCGGCGATTTCACCGGCGATGGCCGTCTGGATACCGCCGGCGGCGGGCCTTACATCGACCAGTTGTTCGTGCGTGCGCAATGGGCCGATGGCAGTTTCACCTCGCAGCCATCGATCGCCTCGCACATTCAGACCAGCGAAGCGATGCTTGCCGCCGATTTCGACGGCGACGGCCGCACCGATCTGGTTTCGGTGATCGCGCCGCCGGGTTATCCGGAAGGCGATCGCGTGCTCGCTTACTATTTGCAAGGCGATGGGATGCTGACCGCGCCGCGATGGAACGGCGCGTCGCATGGGCTGAGCCAGATGAGTAGTGGCTTGCAGGCGATGACCCACGGCGATTTCAATGGCGATGGTTGCCGCGATGTCGCGATCGCGGGCGACTATACCGGCGTATTGCTGTACTACGGTCAGAATTGCAGCCAGGCGGTGATGAGTTCGGGCGATTGCCGGACTGAACAGATCCTGCCGCTGGCGTCGTCGATGCCGGCGTCGGTCGGCGCGGCGTCGATGCGCAGTGCGCCCGCGAATCCGGTGGCCGTCACCCCAATTTCGCAGAGCGCGGCTTCGAGCAGTGCACCGCCGCGCGCTGGCATCGCACCGGGCGCGCGGATGTCATGGCGTGCAGCGGCGGAGTACATGACTCGATAACGGCGGGACTCGATAACGGCCGGACTCGATAACCGCCGGAGTCGATAGCGACCGGACTAGCCGCGATCGCGATAGCGCCGTGCCTGCACCGCAGTCGCGATCGCGGCTTCCGCTGCCGGCGCGGACAAATGGCGCAGTCACGGCGAGCTGAGATCGATTGTTTGCGTTTACGGCTTCAACCGTTGGTCGCCGGCCCGTTGACCCCGGCATAACCGTTCGCGCAAGCGCTGGCGCAGGTCGTCGCCGGCATGGCCTCAGTCTCAAGCGATAGGGTGCGAATAGGGTGCAAACAAAAAAGCGGCCACGAACTGAGTCCGTAAGCCGCTGATTCATTGTGCAATAGTGGTCGGGACGGCCGGATTTGAACCGACGACCCTCTGCCCCCCAGGCAGTTTTCGCAACGGTGCTAAGCGCATGATCCGCAAAGGATTCACCGTGTTTTTGGTGGCGCGCAAATACCTCAATTCGATCATTACCGATCAATGGCTTACGAGCCGATAGGGTGTAAATTCTGCTGGGATCGCTCGATCTGCGCCTCGCGTTCGGCGGCCAATTCCGCGTGGTATTTCGCAACCCACCTTGCGATGAACTCAAGGGCGCGAGCGCGCGCGTCATCCCCGTGGAACTCGCGCTTGTAGCGCTCGGCCTCCATGTAGCGGTGGACGCCGATCATGGCCGAGGCTTGGCGCACGCCTGGCTGCATTGACGCCAAGGCGGGGCCCTCGTGATCGAGCACAACCTGCCTCGATTCCGGTGTCGGCCGGCGGTGCTGCTTGACGTGCGGCAAATGCCAAGAGAACCGCGGCGGGAGCGCCGGCAGGTCGGCCACATCGGGAGGGATCAAACCGGGCTGCGGGGCGTCCATCTCAGGATGGTAATCGCGCCGATCCCAGGCGGTGAGATGCTCCCAGGCTGAATAGATTTCAGCCACGCCAAACCCTTACGCAATTGGCGTTTCGCCCGCGACCTTCATCGGTCCGTGAATAGATGCAGGCACGTCAGGGCGCGCGCCAGCCCAATTGCACCGCGCCGGCCGCCGTCGCCTCGGTTGCCCAGGACAGCGAGGAAGGAAGGAAGAACAGCCGGTTTTCCCCGCCACCCGGTCGCGCCTCGAGGGCGAGCCAGGCGGAACCGCCACCGTCGCCGCCCGGAAAATACGGCAGACCGGGATCGGTGGCCGGATCGGGGCCCAGCCAGGCGCCGCCGGAAATGAGCCAGAACTCACCGGCAACCCGGTCGATCAGGACGCCGTATCGGGTCACGCTCGAACCCAGGCCGCCGGCGCCGGGGATGGTGGCGATCACCGCGCCGTTGTGGCGAACCTCGAGGTCGGCAAGATCTGCGGAGACGCGCAGCGCCATGCTGTCGGCATCAACCGCAAGTTCGCCGCCGAAGTACGCCCCTTTCGCAAAGCCGATCGATCCGCCGCCGTTGAGCACGCCCGAAAACTCGACGTAAGCCCGGACGACCGGGATCGTGTCGCGCGTGCGCGCCGACAAGATCGTCGTGCCGGCTGCGGTGATGCCGCCGCTGTCCACCGTGCCGCCATAGAACGGAAACGCCGACGCGCTGTTTTCGTGCAAGCCGGTGTAATACGGGCCCGTGTCCGCCGCGGCAAGATCACCCGTCACCACCGTTGCGCCGTACTGAGTCGGTGTCACGTCGATGGCCGCGTTCGCCGCCTCGGTGATCGCGTTGCCTTTGCAGCGAACGTTGAACCCGTCGATCTTCACCTGACCGGCGCCGAGCTGGACGATCTTGACCGGCTTGTTTGCAGCGAAAGCCGACCCGTCGATCATCGTCGATTCCGCCGAGTCGTAAAGGATGACGGCGACATCGGAGAACATCGGCAGACCAAAGCCGCCCGCCGCGCCGCCGGCGGTGAGCACAAGCTCGGTCGGCCTGGTGAGTTGGTAGATGCCGGCGCCGATGCGGCGCAAAGCATTCGACGAATCGGCATAGACCAGGTAGATCGCCGACTCAGGTACGGGGGTGAGCGAGCCGTCCGAATTAAAGGCGTTGAAATCGATCGTCCCCGGACGCTGTACGTCGTTCGTCAGGATGACGCGAGTCTCGGTCAAGGCCATGCCGACACCGGGCGTAGTGCCGACCGGGTTGACCGTGAGCGTGTTGTCCACGCGCATGTAAACGGGATAGCCGGGATAGAACAGGTTGCCGGCGTCCTCGTACACCACGCCGAGCTTGACCGTCACCGGGTTGCCGGCAGTTGCCGCAGTCGCCAATACGCCGACGCCGATCGTTCGCCCGCCGGGATCCGGTGCGTTCGTGCGCGCGCACGTCGCGGAATCGCCGAGTTCTACCGTCAGGCGCACCAACGTTCCGGCGGGAATGTCTGTGAGGGCCTTCGCCTCGATCGTCTGTGCGCCGCCGGCGTCGGGCGTGGCCCACTCGACGTTGTAGTCGGTGCCGTCGATCTTGCGGATCGACTGCCCGGCGGTGCCGCCAGGAGGCAGCAGGCGCAGCGCGTGCGCCGCGAGGAATTGGCCGATGCGAGTGATCGCCGCGGAAAGATTCATGGCGGGTCGTACTCGTCGAGCAGCAATTGCAGGTAATCAGGGCCGCCGTCCCATGTCTCGAGCGCATCGACGGCGCGAGCGTTTGTGAAATAGAGGTGCTCGTCCCCCTCGTCCAAGTTGTCCGAGGTCGCGGGGTTGCGTTTGAACGCGCGGCCGTAGGCGTCGAACTCAGTCAACAGGATCGCGCCGCCATCGGTGTTCGGCACGACGGCCAGGTCGATGACGATGTCGCCGGCGATGCCGTCGCCGTTGGCAACAGTGGTGCGCCCGATCGTCGGCAGCACAACGCGCGTGATCCAGTCCTGCGAAGGCTGGCGAACGACCAGGCCGGCGCTTTCGAGGTTCTCGACTTCTTCGACGTTGCGCGGAATCTCGCGCACCAAACGCCACAGCGTCGGTGTGGCGTTCGGCGTATCCGGGTCGTCTCCGCGAAGATCGGCGACAGTCACGACCCTCCCGTCCGGCCAGACCAACGAGACGCCGAACACGGCGCCCTCGGTGGCCCTCGTGTCCACGGTCACCGCCTTGTGCGGTGTGCCGTAGACCGGAACCTTGAACTTAGACCCCATCGGTCAGTCCCCGACCAACGAACCTTGCTTGCGCTCGATCGCGTCGAACTGGCTCTCGTACTTTTCGAGGCAGGTCTTGCGGCCGCGGGAAACGGTCGGCATCTCCTCGAGCTTGCCGTCGCGCACCCATGCGCAGCGCTTCGTGTATTCGGCCTCGATCGGCACGTAGTGCTTTTCGGGGATGGAGATCACGGCCGGCGGCGCGGGCGGCGTCGGCCTGGTGTTCTCCTTGCCGCAGGCCGCGAGCAGCATTGCGGCGGCGATCGTCATGGTGTGGCGCATCAGTAACCCTCCAGCGTCGGACAGGCGGCGGCCATCGCCGCAAGCGCCGCGGAACACTCCGGCGGCTTGCGCTTGTATTCGCGCTCGAACGCTGCGGCGCTACGCTCGGCCTCCTTGGCGCGGCGCTCGACTTCCGCCTGCAACCCGACATTGAGCTGCGCCAGAAGCGCGGCCTTGTCGGCCTCGGCTTTGAGCTTCTCGGCGGCCAGCGTGAGCGCGGAGTCGCGGCCGGCGATCGCGGCGGATAGATCGGCCTTGTCCGCGGCGCACGTCGCCTTGTCGGCATTCCGTTCGGCGATTACGACTCGCGTTTCTTGCTCGGCGCGATAGGCCGCCATCGACTGCACGGCTGCGGCAAATGCGAATACCGCGCACACGAGCTTGAGCTTGTTTCCGGGTCGGCCGACCCATTCGATCGCGTCTGCGATTGCGCCGGTGACGGTGGACCAAATGGCCTTGGCGATTCTCAAAATCCCGTTCATGGCTCTTTCTGCCCTCCAACGAAGCTATCCGTGCGCCGCTCGAGTGCGCGTAAGATTTTCGGGAGCAGCGGCCGAACGAAGACACCGGCGAGGCCGGCGACGGGAACGGCAGCGGGGCCGCCGAGCGATGGGACGATCTGGCCGAGCACCGCGGCCGAAGTTGCAGCCACCCAGGCAAAGCCGAGCAGCACAACGGCGAGCACGGCCAGGCGCAGCGCGAACAACGCGCCGCGGCGCCACCACGGCCCCGACTGCGGCGGCGACACGCGGCGAGTGTCCTTGTTCGGCAGCACCAAAACGCCGATGAAGGTTCCGGCGACGGACGCGAGGATCGCGGATTCACGCACGCCGAGGATGATGCGCTCGACTACCTCGGGAGCTGCTGGGGAATGAGCCGCGGCGACCGCGGCCGAAGCAACGGCCAGCACGCCGGCGAAAGCCTTGATCGCCAGGGGCAGCACGTCGGCGGCGATGTATCCGCCTTGCCGGCGCACGCGGTTCATGCGGACACCGCCGCGAGCGCGCGTGGATAGTGCGTCCTCCACCGCACGAGACATTTCGCTTTCCCTTCCGGCGTGCGTGCAGCACCCGGGCGCCAGGTGCGCAGGTAGTAGACGAACGCGCCGTCGAGATCGCCCACCGCGGGCAGAGGCTCGGCGTCGGTCAGCAGCAGCAGACGCGCGCAGGCGACCGCGAGCAGGTCATCGACCTCTATCGCCTTCCATATCGCGTTGGGATGGAACGGCACCTTGCGCGCGGCACATACGCCACGCAGCAGCTCGCGGGACGCGGGATGCAGATAGATTCCCCACACGCCACCCTTGCTCGCCTCGGTTCCGCGCTCGAACTGCGGCAGTCCCCGGGCCGGGCCCTTGCCTCCGCCGTTGAGCACCTGGGCGCGGTCGGTCAGGTTCGATTCCTGCATGCAGATTCCCAGCACCAGCAGGCGGGCGGCTGGGCTGTCGAGCTTGGCGGGGAGCAGCGCGAGGCCCGGAATCACGGCCTCGCGCAGGGCTTCGGAAGGGGTTGCGGGTAGCTCGAGCATGGGCGCGGCCTCGATGAATTGACGCGAGGATGCGCCGGCGCCCGGAGCGTTGAACGGACGAACCCGACCGGGGTTAAACTCCGCGCATGCGCCTCCTCCTCGCCCTGATAGTCGGCATCCCATGTGCGATCGGCTTCGGGCTATTGATGGCCGTCTATCACATTTTTTTGTTGGTACTGATGCCGTTTGCTTGGCTTTGGGACGCTACTCGGCGGCTCCTACTACATCTCGCACCCAAGCGCCGTTGAAATCGTGTTGCGCGGCCTGGCGGATCGTGTTCTGTGTCCGCACGTTCGCATCACGCATCCGAGTCGCTTCGGTCGGGATAATGGACCCAGGCGATCGCTTGTAAGCCTGTTCGACGGCGTCGTTCCGCGACTCACCCGCTTTGATCGCGGCCTTGTACTTGCCGAACACCGAATCTTCGTTCGCGACTTCGAATTGCGGCAATCCGTTCGATAGGACGATTTCACCCGCGGCACCCGTCTTGCTGTCGCGCTTGCGCCGCTTGAACGCCGCGCCGGTCAGCTCCGGCGTTGCCTTGAGCATCTTCTCCGCGGCCTCGGGCCCGGCCGCGCTGAACTCGGCGCGCACGCGCTTGAGGCTGCGTTCGATCGTTTCGCGCCGCTCGTAGAACATCGACGACTGCGCGGCCTGCTCGTCGATGTTGGTGACGAACCGGCTCGTGATCGGAACGTCGCGCGGCTTGAGCGCTGGCGTCATGTTGCCGCCGGTCGCCTTCTGGCCCACGGTCAGCATGTCCACGACGAACTTGCCGGTGCCGCCGGTAAGCTTCTGCAACAGGTATTGGATGTCCTCCGGCGCCAGATCAAACGCCGACATTGGCGGCGGCGTGAAGTCGTCCCCGCCCCCGATCCGGTTCAGTCCCTTCGAAACCAGCTTGAACACCTCGAGCGTGTCCGGCCGGCCAACACTCGCGAGCGGGATGTCCGGGCCGAACCCGCTCTCCTTGCGAATCGGCCGACCGAAGTCGTTGCGGTTGGTCTGAATGCCGAGCCCGATGCCGAGCGCCTCGGGCACCAGGCCGGCCGGCCCCTCACCCAGCGGCACCGGACTAAACGATTCGGTGGCGGCGCCGAGCACATCGGCGGTCATCGATGCGGCGCGATCGGTCGGCTTCGATTCGTCCGACAGCAACGCGCCAGTGATGCGGCCGGCGAGATACGGAAACAGGTTGAACCCGTAGGGCATCGGCACCGTAACGACACCGCCGTCCGGCGTGACGATGACCAGGTTGCGGCGCTTCACGTGATCGGGAACCTTGTTCCACAGCGGCTCGCCGTTGTCGTCTTCCATCCCCATCGCGGCCAGCGTCGCCACGATCTGCGCGCCGGCGAGCGCGCCGAGATATGCGAGCGTCTTCGGCCGTCGCATCAAGGTGCTGGTACGGTGCGCGCCCTGTAGCGCGGCGTTGTAGAACAGGAACCAGGAATTGAGCGCCGAACCGTCGAACCCTTTGCGGTTGAAGTTCACTGTGAGGTTCTTCGCGTACTCGGCTGCGGCGTCCGGCGACATGCCGCGATTACGCATGGTCACATACGCCGACAGCCGGAGCGCGTTCTCGACCGCATCGTTCAATACGCCGATCGTGTCGGCCACAGTTCGCGCAGCGCTCGCGAGGCCGGTGGGCGAATAGCTAGTCAGCTTGCCACTACCGATTTTTCGCGCCAGGTCTTCGGCGGACGGGGTCGCGACGTATCCTGTTTTGCCGCCGTGCTCAGCGAACTCCACTGCCCACGCATCCCATTGCCCGTTGCCGCTCTTGCCGCGCGCTTGACGGAACGCCGCGCGGGCCGCCTGCGGATAGTGCAGAGCGGCGTCGAGCGCCGCCTCCTCGCCATGCTCGGCCGCGAGCCCGGTCAGACCGAACAGCGCGTCGCGGCTCGCGTTCACCGGGAGGAACGCCGGGTTGTACTTGGTCAGTACCGCGGCGAAATACCGATTGAGCGCACCGGCCGCGCGGGTCACCGATCCTAGGTTATCTACGCCGACGTTATTCAACGCCTGAGCGAGCGGCTGCGCGTTGATCTGAACCTTGTAGAGCTTGCCGCGATGGCGAACACCGACGATCGACGGATCGCTCCAGTCCTGGACGACGGCGTCGTAGACCTCGCCGGTCGCATCGACCTTGCGCTCGGTCTGCACCGGCTCGACTTGCCACAGCTTCGGGTTCGGATTCGCGAGTACCAGGCGCATGACGGCGCGGCCGACACGGGCTTTTTCCGCTGCGATCACGCTTCGCTGCGCGTCGCCGATCACCTCGCCGAGGATATGCACCGCGCGGTTGCCGGCGCCGCGGCCGAGTGCGGCCTTGACCGGCGCGGAGCGGCCATCGACACCCCGACCGGCTGGGCCGCCGCCCTGGAAATCGATGTCGGTCGTCGCCTTGCCGCGGAGCGGAACATAGGCGCTGTATTGCTGCGTCATCGCATCGAATGCGTCCTGCGTGATGAGCCCGTGGTCGAGCAGTCGCTTGCGGGTCGCCGCAGTGATTGCATCGACGCGCTTCGCCAGCGGGTCGAGCTTGGCCCGGTCGGCGCCGGCGAGGATCTGATCGGCCTCGTCATTGGTCATGCCGCTGCCGCCGTCCGGCATCTTCGGATTGATCTTCGCGATTTCGGCGTTCCGTTCCTTGGCGTGGCGCGCGTAGAGGTACTCGTCCAACTGCGCCGGCGTCACGCTGGCCGCGCGCATCTCCTCGACCAGCGGCTCGACCTGGCCGCGCTCTATCCGCTCGATACCTTCGCCGACGCGGCCGTGCATCAGGTTTTCGATGCGGTACACGTTTTGCGCGTCGTCGATCACCTGACCGACTTGGCTTTCGATCTGCCCCTGCACGTCCTGCCAGGCGGTCATCTTGTCCTGCAAACTCGCGCGCAAACGCTTGAGCGTGCCCTTGCGGCCCTCCCACACGCCGGCGTCGTAGTTCCAACCGGCCGCGCCGCGCGACACGGGGAGTTGCCCGGCGATCTGATTGCGCCGCTGCTCGGCGTCGCGCTCGGCGTCGCGCGGCGTGCGGCGCAGGAATCGGATGTCGGGGTTTGCCGGATCGAACGCGCCGGTGTTCTCGCTCGCGGACTTGATCTGCTCCGCCTTAAACGCGATCCAGTTGTCGGCCTCGGGAATGTGGATCCCGTCGTAGCCGCGGCCCTCGAGCCAGTCGCGCACAGACCGCGCTTCCTCGGGGGTGTCGATGGCCTGCGCTTCGTCGAGCGCCATCTCGTAGGGCTTTTGAATCGACAGATACGCATCGACGGTGCGCTCATCCGCCGGAACGCCGTCGCTCGCGTTCTCGGCGTAGCGCTCTGCAAGCGTGCGATCGCTGGTGAAGAAATGCCCGAACGGCGCCGTCGAATGCCCCGTCGCGTCGCCGGCCTTGTCTTCGAAGGTCCAGAAGTCCGACGCGGTGCCGTGGTAAACCACCAGCGGGGCGCCGTTGGAGTCGGTCACCTTGGAATCCCCGAACCAGCGGCGGAACGGCCCGGTCGCGGTCTTCGGGAATTCGCGCACGCCGGTGTCGCGGCGGGGCTCCGCGTCGGCTGGCGCCGGTCGGTCGCGGGCTTCGTCGCGGCGGGACATCATCAATTCGCCTTCCCCGCTGCGAGCATCCACAGGCCGGCCGCCGTCCCCACGTTCCGAGAACTGCGCCAACACATCGGCCAGAAGGTCGCGGAAGGTCTCAACGTCGGAAAGGTAGCGTTCGCTCCCGAGCCCGCGCACGCGCCCGACCAGGTCGTCGAGAAAGCGCATGAAGGCATCGGCCATACGCCGGAACGGCGCCGGGCTCTCTCGGGCCATCCGCTCAAGGAACTTACGGTCGGTCAGCGCGTCACCGACCGCATTCGCCGTCAGCTCCTCGACATGATCGCGGCGAGCCAGCTCGTCGGCGCCGGGCTGGTCACCGATCTGACGACGCAACTCTTGCAGCCACGCGGGCAAGTTGCCCTGTCGCCGGACCTCGGTCTCGAGTTCGCGATAGAGATCCGGCGCGTCCACGCGCAGTTGATGCACGAACTCGTGGGATGCGACCGTGGTCGCCGGGTGATCGGCGGTTTCATCGACGTACAGGACACCGCGCCGCGTGGTGATGCCGTTGAAGTTGATCGCGTCCGGATTGAGGTTCCGGACGATGACTACTTCGGTTCCGGTGGCTCGCTCAAGGGCGGCAATGGCGCCAGCAAGCCGGTCAGGCAAAAGGCCCTTTTCGACTTCGCGGAATCGGGCTTCGCTTCCTCGGCGAGGTCGCAGTCCGTTGACGGCAGAGGCGAGCCGGCGAGTCGCGTCGGTCTGTCGAACATCAAGTCCAGCGGGGACACCGCTAGCGGTTCCACTCCCGGTTGATCCGGATCCGGCACGAGCGGATGCAACGGCAGCCCGTCCGGCGTCATCGCCAGCAGGTCGCTCCGAACCCACCCGAGGCGCTCCGTCCAATCGTCCAGCCCCATCGCGTCGGCTTCCGCCTTCGTCTTGAATCCCCGCTTCTCCCAATACGGGCGCGGGTCGTGGGGTGGGCTGCTGGGCGGTTGGCTGCTCATGGCGCGTATCCTGCGCCGCGACCGGGGGCCGCGCAACGGCCGCCGCGGCAGGCCTGGAAGCGGCGGCGGGCTGCGCGCCGAGCCCCTCGGCCAGGGCCACGAGATCGGCGTCGCGATCGATCTTCCCGAGCCGGTCCTGTAAGCGGATGCGCTGGTCGGCGGCACCGGCCGCGGTGCGATGGCGCTCGAGCTGATCGCGGATCTCGATGCGACGGGTGTCGGCGACCTGGCGCTCGGCCGGGGTCAACCGCTTGGCCGGCGACAGGTTCACGCCCGCGGCGATCGCCTGATCGTGCTCGCGGAGCATGGTCTCGATTTCGTCACGCTCCCGGGACAGCTCGGACACCTGTTCCTGCGGAAGCGCACCCTGCGCGGCTTCCTCGAGGCTGGCGAGACGCTGGTCGATCGCGGCCGATGCCGCGGTCGGCGACAGCTTCGGCGCTTGGTCCCCCGCCGGCGCCACGGCCTCCGCGGGCGCGATGTCCATTTTTCCGACTTCATTTGAGGCGGTCGGCGAGGCGTCGGCAAGCAGCAGGTCCGCAACCGTCAGGCCGTGTTTTTCGGCGACGGCAGCGGCGGCCGCGGCGCGTTCCTCGGCGCTGGCTTCGGCCGGGAGCTGCTCGACCACCTGGCGCACTTCCGTTTTCGCCGAGTCGATTGCGGCGGGTTTGGCCGCGGCCGGCGCCCTATCGCCGAGGAGCCGATCGATGTCGGTCGTGTCCTCGGCCGCCACCACGTCGCCAGACGCGCCAGCGCGGGGCGTGGGTCGGCCTGCCGAATCCGTGGACGTTGGCGCCGCCGGCGTGGACGCAAGCGGCGTTTGCGTGGACGGATTGGGCGATTCTGCGGTCGGCGCGGCCTGGGGCATGCGCGGCCGAGGGGCGATCGCCGCCGCGACCTCCTTCGTTCCCTGCGCGGCACCGCCAAGTGCGCCCTCGGCAAGCGCGCCGCCGGTGAACACCTCGGCGAGGCCGCGCTCGGTGACGCCCGCATCGGTGCCAGCGTTGGTGCCGAGATAGGACGCCACCTCCTCGGCACCGCCGAGGCCGGCTTGCAGCGCCGTCTCCTTGATCGCGTTACCGATGCGCTCGAGGATCGTCGCGCCGGCGCCGGCCGCAGCGTTTCCGCCGGGCAAAAGCCGCCTTGTAGTGAAGCGCTCGAGCAACGACTCCACCGCCGCCGCCGGCAACGAAATGCCGAGATCGGTCAGGGTCACGTCCTTGCGCTTGTCGTTGGCGACGCGGTCCTCGGCGATCTCGTTGGTACGGCTGCCGAGGTACGCCGGCAGAGCGGCGACCGCCGCGGCCATGTCCGGGGCCGATGCGAGGGTTTGCTCGCCAACGAATCGGCCGACCGTGCCGAGCCGCTGAACAATGCCGTCCTCGCCGGCGCCGGTGACGGCATCGAGCGCGTTACCGCCGCTCACGCTCGGCGCACCGATGCCGGCCTTGTCCAGCTCGCGGCCCAGGTACTCGGCGTTATCGATCAGGCTGTCGAGCACGCCGCGCTGTTGCGGCGCCCCGAGCAGCGGCGTTGCAGCGGCGACAGCTTCTTTCGGCACGCCGGCGGCGTTGCCGATCGCGCCGGCGGTGTTGCGGCCGAGGTCGAGCAGGTTGCCGGCGATCTCGGGCACACGCGCAACGGCGCGCAACACCATGTCGGAGATGTCGCCCTTCTCGATCCCCTCGACCGGATCGAGGCCGATCTGCGCGCGCGTTGCGTTGCGCTGTGCATGCGTCACCGGCGCGGCCTGGATCGGTCGCGTCCCGATCGTTTCGCGGACGCTCTGCGCATACTCTGGCGTGAGCTGGCCGCTCGCGACCAGCGCGTCGAGTCCCGGCGTCTGCGGCGGTGGCACCAGGTCGTCGAATGAAATGCCCTGCATAGCGGCCGCGGGCCGTTTGCCGGCCGGCGCGGTCGGCACCAAATCATCGAACGAGACATCGTCCATCAGAGCACCTTGGCGATATTGACGTAGCCGGCTTGAATGAGGCGCTGCCGTACCGCTTCCACATCGGCCCCGGAGGCGACCGCCGCGCGCGCACGTTGCAAGGCGTCCAACGCTTTTGACCTGAGAGCGGGATCGACATCGGGGGATGGTGCCGCAGCTTTTTGCGCAGGCGCCGGCTCTTTGATTTCGAGCTTTCCCGCGCGCAAATGGCCCAACTCTTGCGGCGTCAGCTCTCGACCGAGTGCTTGCTGCAAGTTCCGGTTATGCCACTCGAGTTCCGCCGCGCCACCCGTCAAACGATTGGGATCCGTGCGGTGGTAGAGTTCGCCGCGGGAGTCGCTGGCGCCGGCCTGCGACAGGCTGGCGGTTGCTCGCGCACCCAGGCTTTGAATGAGCGCCTGCCCAATATCGTTGGTAATAAGCTGCTGATTCGCCGGCGATCGAGTCGGGTCGTACACCGTGTGATCTTCGATCTTCGTCAGGTCGATCGGCTTGCCCTCGCGGACCATGTTCATGCGGTTGAGCAGCTCAACGCCTTGCAACGCTGGGTCGCTGGTTGCCGTCTTCCACGCCTCATCGCCCCAGCCGATCGCCTGACGATCCTTGGCCGCGCCGCTGAACTGCTGCGGGTTGATACCCGCGATGATGTAGTCGGCCATGTCGGCATTACCGGCCTCGCGCTGAGCGCGCGCGAGCGACTCCCGCGCAAGCCGTGCATCGCGCTCTTTGACCGCGTCCTCCATCTTCCGCTCGGACTCAGCAAGCGCGCTGAAAGTCCGCGCACGCGCTACGTCTGGAGGTGTGCCGCCGAACAATGCGGTGCCAATAGCCCGTCCCTGCGCGTTCAGGCCAGCACCGCCAGACGCGCCCGTCAACATCGAGACCAGGTCCATCACTGACTCCAGCGGAAGTTGTCGAAGTTGTTGCCAAAGGCGGTTTTGCTGCCAGCGCTGCCGCCAGTCGAAGCGCCCCGGCCGGCGTAGGCGCTGCCGGCGCCTTGCGCGACACCGGCGGCCAAGTCGATCCACGGGTCGCGCTTGACCCCGCGCAGCCGCAACTGCGCGAGAAAGTCCTCGCCGGCGCCGACGCGCTTGATCTGGTCGATCTCGTTGCCGAAGCGCACCGAATCGACAGCCTCGTTCACGCGCTGCTGCCGCGGCGCATCGATGCGGCTCATCAGGTCGGCGACCTTGTTCCCGTAGTCGGCGATGCCGAGCGCAGCGTCCGCGCCGGACTTTTTGAACGACTCGCTCACTGCACCCTCTTGGTACGTGCCGGAATTGGCCGCCCCCTGCTGTGCCTTGATCTGGCGCAGGAAGCCATCGAGCGAGTTCGCTCGCTCATCCTCGCCCGACGACTGCGCCGTTTTCTGAATCAGGTCGGAAGTTTTCGCATCCGCCTCGCGCTGGCGCTCGGCCTGGCCGCGGAGCTGCGATGCTAGGGCGTTGTCCTGCCGCTCCGCCGTCTTGTTCGTGTTGTAGACCGTCGCGCCGGTGCCGACAGCGGCCGCGGCGAGCGCTGCGATTTCGAAGCCAGTACACATTATTGCTGTCCTCCACCGTAGCCAAACCCGCCGCGCAAGTAGCCGCCGTAGAAATCATTGACGTTCTGCCGGTTTTGCTTCGCCTCGCGGCTGCGCCGGAAAAGATCGGCGCCCGTGGCGAAGATGTCGCCAAGCCCTTGTGCCGTCGATGCGGCTTTGTTGCTCTCGAGGTTCGAGCGGAGCATCGAAGCCGACTGGCTTGCCGCGGTGTTGGCGTCCAGCCCGCTTTGAACCATCGCGAGCAGGTTGGAGCGAGCACCCTCGTCCGACGCGCGGAGATCCGCACCGGCCTGCGCGCCGCGCCGCTGGGCCTCGATGACGCCGCGCAGATATTCCTCGCCCTGCTGCTTGGCAGTGTCGGTCTGCACGCTGCTGCCGACCTGGTGATTGCGGGCGAGCGCGAACTTGGTTTGTAAATCGTTCTCCTTTTTCTGGCGATTGAGGTCTTGGGTATAGAACTCGGTCGTGTCCTTGCCGAGCTGGTCATATTGCGCCGCGCGATTCGGGTCACCGAACAGCGCATTAACCTGCGCCGTGCCCGCCGCGATCTTGGCCTGCCGCTCGCGCTCGTTGCGCTCGGCCTGCTGGGATGCGTTGTTACTGCCTCCGCACATCGTCAGTCCTCCCGAACGCGGGCGAAGTGCGCCACGTCCTCGCCGTTTTTTCCAAACTGGCGCCACACGCCCTCGCGGCGCAGACCCAGCGATTTTTCATACCAGCGGATCGCGTCCGCCCGATCGGCGATGCACGAGGTTTGCAGGCGCCGCGCGCCCTGCCGGAACAACCCGGCCATGACCCACTTGCTCGCGCGCGTGACGTTGCGCCACTGCTCGACCCAGCCCTCGGGGGTGCCGATCATCCAGGACTGCCACACATCCGGGGCGATCTCCTCGTAGCCGCCGGCGATCGCGGGCGTGTTGTCTTCGGCCAGACAGGTGAAGCGCGGGCCGCCCTTGCCGAACAGACCGTGCGCGACGATGTCCGGGACGAAGTCGTCGGCCCAGCCGAGCGCGACGAATTGATCGCGCTCGTTCGGACGCACCCGATCGCAGATGTAGATCAGGTGCCGCAGCGTGCATTCGACAAGGTTTGAGGGGGGCTTGAGCATGTGCATATCTTTCAGGTGGTCAGCCAAACGTTGAATGCCTGGAACTTGAATCGTTCGTGGCTGTTGTAGGTCAGGCGCACCGAGAACGACGGGCCGGACACCGGGAGCGCGATCGGCTCGCCGGGCACGGTGTCGGCCGGCACCTGATACGGGTCGGTGAATCGGGTCTTGTTCGATTGGTCGTAACCGATCGATACGAACGGCGACCCCACGCCCACGTGGTCGAAGCCGTAAAACGTTTTGGTGACGCCCGGCGAACCGAAGTCCAGCCAAGGCCATTGGACGATGCAGTCGAACGAGGCCTGCCGCGGGTCGCCGGCGAAATCGTCGATCGCGTCCTCATCCACGCGCAGGAAGTCGTCGCCGCTGCGGATATAGAGAAAGTCCCCCATCGTCGCGAAGCGATCGACCAGGAACGGGAAGACGTAGCGGCTCCACGCGCCGACCGCGCCCACGCGGGTGATCGTGTAGACGAACACCGTCGTGCCGTTGCCGCCGCCCTCGACGTAGCCCGGGAAAGCCAACCAATACTGGCCGGCGGCCGGGAAATAGGTCGAGATCGGCCGCTTGCCGCTCGCCCTGGCCGCGGCGATCGCCGGCTTGGTGAGGTCGTCGATCGGCATGCCGGCGTCGGCGGTCGCCAGGCTTTGCGCGTTGCCCGAATTGCCGACCGTGCGAACGCCCTTGGACGACAGGAAAAATAGATCGTTCGCCGCCGGCGCCAGCGCCTTGTGCTCGGTCGATCCGATCGGCAGCGCGTCGAGCAGCGTGTTGTTCGATGGGTCTTCATCGACCTGCCACATCTGAAACGAAATCGCATTGAACGCGACCAGGTTTGAACGGTAGAGGCCGAGGGCCTGAGCGGGGTTGCCGGCGCCGTATGTCTGCAACCCGAAGGCGAGATAGCCGGCATCTCGCTCACTCGACCAATCGAGCGGGTTGACCGTCGCGGAGTGCTTGATGATGTCGCCGTCCGCCGCAAAGATCTTGCTCGCAGCGATCTGCAAGATTTTCGAGTTCGGGCACTTTGGATCCTCGACCCGTTGGCTCGTGGCCTTCCAAGACACCGTGCCGTCCACCACCTCGCCGCCGATCACCAACGACCACACCGGCTCGACGCCGCCGCTCTTGAGGATGGGGTTTGCACGCCAGGTGATGCGCGACGTACCGATCGCCTCCCAAATGACCTCGTTGTCGTCCACGCGCACGCCGAGGACGTTCGGCCAGTTCGGTTCGCTCGACCCGCTGAACCCCGAACGCGGCTGCACCGCGCGGTAAATCAGCGCGTTGTTCGGGTCGGAGTCCGTCAAGTTCCACGCGAACGAGTCGATCCAAAGCGGCTTGTTTTCGCCGGCGCGGGTGGCGTGGCCGGCGATGCGAACAAAGGCAGTGCCGGCCGGCGCATTGGTCGTGACGGACGAACGCTGCCACGAGCCGCCGCTCCCGCTGTTGACGTTGTTCCCGTTGGCTCCTCCGATACGGTTGTGCGCGGCGTCGTAGAACCAGATGTCCACGTTACCGCCGACCTTTCCGTTACTCGACGCGCCTTGCTGGACCATGCACGACGCGGTGACGCTGGTCCCAGGCGCACACGGGACATAGTCCTCGTGCTCGAACACGTGGGTTCCGAATGGTCCGGCCGGGAACTCGAGCGACTTCGCGCCCTGGAACTTGTCGGTCGAGGAGACCACGAACACGCCAACGGTCCACTTCGTGGCGCCGTCCTCGAAGTCGGCGTTTGCGATCGGGATCGGCACGCGCGCGCCACCCGTGGCGCGGCGCACCAGGTCGCCGGGTTGGTACAGGTGTCCAGGCTGCCAAATAGGGACGGCCATCTCTGCTCCTTACGAGAAGCCGCGGCGGATGGCGTCGCGCGCGTAGCGCTCGGCGACATCGGGCGGTAGCGGAGGGGCGCCGCCGCCGTTGGTCGGCGGTGGCGTCGGCGTCGGGTTGCCCGAGTCTTCGAACACGGTCGCGCCGTCCGCCGCGGGCCAGGTCGGTTCGTTGGCGCCGGACCGCGGATCCGAGCCGATCACGTCGATCACTTCGTAATAGAAACCGTTGACGTTGGCCGCGGTCGGCTCGACCTTATCGCCGATCGCACGCTTGACGTTCGCCGCCCACACCGGGAACGGCAGGCCGATGCGCTGCGCGCGGTACACGTAGCCGTTCGGCACGCTCGGCCGAACCACGTCGCCCACGCGATAGACCGCATTCGGCTGCCAGGTCTGCGTGGCCTGGAGCCAAAAGTGATAGGTGTCGCCGTTGTCGAACTCGGCCGAGACGTACAGATAGCCGAGGAACGGTTCGGCAAAATGTATCTCGCGCAGCGTCGCATCGTTCAAGTTCGGGTGCTTAACGACGTTGACCACGAACCGCGGATCGCCGGGATCAACCACGCTCGAGGCGAAGACGTGGAACTTGCCGGCGAAGGTGCAAAAGCCCTTGGTGCCGGCGAACGCTCGCTCGTGGACGGTGCCCGGCCGCTGCACGACGGACCGCGCCTGATCGACATACCCGTTCGTCAGCTCGTACAGGGTCTCGGGCGAAGCGCCGCCCTTCTCGCGCAGGCGCGTGATGCCGGCCTTCGCCGAGGTGAGGGTTTCGCTCGGACTGCCCCACGGTCCGCTCATTGCCGTGCCCTGCCAGGTGCGACCACGATCGGGCGGTCGTCTTCGATGAAATCGGGTTCGCCCGGCCGATAGCGCCGCGTGTGGTGCGAACCGGCGATGCGGTCCATCAGGTAGGTCCGGAGCTGGCTCATGTAGTTGCCGGCGTCCGCGTGCTTGTAGTGCGCTTTCGCGTTCGCCAGGGCGAGCATGAAAATTGCCTCGGGATCGATCGAGGTCATGTCCTCGTCTGCCTCGAGCGGCAGCGGTGCGAAATGCCCCTTGATGCGCAGCTTCCAATCGGAATCGGCCGGCACTGGCCACACCTCGACGCATTGCCGGATCTCGTAGCGCTCCGGCGGGCCGGCATAGCTGGCGCCGTACAGCTCGGGATTGATGCCGGCGCGCAGGCGCCGCCAGTCGTCGCAGCCGTTCGAGATGCCGACCCACGTCACCTTGTACGGCGCGAGGATCTTCGGGCACGTGTCGCCGTTGGCGTTGAGGTCGTAGAAGCGCACGCCCTCCTGCAAATCCCAGGTGAAAAAACGCTCGAGGTTGAACTCGCCGGTCGGCCGCTGGAACAGCAACGTTTGCGCTTCACGGATGAAGTCGTCGAGCAGATCCGCCATGCCGGGCGGCGGGTTGTTGGCCTGCGCGGAGTAGCCGAGGCGGCGCAGCAGACGCTTGCGCATCGCGGCCAGGGTCACACGCGGGAACTCGTCGTCGCAGGCGCAATTGAAATTGCAGTCCTCGCCGACGTCGATTCGAACTCGAAGGATGAATGCCATTTAGACCCCCTGGATCGAGCCGTAAACGCCCACGGAAAACCAGCCGGCTTGATCGGTGATGAGGTATGGGAACGGAACCGGCGGATCGGGCGGATTACTGCTCGTCTGTGTGCGAACTCCATCGAGGCTAATGCCCGACTCGCCCGGCAACTCGCCCGGAAATTCCAGCACCACCACTCGCACGGGCTCGGCAATCGTCGGCCCCTGCGGTTCGATCACGACGTCGTAGACGCCGCCGCCGCCGCCCATTTCGGGCGCGGACAGCTCGATCACCCCGTTCGTGACGGTGACGGTGATTCCCTCGCTCTCGTAATCCGCCGGATCGATGAAAGCGTTGGCGAACTTCACGCGGATTCGCGCATTTGGATAGCGGTCGAGAATGTTCGGCATGCTGCCTCCGATGTAAAAACGGCCCGGCCAAAGCCGAGCCGCCGTGATTGCTGCACCGCTGACGCGGTTACTTCGGCGGTTCGGTCGCGGCGCCCGCGCCATTGCCTGCGGCGGCCTTCTTCTCGACGGCGGTCGCCTTCTTGAACGCGGCCTCGAATTCGGCGCCGCCGTCGCCGTAGGCCATCTCGGCCCAATGCGTCTCGCGCTTGGCGTTGTAGCCGTAGCGCAGGCACAGACGATCGAACTCGTCCTCGGCGTTCAGGCCCTCGGGCGTCTCGATCTCCGCCTCCGATGTCGCGTTGACCATCGCCTTGCCGTGAATGAGCTTGAGGATCGGCACCTCGTAGGCGCGGACGGTGAGCGGGATCTGCGCGACGGTGTCGCGCTGAACCAAAACGGTGACTAGCTTCATAACGAACTCCGATGGATTGGGAAAACGGGAGAGCCGGCTTGCGCCGGCTCAACCGCGGTCAGGCGATAGCGAACACGCCGTGCGCGTTCGCGCGGTCCATCGACAGGGCGTGCTTGAGCTTGTAATCCCAGTAATGCACGTACTGGTTGTGCGGCTTCTGCGGCTTGGTGAGCTTGAAGTCGTGGCCCTGGACCGGGCGCATCTTCATGTGCTTTTTGTTGAGCAGATACGCACGCTTGGTCCACGGGATGAGCGGCGCGAGGGCGGCGTCGAGGTCTTCGAACGTCGGATCCCAAATGATCGGGATGCCCTTGTAGTAAAGCTCGGTGATGCCGCCGTCGAGGCTGGTGCCGCCCTTGCCGGACACGACAACGTGCCGCTGGATTTCTTCCTTGGCGTACTTGCGGTAATTGTCGATCCACGCCTCGCCGGCGAGGATGTAGCGGTTGCCGGCGCCGCCGTTCTTCTTGGTCGCGCGATCGCCGACCTCCAACTCGTCCAGGATGTTCGCGGCGACGATGCCGGTCTTGGCGTAGTTGCGGAAGAACACCGCGGTCGCGCGGTTGAAGCCGCCGACGATGCCGGTCGTGGGATCGAGTGCGACCAACAGGTCGAGACCCGGGATCGCCTTCGCCGACTGCGTGCCGTCCTGGTGCAGTTGGAAGTCGAGGCCCTTCTGCATGCCCTCCTTGAGGGCGTACATCTTGGTATCGACCAGGTCCACCAGCGCGACGCGCTCGGCATCGGTCGCCTTGGCGCTCTGATCGTCGGTCAGGATAAAACCGTTCTGCGTGGCCTCGTCCTCGGAGATACCCATACCGTCGCGGTACGTGCTCCAGATGTACTTGGCCTGGTCGTTCGGGTTGCGGTTGTTGAAGTCGAGCGTGTCGTTGTGGCTCACCCACTGGCCGTTCTCGCCGTAGTTGGTGATGACCTGCTCGGTGACGTACTGCAAACCGCCGGCGAACGACTTGCGGCCGTCCATCAGATTCTTGAGCAGGGGCTTTTCCTGCGCGATCTGATCGATCGGCTCGTTCTTGAGGTGGTAGTCGATGCTCGCCTTGGCGGCGACCTCGAGTGCGGGGGGGCTGTACGGCATAGCGATGTCCTCGAAAGAGATGGAAGGAATCCATCCGCGTTCGAGGTGCGCGACGCCCCTAACTGCGCTACAGGTGGCGAGCCTGCTATTTCAGCCTTTCGCGGTGCGGCGGGTGGTGCCGCGGCGCCAACATGCCACACCGCACCGCGAAGTCAACGGACGAACTCAGCCCAGGCCGGCGGCCTCGAGCGCCTGCGTTACGGCGTCGAGCGCGGACTTGGGCTCGGCGACCAGGTTGCGGCCGCCGCCACCGCCAGGACGCAAGGGATTCGGCGTCGGGGTGGGCGTGGGCTCCGCCGGCACAGGCAGCGCCGGCAGCTTCTCGTAAGCCTTGCGAATCTCGGCGACCCATACGCTCGGCGGCTTTGTCGCGGTGATCGCATCCAACGCGGGTTGCAGGAACGGCAGCTTTTGCGCGAACTGCGGATCCTTCGCTTTCAGCTCGGCGTTTAGCGCCGCCGTGTCCGCGATGGCCTGGTCGAGCGCGGCCTTGGTGTTGTCCTGCGTACCCACCGCATCGGCATGCTTCTCGCCCAAGGCTTTGAGGTTCCGCGCCTCCGCAAGCTCAACGGCACGCTTGCGCGTCAGGTCGCCGGACGATACCTCGGCCGCCAAGTCCTGGTGCTGGGCCAGCACGTCGGCGCCGGCCTCGTCGGTGGACTTGCCGAGCTTGGTCTCGAGTTCCTTCGTCATGCCACGCAACGCCGCGAGCGCGCGTTCGCCCTTGACCGGGTCGCTCGAATTGAAGGCGCTGAGCACGCCCAATGCCATGCTGAATTGCTCGGGGCTGGCTCCGGTGCCGACGACCAGGTTCTCCCATTCCTGCGCCCGCTGCGCCACCGGCCGGAGCGCCTCGGCGTCGGCGGCACGCTTGGACAAGTCGCGGAATCGCTCGGCCGTCTTCTCTTTGTCGATGCCGAGTTCCTTGATTTCTTTCTCGACGGCGAGTTCGGCCTCGGTCTTGCCGGCGGCTGCGTCGCCCTGCCCGTCGCCGGCCTTGTCGTCCTTGCCGTCTTTCGCCGATTGCTGCTGATCCGCGCCGGGCGTGCCAGCCGCGGGAGCGGCGTCGGCGTTCGGCTTCGCGGCGGCGTCGCCGGCGTTGGGCTGGGCCGCCGCGGAAGCCGGCGCCGCAGACTCGCCGCCGGTGACTTTGTCCTCGGCCTGCTTGATCTCCGCGAGCAGCTCCTCGCGCGCTTCCTCGGGCGTCTTCTGGATCGGCTGCTGCTGATCGGTGGCTGCGTCCGGGCCGGCCTCGCCGTCGATGGCGATCTGCGCCGCCGGCTGGCTGGTGTTGGTGGTGATCTTGCTCATGGTGCTGTGCTCCAGGGGGTGGGGTTACGCGGCGGCCGCGGCGAGAGCGGGTACGGCGGCGGGGTTCGGGACGGGCACGCCCGCAGGGCCGACAACACCAGGCGCACCAGCGCCAGGCACGGCCAGCGGTGGCAACGCGACGGCCTTCGGTAGGAAGCGATCGACATCGATGCGTTCGTCGAGTCGGCGGAACGACTCGCGCAACAACTCGGTATAGGCCTCGATCACACCGGACGCGGCGAGCATCGGGTTGGAAGCCGCCAGCGCGATTCGTTCGATCATCTGCATCAGCAGCGGCAGCAACGTTGCCCAGGCCTCGCGCTCCGCCGCGGTGTCCGGTCGCCCGCTGGTGCCGGCGCGCACCGCCACGTCCACGATGTCGAAAATCTCGTCGCGGGTGTACTTGGGCCAGATGGACTTGGGCCCGGCAATCCGCGCCATCTCCTCGGCGGTGTACGCGCTGAGTCCGATCTCGAGCATCGCGCACGCGATGTCGTTGACCAACTCCTCGACGTTCTCGCGTTGGCTGTCGCCGCGGCCGGTCGAGCTGTTGTCCATGATCGTTGCTTCGGTCGCGGTCTTGGCCTTGACCATCGTCGAGCGCGCCGCGTCCTGGAGGCCGACCAACTGCTCGAGATCGCGCAGGATCGGGCCCACGTCGTACAGCGCCGGGTCGATGTTGGGATAGCTGATCGGCACGAGCAGCTTCGACAGGTCGGCGTCGGGGTCGGTCAGATGCACGCCCACCATTTCGCCGGTCTCGGCCTGCTCGACCTTTTTCGCTTCGGTCGGCGGCACCGCGCCCGCGTTGAACGCGGTCTTCGGAATGGCGCGCTTGCGGTGCAGGCGTTGGCGCGACCGCGTGGTCGAGTATTCATCCTGCAACTTGTGGCAGCCCTCGACCGTCGATTGCGGCCAGCGCTCCGCGTCCAGCCAATTGAAGCCCAGGACGAAGTACGGGTAGAAGCGCGCCGACAGGTGATCGGGGGTGTACGGCTCGCGCAGGTACTCGTCGAAGCCATCGCCGAAGGTGTAGACGGTGGTATCCGTCTTGCACCACAGCTCCCACACGCGGATCCACCCGGGTTGCGGATCGCCCGAACCTGGCTGGTGTTCGACCTTCGCCGCCGGCCCCGAGTCGGCCTTGCGGTCGTTGTACCTGGTCAACTTATCGACCTGCTCGCAGGTCAGGCCGAACGAGTCCATTACGTCGTCCGGCTGCATCCACGTGAAATTGGCCTGCCACCCGGCGTTGAGGTGATCGATGATCTCGGAGCAGCCCGGATCGACGACCCATGTCTCGAGCGTGATCGGATCGAGGACGAAGCCCTTGCGGACCTTCGGGTCGGCCTGCTCGCTCACGGCGCGCAACTGCTGGCGCAAGTCCGCGGCCTTCTCCTCGTGCTCGGCGATCTTGTTCGGGTCGTCGAGCTGCCGCTGCAAGGTCTCGATGCGCGCGATGTTGTCCTGCAAGTCGTTCATCCGGCGCTGAATCACCGGGTCGCGGCGCTTATCGATCTGGAGCGACAGCTTGAGCACGCCCACCGGCACGACCTGCGCGGCCCGGATCGCGCGGCGCACGGCCGGCTTGACCTTCGCATCCTTGAACCACTTGGTCTCGGCGATCTCGATCGTTTCGGCGAACGCGCGGATGCTTTCGTCGCGTTCGGCGCCGACCGACTTCACCGGATCGGATGCGACCTCGGGGTTCTTCGCATACAACTGCGCGAGCTGCGTCTCGAGCACGGACTTGAGGATCGGAGCATCGACGGCGTACTCGGCGCCGGCTGCGTCTTTCATGTTGCCTTTGGCGTAGCTGCGCCAGCGCGGCCACCGCTTGCGCTCCTCGTTCTCGCCGTCGAGCGCGGCCTTGACCTTCTTCTGCCACTTCCGGCACTGCGCGCGGTCCTGGTTTTGCTTGAGCTTGGCCGCGTCGTCGGCGCCAGGATCGGGCGCCGCACCGGACACCGGCACGATCGAATCAGTATCGGACACGTTCACGTTTTTCTTCCTCCTCTTGCTGCTCGAACCACGCGAGCGTGTTGACTTCGGGTGTGGTGCTGGCGCTTGGCGCCGGGTCTGCATTAACGATCGAATCCGCAGCGCGGCCGGCCATGCCGCACACATCGACCTTGTCCTTGTAGCGACCGGCCGGGAACTTGCAGAGCTGATCGATCACCGCGTCCGCCCACGGACAATCGACGGGGAAATGCACGACGCCGGCCTGCGCCAGCGCGGCAAAGGCGCGGCTCTTGGCGACCTTGTCCTCGAGGGACGGCAGCAGCGTGCGGTTGACGTAGGCGCGGCGCTTCTTCATCTCGCGCCGGATGTGCGGCCCGAGCGCCTTCTCGATGACGCCCTGCTCGCCGATCCAGCGCAGCGGCTTGCGCTTCTTGTCCTCGATGAACTCGAACGCGGCGTCGATGCTCTCGTCGGTCTCGACCTGGCCGCTCCACCAGCCCACCGCCCACCATTCGCCGGCGGCGTCCACGCCCCATAGGCCGTGCTCGGAATAGTCGGGATCGTTGTCGATCTCCTCCTCGGTGACGGCGAAGTCCGAGATCAGGTAGAAGCGCAGGCGCTTGGGCAGCTCGTGCCGGGTGTACCGATAGGGCTCGAACCAATCGCGCTTGAAGTAGATGCCGGAGTCCGGCGCCGGTCGCTGCTGGTACAGGCTCGACCAGGTCCGCGGCTTCGATTCGTGCTGCGCCCAATGCTCGCGCGGCATGTATTCCGGCCACAGGTACTCGCCCACCTTGCGGCCGAGCGGATCATCGAGGCGCTCCGCCTTGGCCGGGATGCACAGAACCTCCCAATCGACGCCGTCGCGGCAGCGAATGATTCCGCTGCGGCCGTCGTAATCCTTCGGCAGCAGCCCGCCGGCGAGATCGTTCTCCGACCATCGGGTTTGAATGAGGATGACGCTCGCGTGCGGCTTGAGGCGGGTTAGAAAATCGTCGTCGTAGGCACGACGCGTCGTCTCCGGCGTGGTCGGCGACTCGGCTTCCTGTCGGCCGGCGACCGGGTCATCGATGATCCCGAGGTCGCAGCGTGACGAGGTGATGCCGCCCAGGATACCGGCGGCGAACAGGCCGGAGCCGTTGCCGAGTTCCCATTCGTCCGAGGCGTTGCTCCCGTTGCACAGCAGCGCGGAAGGCGGCGGCGGCGAGTTCGGCGACATGCTGCCGTCCGGCCAGATGGCGGCATATTCCCGGCTCGCGACAATCTGCCGCGCCCGCTTGCTGTGCCGGATGATCGGCTTGCCGGCATAGCTGGTCATCAGCACGCGTAGGCCCGGGAACGCGCCCATCGCCCAGCTCGGAGCGACGACGCTCGCGTAGGTCGATTTCGCCGAGCCCGGCGGCTCGAAGATCATCAGCCGGCCCATGCTCTTGCGGATGCAGCGCTCGACCGCTTCCATCGTCAGCCGGTGGTGCGCGGCGACCGTCGTCTCGATCGGCTTAAACAGCCACTCGTCCGGGTCGTCCGCCATCGGGGCGCCGGGGATGGTGATTGCCTGGCTGTACGCGACCAGCGACTCGCGCGCGCGCCGGCGGCGCAGCAGCTCCGCCGCGGCCTGTTGCCTGGTGATGCTGCCGTCAGCCATCGGTGCCTGCCTCGACCTGCGCGGCCTGGGCTTCGTCGATGCCGGCGGCGATCGCAAGCAGTTCGGCCTCGGTCAGGTCGGCCACGGACACCTTGCCGGTCGCCTCGAGCCTGCCGCGGACAGCGTGATCGAACTTGTCGCGCCAATCCTTCCGGCGCCGATTCTTGAGCCAGAAGATGCAGGCCACGGTGTCGGGCGGCGCCTGGCGGCGAACCTCGACCACCTCGACGGACTCGATCTCGCTCGTCCGCTTGCCGGTCTTGCCGTACCTGACGCGCTTGACCTTGATCGCCTGCTGCTCGGTGTAGGCGTAGCCGCGGGCACGCTCGAACAAAGCGCGCTCGACCCGGTCGTCGGCTGGCTCCTTGCCAAGCTTTAGGGCGTGACGAAACTCGTCGTCCCCCTGCGCCCAGCGGTACAGGGTCCGGACGGACACCTCGAAGAAGTCGGCGATCTCCGCGTCGGTGGCGCCGATGGCCGCGAGCTTCGTCGCCTGGGCGGTGAACTCGGACTTGAACGCGGTCGGGCGGCCAGTCTTAGCCACGGGCCCCTGCCAGGTCGTCGAAGTGCTGCGCCAGGTCGTCGGCGATCTCATCCGAACTCGGGCACCGGACGCGGCGCTCGACGGTGTCGCCGGCGTAGAAGCCCACCAGCCACGCCGCGCGCTCCTGGACCATCCGCGTCACCGAAACACCCTGCTCGCGCAGCACGTAGACCTGGCCCGCTTCGGACGCGAGCAGGTAGCTACCGCACCGTGCGTCGTGGCGGTTGTTGCGGATTCGGTCTGCGATCTTGGCGGCGAGGTCGGTCATGTCGTCCGGGCAGGAGTAAGAGCCGATGGGCTTCGGCTTGCGATTGAATTGGCTGTGCGCTGCCAGCTTCCGGCGCACACGCGCAGGTATAGCCCTCGGGCTGGAGCGTTCAACGGACATGGCCGGCGGCGTCAGGCCGCGCGCTCCTCGCCGAACAAGGTCGGCGCGATCAAGGCGCGGACGATGGGCTCGATCGTGATCTCGACGCGCGCGCCCAACTCGTCCGGGTCGCGGCGGTATTTGTGAATCTCGTGGAGCTGCTTGTCGTCAGTCCAGGCGATGCCGTTCAGGGCGTCGTCGAGAACCTTCTCGCAGTTCCCCAAGTCCATGCACTGGACCGTATCGCCCCAAAAGTCGGGATCCTTGCGCGCGCGCCGCGCCCAATCCTGCGGCCGTGACGGATACAGGCGGATGGACACGCGAACGCGGCCCTGTAGCTTTCCGATGCCGGCCATCGTCGCCAGCTTCGCGACCTCCTTCCGGTACTCCTGGGCCTCGGGGGTGACATAGGTGATCGCCATCGGCTTGTGCGGCGGCACCTTCGATTTGACGACTCGGGTCGCCCAGTAGCGGTTGGCACTGACGGGGTAAGGCAATACGAGGGTGATCGGTTTCATCGGTTGCGATCCTGGCTGGTGCGGCGCTTCGGCGCGCGGCGAATGGGGACGTCGCGCACGGGCGGCGCGAACAGGTGGTCAACGTCGGCGTGCGGGAACACGCACTCGGGGATCGGGCCGTAGAACGCGGTAACGACTTCGCGTCGAGCGCCGAGGCGCCAGCCCGCACCGGGCGAATGCCAGCGCAGGAACCGCGGCATATCGCCGGCGACGGTCGAGGTCTGGACGCCGTAGAGGCCTGGCTCGATCGGGGCGTCGGGCGGGAAGCGCCAGTTCATCGCCACCGCCTCTCAAGCGGGCGCGCACGCGGTGTCGGCGGTGCAAGTTCGCGCGCGTAGGCGTGGTGAGCGTGGGAAACCATCGACCACGCTGTCGCGGTGGACACACCGGCGTAGGCGGCGATTTCGTGTGTGTTGCAACCCTGCTGCAAGAGGTTGAACACATCGCGATCGCCGAGGTTCGGGCGAGGCTCGACGGTCATAACCCCTTCGCAGGGTCGTCTACCGCAGGCTCGTTGCCGCGTCGCGCAAGCTCGGCGGCGATCCGCTTCGCCTCGCGCTGTTCCGCTTCCTTGCGGGCGGTCTCGAGGCGTTCCGCCGGCGTCGGCTCGAGGATCCGCGCGATCGTCTCAAGCGACTTCTCGGCGAAGCCTGGCGTGATGTTGGGCTTGCGCGGCTCGGGCGCGGCCAGGTTGGCGACGGGCTCCTCGGGCAGCGGTTCGCCGCGCATGACGGCGTCCCGGGCCAGGCCGTAGGCGGATTTAATCATCCGCTGCCGGTCTTCCTCTGTCGCCTTGCCGTACCGATAGCCGTTGATGAATTGCCACACGGCGCGGGAGAAGCGCGACGCGGTGTCGGGCTTGCGCAGCTCGAACGACACGCGGTCGAGGCTCGGGATGCCGAAACACATCGCGCGGAACCTCGGCGCGTTCGGCGGGAACTCGTTTCCCTCGGCGACGCATGCGCGCAACCCGACCGCGAGCTGCTCCGGGGTGACGCCGGCGAGCGACGCGGCCCATGTCTTCGCGGCGACGCCGGCGGCGGCCGTGCCGTACTGACTGGCCCAGGTGTGGCCGTACATGCCGAGCATTCGCTCCCAAAGCCGCTTAAGCGCGGACTCGGATTGCGGATCCTTCGATAACTGCGACGGCGCCGGCCGCGGGTTCGGATCGTCCGGCGGCGCAATCGTCGTCGGCGTCGTGGATTGCGGCGGCTTCGTCCGCAAGGCTTTGGCCGCGGACACGGCCGCTTGTGCTGCGCGTTGCATCGTTGGTGCCTCCGGTGGGGTTCTTCTTGGCGTCGCGGAGCTTTCGCAGCGCGGCCGCGGTGATGTAGGCGGACGGCTTGTCCTGGAATTCGTCGAGCTTCGATAGCTCGACGATGTCGGCGGCCTTGCCGCCCTCGACGACGAACGGGCCGAGGTTCTTGTCGAGCCTCGTGACCTGGATTCCGGCGCGTCGAAGCTCGATGGCGCAGGCGACAACGGGGTCGAGCAACGGGCGCGCGGGGTTCTCGTGGCCTTCGAACTGGCCGAAGTGATCCGCGGGCCGGTCATCGGAGCCAACCGCCGCAGGCGGGGGTGTGGTTACACCCTCGGTGTCTGGTAGATCACTTAGCTTCCCTTGGCTTCTGTTGGTGCCCGTGTCCCCGGGGACAGTTGGGGGACGCTCGCCGCTGTCTCCCGGGACGCCGCCGCCGTTGTCCCCGGGGACACGACCGGGCTTGTCCCCGTGGACGAAGTCGGGACGCCACGATTCCGAGCCGGTCGCTTCGAAGTGCTCGCGCCACTGCTCGAACGTCGGATAGACCGCGCGATCCTGGCGACGCTGCGCCGCCTTCTTGATCGCCGCACAGTTCGATTTCCAGCGATCGCGCAGGCGCGCGGTCCATGCGGCGTTGGCCTTCTCGGCCACAACGGGGTGATACAGGCGGCCGTCGCTACATTCGATCCAGCCGCGCAGCGCGTCAGCGCGGTGTTTCTTCCACTCGCGCGGCGTGCGCGCGTAGCCGACGAAGTTCGCGAGCGACTTCTCATCGTTCGGGAGCGAGCCGGCGGGCACTTGGTGCCATGCCACACACCACAAAAGCACGGCGCACCGGAAACCCTCGCCGGTCGCGTGCGCGATCAGGTCGCTATCGCGCAGCCGCACAACGTCGAGCGGCATATATGCGAAGTCGCGCAAGGCGACGTTCGGGGGCACCAGTGGCGCGGGAACTGTCACGCGCGACGACCGTCCTTGAGCATCACCAGGTCGCCAGCCTTCTGCGGCGACTCGATTGCAGAAGGTGAGCGGCCGATTTCGTCGTGCAGACGGATCGCGTCGATCTCTACCTTGACCGCGTTGATGTAAGTGCCGGCGACCATGCTCGTCGCCTTTGCGCGCTCAACAACCTCCGGTTTGGCATCGGGATCTCCCAGCGCCTCGAGCATCGCAACCAGGTGGTTACGGACATCAGCCATCGAGTTTTTCACGGTTCCTCCGGTTGATTTTCCGATTCAAAGCGCCCTTTAGCTGGATGAGCTGGCAGACGTCCTTGGGGTATCGGTTGTGGAAAATGTTTCGGGCGCCGAGCTGTGCGCGCGAGACCAGCTCGAGCGCGTCGAGAGTTATCTCGGCAGCGACGACGGACCGCCTACCAGGCCGGAACGCGATCGCATGTCCAGATGGGACCGGGCCGTTCGCCGCTTCCCACACAAGGCGATGCACTCCCACCCATCGACGCGCGGGAACGACGCTTTGATCGTCGGAGACCTTGCGCTCGAGGTAGCCGTCCGCGTTGACGCGCTCCGTGCCGATCGGAAGGTAGTTCCGCGCCTCGTGAGTCGGACGCCCAGCTTTGAATTGCGTAGCCGCCATGCGGCCCGGCGCCCAGCCAGGCCGACGAAGCCCCTTGTTGGCGGGCACGTGTCCCTTTGGATAGCGACCCGATGTTCCGCGCAGGTCGCCCTTTTGTAGTCGTCCAGACGCGCTGCTGCTCAGGAACTCGGCGGATTTGCGCAAGCCGAGCTGTTTCGCCTTTTGATACGTGGACGTTTCGCTATGGCCGCACACGAAGGCGACTAGATACGTCGGCCAATTCGCGTAGTTGATGCGCAGCGTCTCGAGCTGGTCATCGGTCCACGTCTGGCGCGGCGCGTTCACAACGGGCCCTGCAACACGCTGTTACGGCCCATGCGGGTCTGGATGAATTCGAGAGCCTTGACCGCGGTGATGAACTCGCGCTGCAACTGCGCGGCCTCGTCCTCGGGCGCAAGCGGCTGCGGCTCGGCGTAGCCGGCCTCGCGCATCTCGTGCGCAGCGAGAATATGGACGCCGGCCTGGCGCGCAGCTTTGCGCAAAAGAGCCAGCTCGCCGAGGTCGATCTTTTCCCGCTTCTCGGTGTTGAGGCAGTGGGCCAGCTTGCGACCGGCGTCGTCGGCAGGCATCGCCGGCCACAGCAGCGCGCCAACTTTTTTCAACCCACCAAGCGCGACCACCGTCGAGCGGATCGCATCCTCGTATGAGTCGTAAAACAAGGGGATTTGTGCGGAGGGCATAGGGGTTTCCCTTTCTGTCCCCCACCGTGGGACGGCGTGGGACAAGCTCGTGGGGATAAAAAAAAGGCCCACCCCCTCGCGAGGCCGAGCCGTTGAAATCAGGGATGCAACCCGCGCCCGTGACCCAATTGGTCCGGATGTGCGGCAACACGTTCGCAGTGACGCGGCGCGACGACGGCGTCCACATCCGCCGCATGTACCCCGCCCCGCGAGACCTGCCGCCGACGACAGCGACGGTCATCGACCTCGAGGTTCTGGAGGGGCGCGATGTCGAGCCGGAGGAGTAAGGCCAAGACGAACACCAACGCCGACGCCGGCGGCCGGGGGCTCAAAGAGCCCGCGACCGACCGCCGGCAGTTACCGCTCGCGGGGATGTTCGGGGAGTGCTGCGCGGCCATCTCAGAAGACAGCCGCCGCTCTATCGGTGGAGTCGTTGGTGAACAGGTCGGGTCGGCGCGCACGCAGCTCCCATTGGCGCCGCTCGGGGATCGGCTTGTCGTCCGGCCACTGCCCCACAGCCCATCTGCCGATCTCAAAAAACCGCGCAAGCTCGGCGTCCGTCTCGATCCCAAGCGCAGACTTAACAGCGGATTTGGTCAGGTTCATGCCGCTGAGTCTAGTTTTCTAGACGGTCTTGTCAAGCACTCTAGCCAATCATATGTCTACTCTTCTAGACATATGGAGACTATGGCCGACCGCATAAGGGGAGCGCTGACCGCAAGGGAGATGAAGCCGACCGACCTAATTCGGCCGGGGACGTTGAGCAAAGCGGCGGTGTACTTCCTGCTGGACGGCACCACAAAGCCGGAAAACATCCGCCAAAAGACGATGACCTGGCTGGTATCGGTCCTCGGCGTGAGCCGCGAATGGCTCGTGACTGGCCGCGGCCCTGCCTACGTGGAAGGCGAAGCCGCGTCCGGCTACACAGACCCCGCCGGCGAACGTCTCGAACCGTTGGAAGCCGAGGAGTTGCAAATGCTCGAGCTTTTCCGGCTGGTCTCCCCGGAGATGCGTGCTGCGCTGATCGCAAACGCACAAGCCTCGCTCGCCCCACCACCCAAGCAGTCGGCGGCCGACCTCATTCGCAGGGTGAACCCCAAGCATCGCGAGCGGCTTAAGGCTATGGGGGTGCTCCATGACGCAACGTCCGCGACGGCGCCGCAGGAAGCTCAGTCACCAGCCAATCGCCCGGCCACAAAGGCTCAGCGCGATTAAGGCTCCTGACCAAGTGCGAAAACCGTCACGAGGAGTTTAGGTAGGTCGTCCCGTTAAAAAATCGCAAAGCCCTATAGCCTTAGGACAAGGCGTTAAAGGACGTGGAGATGATGGAGCATCTTTTGGGGCGTGTTGCCCGTGGTGTTGTGCTCGGCACTGTATACGCGCTCAGTTTCTGGGCGTTACGCGTAAGCAACATTACGCTTGACCAATGGTATTTGCCGGCCGGCCTACGCGTCGCCGCACTTCTGCTTGTCCCCCGCTCCTATTGGCTTTATCTGATCGCGGGCGAAGCGGCGGGAATTCTCTGCGCTCGATACTCTCGAATTGACGAATACGGCTTGACCTTCGTCGTTGTTTCGTCGATCACGATCATGCCTTTGGTTGCCGTCATCGTTCGATCTTTTGAAAAACGAAACGGCCTGATCGTAGAGCCGCAGCGAATACTCATGCTCGCTGCGCTCGTGGCTGCAAGCACAACCCTCGCTAATACAGGCCTGGTTTTTGGCCTTATGCGCAAAGAGCCTGGTCCAGTGGATTGGACCAACAGCTTTCAGGTCATGGTCGGGGCTTACCTCGGGATATTGACCATGATCCCGCTCGTCCTACTTTGGAAACAGCGTGCGGCTTCCTACCCATTCCCGCGAAGGCTTCGCGCGGATGCTGCTATAGGTATTGTCGCGACTCTAGGCGTCTTCATCATCGCTGAACTCGCCGGCCCCGCAGAGAAAAACATGCTGCGGATGTTGATGATCGTCCCCGCGGCCGTGCTTACCGTGTTGCACGGCTGGCGCGGCGCAGCGGTCGGTGTGGTGATGTCAAACACAGCCCTGGCCATGACTATTCACCGAACGCACACCGACGGAAACACCGATCCGGATGCGTTACGCGTGCAGATTATTTTGGCGATTACCGCGACGGTCTTAATCACCCTCGGCAGTCGGATTTCACGGTATTACCGCAACGTTAATGCCTACGGCCTAGCCGAGGCAAAAGCGCTCGAAATCGCACGCAAGAGCTTTGTTTCGAGTGAGCAAGAGCTTGAGCGCAGGGTTGCCGACCTACAGTTTGTGATGGACGAAGTGTTCGCGAAACTCCATGACGCAGGCAAATGGTTACGCCAGCGAGGGCATGCAGAGGCGGCACTCGAAATCCAAAACTACCGCGTCGCCAACGAGCAGCGAATCAAAGACGAGTTGCGCTTGACCTACCCCTCGGATCTCGCCGAGCGCGGATTGTTCGCAGCGCTTCGGACCGACATGGTCGCCGGTAAATGGGGCGGACACTGTCGGATCAACAGCGATCTTCGCGGCGACGACAACGCGATCAGCCCACAGTTGCAACTCATGGTGTACCGCGTGCTAGATGATCTGATCGCGCTCCTAGCTATCACCGAGCACGAACAGGTCAAGCTGCGCGCCAGATGCGGACGACGCGGAGAGCGCAGCGGAGTTGCAATCTGTTTGACCGTGCCAGCGCAATTTCAGCGGGCGATTTTCGAAGTCGGCGACCTTGATGCATCTGGTCGCGTTCTGGCTTATGGCGGCCGAATCCGCCATCGCAACCGTCGAATCTTCTTGTTCATGGTTGAACAGAACGGAACGGCGCCAGCAGCGGCGACCGTTCCAGGATAAAAAAAGCCCCGCTTTTAGCGGGGCTTTTTATTGCACCGATCGTTCAGGGCGTAGAGATACGCCAGAAAACGCCCGACGCTGATTCAAAGGCGCTCAGCTGAACGTCTTTGGATTGGTAAACCACTCGTTGCACGGCTCCCGAGGGGATCGCAATCGGCTCTTGCGGCGTGGACACACGATCCACGTCCTGACCGATCGGAAGAGTCCAGAACGTATCTCCGATGTAGGCGATCGCCGCACGAGGCGTTCCGCTTTGATCGTCAACTTGCAAATAGCGAATGCCCTTCCGCTCGAAGGCGTAGACCTTCCAAAGCGAATCGACACTGAGGTCATTGGAGTTGCCGCTCTGCCCTAACCCGGTTTTCGCCATTGCGGCCGGCCCGGTGTTACCGCCCGAGGCTTGGCCCACTGCCCCACCAGAGGCCAATAACGACCCGGCCAACAACACGCAAATCCATGTACGCATGACGGCGCCCCTACGTTTAACGCGATGAGGGAATGAGCCTAGCAGAACAATTTAGCGGCGACATGGCCCCCTTTCTTGCTCCCGAGCACGGTCAGCTCAAAGACCCCCAATCTCGCGACAAGCGGCCCGGATTCTTGTCTAGCCCTCTTGACTTGTTAGTCTAGTTCTCTAGACTCGGCTTTGAACGAGCCCATTTGGGCCCTGGGAGCCGACCATGAGGACCGAAGCCGTTACCCCCCTGAACGTCCGTCGCATTGCCGCCGAGGCCCTGCGCCTCGGCCCGGCCGCCGAGGATGTCGCCGCCATCACGGCGGAGCTGTTGGACGACCCGACCGAGATCAAAGCCGCGCTCGGCGAATTCGAACCCGAGGATTACGACCGCCTGGACGAATTGGCGGTCGCCGCATTCCGCACAGGCGATTGGGCCGCGTACACGGCCGAGATGACCCGGGCGCTCACCGCGGCGTTCGCTGCGCGTGCGCAGGCCCAGGCCGAGAAGCGCCAGCGGGATTCGTGGGCGGCGGCGGCCGATGGCTTCGCCGACATGCTGGCCTCGCGCCGGGTGTCCGCGTGAGCGCCGCCGTTGTGGACGCGCTATCCGGCATTGCCGACCGTCTGGGCAATACCGGGTTCGTCGGTGTCGCCGAAGAAATCCGCGAACACTGCGCCGCCCTGGCCCAGCTGATCGACGCCGCTGCCAAGGTCGAGGACACGAACCGCGAAGGCGGAACCGTTCTCGCGCGGCCGGACGTGAGCGGCTTGCCCGTAAGCGAACGAACCGTGTTCTTGCGTGGCTGGGACGCCGCGGCCCTCGCAGTGTTTCGCACCGGCCTGCGCGCGGCGCTGATCCGCGTTGGGGGTGCGTGATGGGCGCGCTCACCTTCTCCCGCAACCCGCGAAAGATCGTCCTCAACGAGATCAACCGCCGGCGCAAGAACGAGTACAAGCACAACCGCGACGGCCGCCTCGCGGACGGACAGCGCGCCGGCGCGGCCGCTAAGGAAATGGGCTACGTCGAGGGCGCGCTGCGCGACGCGCTGGAAACGCTCGAGCTTGTGCGCGACCGCGGCGATCTCCCGCCGCACGTGCGTGGCCGCGTGTTGTCGGCGATCGCCGATTTGGTTGGTGCGCCGTGATGCCGAACACCGCCGCGCAGTGGGCCGCCATGACGACCTGCTACGTGCTTGTCGGCCTCGTCGGTTGGTGGCTGGTATTCCGCACGCCCGGCGTGTTGGAAGCCGCGATCTTGCTCGGCGCCACCGGCTTTTGCGTCGTCCACTTCCTCGAGGACGCCCCGCATGACCATCTCTAACCCGCACGTCGTGCGCGCGCTCGCGCGCTCGATGATCGAACGCGGCCGCCCGGGCATCACGCCCGCGCCAGCGATCACCGCGCCCATCACCACCGACGCCGCCGCGAGCGATCCCGACAAGGGTCTGCTCCCGCAGCGCGACGCCTACATCCGCCAATCCGCCGCGACCGTTGCCGGCCGCGTCGCCCCCTTCTGCAAGGACGAAACGCCATGAGTTCCGCAGCCGCCGAAGTTCTCCACCCGACCACGACCGCCATCGTCGAGTATTCGCAGACCGAGGCCGCGCTCGCCGAACTGCGCCAGCAGTTGGCCGACGCGACGTTCGATGTCACCACCCCCGCAGGCATGAAAGAGGCGCGCGACTCGCGTTTCGCGCTGGTGAAGCTGCGCAGCGCGCTCGAGGACAAGCGCAAGGAACTCAAGGCGCCGTTGCTGGACCGCGGCCGCGTCCTGGATGCCGAGGCGAAGCGGATCACCGCGGCGGTTCTCGAACTCGAGCAGCCGATCGACGACAAGATCAAGGAGCAGGAGCGCATCCTCGATGCCGCGCGCGAGGAAGCCGCCCGCCGCGAGCGCGAGCGCTTGGCCGAGTTGCAGCGTCGCATCGAATCGCTGCGGGACCGCGCGCTCGAGTACATGTCCGCGCCGTCGAGCGTGGTCGCCGAAGCGATCGCCGAACTCGAATCGAAGCCGCTCGATGCCGAGGCCTTCGGCGTGCATCTGCCGGACGCGGTCGCCGCCCGGAATTCGAGCCTCGCCAAACTACGCGAGATCCTGGATGCGGCGCGCACGAACGAGCGGATCGCCGCGGAGCTTCGCGCCCAGCGCGAGGAACAGGAACAGCGACGCCAGGCAGAAGACAAGCGGCTCGCCGACGAGCGCGCCGAACTGGATCGTCTGCGCCAGGAGGAAGAAGCGCGCCAGGCCAACGCGCGCGCCGAGCGCGAAGCTGCCGAGAAGCGCGCCGCCGCGGAACGCCAAGCGGCGGACGAAGCGGCCGCAGCGGAGCGTGAGCGTCAAGCAGCCGAAGCGCGCGCCGAGCAGGCCCGGATCGCCGAGGAGCAGGCAGCGGAGCGTAAGCGCCTGGATGCCGAGCGCGCCGAGCTGGCGCGGCAGCGCGAGGAAGCGGCGGCCAGGGCCAACGAGGAGCGCATCGCGAACGCAACGCTGAGTGGCGCAGCGCGCGACGCGCTAGACCTCCTACGCGACCTCGGCAAGGGCGACCACGTCGTAACGCTTGCCCTGGCCGCGGCGATCGAACGCGACGAGAAGCCGGAAAAGCCGGCGAAGCGTCCCGCGCGTCGTCGGGACCGGGAGGCCGCGTGATGTCCGCCGTCATCGCCAGCGGCGAAGCGCCGCGCCTCGGCATCTTCTTCGATGAGCCGCCGGAGACCTATTACCGGCGGCGCCTCGAAGAAGCGAGCAATTCAGGCTTGGCAGTCATCGATGTCCACTGCCCGATGCAATACCACTACTGGATCACCAACCCGGACGGGGACGAGGAGGAGACCGCGGCGCTGCGCTTCGGTCGCGCCTTCCACTGCGCCACGCTCGAGCCCGAGCAGTTCGGTGACCGTTATGTCCTGCTGCCTGACGACGCGCCGCGGAAGCCTTCCGAACGCCAGCTCACCGCGCAGCGCCCGAGCATGGACACCCTGCGCGCCATCGATTGGTGGCGCACGTGGGAGTGCGAGACCGCTTCGCGCGAGACGCTGACCCGTGCCGACTATGAGCAGGCGCGGGCGATGGCGAACAGCTTGCGCGCCTACGAGATGGAGTTCCCCGACTTCCCCGGCCAACCGACGATGAAAGTCGGCGAGCTGATCGACGCCTGCCAGAAGGAAGTGACGGTCAGGTGGATCGACGAGGAAACCGGCGTCCTTTGCAAAGCGCGCGCCGACTTGTACGAGCCCGATCTCCAATTCGGCGGCGACATTAAGTCCTGCATTTCCGGTGCCGAGGAGCCGTTTTCTCGCGCGATCGTCGCTCACCGCTACCACGTGCAGAGCACGCACTACTGCGAAGGCTTCCGCGTCTGCGGAACCCCGCTCAAGAGCTTTGTTTTCTTCCCGGTCGAGAAGCGGCGGCCGCACGTGCCCGCGTCCTGGCACACCGACGCGCCGTCAGAGGAGCGCGGATGGGCGATCCGGCAGCGCTCGATTCGGAAGCTCGACGCCTGCCTGAAATCCGGTCGCTGGCCGGGCCACACGACCACGGTCAAGCCGATTTCTATCCCCGCCTACGGCCACTACGACTCCCAGGACAAAGCCGCATGAACGCTCGTCGCGCACCCGAACCCGAACTTATGGACCGCGAACTCGATCGCGAGATTCCGATCGCCGACACGTCAACGCTCGTCGCGATCAATCGCGCTGAGATCGACGGCCAGATCGCCACCGCCCACGCCTTCCCGCGAAGCGTCACCGCCTTCATGCGTGAGGCGACCGAACTCGTAACGCTCAACGCCGACATGGCCGAAGCGTGCATTTACGCGCTGCCGCGCGACGGCAAGACGATGACCGGCCCGTCCGCCCGGTTCGCCGAAGTGGTCGCCCATAGCTTCGGCAACAACATCGCCGGTGCGCGCGTGGTGGCCGAGGAGGGCAATTTCATCGTAGCCCAGGGCGTCTATCACGACCTCGAGAAAAACGCCAAGACCACGATGGAAGTCCGGCGCCGGATCACGACCAAGGCCGGCAAGCGCTTCGGCGACGACATGGTCGGCGTTACCGGCAACGCCGCGGCGTCGATCGCGCACCGCAACGCGGTGTTGAAGGGAATTCCCAAGGCGCTTTGGCTCCCGATTTACGAGGCCGCCCGGCAGGTAGCCATCGGCGATGTAACGACGCTGGTTGATCGCCGCGCAAAGGCCCTCGCCTGGTTCCAGACGGTCGGCGTCGCGCCGGCGCAGGTCTGCATTCGTCTCGGCATCGAAGGTATCGACGACATCGGTTTGCCGGAACTCGAGCTTTTGACCGGCCTGCGTACCGCGATCCGCGAGGGCAGCGTCACGCCCGAGGCAGCTTTCGCGCCGGAAGAAGCCGACAGCACGGTTCCCGCGCCGACCAACAAATCCGCCGTGGCCGGCATGGCCGAAGCGCTGAGCAAGCGCAACGCCGGCAAGAAGAAGCCCGCCGATGACAGCCCGACCGCGCAGAGCGTGCATGACGCCATCGTCGCCGCCGAAACCGTCGAGAAACTCGACGACGCCGCGGACCTGATCCGCGCGCTTCCCGAATCCGAGCGCCAACCGCTTACGGCTTTGTACGTGAGCCGCCGCGAAGCGCTCGCGTAACCGCAGCACCCCACCCACGCAATAGGAGAACCACACGTGTTCAGCCTCGAAGACATGCCCGCGAAGGTGTCGAGCTTCAATCCCCGCGCCGAAAAGCACGGCGACGACAACGTTCCCGCTGGCGACATCAAGTTCGAAGTCAATGCGCACAGCTCGATCCTCGACCACTTCCACAAAGGATTGCGCAAGTTCCTTTTTTGCAAGCCGCGCGTGGGAGATCAGCCCGGCTTGCCGTTCAAGGACAACGACGACCTGACCGCGCTCAACATCCCGAGCCTCAAGCCGCTGCGCCTGGACGAGGATTTCACCGGCTACGAGTTGCAGGTTACGACCGGCCTCGAGACCTCCGAGCGCATCACGTTGAAGGGCGTGAAGCTCTCCAACTTCGCGTTCGAAGCGATCAACGGCGGCGCGGTCAAGATGTCGTTCAGCGCATCGGCGCACCCCGACGACAAGCAGGCCGGTCGGCTCTACCTGCTGATTCAGAACGAGGTGGATATCACCCTCATTCCGCCGAAGGCGGAAACCGAGAGCAGCAAGCAGAAAGACCTCGCAAACGCGGCCTGAACGCGGCGCACTCCCACGGTGCGCCGGCGGTGTTGAGCACCGTCAACGACCTCCCCCGCGGCGTTCCGCCGCCGGCACACCACCTCTTCGTGTAATGCCCCTGGAGGGCTCATGGACAATATGCTCTGCTACGACACCGAGACGACCGGCCTGCCGCTGTTCAAAGAGCGCAGCGCCGATCCGCGCCAACCGCACCTGGCGCAGCTCGCGTTCAAGATCATCAACCCCGTCACGCGCGAAGCGCTGGACGCCGTCAACGTGCTGATTAAGCCGGACGGCTGGATCATCCCCGACGACACCGCGGCGATCCACGGCATCACGACCGAGCGCGCGCTCGACGAAGGCATCCCGGAGCGCCAGGCGCTCGGGCTGCTGCTCGATGCCTGGGCCAACTGCTCGCTGCGCGTCGGCTACAACGAAGGTTTCGACGCGAGGATTATCCGCATCGGCCTATTCCGCTACAACGTGGAATCGGTCGCGGATCTGTGGCAGGCCGGCGCCTCCGAATGTGCCGCGCGCCTGTGCTCGCCGATCGTCAACCTGCCGCCAACCGAACGCATGCTCCGGTACGGCCGCACCAACGCGAAGACGCCGAAGCTCTCCGAGGCTTACAAGCACTTCACCGGCGAGGAACTCGAGAACGCCCACGACGCGATGGCCGACGTGGACGGCTGCCTCACGGTCTATTGGGCGTGCAAGGACCGCCAGCAGGCGGCTGCGTGAGCCGGCAGCGCCACGAAACCACTATCGCCCGCGTGCGCGCCCAGGAGCGCGCCACGCGGAAGCCGTCGCCCTGGCGGGATCACCCCCACTGCGACACCCCGAAAGCGCGCGCCTCGCACGCACGTCTGCGCGCCACCCCTTATCGGAAGCCCTGCAAATGAATGCACCCACCCCGACTCTTTACTCGATGCTGCTGGACCACGACGGCAAGCTCGTGCTCCACACCCCTTGCACCGCGCCACGTTGTGCGAAGCAAAGCATCTCGCCGTTCGAAGGCTCGCTCGTCGTCGGCTTGGTCGAGCTGTACCCGGAGAAGATCACCGGCATTCAGTTCTGGAAGGCGCTACAGCTCACCCAGGATCAGCCCGACCAGGTCGAAATGGCCGTCGATGTGTTGACGCAACTGCACGCGGGATCGGCGGAGTCCGCCGCCATCGACGGGCGCCTCGCGTTCGCAGCAATGCACCGCGATGCCGTCCGCCTGTTCGAATACTTCCTCGCGCTGCACCGTCAGGAGCAAGGGTTCGATGGCCCGCCGCGGATCGAAGGCATCCGCATGCCCGACCTCAGCGAGGAGGCCGACGAGATGGTGCCGGCCGACACTGTCGAGATGCGTGAGGCGCTCGTGGCGATAGCTCAGCGGCTCGAGTGCAACTGCAACCTCGAATCAATCGTCGATGCGCTCGACGAACTCAGCAGTCGCCCGACGATGCACGACATGACGAACGCGGCGCGTGACGGCTACCGCGACGGCGCGACCCACGGTCGAGGTAATGGCTTGCGCGGCATCGTCGATCGTCTGCTGCGCCGGGTGCGCAAGTTGGATCCGGGCGACAAGGTTTCGGACCAGGTGGAACAATCGTTCCCCCACCAGCCGCAGGCCGACGATCTGTTCGTTGCTGCCGTTCGCCGCCTCGTGTTCGCAGGTCGAATCAGTGGTGGCACGGCTGGACGGGACGATGGGCTGTGCGCCGCGCTCGATGAAGTTGAGTCTTTCCTCGGCGATGCTCCGTCCACGGCCGCGCCGCTCACCCTGAACGCGGCCCTCGCCAAGCTCCGCGCCAACGGTTACGCCGAAAGCGCGTCCGCGCTGGAACGGATGGTCAAGCGCTGCGACCAGGCGCAGGCGGTGACGCCGTGAAGCTGATCGAGTTCGAAGGTCACAACATGGTCATCGCCAAGGACCAGCCCGAATACATGCCGATGCCGGCACTCGTGGTGAAGAACCGCGAAACCGAGGTCGTGTGTTGCTGGCGGCTGTCGTGGCGCGAGCGCATCACGCTCCTGTTCACCGGCCGGATCTGGCATTCGGTGATGACGTTCGGTCGCAGCCTGCAACCGCAACTGCTGTCGGTGGACATCCCGTCCGCAGTCCTGGCGGCGCAGTACGAGAAGGATCACCGCCATGAATAACCCCGCGCATCGTTTTTACCGCGAAGCCGGAGCGACGGATGCGCGCGACGCCGAGATCAGCATGCTCCGCGACGCGCTCGACCACATCGCGCGGACCGCACACCAAAGCCGCTCGCAAACGGTCCGGATTCGATGGATCGAAGCGCGCGCGAACGGCGCGCTCGAGGGAAAGCCTTACGTGCGAGGCCAGTTCAGAGACCTAGGCGAGCCGCGCAACGGCCTCGCGCAGTTCGAAAAAATGCAGGCCGAGATCCGGCGCATGAAAGCCGCCGAGCCCATCGCGTCGCCGACGAACGCGGAACATTGGGCGGTCGTGACGCTCCGGGAAATGGGCTACAGCTACAGCGATGGGTATTGGACTAAACCCGCGGCTGACGCGCACGCGCCGGCGGTGGGCTACGGTCGCGCCGAAGAACTGGCCCGTTTGCGTGATAACCCGAAGGCGGGCGCCATGATCTTTGGAGAGTGTCTGCCCGGCGCCAACGTGCCAGTTTTCACCGCCTCGCCTGCGCTGGCGGCCAGGGAGGCAGACGCTCATGGCTGACCACACGCACATCGAATGGACCGATGCGACGTGGAACCCCATCACCGGGTGCAGCGTCGTATCGGCCGGCTGCAAACACTGCTACGCGATGAAGCTCGCTGGCACGCGCCTACAGCATCACCGCTCCCGCGCCGGCCTGACCGTCGAGACCCAGGCCGGCCCCGTCTGGACCGGCGAGGTTCGGTTCAACGAGGAGTGGCTCGACCAGCCGATCCGGTGGAAGCGGCCGCGCCGCATATTCGTCTGCGCGCATGGCGATCTGTTCCACGAGAACGTGCCCGACGAATGGATCGACAACGTGTTTGAGATCATGGCCCGGGCGCCGCAGCATCAGTTCCAAGTCCTGACGAAGCGCCCCGAGCGCATGGCGCGCTACTTCGCGGGCATGGCCGAATCGGAGCTGCGCGACCGCGTCAAATACGACGCGCTGGCCGAAACGCTCGAATGGCCGTTGCCGAACGTGTGGCTCGGTGTGAGCGTCGAGAACCAGGCGGTGGCGGAACAACGAATCCCCTTGCTCCTGCAAACGCCGGCGGCCGTGCGCTGGCTCAGCGCCGAGCCTTTGCTTGGCGATCTGGACCTGACGAATCGGGGATTTCTGCGCGAGCATCGGAACGACGACGGCGAAGTCCTGCACGGCTTGGCCCGTATCGATTGGGTTGTCGTTGGCGGCGAGAGCGGCGCCGGCGCACGAGCCATGCACCCGGAATGGGCGCGATCGTTACGCGATCAGTGTTTCGATGCCGGCGTCGCGTTCCTGTTCAAGCAGTGGGGCGAGTGGGCGGATGCCTTCTATTGCGTCGGGGGCCAGTGGCCTATTTCCGCTTGGTCGGATGGTGCCATCTCCGCGCGTGTGGGTAAGAAGCTCGCCGGCCGTCTGCTCGACGGCGAGCAGCACGACGGCTACCCGGAGCCGCGCGCATGAAAACGGGGCACATCACCGGACGGCGGCACCCGGCGAAAAGTCGGCGCTTTTCCTGGGCTCGGGTGCCGGGCCCAGGCGATAGCGAGTTCACCCGCTTCACGACATGGCGGCTCTACCGCCGCGACGTGACCCGCCGGCTGCACAACTGCCAACTCCTCATCGGCCACGGTTGGCCGCGCCAGCGCATCGCCGCAGAGCTGCGCCGGGTACGCAACGAGTTCCGCGACGCCGTGGACGCGCTCGACTTCAAGCACCTGGGGCTGACGCCATGACGAAAGCCGCGCCCTTCGGCGATTACGGCCGGCGCCTAGCTGCGGTCGTGCCGGCTTCGGTAAGGGAGAACTTCCCGCCGCCGGTCGTTTCCCGAGCCAGGCCCAAGGACACCAGTTCCTCGCACAGCTCGCGCCGGCGATCGACGATCTCGACGAACTTGGTCGTCGCCGGGGCCGTGTCCAACCAGCGCAGCAGGTCAAGCAATTCGTCTCTCAGTTCCATCAGGCCGCTCCATGAATTGAGCGGTGATCCTACAACCAGCGCGTGGCGCGAGGAGAATCGATGCACCTCATGACGCCCCAGCAGTGGGCCGACAAGTATTTCGACGCGGGGAGCCGGCCGTCCGAGGTCACGCTCCGGCGCTGGCTGAACGAGGGCAAGGTTCCAGGCCGCAAGGTCGGGGGCTCTTGGTTCGTGGACGAACACGCCTGGCAGGCGGACGGCGACGACCTGGTGCGCCGGGTCTTGGACGCGGGGTAAGCTCAGATGATGGGACGTGCCCGCTCCAAGAGCCGCGCCGGCTGGCCGGACAACCTCTACCCGAATAAGGCCGGGTTTAAGTACCGGCACCCGGTCACAAAACAAGAAACCTGGATGGGGAGCAACAAGGCCGCGGCCTTCGCCGCCGCCCGGAAGCTCAACGCGCTGCTCACCCCGAACGCCGATCTCGCCGCGCGCGTGCTCAACCCCGAGAAAACGGTCGCCGACGCCGTGGCGTTCTTCCGCGCCGAAGACATGCCCGATCGCAAGTGGGCGCCAAAGACGGCAGAGAACTACGAGAGCGTCATTAACCGGATCGAGAAGGGGCTCGGCGAGCGGGAGCTTGCAACCCTGACGGTCAACGATTGCGCCGTCTTCTTTCGCACCGTCACCGAGTCGCCGCGGTCGCGCCAGCAGTTCCGCCTCGTGCTGGGCTGGATCCTGGCCTGCGGCGTCGAGGAGGGATGGCTCGAGAGCAACCCTGCGTTGAGCACTCGCAAATTCCGGCACGAGCGCCAGCGCGAGCGCCTGACGTACGACGACTACACGAAGATTTGGAACATCGCGCCGGTCTGGTTGCGCAACGCGATGGATCTGTCGCTGCTGACCTTGCTGCGCCGCGAGGACGTGGCGACCGCGAAGTTCGCCGACTGGTGGGACGGCTGCCTATGGATCGTCCCCGGCAAGACCGAAGGCACCACCGGCGTTCGGCTCAAGATAAAACTCGGGGATTCTGGCGAGCAACTGATCGCCAGGGCGCGCGACGACGTGGTGTCGCCTTACATCGTGCATCGCCTGCCCGAGCGACTGCGTCCACAGGATCAGCGTGCGAAAGAGCGCACTCACCACACGCAAGTGATGCCGGATCAGCTCACACGCGAGTTCGCGACATATCGCGACGAGGCCAAGGTCGGCGGCGATAACCCGCCCAGCTTCCACGAGATCCGCAGCCTCGGCGGCGCGCTGCTGGTGAAGCAACGCGGCTGGACAGAGGAGCAGGTCCAGGAGCTTATGGCCCACTCAGATGTGCAGATGACACGGGAGTATTTGAAGGATCACGAGCGACCGTGGACCGAGGTTTCGGTCGGTCTTTTGCTCAAGAGATAGGGTGGAAATAGGGTGGAAATAGGGTGTAAGCCTAAATCGCTTACACCTAAACCCTTGATCCAACTCGCGATGATGGTCGGGACGGCCGGATTTGAACCGACGACCCTCTGCCCCCCAGGCAGATGCGCTACCAGGCTGCGCTACGCCCCGACGTGTATTGCGATGTCCGCTCGTGCGAGCGGGCGGCAAGTATAGCCGCTTGAAGCTGCCAATGGGCAAGGACCCGGGCGAATCGACAGGCGATCGCTATTGCGCAGGTTACCTCCGCAACAAATGCAGCACTTCCTCCAACTCCATCCGCACTTGCTTGACGATCTGCGAACTCAGCGCCGACTCGTCCTTGCCCGCTTCGCCTTCCAGACGCAGGCGCGCGCCGCCGATAGTGTAGCCCTGCTCGTACAGCAGGCCGCGGATCTGCCGGACCATCAGCACCTCGTGGCGCTGGTAGTAACGGCGGTTGCCGCGACGCTTGACCGGATTGAGGGTCGGAAATTCGGTTTCCCAGTACCGCAGCACGTGCGGCTTGACGTCGCACAGCTCGCTGACCTCACCGATGGTGAAGTAGCGCTTGGCCGGAATCGGCGGTAGTTCTCGGTTACTGCCCGGATCCAGCATGCTCGCCTCCGCTGTAAGCCTCGACGCGTTCCTTCAGTTTCTGGCCCGGACGGAAGGTCACCACCGTGCGCGCCGAAATCGGGATCTCCTCGCCGGTCTTCGGATTGCGGCCCGGCCGCTGGTTCTTGCGGCGCAGATCGAAATTGCCGAAGCCCGAGAGCTTCACCTGCCGGCCCTGCTCCAGCGCTTCGCGCAACGCGTCGAAGAAGGCATCGACGAATTCTTTGGCTTCGCGCTTGTTCAGCCCGACTTCGTCGAACAGACGTTCCGCCATTTCCGCTTTGGTAAGTGCCATTGTGTCCTCTGCGCTGCACCGGGGTTGGGCAAGCCGTCGCGGGTTCAGGCGCGCAGCTTGGCACCGTGATCCCGTTCCACCGCGGCCGTTACTTCAGCCACGACCGCGTCCACATCCCGGTCGGTCAGGGTGCGCGATTCATCCTGCAGAATCAAGCCCATAGCGAGACTCTTGAATCCGGTTTCCACACCCTTGCCCTGGTAGCGGTCGAACAGCACCAATTGCCTCAGGCTGGGAACCGCGGCGGCATGAACCGTGGCCTGAACAGCCGCCCAGGACACCGAATCGGCGACGATAAAGGCGCGATCGCGGCGTACCGACGGGTACTTGGATTGTGCCCCGGCCTTCGGAATCGGCCGTTCGACCAGCCCGGCAAGGTCCAGTTCGAAGGCGATCACATCCTGATCCAGGTCGAGCGCGCGCTGCAGGCGCGGGTGCAACTGGCCGATCCAGCCCAAGCGCAGCTCGCGCCCGCCGTCCACGCGGAATACATCCGCCGAACGCCCTGGATGAGCCCAGGCCGGAGCCGAGGGGCGATAGTCCAGACGCGCGCCGCTGGCCAGGGCCAGGCTGTCGAGGTCGCCACGCAGGTCGTGGAAGCCGACCGGCTTGGCCGCCACGCCCCACTGCTCGGCATGGGCGGCGCCGCAGACCGCGGCGGCGATGCGCTGGGTTTCGATCGGCGCGCCGGCCTGCTTTTCCGAATCCCGAATCCCGAATCCCGAATCCCGACTGCCGAACACGTTGCCGAGCTCGAACAGGCGCACGCGGTCCTGCTGGCGCGAAGCGTTGCGGCCGAGTGCGGCGACCAGGCCCGGCAGCAGCATCGTGCGCATGACCCCGAGTTCGGCGCTGAGCGGGTTGGCCAAGGGCACCGCACCCTCGCCCGCCTGCCACAGCTGCAGCCAGGCCGCGTCGACGAAGGCGTAGTTGACCGCCTCCAGGCAGTCGCGCGCGGCCAATTGGCGGCGCACTGTGGCGGCATCGACGCGGGTTTCGCTCGGCGCGATCAGACGCGCCGCACCGCCCGGCAAGGTGGTGGGAATGGCGTCGTAGCCGTGGATACGGGCGATTTCCTCGATCAGATCTTCTTCGATCGCGATATCGAAGCGACGGCTCGGCGGCGTGACCCGCCAGCCGTCGTCGCTGCGCTCGACCTTCAGGCCCAGCGCCTGCAGGATCCGCTCGACCTGCGCATCGGCCACGCTCAGGCCCAGCACCCGCGCCAGACGCGCGCGGCGCAGCGAGACCGGGTCGGGGTGCGGCAGATGATCGGGCAAGGCCGATTCGACCACCGGACCGGGCGTGCCGCCGGCGATGTCGAGGATCAGGCGGGTCGCGTATTCGATCGCGGTGCGCGGCAGTTCCGGATCGACGCCGCGCTCGAAGCGATGGCCGGCGTCGGTGTGCAGACCGAGCTTGCGGCCGCGGCCGATGATCGCGGCCGGCGCGAAATGCGCCGCTTCCAGGAATACGTTGCGGGTCGCGTCGGTCACCCGGCTGTCGAAGCCGCCCATGATGCCGCCGAGCGCGATCACCCGCTGCGCCGCGCCGCTGCCGTCGGTGATCGCCAGAAATTGTTCGTCCAGGCTCACGTCCTGGCCGTTGAGCAACTTGGTGACCTCGCCCGCGCGCGCATGGCGCACGCCGACCGGCCCGCTCAAGGTGTCGCGGTCGAAAGCGTGCATGGGCTGGCCGAGATCGAGCATCACGTACTGGGTGACATCGACCAGCAGCGAGACCGGACGCACGCCGCTGCGGCGCAGACGCTCGGCCATCCAAACCGGCGTCGGCGCGGTCGCGTCGACGCCTTCGATCACCCGGCCGCAATAACGCGGCACATCGGCGCCGGCGTCGAGTTCGACGTGCAAGGCGGCCTCGCTGACCGCCGGCACCGGCGCGATGTCGAGCGCGGCGACCGCGCTGCCGGTCGCGGCGGCGACGTCGAAGGCGATGCCGCGCACGCTGAAGCAGTCGGCGCGGTTCGGGGTCAGTTTGATCTCGATGCTGGCGTCGGGCAGGCCCAGATACGTGGCCAACGGGCTGCCGACCGGCGCATCGGCCGGCAGTTCCAGCAAGCCCGACGCGTCCGGGTCGACGCCGAGTTCCTTGGCCGAGCACAGCATGCCGAAGGACTCCACGCCGCGCAGCTTGGCCGCCTTGATCGCGATGCCGCCCGGCAGATCGGCGCCGACCTTGGCCAGCGGCGCGATCAGCCCGGCGCGCGCGTTCGGCGCGCCGCAGACGATCTGCACCATGCCGGCGCCGGTATCGACCTGGCAGACTTGCAGCCGATCGGCTTCGGGATGCTTTTCCGCGCTGACGATGCGCGCGACCACCACGCCGTCCAGCGACGCGCCGAGCGCGACGACCTCTTCGACCTCCAGGCCGATCGCGGTCAGAGTCGCGGCGAGCTGCTCGCGCGTGGCGCTGGTCGGGACGTGTTGGCGCAGCCAGTTTTCGGAGAATTTCATGGAAAGACCGGGATTGAGGATTGGGATTCGGGATTCGACAAACGCGGGATTCGCAGAGCAGGGCCGGATTCGCTTTTACGAATCCCGAATCCCAGATCCCGAATCCCGTTCCTCAGGCAAATTGCCTGAGGAACCGCACATCGTTCTCGAAGAAACTGCGCAGATCGTCCACGCCGTAACGCAGCATGGTCAGTCGCTCCACGCCCATGCCGAAGGCATAGCCGGTGTAGCGCTCCGGATCGATGCCGACGTTGCGCAGCACGTTCGGATGGACCATGCCGCAACCCAGCACTTCCAGCCAGCGGGTGCTGCCGTCGGGCTGCTGCCAGGCGATGTCCACTTCGGCCGAGGGCTCGGTGAAGGGGAAATAGCTCGGGCGGAAGCGCATCTCGAAATCGCGTTCGAAGAACGCGCGCACGAATTCGGCCAGCGTGCCCTTGAGGTCGGCGAAGCTGGAATGCTCGTCGATCAGCAGGCCTTCGCACTGGTGGAACATCGGCGTGTGGGTCTGGTCGCTGTCGCTGCGGTACACCTTGCCCAGCGCGATCATGCGCAGCGGCGGCTTGTGCTCCAGCATGTAGCGCACTTGCATGCCCGAGGTGTGGGTACGCAACAGACGGGCGACGCCGGCACTGTCGGGAGCGAAGTAGAAGGTGTCGTGCATCGCCCGCGCCGGATGGTGCGGGGGGAAGTTCAGCGCTTCGAAGTTATGCCAGTCGTCCTCGATCTCCGGACCGTCGGCTAGCTCGAAGCCGAGCCGGCCGAAGATGTCGGCCATGCGTTCCATGGTTCGGCTGACCGGATGCAGGCCGCCGCGCACGGCGTCGATGCCGGGCAGGGTCACGTCGATGGTTTCGAAGGCCAGACGCGCGTCGAGCGCGGCATCGTCGAGCGCGCTCTTGCGCTCGGCCAGCGCGGCGGTCAGCGCGTCGCGCGCCTTGTTGATCGCCTCACCCGCGCCCTTGCGCTCATCGGCCGGCAACGCGCCGAGCTGCTTGAGCTGGGCGGTGACGCTGCCGGACTTGCCGAGCAACGAAACGCGCAGCGCTTCGATGGCGTCGGGAGAGTCGGCCGCCGCGATGTCGGCCAGCGCGTGCTGGGTCAGTTGCTCGATCTGCGCCATGTGCTCGGGTTTCCTTTCACTTGCCTTGCGTTGAATTGCTCCGCGATCGACCCCGGCGGAGTTCGTCCGCCCAGTTCTTCGCCTTTTCGCTGCCCGCCTCGACCAGTTGCCTGGTCGCCTCGTCGCAGCCCGCCGCCGATTCGGGCGAGCCGGTCGCGGCCGTGGCATCGATGATCACGCCGAGCAGTTGCTGGCCTGGAATCTCTTTTTGCTTTTCCAGCGCCATGGTGATCTTGGCGACATCGTCGGAATAGCGCTTGCTGCGCGACTCGTTCAACACCTTGCACTGCTCGTTGCGCCCCATGCCGACCATCACTTCGGAGAAGCGCTTGAGCGTGTCGACGTTGCGCTGTTGACGCGCATCAGGCTCCTGCGCCGATACCGCCATGGAACTCGCCGCGAAACCCAACAGCGCCAGCGCCCAAAGATTGCGCCGGCCGTGCTTGGAAATTCCTTTCATTGCATCCTCCCTGGTGAGTCCAACGGCCGTTCGCTCGGCCCAGAAACGACAATGGGGAAGGACTTGCGCCCTTCCCCATGCCGAGGTTCCTCTTTAAAAGTCCGCACATGCAAGTGCGGGCTCTCGCGGAGGGATCCGCATTAAGCCGCGAGCGCGCTCTTCGCCTTTTCAGCCAGCGCCGCAAAACCCTTCGCGTCGTGCACGGCGATGTCCGCCAGCACCTTACGGTCGAGGGTGATGCCGGCCTTCAGCAGGCCGTTGATAAAGCGGCTGTAGCTCATGCCGTTGATGCGGGCCGCCGCGTTGATGCGGGTGATCCACAGCGAACGGAACTGACGCTTCTTCTGCTTGCGGCCGATGTAGGCGTACTGCAGAGCCTTCGTGACCGCCTGCTTGGCGACGCGGAAGACCTTGCGGCGGGCGTTGTAGTAGCCCTTGGCCTGCTTCAGGATTTTCTTGTGACGGGCTCGTGCCGTTACACCACGTTTAACTCGTGCCATTTTTCAATCTCCTCACAAATACGGAAGCATGCGGTCCAGACGGCCAGCGTCCTCGGCACGAACATGGTTCGTCTGCCGCAGGTTGCGCTTCCGCTTGGTCGCTTTCTTGGTGAGGATGTGGCTCTTGTTGGCGTGGCCGCACTTGTACTTGCCGGAAGCGGTCTTCCGGAAGCGTTTGGCTGCCGCCCGATTGGTCTTGATCTTGGGCATTGCGATGTCCTTTCGGAGGTTTATGTCACTGGCCTGGGCGGTGGCACCGGTGCGCTTGCGCGCGGCCACTCTTTCCGTCCTGCCCTTGCCGGCTTGTAAGTCGTTGATCTTAAAAGAAATCCACGACAGGTCCGTGATGCAGCAAACAACAAACCCGGCGAACCGGGCCGCACATTATGCTCAGCTTGGGAAGCCGATGCAAATCAGCGGCTTATCGGGCCGCCCGGCCGCGCCCCAAGGGCCTCGCCGGGCGCCGCAAATGCGAACAGCCCCCGGTTTCCCGAGGGCTGTCGCGATCTCCGCCGGCCGCCCCAAGGCGGCCGTGGCGGTCAGATCTTCTTCTTCGGCGCGATCATCATGACCATCTGCCGCCCTTCCAGGCGCGGACGCGATTCGACCACGATGTCCTCGCCCAGGTCGGCCTCGATCCGGGCCGCCATCTCGCGACCGAGCTCCTGATGGCTCATCTCGCGGCCACGGAAGCGGATGTTGACCTTGACCTTGTCGCCCTCTTCCAGAAAACGGCGCATGTTGCGCAGCTTGATCTGGTAGTCGCCTTCGTCGGTGACCGGGCGGAACTTGAGTTCCTTGATCTCGACCTGCTTCTGCTTCTTCTTGGCCTCGTTGGCCTTCTTCTGCTGCTCGAAGCGGAATTTGCCGAAATCCATGATCTTGCAGACCGGCGGATCGGCGTTGGGCTGAATTTCGACCAGATCCAGGCCTTCCTCTTCGGCCATGCGCAGCGCTTCGTCGCGCGTGAGCACGCCGATCATTTCGCCATCGCTGCCGATCACGCGCACGCGCGGTACGCGGATTTCCTGGTTCTTACGATTCGGCTTCTCGGGGGTACTGATTGTTGAGTCTCCAAAGTGATTCAGGCCGCCCCGGACTGAGGCCGGGACGGGATCTGTTGCGGGTTGCGCGCGGTTAGCCGGCCGCTTCGCCGTTCAAACGCGAGGCGAACTCGGCGACGGTCATCGTCCCCAGGTCTTCCCCTGCCCGCGTGCGCACCGCAATCATGCCATTCTCCTTCTCGCGGTCGCCGGCCACAAGCAGGTAGGGCACGCGATCGAGCGTGTGCTCGCGAATCTTACGGCCGATCTTTTCGTTGCGCAAATCGGCCTCGACCCGGAACCCTTGATTTGCAAGGAGTTTCCGGACATCGGCCACATAATCGGCCTGGGAATCGGTGATATTCATCACCACGGCCTGGACTGGAGCCAGCCAGGCCGGGAACTGGCCGGCGTGGTGCTCGATCAGGATCCCAATGAATCGCTCCATCGAGCCGACGATAGCCCGGTGCAGCATGACCGGGGTCCGGCGCTGGCTGTTTTCATCGACGTATTCTGCGCCTAAACGGCCCGGCATCATGAAATCGACCTGCATCGTACCCAACTGCCAGGTGCGGCCGATCGCATCCTTGAGGTGGTATTCGATTTTCGGGCCGTAAAAAGCGCCCTCGCCGGGCAGTTCCTGCCATTCCACGTTGCAGGCCGACAACGCGCTGCGCAGGGCGGCTTCGGCCTTGTCCCAGGTGGCGTCGTCGCCCAGGCGCGAATCCGGGCGCAGGGCGATCTTGATCTGGATCTCCTCGAAGCCGAAGTGCTGGTACACCGCCAGCGCCTGCTGGTGGAACGCGGTCACTTCCGATTCGATCTGGTCTTCCATGCAGAAGATGTGGCCGTCGTCCTGGGTGAAGCCGCGCACGCGCAGGATGCCGTGCAGCGCGCCGGAGGGCTCGTTGCGGTGGCACGAACCGAACTCGCCGTAGCGGATCGGCAGGTCGCGATAGCTGTGCAGGCCCTGGTTGAACACCTGGACATGGCCCGGGCAGTTCATCGGCTTGACCGCGTAGGTGCGCTTCTCCGACTCGGTGAAGAACATGTTCTCCTTATAGTTGTCCCAGTGGCCGGATTTCTGCCACAGCGACACGTCCAGGATCTGCGGGCAGCGCACTTCGCCGTAGCCGCTGTCGCGGTAGACGCGGCGCATGTATTGCTCGACGACCTGCCAGATCGACCAGCCCTTGGGATGCCAGAACACCAGGCCCGGGGCTTCTTCCTGCAGATGGAACAAGTTCTGCTGCTTGCCGATCTTGCGGTGATCGCGCTTCTCGGCTTCCTCGATGCGCTGGATATACGCGGACAGCTGCTTCTTGTCGGCCCAGGCGGTGCCGTAGATACGCTGCAGTTGCTCGTTCTTGGAATCGCCGCGCCAGTACGCGCCGGAAATGCGAGTCAGCTTGAAGGCTTTGAGGAAGCGCGTGTTGGGCACGTGCGGGCCGCGGCACATGTCCACGTATTCCTCGTGGTAGTACAGGCCCATGGCCTTTTCTTCCGGCATGTCCTCGACCAGGCGCAGCTTGTAGTCCTCGCCGCGCGAGGTGAACACGTCGATGACCTCGGCGCGCGGCGTGACCTTCTTGATCACGTCGTAGTCCTTGTCGATCAGCTCGACCATGCGCTTTTCGATCGCCTCCAGGTCTTCCGGAGTGAACGGGCGCTCGTACCAGATGTCGTAGTAGAAGCCTTCCTCGATGACCGGGCCGATCACCATCTTGGCGGTCGGATACAGCTGCTTGACCGCATGACCGACCAGGTGGGCGCAGGAGTGGCGGATGATCTCCACGCCCTCGGGGTCCTTGGGCGTGATGATGCGCAGCTTGGCGTCGTGGTCTATGCGGTCGCTGGCGTCGACCAGCTTGCCGTCGACTTCGCCGGCGACGGTGGCCTTGGCCAGGCCGGCGCCGATCGAGGCGGCGACTTCCATGACGGATACGGGCTGTTCGAATTCGCGGCGGCTGCCGTCGGGGAGCGTAATGGCGATCATGGCGATGGGGATCTTGTGCTTTAGGTGAAGGGCGGCGTGAGCGGTGAGCGAGCGACGCGGTGCTCGGGCGCCTGAGCGCGCGGGCAGCGGAGCCGCCGCTTGGGCGGATCGTCTTGTCGGGCGGAGGGCCCGCTTCGGTAAGCCCCGGTTTGCGGCCGAAGGAAAACCTCGTGGGCGCCGAACCTACTGGGCGAGGGAGCGGACGGACAAGAAAAAAGCGCCTCAAAGGCGCCTGCGTCTGCGGGTGCCTGCGTGGTTCAGCGATGGGCGCGGGTAGTGTCCATGTCGCACGCTCGGCCGGCGATCGCTCGCGGGCCACCTCGGGTTCGGGACGCGGCCGGATGCCGCAGGCGGTAATAGTTGGGGACGCCGCTCACCAAGTCAACCGCACACCCGCTGTGCGGGCGCGGCAGCCGTCACAGCCAGGATATGCAATCCAGGCACCTTCCGGTACCGTAAGTTCCACAGGAAAGCCATCTACGTGGGGCGTGATGGGGCATAAGGAAATCATTCGCGGCCGGTCCGGCCGTCCGCAGCGCGTGCCGTACCGAGACCGGCGGTCGAAGCGCGGATGAACGCGCCCGTCGATCAGGCCGACGACGCGCCCGAGCCCGTGCCGGCGCCGTCCAGTATCGGTGCGGTGGCGATCGTCCGCCGCCTGTGGCCGACCATCTGGTACTACCGCGGCCGCGTGGTGTTCGGCCTGCTGCTGGTGCTGGCGACCAAGCTGGCGACCACCGGCGTACCGCTGCTGCTCAAGCAACTGATCGATGCGCTGGACCACAAGCCCACGCCGCTGACCGTGCCGGTCGCGCTGCTGTGCACCTACGGCGCGCTGCGCCTGTCGTCCTCGGTGTTCCAGGAACTGCGCGGCATCGTATTCGCGCGCGTGCTGGCGCGCACCTCGCGCGAGATCGCCCTGCGCGTGTTCTCGCACCTGCATGCGCTGAGCCTGCGCTTCCACCTCGATCGCCGCACCGGCGCGGTCGTCCGCGATCTCGAACGCGGCATGTCGTCGGTGTCGGAACTGCTCGACACCGCGCTCTACACCGTGGTGCCCACGGTGATCGAGATCGCCCTGGTTACCGCGATCCTGGTCGGCCGCTACGACCTCAGCTTCGCCGCGATCACCATCGGCACGCTGGCGGCCTATCTGCTTTTCACCGTGCGCATGACCGAGTGGCGCCAGCGCTACTACAAGGCGATGAACGAAGCCGACACCGAGGCCAATGCGAGCGCGGTGGACTCGCTGCTGAACTACGAAACGGTCAAGTACTTCAACAACGAAGGCTATGAGGCCCGGCGCTACGACCAACGTTTGCGCAGCCTGGAAGAAACCGCGGTCAAGAGCCTCAAGGCGCTGTCGCTGCTCGGCATCGGCCAGGCTTCGATCATCGCGATCGGACTGACGCTGCTGCTATGGCGCGCGACGCTGGGCGTGGTGGAAGGACGCATGAGCCTGGGCGACCTGGTCCTGGTCAACGCCTTCCTGCTGCAGTTGGCCGCGCCGCTGAGCTACCTGGGCATGATCTACCGCGAGACCAAGCAGACGCTCGCCAATCTGGAACGCATGTTCGTCCTGCTCGACGAGCCGATCGAAGTGCGCGACCGCGAGCGCGCGCCGGAACTGACGGTACGCGACGGAGAAGTGCGCTTCGAAAACGTGTCGTTCCGCTACGGCGAACGCGAAGTGCTCGCGGCGATCGATTTCGTCATCCCGGCCGGACGTACCGTGGCCGTGGTCGGCAGCACCGGCGCGGGCAAATCGACCCTGGCGCGGTTGTTGTACCGCTCTTACGACGTCGCCGCCGGCCGCATCACCATCGACGGCCAGGACCTGCGCGATGTCGGCCAGGACTCGCTGCGGCAGCGGATCGGCGTGGTGCCACAGGACACGGTGCTGTTCAACGACTCGCTGTACTACAACATCGCCTACGGCCGGCCCGAGGCCTCGCGCGAGGACGTGCTGGAAGCCGCGCGCGCCGCGCACATTCATGAGTTCATCCAAGCCCTGCCGCAAGGCTACGAAACCAACGTCGGCGAACGCGGACTCAAGCTGTCGGGCGGCGAAAAACAACGCATCGCCATCGCGCGCACCCTGCTCAAGCGGCCGTCGATACTGATCTTCGACGAAGCGACCTCGGCGCTGGATACACAGACCGAGCACGGCATCCAACGCGAACTCGACCAGGCCGCGCGGGGCCGCACCACTCTGGTGATCGCTCATCGGCTGTCGACCGTGGTCGGCGCCGACGAAATCCTGGTGCTCGAACACGGCCGCATCATCGAGCGCGGCAGCCACGCGACACTACTCGCCGCGTCGGGCCGTTACGCACAGCTGTGGTCGATGCAGCAACGCGGGCACGCCACCACCGCGCCGGCCCCCGCCGACGCGGCAAGCGACCACGATCCATCCGAACCACACACCGCCACACCATCCACCGTTACGACATAGGACCCGTCATGACGATATTGATAGTCAGCGACCCCTGGGACATCCACGCACGCGCCGTGGCCTGGGCCCTGGAAAGCGAGGGCGAGACCGTCCACTTCTGGTACACCCACGATTTCCCGCAGAAACACGGCGTCAGCCTGCGCGTGGACGGCCGCGGCGGCGAGGCGGGCGCCGATCCGGCGAACGTATCGATGCATTGCGCCCGGCATCATCGCGATTTCGCCGTGCGCGACATCGACACCGTGTGGCTGCGCCGCTGGTACCTGCCGCAAGCGTCGCCCGACTTGCATCCGGCCGATGTGCGTTTCGCCCAGACCGAAGCCAACGAGTTCATCCGCGCCACCGTCGGCCTGCTCGATGAAAGCCCGCGTTTCTGGATCAATCCGGTCGCGGCCAAAGCGCGCGCCGATCGCAAGGCGGCGCAGCTGAAGATCGCGGTCGACGTCGGCCTGACGACGCCGAGCACCTTGATCTCCAACGATCCGACCGCGATCCGCGCGTTCTTTCACGAACACGACGGCAAGCTGATCTACAAGCCGATGACCGGGGCTTCATGGGTCTCGGACGAAAAATCGCTGGCCACCTACACCTCGGCGATCAGCGAAGAACTGCTCGCCAACGACGCCTCGCTGTCGAACGCGCCGGGCATCTACCAGCCCCTGCTCGACAAGAGCTACGAGTTGCGAGTCACCGTCATGGGCCGCACGGTCATCGCCGCGCAGATCAAGTCGCAGAATTCCAGCGGTTATCTGATCGACTGGCGCGCCAACGACTTCAGCGAAGCCATGGGCTATGAGCGCTACCCATTGCCCGAAGCGATCGAGCGCGGCTGCCTGGCGTTGCTGGAACGACTGGGCCTGGTGTTCGGCTGCATCGACTTCGTGGTCACGCCCCAGGGCGAATACATGTTCCTGGAAGTCAACGAGATGGGCCAGTTCCTGTGGCTGGAGGGCGTGAATCCCGAGCTGCCCTTGCTCGACTGTTTTGTGCGGTTCGCGCAAAGCCGCGACCCGAACTTCGTCTACGACTGGCGCACTCCGCTCTACCGCTATCGCGAATACTGGGATTCGATGAAAGAACGCGGCGATGTCGATCCGGCCGCGCATTTGCATCTGCCTCTGCCGCGCACATTCGAAATGCGCGAATGAGCGCGCAGGCGGGCCGCGCTCCGGTGTGGTCCGCCGCTGGGTCCTCGCAGCTCGCTGCCAGGATCAAGTAATGCGGCAAATGCGAATCCATGCGTGGAACGCGCGGTCGTCGGATGCAAATAGAGCCGGGAGGCGCACCCCCCGGCTCTATCCAAGGTAATCCGCGACGTACGGATTACGGGATCTGATCCCCGTTGTCGGCTCTGTCGATCTCGTTGAACGGCTTGGTGCGGACAAACGTCGACGCAGCCGCGAAAGATACTTCGTTGCCGGCATCGTCGGACATCGAAACGTCGATGGCGACCATGCGGCCGATCAAACGGGTCTGTTCGTTCTGCATTGCCTACTCCTTAAGCGAATGGCGGCGGGATCGCCGCAACCCGAGCATAGGAAGCGGCGAAGGCGCTCAGCAAGGCTTGAAGACGCAATAAGCGCATACGTTTTCCACATGACGAATCCACAAAACCGGTAGCAATCCGGCACTTATCAGAACTGAACCGCCAAATTAGGCAAATCAAATTCGGCAAATACGGCTAGTCCAGCCTGCTTCTTTGTGGCAGGCGGTTCGGGGCGCTGTTACCCGTCCGATGCGATAGCCCGCTTTGTTTTCCGAGGCGCTCGCGACGCTTTGATCCGGCCTGCGCGTTGCGCAGCCATATGCCGCCGCGCGCGCTGGCCGGGGCGCCGGGATTCACCGACTGCGGTGCCTGCACGGCAAGATATCTGGATCGCTGCAGCGGCCATCGCCGCATTCGTATCCAAGCCCAGGCGCGCCACGACGGCTGGGACATGAGATTCGCGCATGCCTTCGGGCAATCGGCGATTCCCCGCCGACGCTGCGTTCGCATCTGCCAGTGCACGCCGGCATGAACGTCGTTGCCGCAGGCGGCAAGGTCTGGCGACTGTCTCGCGGCCTGCGCCGCGATCGCACGCCGCCGAAACTGAAACCGCGCGGCGAAAACAGAAAGGCCCGGCTTTCGCCGGGCCTTTGTTCACCGAATTGGTGGGCGGTACAGGGTTCGAACCTGTGACCCCTACCATGTCAAGGTAGTGCTCTACCGCTGAGCTAACCGCCCGTCGCCGTCTTGCTGAACTTCCCGGCGAAGGGCGCGCAGTGTAGCCCAGCCGGCGGCGGGCGACAAGCCTTTCGGGGCGATCCATACGGGCCGCGGTGGTGGCGGCCTTGCCGGCAGAACGGCTCGAATCCGCGTCGCGGGCCGCTCAGGTCCTGAACCCGGCATCCTTGAGCTTGCGCAGTTGGTCGCGCGCCGACGCGGCTTGCTCGAACTCCAGGTCGCGGGCGTGCTGGTACATCTGCTGCTCGAGTTGCTTGATCTTGGCGGCGAACTGGGACGGGCTGAGCGCAGCGTACTCGGCGGCCTCCTCGGCGACCTTGCGCGCCTTGCCGCGGGCCTTGAGCGCCTCCGGATCGACCCGCGCGCCTTCCATGATGTCGACCACGGCCTTGGCCACCGATTTCGGGGTGATGCCGTGCTCCAGGTTGTACTCGACCTGCTTCTGCCGGCGCCGGTCGGTCTCATCGATCGCGCGCTGCATCGAGTTGGTGATGCGATCGGCGTAGAGGATCGCCCTGCCGCGCAGATTGCGCGCGGCGCGGCCGATGGTCTGGATCAGCGAACCAGTCGAACGCAGGAAGCCTTCCTTGTCGGCGTCGAGAATCGCCACCAGCGACACCTCGGGCATATCCAGGCCTTCGCGCAGCAGATTGATGCCCACCAGCACGTCGAACTTGCCCAGGCGCAGGTCGCGGATGATCTCCACCCGCTCCACCGTCTCGATGTCCGAATGCAGGTAGCGCACCTTGACCCCGTGCTCGCCGAGGTACTCGGTGAGGTTCTCGGACATCCGCTTGGTCAGGGTGGTGATCAGCACGCGGTCGCCCATCGCCACGCGCTTGTGGATCTCGCCGAGCACGTCGTCGACCTGGGTCCCGACCGGGCGGATCTCGACCATCGGGTCGATCAGGCCAGTCGGGCGCACCACCAGTTCGGTGATTTGTCCTTCCGACTTGCGCAGCTCGTACGGCCCCGGCGTGGCCGAGACGTAGATCGCGCGCGGCGAGCGACCCTCCCATTCCTCGAAGCGCAACGGCCGGTTGTCCAGCGCGGACGGCATGCGGAAACCGAACTCGACCAGGGTTTCCTTACGCGAGCGGTCGCCTTTGTACATCGCGCCGATCTGCGGAATGGTGACGTGGGATTCGTCGACCACCAGCAAGGCATCGGGCGGCAGGTAATCGAACAGGCACGGCGGCGGCTCGCCGGGCATGTGTCCGCTCAGATGCCGCGAGTAGTTCTCGATGCCGTTGCAGTACCCGACCTCGGCCAGCATCTCCAGATCGAACTGGGTGCGCTGCGCCAGGCGCTGCGCCTCGACCAGCTTGTTCTGGGCGTAGAGCTGCTCCAGGCGCTCGCGCAGCTCTTGTTTGATCGTTTCGATCGCATCGAGCACGGTGCGGCGCGTGGTGACGTAATGCGAGCCCGGATAGATGGTGTAGCGCGGAACCTTCTCCAGGGTTTCGCCGGTCAGCGGATCGAACAGGGTCAGGTTCTCGATCTCGCCGTCGAACAGCTCGATGCGTAGCGCCTGCGAGTCGCTTTCGGCCGGATGCACATCGATGACCTCGCCGCGCACCCGATAGGTCGCGCGGCGCAGCTCGGTGTCGTTGCGGTCGTACTGCATCTCGGTCAGGCGCCGGATCAACTCGCGCTGGTCGATCCGCTCGCCGCGGACCATGTGCAGGACCATGCGGAAGTATTCGTTCGGATCGCCCAGGCCGTAGATCGCCGACACCGTGCACACGATCAGCGCGTCGCGGCGCTCGAGCAGGGCCTTGGTCGCCGACAACCGCATCTGCTCGATGTGCTCGTTGACCGAGCTGTCCTTCTCGATGAAGGTGTCGCTCGAAGGCACGTAGGCCTCGGGCTGGTAGTAGTCATAATAGCTGACGAAATACTCGACCGCGTTATGCGGGAAGAACGCCTTGAACTCGCCGTACAGCTGCGCCGCCAGGGTCTTGTTCGGCGCCATGACCAGGGTCGGCTTCTGCACCGCCTGAACCACGTTGGCGATGGTGTAGGTCTTGCCCGAGCCGGTGACGCCGAGCAGGGTCTGCTGGGCCAGGCCGCTCTGGAAGCCCTCGATGAGCTTGGTGATCGCCTGCGGCTGGTCGCCGGCGGGCGAATACGGCGAGACCAGCTTGAATTCGCCGGAAGGCAAAGTTTCGTTCATGGAAACGGGACCTGGCTGAAACGGGGCTAGCGATGGAAATATGGGCGGAGGCAGCCGATTGCTACCCTAGCGCATCGCGAGTCCGAAGGTACCGTCCCGACCGTTCATGCCGGTCCGCATAAGAATCGGGCGCCACGTTGGGCGCCCGACTCGATCGGCATTATCTCCCCCAACATTCCTCGGGGGTTACCGGCGTCTTGTTACCCAATTGGTCGATCGACAAGGTGCCGCATTTGTCCTTGACCTGATCGGTGGACGACAGCGGCGTGGCCTCGATGGTGAACTCCCGGGTGGTCGGGTCGCTTTTGAAAGCCAACGCGTAGAACTGGGTGCCCTTCTTCGGGGAACGATCGAAACCCCAGATCTCTTTCAGGGTTTTCCCGGAATACTGGTTGTTGGCGGTGTAGTGACGCTCCATCGCCTGCACGGCTTCGACCAGATCGGCCTTGGCCTGACCGCGACGACCCTTGCGAACGCTGTCCTGATAGCTGGGAATCGCGATGGCGGCAAGAATGCCGACTACCGTCACGGCGATCATCAACTCGATCAATGTGAAGCCCGACTGGACGCTGGGCGATGCCTTGGAGGCGCGACGAATGTTCATGGATCCCTCGGTTAGCGAAGCTGACGCCACGACTGGCGACCGCACGGGCGTGGCAGGTACTGAGGATCAGCACCGGGCACTTGCAAGATGATCGAGCACTGGTTCTGCAGCACTTTCTGCAACTCCGCCTCGGTCGCACCAGCAGCCATCGGTGGCGGACGTCCGGTGGTCAGCAATCCGATTTCGTTGACCACGCCGGTGCCGCCGGTGTTCAAGCGCATGCCGGCCGTCCCGGTCTTGAGCTTGGTTCCGTCGGCCGAGCCCAACCGCACCTGATCGAGTTCGGCCCCGCCGCTGAGCGCATTCAAGCCGTACTCGATGTTGTTGCCGTCCGTGGCGCAGCTGACCGAGGTCGAGCTCGACACCGTCGGCGTGTAGGTCACCAAGTACAACGTGCCGTTCTGCAGGCGCGGATAGCCGACGAAGCGTTCGCCGACCGAGGCGCTCGAACCGTTCATCGCCGTGTCCACCACCAAGTCCACATACCAGCCGCGCTTGAGCGCGTTGATGCTCTTGGTGGTCGCGCTGCGAAGCCCATTGGCCTCGCCGGTAATGAACTGCCGCTCCAGCGTGTCCTCGCGTTTGCCGATCTGGGTGCCGTCGATATCGACGATGCCGTAAATCGACTGCATCGTCTTGTCTTCCGGATCGGTGGTGAAGGAGAAGCTGCCGGTGCCGAAGTAGATCATCGAACCGCCGCCCGCCGAGGTGACCTGCAATCCGCCGGTGATGGGCTGACGATTGCCGCTCTTGTCTGTGGCGGTGAACAACGGCTTGCCGCCTGCGCCCACGCTCATATCGCGCAGATCGAAGCGCCAGATGTTGCCGGTCTGGTCCCCGGCGTACACCGTATCGGCCAGGCCATCGCGGCCGGGCTTGGCATTCGCTCCGACTCCCGATCCCTGCCACTTGTCGACGGCAACCAGGTTGGCCAGGCCGTTCTTCTTGCCGGCCGGGGCCGTAGCCGCCGCTTCCACTGCGGGAATGGTGGAGACCGCGCCGCTGCTCATATCGACCACGAACAGCGCCGCCTGACCGGAAATGCTGCCGAACCCGTTGCCGAAGATCGCCTTCCACTTGACCGTGGTGCCATCCATCACCGGAACGATGACCGGGCGGCCGAGCACATTGCCGATGCGATCGCCGATCTTCTTGCCGCTGGCATCGGTCGCGGTGACCTTGTCGTCGACCTCCCACAGCAGGGCTGGGGAACCGCCCTGGTCCGTGACGTCGAGCGCGAACGCGCTGCGGCCGCCGGCGCCCGCGGTAGCGACCAAGGCCGTCTTCCAAGCGGTGCCGTCGTGCATGTCCGACACGGCGATCGGTCCGTCGACATAATAACGGTGGTCGAAGACCTGACTCTTGTAGGCAACGTCGTAGCGGAACAACAGATTGCCCATGTGATCCAAAGAGGCCGCCGGAATGTAACCGAATGTCTCATCGCCGGAGGTGCCGTGGAAGCCGTGCAGCATACCGTCGTTGGCGCCGACGTAGACCATATCGGCCTTGCCTGTGCGCTTGCTCTCCAGGTAGGCCGCATAATCCAGCTTATCGGCCTTGCTTTCGACGACTAGCGAACGATAGCCGTAATCGTCGCCCGGAGCCGAGACCACGGGCGTGGAGTTGACGATATCGCCGAGCAACGTGGTGCGCTTGCGGAAGAAGCCGACATCGCCGGAGGTTTCCTGCGAACGGTCGCCGCGCAAGTAGTCGATCATTTGCGCACCGGTAGCCACCGCGTCCGCGCCGTTCTTCAAGCGCGCACGAATGTCCAGAGTGCCGTCGGGATCCGAGCAAGTGGCCAGCGCCCCCGAGCACAGACGGTTGTAAGTCGCCGTATCGTCGCCGAGCGCGGTGGCATTGAGTGGAGCGACGGTGGGTTTGGCGGTGCCGTTTGAGGTAGCGAAGCGGATCGAACGCGTGGTGTGCTGATTCTCCAATCGCGTCGCCGCATCCCACTTCTCGGTCAACGCGATCTTACCGGTCAGCAAGTTGTACTCGACCTTGCTGGCAACGAGATTGCTGTACCAGTCGGTGCCGTTGTTGGCGGAGGTGTACTTAGGCACCACACTGAACGTATTGCTACCGATGCGAGCACCCGTCAAACCCAACGAACCGGACGGGGTATTGCCGCCGCCGACGGAGGAGATCACCCGCCGCATCGCCGCGGTGACGTCGTTGGGCGTTTTGGCGTTGATGTAATCGCCGCGGGTATTGATGGTCGCGTGCCAGATTTCGTCGACCGTGGTGCCGTCGTCCACCGTTCGCGGATCGGCGTAGTCGTTCCAGTTCGGCGCGTCCTTGTATGGATCGCGGGTCATCGCGGCATTCACGCTGTAAATATTGCCTTTCGCGCCCAGAGTGATGCCATAGAAATTCATGTGCAGATCACTGACGCAGTCGGCGCGCTTATCGGCCGGCTTCGCTTTGCACGCTTCCTCCGGGAACGGCACCTGACCCGCGCCCTTCGCCGGGAATCCGCCACCAGTACGCAGCGGCACACCATCGCCGCTGTAGTACTTGGTCGCGATGTCGGCGATCGTATTGCTGTACTGATCCGCAAAAGGCGCCTCGAGATCTTTGTCGGCGTTGCCGACATCGGTCGGGCCCGTATCGGAGTTGGTCGCACCGTCGGTGAACAGCATGCCGCCGTTCTTCTGGCAGGCCTTGATGACGGGCGCGTTGCCGCCCGTGCGTACGAACTGAGCGCCAAGATGCGCAACGGCATCGCGGTTCGGCGTGCCGCCGATTTTTTCGTCTGGATCGGGCGGATTCAAGCTCTTGAGACTGGCGTACAACGCCTGGCGATCGGCGTCGTTGCCCTCGGCCGTCTTGCGCATCGTGACGTTGGTGCGCTTGTTGATCGTGAAATAACCGACGCGCAGATTGCCGACGCTGCTGTCCATCGCCTCGGTCATCGCGCCGACCATCGCAAGCGTGCGGTTGCGATGGTATTGGAACCAGTTAGCGAAATTGTCTACTGCATTCTGATAGCCCGAGTCGAAATTCCCGGACTTGATCTCGTACTTATAAAGCACGACTTTCTTAACCGTGTCGTCTACCTGATACGGAATCTCGACCGTGACGATCTTATCGGACTTGAAACCATAGCCGTCCGGCAATTTCACACCGTTGCCGGTGAGATAGAAAACGGCCGGAAAGTACTTGAAACTCATGTCGCACCACGTCTGCCCCATATCCAGGACGAGATCGTTCTCCGCTACCGTGACCCACTCGCCGAACGTATTGGCGGTTCCGCAGCCGTTGCCGGCCCGATACGTTGTGCCGATCGGGAAGATCATGCCGTTGCGCACTCGATAGAGCTCGGTCGTCACCGCACGCGGATTCTCGCTCTCCAGGTTGTACTTAACCCCGTTGGGAGTATCGAAAAGCCCCCCGGTCCGAGGATCGGCGCGCGTGTCTTTGGCGACAGCCGCGGGCATGCGACTGCCATCGTAATTCTTCCACGGGCTGTACGTGATCGAGGGATTGAAATAACTCCCATTGATATCGGGCGAGCGCGCGAAGCCTAACGTATCGATCGGAGGGATCGCTCGACCAGCCGAGTAGTACTGTCTATAGCTCGTATGCGGGTACAGAAAGAGATAGCAATCGTTGTTGTCGTTGTTGCAGCTGTCGCCGATCCTGTCCAACTGCCCGGCGTCGTTGAAGAAACTGTTGGTATCGGTATTCCACTGCATGCGCCCGTCGCCGCCCGGAAACAGGCGTTCGAAGGTCATCGAGTTGGAATCGTCCACCGCCATGATGAAAGCCGGCGTGACCTTGTTCTGCACGTTCATCGGCACCTGCGACAAGGTGCCCTCGCCTTGCACGGCGTTGGAATACAGCCAGTAGCCGCCCGCGCCCAGCGCGAGCGCAACGGTGGCGGATAGCAGATAAGCGCGTTGGGAGGCCATGATGGTTCCCTCAAGGAATGAAGATGGTGTCGATCACGGCGTCGGAGCTGGGATTGCTCGCGCTGGAACGATCGGTGGCGTAGGCCGTGATCTGGAAGATCAGGTTGGTGTTCTCGGTCACCGGTCCGGTGCCCATCGCGGTGCTGCTGTTGCCGGCCACGCACTCGTCGATGCGACGGGTATGGCTGGGCTTGGGCGTGGGCTTGACGAAGCTCATCTGTGCCGCCCAGTTGGTCGGATCGAAGGCGTTGGTGCAGAACGGCTCGTCGACGACCAGACTCTCCTTGCCGCCGCTGTTAACCTGCCGGTCGAGGTCCAGCTCGCGCTCGCGCGTGAGCGCTTCGACGTTCTGCAAGGCCATGTTGGTGGAGCGGTAGTTGGACGACATACGCTCCTGCAAACCGGTCACCTGCAATGCGGCGACACCGATCAACGACAGCAGGATCAGCATCATCAACGCCACGTACAGCGCGGCGCCGCGCTGCTTGGCGGGGGAGTGGAAGCCGGAAATCTTCGTGCGAGGACGCGGGCGATTCATCGGATCATCCTCAGTTGCCGAACAGGCGGTTACGCAATGCGATGTTGGTTTCATAGGTGCTGCGATAACGGCTGTCGGCCGGCAGCGTCACCTTGGTCCCCAGCACGAACGTATCGGTCTCGCGCTTGGGCGAAGCGGCTCGATCCGGGCTGCGCACCAGCACGCCGACCTTGACCGCGCCGACCCGGTGCCAGCTGTTCTGTGCGCCGTCGACCAGCTTGATGTCCGACGCGGTTTCGCTGCTGTTGATGTAACCGGTAGGCCGCGAACTTGCCGCCATCACGCTGTCCTGGCCGTAGAGCAGCTGCAGGTTCTCGACGCCGGGAACCAGCTCATCGAAATCCCGGACGATCGCAGTTTGTTTCGGTCCAACATTGAAGCGCATCCGATACAGGGAAGGCGTGTTTGTTTTGGCATTGATACCGACGTAGTAGGCGACAGACTCGGCGCGGTACAGGCGCGCCTGGGCCGAATCGTAGCTGTCGGCGATATTGAACGGACTTTGGTTGATCTCGCCGGCGGCGGCAACGACATTTAACTTCGTGGTGACAGGGCCATCAATTTTTTCGGAGACGTGAAACATCGTTACCGAGCGACAGTCCGCGATGCCGTACAGTCCCGGAGGGGGCGTCGGTGCTGTCTTCATCCCTTTGTTCATCGCCGTCAGCTGTTTGGTATCGACCGTAATGCTGCCCGGCGCGCTCGGCCCGCCTATTGCGAACGAGGTGACCTCCGCACTATCCGGCGTCAGGAAACGCAGGACGACGATATCGCTGCCGCGCACCGGGGCAGGCGGATTACCTGCCGAACCGTTGCTCTGCAGCATCAAAGGCAAAGCCGGCGACCAATCGCCGGCGGCGCCGGCCGTAGGCGTTTCGCCCACGATCACCGTGTTGCCGGGCGCGGTATTGGCGGCCTCGTACCCTTGGATCGAGAAGTCGAAACGCAGCGCGTCTTTATAGTTGCCGCCTGAAACCGTGGTGTAGTCGGCGCGATTGCTCAGAAACAATTCGCCGAATGCATTGTTGGCGTTGGCCTGGAAATGAGCCTGATCGCTGACGCAACCGAAATGCCCGGCCAGGCGCAGATCGCGCTGCAGATACTCCATCGCGAAGCGCCCGTTCTCCTGGGTGCGCGAGAGTCCCTGCGCCAGCAGGTAGGAAGTTTTCGAGGCGGAGAATATCTCCACCAGACCGAGCACCAGCAGCGCACCGATCACCAGCGCCACCATCAACTCGATCAATGACACGCCCTTCTGCTTAAGCATGCTCACAGCTTGCTCTCCACTACGAATTCGGTACCGGTGCCATCCACGCGCCAACGCTTGTCGTCGGCCCAGTTGATGGTGATCGTCACGGACTTGAGCTCTTTGTCGCCGCCCACCACCACATTGGCCTTGGCGCCGGTGCCCAATTGTTGATGCAACTTGCAAGCGAATTCGGCTTTCTGAGCGACCGGATTCCAGGCATCACTGGTACTGCATCCAGTCCCGGCGGCAGGCGCCGCCGCCGTGATCTCTCCACCGTAGTTCGAGGCCAACATGCGATTGGCGCGAATGTTGTCCATCAACTCATAGGCGAGATTGGTCGCGGTGGTGCGGCTGTTCGCACTCTGCGCCAGGCGCAAATTCGTCGTCTGCAACATGGCCAAGCCCAGCAACCCCAGCCCGAGCACGAGCAGGCTGATCAAGACCTCGATCAACGAGAAGCCGGCCACCTTGGATGCACGCGCAGGTCCGCGACCACGCCGGAACGGGCGAGATTTCATGAACACACTCCCTTCTCGATGGTGACCTGCCCCACGACGCTCACGGTCAATTCGCGCTTGTTGGGGCTACCGGCCTTGCAGGCCTGGGCGGTCACCGTAAATGTCCGCGTTGTCTGGTCGTCGACCCGGCCGCGCGAGTCGAACTTGATCGCCGCCGTTCCGCTGGTCTGGGCGAAATCCACGCCCTTGGTCGGCTCCACCTTGCGCCGCGTTTCGCCCGCGTCCCATGCCAGATTGCCGTTGTCGTCGGTCCACACCGTCAAGCCGTCGGCCCATGCGGTGCCACATTTGTCGTCGGTCTTGCTGCGCGGACAGACGCTGGAGGTCGTTTTGCTGCGGATCGCTTCGGTGCGGGCGTAAGCGAAGGTCGCCATCGTCAGATTGGCCGCGGCGCTGACCCGGTTGGATCGCATCGCTTCACTGAAGGAAGGTACCGCCAAGGCCGCCAGGATTCCGACCAGTCCGATCGTGACTAAGAGTTCGATCAACGTGAAACCCGCGCTGCGCTTTACAAGGGAGCGCGGGTTCGATGTGGGGGCCAATGCCCGACGCAAAGCCATGAGCGTTTCTCTTCCCCAGAGGACGATCAGGATGCTAACAGTCGGAATTACCTAGAAAAGGTGCCATACCGACGAGCGGTCGGGCGGAGTTGGCCAGTGGTTTTGTGCCTCGGAATAGTCCGACAGGCGTCACGCCTTAGTCCTACCAGCGGTCGCGGTGTCGTCCGCTTCCCGCGCGGCCGCGCGCGGCGGAAGCTATGCCCGCCCCTCAGCCAAGGAATGGCGTATGCGAGTCAGAGGTCTGGATCCGTTCGAATTCATCATCGCGGTGCTGCTGGCCAGTTTGCTCAGCGTGCTGGCCTGCGCCGCCCTGGGTGCCACTACCCGCAGCGCCCACGCCGAACTGGTGCGCATCGGCCTGGACGGTCTGTTTGCCCAGGCCAGCCGCCATGCGGCCGCAAGCGGCATTCCGGTGGTACTGTGCCCGGTCAGCGGCGGCTACCGCTGCACCGGTGGCAACGACTGGAGTCGCGGCTGGATCGGCTTCGCCGATCGCAACGGCAACCGCCAGTACGACGACAGCGATGAACTTCTGCGCCGCGACCTGCCCCTACCCGATGGCCTGCGCCTGTGCGCTCTCGCCGGCCGCAGCCAGATCCGCTTCGAGCCGCGCTCGGGCCAGATGGTCGGCGGCAGCTTCGTGCTCTGCGACCTGCGCTGCCCCGATGAAGCGGTCGCATTGAAACCGTCCAACCAAGCCCGACTGCGCCTGGAAGCGGCGACTGCAACCGCCGCGCGACTATGTCCGCTGGAATGAACGCGCGCGGCGGACGTCGGCGACGGCGTGTCAGCACCGGATTCGAATCGGCACGCGTCAAACCTGAAGTGGACAGACGCAGACGACGCTGTCGGTGCGCTCAACGGCGCTCACACATGAGCCGGAGCGGCGCCACGCACTCGTTCATCAAACTCGGACTGCAGTGCGCCGACGCGCTGGGCGGGCCAAATAAAGAAACTTCGGACAAAAAGAAAGGCCTCGCATTTCTGCGAGGCCTTCCGGTATTTGGCGCCCGAAGTTGGACTCGAACCAACGACCCCCTGATTAACAGTCTCGGCTACTAAGCTTAATAATCAATGAGTTATCAAGCTAAAATTTGCCGACTGGCGCTCGGGAAACGCCTGCACTTCTAGGGCCATTGGCGCCATTTTGCCGGTCGTGAGAGCTACGCCACGCCGCCACTTGATCACCGGCCCGAATCGTAGTTAACTGGCAGTGAACTACAAGAAGAGCCCTGCCATGCAAGACATAAAAATTGACGATGATGTGTGGGCCTTCCTGCGCTCGAGGGTCCGCGACTTCAATGAGAGCCCGAACCACGTTCTTCGCAGGGAACTTGGCCTGGATAAGGTCGACAGGCCGTCAGCCCGAGTTGGTCACTCACCTACAAAGGTTCCGGAGCTGCCAATGGCCGCTCCCGCTGCCCTAAGACAGATCGCCCATGTTGTTGCCCTGGTGGTCTGTGAAGGCGCCGATCGTTCGGACGCAACCCGCCGTGTTGCAGCACATCATCGCGTGGCGCGAGAAACGGTCGCTGACAAGTATGGGCGGCAGCTTGGACTTACCACGCAGCAGTTCGATGCCGTGCTTAAAGAAAGGGATCTCGGCGAGTTGCGGAACCTGCTGACGCTGAAATTTCCCGGCCACGACGTGGCAATCACCGCAGTGATTCAAGCGATCCAGGCCAGTCGCTACGAAAGGAAAAGCGATGAATCCTGATTCCTTGCAAACAATTTTGGATCGTTGCCGAGTGTCCAGGGGACACAACGATCGAATGAGGTCTTTGATGCCATCGGACAAAGCACCCTCCTTACGCACAAATTTTGCTCGGTGCGCGATAGACCTTGCGCTTGAACACCACTCTGCCCTCGTTCGCGTCGTAGCGGCTGGTGAATACGGAACTGGCGGAGCGCTGCTGCGGCCGATTCTCGAGGCTTCAACAGCAGGCTATTGGTTCATCTATGTCGCCACCTGTACTGAAATCCAAGCATTACCGACAACATCTATAGACAACCCTTCGGCAGACATTCCGGGACTAGGCGAGATGATCAAATCCCTCATTCCGATCTTTCCGCAGATTCAGAAGATGTCTGATGGCTTTAAGGCCGGCGGGACTGCTAAATGGCTGCACAAGTACACACACGGCAGCACTCCCCAGCTCACCCGACGAGGAGCTACCGGCTGGACGGAAGACGAAGTCATGTTGACTCTAATCCGGAGCGACATGTTCTCGGATTTGGCCGCGTGCCTGGAAACCGCGATAGCGCCCAATGCGGCTCTCTCGGAGTACGCGTTTAGCTATAGAGACGAACTGGGATTTGAGTTGCAGACAAGATTCGCGACAGACCCTATCCCGCAACAGCCGAACAGCCTTCCTGTCGCACCACTTCTTGGGGATGGGTGTGGCCCAGCATTTTCGTGAGCAGCGCCAGCTATAGCGCGTGCGTCCGCAGAACGGAGCCAAGCTATCCGACTCAATCAAGGAGCCTAAGTCCAATCACCAAGAAGAACCCTTGATACGGCTCACTCTTGTTAGTGATGAGACCACGGAGACAAATCGATTTTTGCCGGAATTTTGCCGGTTTCAAGCAACAAAAAAGGCCTGCGGAAACCGCAAGCCTTTGATGTATTTGGCGCCCGAAGTTGGACTCGAACCAACGACCCCCTGATTAACAGTCTCGGCTACTAAGCTTAAAAATCAATAGGTTGCGCGGCATGAATTTGCCGGTTCGTGACTGGAACACACCTGACGTTACAGGGCTATCGGCGTCATTTTGCCGGCCCTCAGAGGCCCCCAAGGGGGGCGCCGGCCGGCGATCACGCGCAGCCTGACGCTACGCAATAGATAAAGATAAGGTGTCGTCCGCCGCACTTGGAACTGCCCACAGCACCCGGCCCGAGCGGCCCCGCACGCGGTCGAGGTAGCACCTGCTGCCCCCGCAGCTCGACCAGGGCGGGGCGCCGTAGGCAGCGACCAGGGCGCCCATTCGTCGGGCTCCATTCCTCATCGACCAGGGCAGTGCCGGCGACGCCACCCTGCCGCGCTACCATCGCGCTATGTGGCTCTGTATCCGCTGCCAAGCTCAACTAGCGGCCGACGACGCCGAACCGAACCTCGATAGCTTCGGTCTGTACTTCATGTGCCCGTATTGCGGTCGACGAAATCGACTCCGCAGCCTTGGGCATGACAAAGACGGGCTGCTCGTTCTTGAGCAAATTGACGAACCCGAGTGACGGCGGAGTTCTCCCTTTCAGATGAAGGGGGCGAGGTACGCGGCAGCGGCGGCTAGTCTGCGGTGCATTCCGCGTTCGCCCACAACACAGGCCCGTCAATCTTCGCCCCCGTGATGCGCCAGAAGCCCGAGCGACCCCGCACGCGGTCGAGGTAGCACCCGCCATCGTCCCCTCGCAGTTCCACCAGGGCGCGGCGGCGCACGCAGCGGCCTGGGTCGCCCCATTCGTCGGACTCCCACTCCTCATCGACCAGGGCGGTGCCGGCGACGCCGTGCGCAGGATCGGCGCCACGGGGGCCGCGTGGCGCGATCACGACCCGGTATCGAACAAGACAGGAAGGCATGGCGCCATCGTAGCCGCTCGCGTCTTACAGCTTGAGATTGTGCAGACTTTGGCCGGAGCTATAGGGGTCTAGAATATTTGGGGCACCATCGGAAAACGGTAACATCGGTAACGCGGACTCAGAACCGATACTTTTCCTAACATTTACAAAGGCTTACAAGGATGGACGGCGGTAACCATTAGGGTAACTAGAAGGTAATTAGTTACCTCTATATATAGGTAATCTCTTGGCCTTAGCGCCTCCTTAAAAATCAATCACTTACGCATTGATTACCGGCCGGGTTACCGAAAATTACCGCTCTGCGGTAACCTGAAAACCTGTTTTATATCAGACGCTTATGAGCGAAAAACGCCCCTTTTCGATGAGGTTACCGTTTTCCGATGCCCCCCCCTTGCCTGGGGAAACGCCGCGATTTCCGCTCATCCCATCGACCGATCAAGCGTGCCCCGCCGCAGTCCCGAAAAACCGCCTTGCGTGCGTCTATTCGCGTCGAAAAAGTGCCACCGCCGAACGCAGCTAGCGCCATTGCGGGCGGGGCTCCAGGCCGGCTCGACGATTTGAGTCGAAAGGGGCACAAGTAGCGGGAAGGCGTGGCGGGGTCTCGACCGCGCGCCGGCACGGGTCGGTGCGACTTTCAGCACATAAACAGTCCGTTGAGTGCAGCCCTCACTCTCGCGTAGGAAAGTCCTATGCCCGCGGCGCACCGCATGGGCGATACTTGCCGAAAATCCAGGACGGACACCTAGCAGTATTTAGGGTGAACTAAGCGACCTGTCTCACCTGTTGCGATGAGGTTCGATTATGATGGAGATGTTTCGCGCGAGGGCGCATAACAGCCGAGGGCGCATAACAGCGTCGACATCGCGAAATGCAAGCCAATGTTGAGCGACCATAGATTCAAGCCACATGTGGATGCAGAGCCACTGGGCATCGGGCAATAGCCCTCACAAGGAGAAAGTGAAATATTGCGAGCTTTATCATTCTCAGCTTAGCGGTCGGATTCGGCGCGTCCACGCGGCCTCAAGCCAAATGCTGATGATATGACGGCGGCATTACAATCCATCCAAAGAACTCGTGAAGTTGAAGGCGTTGATCCGGGCAAATCATCGCTGCCCCTGGGACTCAACGCCAAGATAATGAATAGGGGCTAGACACCCAATCGAGCATTTGCGCGTCGACAGTGCAGGCATTAGACTCCGATTGCTGGCACCGAGCGTGTGGCAATCAGCCTATAGATAAAGACCCTCACAAGGAGAAAAGTGGAATGTGGCGAACCCTAGTCTTAATTAGCATATTAGCGGGATCTAACGCTCATGCTCAAGATGCTGAGCCCAAAAAAGGGTCCTTGTCAGAAATCAGGCGCGCGGACGCCGGAGTGCGAGAGCAAAGTCGCATTCAAGCTCTTTCTCGACGAGGGCTCTCGGCTAACTATCGGCAGTTGCTGGGGGCGGGCAAAGTGCCCACCACCATGAAAGGACAAAGCGCTCCGTCAAATGCGGAGCAGGCGGAAGCAGCTTCTCGTATAGCGGCGATTAATCTGGCTGGCTTGGGATTCTCGGCATCCGATGTAAAGGTTTATCGTGAGCGCAAACTTGACTTGTTTGATATGGCCTATAGGTTGTTTCAAGACGTCAACTCAACCCCAACAGAGCACCTGCTACTTGCAGATACCGTTGTCATAGCTACGGCCCATGAAGTTGACGAGAAAAAGACTCGAGTCGATGGCTTCCTATCCGCAACGCCATTCACCGTGGTGAGGTCGCTAAAAGGATCACGCGCTGCTGGCGATACTGTATTTATTCCACGCAAATCAGGCCCGTTGCCGGACCATATTTATAAGCGTGTATCTTCCGATATTGAGGTAACGCCAGGAAAGAAATACTTACTAGTGTTGTCTAGGAATTGGTATGAGCAAAGAGTTGCCGAGACCGCAAAGCAGGCGGAAAGTAGCTTTAATGCCATTCCGCAACTGGTTTATGAGATTTCCGATAACGGCGCTTTACTCCCAGGCCCTCGCGCAACTTTATCTGGCGAAACCCCGAGGGACATTCGATCAGTTGAAGCTGATTTGCAAAGTTTATCGGGATTGAGCAGCGCGGGGGGCCGTGCTAGTGAAATTTAATGCCGCCCGAATGACGCTAGCAGTTGTATTAATGGCCTGGGCCAATCTAATTTATGCAACGCCGCCGCCCTTTTTACTGAAATGGAAGGTAGATTCCATCAGGGTTGGACTGGGGAGATCTATTCCAATTAGCTGCGAATTTCCCACCGTTGCGGCGAGCAACGCCTGGAACGGAGTCGGCGCAAATTTCTATTTTGTGTTTGACAACAGCGCCCATCCCCGGGTCGCCGAACAAACCAGAGATTTCGATAGCAAGAACGTTACCATCGAAGATGGCGTCATGACGAGTGCAACTGCAATCATGGAAACGATTCGTTACGAAAGCACATTATCTGGCGCACTCATAAATGCGGACATTTATGCGGACCGCGATCGCTTAAGCGGTTTCGCGCCAGGAAAAGCGAAGCTAAACTGCTACACATTGGACACTCTGCCTGCGGATAAGATTGACTGGCAGAGTACAATACTTCACGAGCTTGGGCACGCATTGGGGTTTGAACATACCCCCGACGAACCCACCTGTTCGATGTACGGCGAACTCAAACCCGGCGAGAATAGGCGCAACTTGTGCGAAGTTGAGAAGCAGGCATTTATTGCCGGCTACAAGATGCGCTTTAACATTGTAAGCATTCCGCACGCCGAAGGGCCGCAGAATGTCGATGTGCCGGTAAATATTATTTATGATGGCAATCCAAAATTCCCTTTAAAGAGGAACACAGTATCTATTGAATGCCCAAACGGATGGTCATGCCCAACTTCCACTGGGGCTTACTCCAGCAACACTCCGTCCCCGTTGACATTTCGCTTGAAGTGCACCCCCTCGGACACAGTGCCTACGGCTACATTTCGCTGGCGAACAACATTGACCGAGGCCAATGGATTCGTAACCAATGCGATCGAACACACAACCAAGTGTATAAGTCCCGAGGGAGCGCGGAGGAAAAACTCCAGCTACGCGCCAAGCACCATCAATAGAGTTGTCATTAATAATTGATGCGCTAACTGAGTTGGCCGGCCGGATTGTTGCCATGAGTCGGCCCCAACGTCGAAGTAAGCAAAGTCGTGCAGAGAAGATAAGAAGGGCGTCTTACGGCGCCCTTCTTCTGTAATGACACGCCAATAAGATCGAGGCTGTCACGAATTGCGTATGAATTCAGCAAGCGCATGTTGGACCTGGTATGGGTCGTAAGGAAGCGCCAGCCCCCTTCGGCATAGATGATCGGAAATCAACCAAAGAAAGGGCCGCGATTGGGGCTCTTTCTACAATCGAATCCGAGCTGTACCGGGGTCAAAGAGCAAGGGCGCCGCTCGACACCCTTGCTCTTTTCCAGGGCCAAGAACACCGAACCACGATTCAACGCCTGAATTGAACGCGCCGCTTGCCAGCCGAATTTCCGAGCTTAACCCGGACTCAAAAAACAAGGTCATATGGCAGGAAGCGCACGACTTCCTCACCGATCCACTTGTTGATCCGTTGGAACCGCGTTTGCAGCGGCAGCAGCTCATTGCGCGCGAATACACGGGCAGCTTTCTCCACGTCGCCAAAGCCGCCTGTGTTGTTCGGCACGATGCCCAGCAACTGCGGCGGGACGCGATGCGCGGCCAGCACGTCATCGCGTGTCGCACCCTTGATGCCTAGAAACTCATCCTTCGCCGCGACTTCGCTAATCGGGATGACCTGCACGCCGTCTTTCTTGCCGTTGGGCGAGTACAGGAACAGATTGCGGAAGTTGCCGACGCCCTTTGCATCGCGCAGTGCATTGCGCATGGCGTCAATGTCGGCCTGATCCTGCGCGGCGTCGTTGACGTACATGATGAAACCGGCATGACTGCCGTTGAGGTAATACTTGCGCCGGAACAACGTCGCCGATTCGTTCAGTAGCGCCGATTGCAACGCGCTCACGTACTGCGGCACGCCGTAAATCTCTTGATTGATATCCGGTTCCATGACGTGAAAAACGCTGTCGGGCGCGAATTCGTGTTCATCTTCCCAGCCCCGCACGAAGAAGTATCGACCCTCGTCCACGCCGCGCCGAACGAACTTCGCAAGCGCATGTTTCAGCGCCAGCGGCTTGCGGCTTCGCGCGTCTCGCCGCTCAAGGTAGCCATTGCCGAGCGCAATCGTATCCAGCGCCAGCTTTTCGAACTGATCGCCGCTGAGCAATCGGTGTGGCACGAACGTGGACACCAGGATATTGCACTTCGTATACATCGCCGATGCGTGATGCGGGCTCGACCGAAACGCCCGCGCGAGGCCATCCAGCGACACCGGGGGTTCGTACCACTTGCCAGCGCGCACGCATTCCAGATGCTCCAGCAGGCCGCGCTTGTCCAGCACGGGCACCGGCTCGCCGAAGCTGAAGGCTTGCGCCTTGGCCTTCGTGTGGGTGGCTGCTTCCGCAGGTACAACAGGACTCATCAAATAATCTCCACAATGGAACGATGACGGGCGGTCATGCCCTCTAAGGGTTCGTTGTCCAGCGCGTGCATCACGGCCCAGGCCAAATCGGCGTGCCCGATGTCGTCGCTACGGCTCGCTTCATAGGTCGCTTGTCGGCCGGTCGCGGTCAGGGTCTTGCGAATCGACATGAACGCTTGCGCGATATCCGTCCACGCCGCATCGAACTCCAAACGTCCGCTGGCGATCACGTCTTTCGCCTTCAACACCATTCGGGTTTTGACTTCGACGGAATACGTAATGTTTCTTGCGCTGGGGAAGAAATCGCGGACCAGCGGAAACACACCCGCGCCAACGCCGGTTGCGTCGATGCCGATATAAGTCACGTTGTATTGTTGCGTGATCTTCCGAATGCGCTCTGCCTGCGCTTTGAAATCCATGCCGCGCCACTGGTGTTTTTCCAGTACGCGGAATTTTCCGCCCGGCACCAGCGGCGGCGCGACCACGACCAGCCCGGCGCTGTCGCCGGTCAAGGCCGGGTCATAGCCGACCCACACCTCTCGGTGGCCGAGCGGTCGCAGCGCAAACGGCTTGAAGTCTTCCCACACGCTCCACGAATCGACAAAGCACCGTTGCAGCTCCGCGAGCGGGAACACCGACAGGGTGTCGTCGACGAACTCGCACATAAGCAAGTTCGCCCACTCGGCCGGGCTGTACTCCAACCGCAGTTGATCGAGGTCGAACAGGTTGCAGCCCTGCCGCAACGCGTCCTCAATGGTGACGATCTGCCGCCACTGACCATCCGCGCACATGCGGCCGTCGCGCAAGGCTTCGTGCGACACATCAACCTTAATGCGGTCCTCTTTCCTGCGCCCCTTGTTGAAGCTGGCGCCGGTCCAGAACGCATAGGCTTGGTGCGTGACGCTGGACGGCGTGGAGAAGTACGTTTGCCGCCAGTGCTTGTGCAGCGCCATGCCGGCCGCGACCTTGCGCAGTTCTTCGAATTGATGCGTCCAGAAGTATTCGTCAAAGTACAGGTTGCCGTGATAGCTCTGCGCCGTGCGTACGTTGGTGCCGAGGAAATACAGCGTCGCGCCGTTCGGAAGAATGATCGGGTCGCCGGTGAGGTCTACATCGACGGTCTGCGCAAATTGGGCGATGTACTGTTTGAAGACGTGCGCTTGCGCTTTGCTGGCCGACAGGAAGATTTGATTGCGCCCGGTTTCCAGTGCATCGACCAACGCCTCACGCGCGAAATAGAACGTCGCGCCGATCTGCCGCGACTTGAGAATGTTGCGGATGCGCTCGCCGAACGCGTTCTTGCGCCAATAGCGCTGATAGCCGAATAGCTGATCGTCAAACGAAGCGATGAGCTTGGCTTGCTGTTCCTCGCTGAACGCGTTGCGCACCGGCTTACGCTTGGGCTTGGCGTTGCGGTTGGCGATCTTCGGATTCAAGTCGCCTTCGTGACCGCCCGGCTCGCTGTAGCGGCGCACGCGTGCCGTGCGCTCGATCTGTCGGCACAACAGGTCTATTTCTTTGTAGTCGCTCCCGGTCTTCGGCTCTTTGTGGACGAGCTGAACCACCCGCGCCTCAATCGAGGATTCCAATCGCTCGATCGGCGAGGCGTCATCCCACTTGTCGCGCTGCTTCCAGCTCTCCACCGTCGTACGCGCGAGCGCGTAGAACTTCGCAATGTCCGTGATTCGCCAGCCCTGCCAGTACAGAGCGCGAGCGCTTCGGCGGTGATCGATGTTGGGCGCAGGCGTGAAAGAAAGCATGCACGCAGGCTAGTTCGCACGCGCGCGACACCCGCACGGTTACGCCGCGTGTATGCGCTTTACACGCGTGCGTTGCGTTGCTGCGACGTGTTGTCGGCATCGACCATAACCCCATCGAAACAACATTCGTCCGGGGTTTACTGGTGGCAAAGCAAGCGAAGTTTTACCGCGTCGCCGTCGAAGGCAACACGTGCGACCGACGCGTGATCGAGCGTTCGTGGCTGCTCGACGCGGCGGCCACCTACAACCGCGAGACCTACCACGCACGCGTTTGGATGGAGCACATCCGCGCTGCCAGCCCGGACTCCGCATTCGGAGCCTATGGCGACGTGCTGGCGCTCAAGACCGATATGGTCGAAATCGGCGGCGAACGCAAGCTGGCGTTGTTCGCCCAGATTCAGCCCACGTCCGCATTGGTCGCGCTCAACAAGAAGCAACAGAAGCTGTTTACGTCCATCGAGATCGAGCCGGATTTTGCCAGCACCGGCCGCGCCTACCTCACCGGCCTTGCCGTCACCGACAGTCCCGCGAGCCTGGGAACCGAAATGCTAACGTTCGCCGCCACCAATCCGGGCGGCCATCCCTACGCCTCGCGCAAGTTCAGCGCCAATTCGGTGTTCACCGTCGCCGAGCCCATCGAATTTGCATTCGATGACGACGCCGAGGAAACGCCCGCGCCGGCTGATTCGCTGTTCAAGCGGGTGTGCTCGCTGCTCGGCGTCAAGAGCCGCACCGACGATGCGCGATTCGCCGACGTGCATAGCGCCGTGGAGCAAATCGCCAAGGTTGCCGCCGACACATCGAGCGCCATCGGTGACCGCGAACGCGATGCACAGGCGTTGCGGCAGGAATTCGACCGCTACCGCGCCGACAACGACCGCGCCATCAAGGAATTTCGGGAACTGCTCGACGCGACGCCCAACGACGAACCGAACCGGCCGACCGCGACCGGTGCCGACGCCGACGCCTTCACCGACTGCTAATCGCCCCGGCTGCGCGCCGCCCCTTTCCTTCCGAGCCGAGACCCCATGCGCAAGAACACCCGCAAGAAGTTCAACGAGTACACCGCCCAGGTGGCGACCATCAACGATGCGGAAAGCGCCACCACGCAGTTCGCCGTCGCGCCGAGCGTGCAACAGACGATGGAAAACCGAATGCAGGAAAGTTCGGAATTCCTCAAGGCCGTGAACATTCAGCCGGTCGATGAAATCAAGGGCGAAAAACTCGGCCTTGGCATCGGTGAGCCGGTCGCGAGCACGACCAACACCGACGAGAAGGACCGCGAGACCGCCGACCCGACCGGCATCGACGTGACCGGCTACGAATGCACCCAGACCAACAGCGACACCCACATCAAGTATTCCAAGCTGGACGCCTGGGCGAAGTTCAAGGACTTCCAAGCCCGCGTGCGCAATAGCCTACTCCAGCGGCAGGCATTGGATCGCATCATCGTCGGCTTCAACGGCACGACTCGCGCTGCGACTTCGGATCGCACCAAGAACCCGCTGTTGCAGGACGTGAACAAGGGTTGGTTGCAGAAGTACCGCGAGAACGCTTCGGCCCGCGTGCTGAACAAGGGCAAGGCCGGCGGCGCGATCCTGGTCGGCGGCGAGAATGCCGATTACGGCAACCTCGACGCGTTGGTATTCGATGCGGTCAACAACCTGATTGCGCCATGGTGGCAGGAAGATGCCGGACTGGTCGCGATCTGCGGCCGTCGCCTGCTGGCCGACAAGTTGTTTCCCCTGCTGAACCAAAACGTGCCGACCGAGAAGGCGGCGGCCGACATGATCGTGAGCCAGAAGCGCATCGGCGATCACGGCGCCGTGCGCGTCCCGTACTTCCCGGCCAATTCGATCTTCATCACCCGCTTGGACAACCTGTCCATCTACTGGCAGGAAGGTTCGCGGCGCCGAACGATCACCGACAACGCCAAGCGCGACCGCATCGAGAATTACGAATCGTCCAACGATGCGTATGTGGTCGAGGACTACGCGGCCGGTTGCCTGATCGAGAACATTCAGATTGTTCCGGCCAAGTAAGCGATGACCCTTGCCCGCCATCATTTCGAACGCGTGTCCGCCGCCGAGGCTTCGGCGGCGGCGGACCACGGCGAACCGATCAACGCCAGCGCCTACGACCTCATGTTGATGAAGCTCGCCGAGGATCGGCGGCGCCTCAAACTGGTGCAGTCCGTAGAGCGCAAGATCGAAGTTAAACGCAAGCTGTTGCCCGAGTACGCGCCGTGGGTCGATGGCGTACTCAGTAGCGGGCGCGGCGGCCAAGACGCGGTGTTGATGTTCGTGTTGGTATGGCACATCGACGCCGGCAACTACGCCGACGCACTGCGCATCGCCGACTATGCGTTGCGGTTCGATCTGGCAATGCCCGACACGTACCAGCGCACGCCCGCGACCGTCATCGCGGAGCAAATCGCCGACGCGGCATTGATCGCGCAGACGGCGGGCGATGCGTTCTCGCTCGGGGTGCTGTCGCAGGCCGAGGAACTGACCCGCGATAAGGACATGCCCGACGAAGTGCGCGCCAAGCTGCATAAGGCGCTGGGTATCGGCTACATGGCGAAGGCCGGCGAGGCGCCATTTTCCGGCGCCCCGCGTGGCTGGGCCGAGATTGCCCGCGACCACCTGCGCCGCGCCTTGCAGTTGCACGACCGCGTAGGCGTCAAAAAGGAAATTGAACGTCTCGACCGCGCTTTGAACAAGAGCGCGCCTGCCTAGTTTCAGACCGAGAGCGGCGGGCCGGATGTCGCGCCCGTGTCATCCGCCCGCCGTCTCGGCCCACCCCGACTTTACCGAGTCGCCCACCCGCGCGCACGGCGGCGGGGCGAGCGTGCGGACCTCTCTCCCCAATCGCTCGCCCCCCACCGCCGTTTTACCTGGACCCCGCATGAGCGCTTTTATCGCCGCCGCCCCGGACACCACCCCGCCCGAGCGCGACACCCTTACGAACGAGGATTGGTTTCCCGACCTGTCGCTGTCGAACCTGCGCGAGATTGGCCGCATTGACGGCACCGTGACCGGCGAACGCCTGCGCGAGCTGGCGCTTTACGCCGCCTTGTCGATCAATGCGCGCCTGCGCGAGTTTCGCGCCGGCAATGAAGGCGCGGGCTTCCCCTCGCTCGCTGCGGTGCCAGCCAAGCGCATCAATGGCGAATCGCGGCTGTTGGTGCTGTACCGCCGCGCCGTCGCGTGCCTGCTCAAAGCGGACGTGATGGAGCGCTACCCGGATTTCGACAGCACCGGCAGCGGCGAACGCCGCGCCGAGGAAGCCCACGACCATGCGGGCACATGGCGCCGCAATGCGTCCTGGGCCGTGAGCGATATCACGGGCGCGACGCGTTCGGTCGTGGAACTCATCTGATGCGCGTCTACGCCGCCCAAGGCGAAACCCTGGACGCGCTGTGCTGGCGCGTCCTGGGACGCACGGCGGGCGTGGTAGAGGCCGCGCTCATCGCCAATCCCGGCCTTGCCGACCTGGGGCCGATCCTGCCGCACGGCACGGCCGTGGATCTGTTGCCGCCCGTCGCCACCGCGCCGGCCCACCAACCCCTCATCCAACTTTGGGACTGATCGACCGCATGACGCCACCGACCGAACCCCTGTTGTCCATTCCCGCACTGACCGGCACGGCCGCCGCGTCCTCATCGCTGGGCGTCATCGCCTGGACTTCGCCGCTCGCCCACGTCGGCGTGCCGGCTGCGGTGCTGTGCATGGCGTTTACCGGCGTGGCCTGCGGCCTGTTGGTCAATAAGCCGGGCGGCAGTCGCAAACGCCTGTACGGCCTGGCACTGGCCTATACGGCCGTGTCGGCGTGCATCGCCATCGTCGTGCCGAGCTTTCCCGGCCTGGGCTTCCTGCAACCCGTGGCGCCGGCAATGGCGCTGCTGGTCGCGTTCTTCGCCCAATCGCTGATCCCGGTCATCGGCGAAGCGCTGGCCGAACGGCTCAAGCGCGATATCGGGGGCAAGCCGCAATGATCCTGTTCGAATGGCTGTGCGCCCTGGTCGCCCTGGTCACGGCGCTGGCGATGCTCAAGGACACCCCGACCGGCGCCGATCTGCGCGACGAACTGCGCATGATCCTGGCGCAAAACCTCGCTGCGTACGGCGCGGGCGGCTGGCGCGCGATCGATCGCGCGGACCTGGGCGCGGTGCTGCGCTTCGCGCTGCGTCTATTCGCCCTAGTCGCGGTCGTGGCGGGCGCGGGCACCGCGGTTATGTGGCCCGCGCTGCTTGAGATTGCTTTCCCCTCTGAGCGCGTCTTGCGCTGCGCCCTGTGCGTCTTCCTGGCGCTGCAAGCGCCGTGCCCGTGGTGGCGCTACATCGCCCACGGTCACCCCCGCGCGTCCCGTCTGTCCATTCGGAGCCCCCGCCGTCATGTTCACTGAAACTCAGCTCGCCGCCGCCGTTCAATGCCCGCCCGCCCGCGCCGTCCGATGGCTGTCGCCGCTGCTGCGCGCCATGCACCGCCAGGGCATCACCACCCCGCGCCGCGCCGCGCACTTCCTGGCCCAGCTCGGGCACGAAAGCGCTGGCCTGTCGCGCCTGGAAGAAAACCTCAACTACTCCGCCTCGCGCTTGCTGGAAGTCTTCGAAGACCATTTCAGCCCGACCAGCGCCGCACAGTACGCCGGCCAGCCCGAACGCATCGGCAACCGCGTGTATGCGTCCAGCAACGGCAATGGCAACGAAGCCAGCGGCGACGGCTACCGCTTCCGGGGCCGTAGTCCGGTCCACCTCACCGGCCGCGCCAATTACCGTTGGATCGGCGACCTGCTGGGCCTGCCGCTGGAAGCGCAACCCGATCTGGCGACCGGCGTGGAAGTCGGCGCCGACATTGCGGCGGCCTACTGGCGCGGCCGGGGGCTCAATGCCCTGGCCGACGAAAACGACACGCTTGGGGTGAGCCGCAAACTCAACCTGGGCCGCACGGACACGCGGCGCCTGCCGAACGGTTGGGTAGACCGTGCGGCGCGCACCAAACGCGCCCTGACCGCGTTCGGGTTGGCCGCATGAGCCGCGCAACCGTGCTGGCCTTGCTCGGGCTGTTGCTGCTGATCGGCCTCGCCAGCGTCTTTATCACCATGCAATCGGTTCGCCTGCGCATGGCCAACGACCGCGCCACGGCCGCGCAGGAAAGCGCACAGCGCGCCGAGGACGGCCGCCGCGAGGCCGAGGCCGCCCGCGATCTGGCGTTGGCCTCTGAGCGCGTTGTAACGCGCTACGTGGACCGTGTGCAGGTCGTGCGTGGCAACGCCCAAATCATCACCAAGGAGATTCCCATCTATGTCACTCCGACTGCCGACGCTGCTTGCACTGTGCCTGTTGGGTTTGTGCGCCTGCATGACGCCGCCGCCGCGAACGAACCCACCGGCCCAAGCCCCGGACATCCTGATGCGCCCTCCGCTGGCGTTGCGCTCTCTGACGTTGCCGGCGTCGTCGCCGACAACTACGCCGCCTGTCACGCCAACGCCGAACAAGTGATCGGATTGCAAGACTACGTGCGCGAACTGCAACGCATTCACCGATGAACAAACCGGCCAGTCTGCGCGCCCACCTTGCGCAAGCGATTCCCGAACTGCAACGCAATCCCGAAAGTCTGCTGGTGTTCGTTGAGGACGGCAGCTTAATCAGCACGGCACAGCAAAACGAATCCTTCGAACTGCGTTACCGGTTGTCGCTGGTGCTGGTGGATTTCGTCGGCGACGCCAACCGTCTATTTCTGGCGGTGTTGCGCTGGGCTGCGTTGCATCAAAACGAATTGCTCGCCAATCCTGACCGGCGCAGCGATATCGCATTTGAGGTGGACGTGATCGACCACGACCGCGCCGACGTGGAAATTAGGCTACCGCTGACCGAGCGCATCGGCGTTGTTACCTTGCCGAACGGCGACGACCGCATCATCCCGTGGCCTGAACCTACGTTCGCAGTATCGTGGGACCAGTTCGGCCCGGTGCCGTGAACGATCTAGAACAACTGGAAACGTGGGCGGCGCCGTTGATTGCAGCGCTGACCCCGGCCGCCCGGCGCGTGTTGCTGCAAGCGATAGCCATCGATCTGCGGCGCTCCCAACAACGCCGCATTGCACAGCAACGCAACCCGGACGGAAGCGCCTACGCGCCGCGCAAGCCGCAGCGCGAGGATCGCACCGGCCGCATACGACGCGGCGCCATGTTTCGACGCATTCGAATGGCCCGCCACCTGCGTGCGACCAGCAACGCGGACGGGTTGCGCGTCGGGTATGCCGGGCGCGTCGCGCGCATCGCCCGTGTGCATCAAGACGGGGGCATCGACCATGCGACGCGGGGCGGCGCCCTGGTCCGGTACGCTCGCCGGCAACTGCTGGGATTCAGCGACGCCGACCGCGAGCGCGTCCGCGATCTGCTGCTCACGCACCTGACCAAGCCGATTTGACGGTCTGCCACGCCCAACCGGGCCGGGAACCGTGACCCGCTGCACCTTCGTTCAGCCAGCCGGCTAGGTATTCTCCGGCAGTGAGACAGGGAGTCCGGGACAACATGGAATCGTTGTGGCGTCGCATTTTTCAAATTGCCGTGTTGGTGCTGGCGTCGGCCCTGACGGTCGGCGCCACCGAGTCCGCGCCGATTACGCTCGCCGAACTGAGTCGCGAGGTAGCCGACCCATCACCCGAAGCCGTGTTGTCCGGTCACTATCGCGACAAGTTCCACACTGTGCCCGGCGATGAAATTCAACTGCGCACTAAACAAGCCCGATGGTGGCGACTGACCGCCGTCCGGGATGTCTCCGCTTCGCAATCGCCTCAATTGGTCATGAGCGCGCCTTACTGGAAGCAGCTAGAGGTTTGGCGCCCCGGCGACGCTAAGGGGGTTCGCCGATCCGTGTATGGGCCCGATACCGACCTGACGCATTCATCGCTGGCCCACGTGGTGCCATTGCCGAACGGTTTACGCGCAGGTGAATCGATCTATATCCGGGTCAGTTCGGCGAACGATCTGGCATCGCGAATCACCATTGCGCCGCTCGCACAGGTGTACGAACAGGACGTGGCATTCGGCCGAATGTGGATGTTCGTCTTAACCTCGCTTGGCATCGTTGCAATATTAGCGGTCGCATTTTGGTTGTGCCTTCGGCAGCGTGGCTATGCCTATCTCGCGCTCACGCTACTAGCACAGATGGCAACCCTCGCCATTGAAGGCGGCGAGTTTCGCGGCACACAGTGGCTGGCAACATTCGCGATGGACCGGCGAACAAACATCCTGCTCAACACAGCGGCGGTATGGGCGAGCGTGCGGTTCTTGATATTTTTCCTGAGCTTGCCAACGCACCAACCGCGCATCTCGCGCTTGCTCAATGTGTGCAGCGTGATACTCGGGGCGATCATTGTCGTTTCGACGGTGCAAGTCTGGTACGCCACCGCGATCGTGGGAAACTTTGTGCTGTTGGTGGTCATCGGCGCGGTGGTGGCGGCTGGCGCACGTGCCATTCGGCGGCGCCAAAGAGAGGCTTACGTTCTGCTGGCTGCGTGGTCGCCGCTGATAGTCGTGATCGTGATTCGGGTCGGCGCCTTGTATCGGTGGTGGCCGTACTTCGATTGGTTGCAATTCGCCTATCCGGCTTCGCTGACGGTGGGCGGGCTTGGGCTGCTGTCGGGCTTGACGCTCAAGCTGTATCAGCTCAGCCGCGACAGCGATGCAGCGCGACACCGTGCAACCTACGATGGGCTAACCGGCGTGCTGAGTCGCGCGGCGCTGGACGATGCGATGCAGGTTGCGGTTGCCGTCGCACACGGGAGCGGCACGCCGCTGTCCATCGTGTTTATAGACATTGATCGGTTCAAGCACATCAACGACACGTACGGTCATGCAGTCGGCGATGAAGTGCTTCGCATCGTCTCGTTGCGTACGCGCAATCGCCTGCGGCCCGATGACCTATGCGGCCGGTACGGCGGCGATGAGATGATTGTGGCGTTCGTAGGCGCACCCTTGGCCGAGGCCGTGCAACTCGCCGAACACTTACGCGAAGCCGTTGCGAATACTCCATTGTCTATCGGCGGTGCGTTGATCCCGATTAGCCTTAGCCTGGGCGTGGCTCAACTGCGCGAGACGGAAAGCTCGGATGACGTCATCCGCCGCGCCGACCTCGCGCTGTATGCGAGCAAGACCGGCGGACGCGGCCGCGTTAGCGCGGATGAAATTCCGGCGATTCCGTCACAGTCATAAACGCTTAGGATTGCGGCACGCTTCCCACTATCATCGCCAATTCCCGCTAGTCTCAATGAACCAACTAGGGAAGCCGCCATGAAGATATCCAAACGCCTCGCCGTACTGCTCACAGTGACCGCTCTATTGACGTGCGCGGGCTGCTTCCCCCCGACCGACCCGGCCTTCGTGCAGCCGCACAACGCCAGCGCGAACGCCCGTTCTACGATGCTGGCGCCGTAACCATCGAGTCGGCGTATCACTGTTCCCGGCTCGTATTCGCCGGGAACAGTTAGCCCGCCTTACCTGTAACCGAGCCGATCATCTGCCGCTGCCTGCGGCCTCGTTCGGTTGCGATGAGATCGTGAAACGCGCATACACATAGGCACTTCGTAGGCCCAACGACGGGCGCGCGCGAACCTGACCCGAGTTTCCACCGGGTCCGCCATGTCCACCTTTACCGCCGTCGATCTGTCGCGCCTGCCACCGCCCGCCCTGGTGGAGCCGCTCGACTTCGAAACGATCCTGGCCAAGCGCATCGCGAAGTTCCGCGAGCTGCTCCCGGAATTCGACGCGCTGACGGAATCCGATCCGTCGATGATCCATTTGCAGGAAAGCGCCTATCGCGAATTGGTGTTCCGCCAGCGCGTCAACGATGCAGCCAAGGGCGGAATGCTCGCCTATGCCATCGGCACCGATCTGGACCATATCGGCGCTCGCGACAATATCGTGCGCTACATGCTCGATCCGGGCGACCCGTCGCGCGGCATTCCGCCCACCTATGAGAGCGACGCGGACTTTCGCCGCCGCATCCAACTGGCGCCCGAGGGTTTCTCTGTCGCCGGTCCCGAAGGCGCGTACATCTTCCACACGCTGAGCGCTGATCCTGACGTGTTGGATGCCAGCGCCACCAGCCCGGCGCCCGGTGAGGTGTTGGTGACCGTGCTGGCGCGACAGGGCGACGGCACCGCATCGCCGGCCCTGGTCGCCGCGGTTGAACGCGTATTGACCGACGACCGCATCCGTCCGCTCACCGATTTCGTCAAAGTGCAGTCGGCGCGCATCGTACCGTTCGAAGTGCGCGCCACGGTCTACACCTACGCTGGCCCCGATTCGTCGCTGGTCATTGGCGAATCCATCAAACGCCTGCGGCGCTACATCGAAGAATCCCACCGACTCGGCCGCGACGTTCCGCGTTCGGGGTTGTTTTCGGTCCTGCATTCCGAAGGTGTGCAGCGCGTGGAGCTGCATTCGCCTGCCGTGGATATCGTGATTGATCGAACACAGGCGACGTACTGCACCGTGGTGGATGTCGCCGTCGGCGGCGTCGATGAATAGCCTACTGCCACCGAATGCCACGGCGCAGCAGCGCGCACTGGAAGCGACGAACGCGGCCATCGCCGAGGTTCCGATTCACCTGCGCGAGCTGCGCGACCCCGACCGATGCCCGCTCGCCTTCCTGCCGTGGCTGGCCTGGGATCGCTCTATCGATTCTTGGAAACCGTATTGGTCCGAACACGTCAAGCGCGCCCGCGTGCGCACCGCGACCGACATTCAACGGCGTAAGGGCACCGCCCAAAGCGTGCGTGACGTGGTGGCGGCGTTCGGCGGCGCGGTTGTGCTGCGCGAGTGGTGGCAGATGGAGCCCAAAGGGCCGCCACACACCTTCGACGTACAGCTCACCGTTTCCGGCGACGGCGGACAGGTCGCGACGAAAGAGTTTGTCGCCGACGTGATCGCCGAGATTTCGCGCACGAAGCCGGTGCGCTCGCACTTCACCTTTACCCAAGGCGCCTACGCCGTGGGCGGCGTCGGCATCGCCGCTGCGGCTCGCGTCGCGGTCCACCGTCGTTTGCAGTTTCAAGCCATCGAACCCAAGGATTCCGAAACCCCGTGAGCGGACTTTTCATCACCGTCACCAGCGCCGGCCATCGAGCGCTTGTGAACCGAACCAACACGGGCACCAACGCGGTCACCGTGACCCATATCGGATTGAGCGCGGCCACGTTCACCGCAACCGAAGACCTGACCGCGCTTCCCGGTGAGTTCTTGCGCTTGACCAGCTTCGGCGGCGTGGCGGTCGCGAAAGACACATTGCACCTGTCCATTCGCGACGACGGCCCGAGCCAATACGCCTACCGCGCCTTCGGCCTGTACCTGGGAGACGGCACGCTGTTTGCTGTCTACAGCCAACCCGACGTGATTCTCGATAAGAGCGCGGCGGCGTCCATGCTACTGACCGCCGACGTGCGTTTCCAAAGGATCGACGCAACCACGCTAGTGTTTGGTGACACGTACTGGCTGAACCCGCCCGCGACCGAAACCGTGCAAGGCGTGGTGGAGCTGGCCGACCGCGCCGAAGCGGTCGGCGGGCTCGACCACACGCGCGCACTAACTCCGCTTGGCGGTAGAGCGATGATGGATGCGCGTTTGGGCGAGAACGCACCGACGACGTTCGTCAAATCGCTGCTGTCGGCTGCCACGGCCTTGGCCTTGCGTTCGTCGCTGGGCCTGGGCTCGGCATCGGTACGCAACGAAGGTGCCGGGAACGGGTTGGATGCCGACAAGCTCGACGGCGAACACGGCGCGTTCTATCGCGATTACGGCAACTTGACCAATGTCCCGAAGGAGTTTGCGCCCAAAGCCCATCGCCACCGCTGGGCCGATCTGGACGACGTACCGGACACCGCTAGCCGGGCGCCGACGTTTGAAGAAGTGACCGGCAAACCGGAAACCTTCAAACCTTCGCCGCACATGCACGCCATTGCCGACGTGAACGGCCTGCAAACCGCACTCGACAATCGCGCGAGTAAATCGCATCAGCACGACGGGGCGGATATTTCCGGCCGCCTAGGCGGCACGGCGAAGTCCATCGGCGATTGGAACACGGCGACGGACAACGGGTGGTACATGGCCGCAGGCGCGGCGAACGCACCGAGTGGAGATTGGCTGATCGGCGAGGTGGTACAGCACAACGGCGATTGGCAGACGCAGACCGTTTGGGCGTTCTCGACCAACTTCCGCAACCTGTGGCGTCGGCAGAAGGTGGGCGGCAACTGGACCGGCTGGGAACGCTGCCACCTGCATGAGAGCACCCTGGACGGGCGCTACGCCGTTCGCGGGACCGATGCCGGGTTCCGCGATATCTATGCGGATCGCGGCGACGGAACCGGCGTGATCTTCCTAAACAGCGCCAGGAATCGCTTTCTGTACTGGGATGGGCAGAACTACGTCTTGAACGAAGGCCCGGTGAACATGCCCGGCGGTCTGAACACCGGCTCATCGCGTCACCTGAAAACCGATCTGCGCCCGTTGCCTTACGGTTTGGCCGAGGTGGACCGTATCCGGGTGAAGGTCGGTCGGTACAAAAGCGAATTCCAGAACGACGGCCGCAGGCGTTGCTTCGTGATCGCTGAACAACTTGCGCCCATCATCCCCGAGGCGGTCCGCACAAAGTCGGTGCTGTTCAAGGGCAAGCGCTATGCCGCCGTCGAATACATTCAGTTGATCCCGGTCTTGATTCGCGCCGTACAGCAGTTGTCCGCACTGGTTCGCCGCTTGACGCGACGCGTGGACGGCATACACCGCCGCCTCAGCAAACTGGAACGGAGCGCGTAACCGTGGCGACGCTCATCAAGCACCAAGGCATTCCGTTCGAAGACCTGTTCGACCCGGACATCATCGGCGATGGCCCCATCGCGCACCGCTGCACGCACAACGGGCAACCGCTGCGGTTCGCACACATCCAGTACGGCGCCAAGCGTGCGGACGTGAACTTTCGGGTGAACAATCAGGACGTGTCCAATTTGTGGGCGGCTAAAGGCACCGCCTCGTATGTGAGCGATGGCGGATTCGGCGGCCGGCTACGCGCATCCGACGTGGGCTATCCATCCGCTAAGGCCACGGCCACGTTCTATTTCAACGCGGATGGCACGACCCGATGGACATCTGAAACAAACGGCGGCCAGGGCGGCGGCGTTTGGTCCCGCTCACAGCCGGGCGAGTACGACATTCTTTTTACCCAAGTCGCCGCGAACGTCGAAGGCTTTTTGCAGGGAACGCTGAACGCTTGGCTACCTCTCACCGAATCGCGATGGATCGCGTTGACGGTCAGTGCCTCGCGCGGTCGGCAAGCCACCGCAACGCGCACCGTGCGCGCGCAGATACGCCGCCGCCAGGACGGCCGCATTTGGATGGATAAGACGATGGAGTTCTATTGCACGGTCGCGTCGGACGGTTGATCGATCGCGCATCGTTCCACGCTTCAGTGAAGACCCGAACCGCGCACGTGTAACGCCGTTACACGTGCGCGTTGTCGTGCGCGCGATTCGCCCGGCGTCGATCCTGGGCTCATGCAAAACAACGCCGACATTCTGCGAAAGATCGCGAACATGATTCGCATCGGCACGATTGCCGAAGTCGATCACGCGACCCAAACCGCTCGCGTGTCGTCGGGCGACCTGACAACCGATTTCCTGCCCTGGTGCGCCGGCCGCGCCGGCAAGCGCTCCACGTGGTCGCCGCGCAGCATCGGCGAACAAGTCATCCTCGTTTGTCCGCAGGGCGAGACGACACGCGCATTTATTCTCGGCGCGCTCTATAGCAAGACGAATCCGCCGCCCGATACCAGCGAGAACCGCCACGTAAGCCGCTACGGCGACGGCGCCGTTATCAGCTACGACGAAGATGCGCACGCATTGCACGCGACCTTGCCACGCGGCGGCACGGCCACGCTATCGGCCGATGGCGGCATCACGCTAAACGGGCCGGTCACGATCAACGGCGCGACCACGATCAACGGCAATGCATCGATCAAGGGCAAGGCCGAAGCAACCGAGGACGTGATCGGCGGCGGCGTAAGCCTGAAAAGTCACGTCCACAAGGGCGTGCAAAGCGGCGGCGCTGTCTCGGGGCCGCCCGCATGATCGGCACCGACCGCGACACCGGCAAGCGGATCGACGGCGAGGCGCATCTGCGCCAGTCCATCACCGACATTCTGACCACGCCCATCGGGTCGCGCGTCATGCGTCGCGATTACGGCTCGCTGTTGTTCGAACTGATCGACCAGCCGATGAACGAAACGACGCGCGTCCGCCTGTTCGGCGCGACCGCGACCGCGTTGCAACGGTTTGAGCCGCGCTTTCGATTGGCCCGCGTCGGGCTGTCGCCGGGCGACGTGCCGGGCTCCGCCCGCCTGGAACTTCAGGGGCAACGCATCGACGGCGCCGGCCGCCGCGTGCCTGCCTCTCTTTCGCTCCCTCTCCCCATTCGCCTGTAACCACCCGGAGTTCCCTTTGGCCGACTATCACCACGGCGTTCGCATTACCGAAGTAAAGGATGGCGCGCGCTTCGTCCGCACTGTGTCTACGTCCGTTATCGGCATGGTCTGCACGTCCAACGATGCCGACGCGTCCGCGTTTCCGCTCAACCGCCCGGTGCTTTTGACCGACGTTCGTAAGGGCATTGCCAAGGCCGGCGTGAATGGCACTTTGCGCCCGGCCCTGCAAGCCATCGCCGACCAATGCAGCCCCCTGGTCGTTGTCGTGCGCGTGTCGACCGGCACAGACGACGCGACCACGACCAGCAACGTCATCGGCGGCACCGAGACCGGCAGCTATACCGGCCTGTCCGCATTGCTTGCGGCGCAGGTGCAACTCGGCGTGCGCCCGCGCATTCTCGGCGCGCCCGGTGTCGATACCCAGCCGGTCGCGGTCGCCTTGGCGACCATCGCGCAGAAGTTGGGCGGCATGGCCTACGTAAGCGCAGGCACCAGCGCGAACAAGGAAGATGCAGTGTTGTACCGAAAATCGTTCGCACAGCGCGAAGTGATGATCGTGTGGCCGGACTTTGTCGCGTTCGATACCGTGACCAGCACTGCGAAGCCGGCGTATGCCGTCGCCCGCGCGCTCGGCCTGCGTGCCCGCATCGATCAAGAACAGGGCTGGCACAAAACCCTGTCGAACGTCGCCGTCAATGGCGTCACCGGCCTGTCGCGTGACGTGCATTGGGACTTGCAAGACCCGAACACGGACGCGGGCTATCTCAATGCCGGGGATGTGACCACGCTCATCAACAACAAGGGTCCGCGATTCTGGGGTTCGCGCACGTGCAGCGACGACCCGCGATTCGCCTTTGAGTCGGCGGTGCGCACCAGCCAAGTGATTGCCGACACGTTCGCCGAGCATTGCTTTCCCGATGTCGATAGTCCGCTCACGCCGCAGCGCGTCAAAGACATCATCGAGTCGTTGAATGCTCAGTTCCGCGCATGGAAGAACGGCGGCCAGATTCTCGGCGGCAAATGCTGGTTCGACCCGGATGCGAATCCGAACGAATCCATCGCGGCGGGCCGCTTGCGCCTTGCCTACGACTACACGCCCGTTCCGCCGATGGAAGACCTGATGTTGTCGGCCACGATCACCGACGAATACATCAGCGACTTCGCCAGTCGCTTGAGCACCTGATTTCCTTCGCCCTGGAGCCCTAATGGCACTGCCCGCAAAACTGAAAAACTTCAATGCGTTCATCGACGGCAGAAGCTATCTCGGCATTGTCAATGAACTGACGCCGCCGCCGCTGAATCGAAAGATGGAACCGTATCGCGGCGGCGGCATGAGCGGCGAGGTGGAAATCGATCTCGGTCCCGATGGTCCGCTGGAATTCGAATGGAAGTGCGGCGGCTTCGTGCGCGACGCCCTGCGCCAGTACGGCGCCACCCGCCACGACGCGGTGCAGCTGCGCATTGCCGGCGCCTACCAACGCGACGACACCGCCGAGGTGTTGGCCGTCGAATTCGTCATGCGCGGTCGGCACAAGGAAATCTCCTTCGGCACCGTCAAGGCCGGCGACGACACCGAGACCACGATCAAGACCACGTGCAGCTATTACAAAATTATCGTCAACGGCGTGACCGATATCGAACTCGATTACATGAGCATGATTGAGATCGTCGGCGGCGTGGATCGCCTCGCGCAGCAGCGCGCCGCGCTCGGCCTGTAAACCCGCGCCCGGCGAAGGCCGGGCGCCGCATCTCCCTACCGCAAGGATTCCCCATGAAGACCACCCCGGCCGAAATCGAGGCCGCGCAAGCCGATCCTGTCACCAGCGTAGACATCACGCTCGAAAAGCCGTTCACGCGCGGCGAAACTCAAGTCACGACCGTGACCGTGCGCCGCCCCGTCTCGGGCGAGCTACGCGGCTTGTCCATGCTCGACCTCATGCGCATGGAAGTCGATGCGGTGCATAAGGTACTGCCGCGCATCACGCAGCCGATGTTGAACAGCTTCGAAGTTGCGAAGCTCGATCCGGCCGACACCGCGCAATTCGGCTTGGCGATTGGCGATTTTTTCGTGACGAAAGCGCAGCGGTCGGGCTCCCTGCCTGCGTAGAAGACGCGATGGCCGATATAGCGGTCATCTTCGGTTGGACCCCCGCCGACATGGCGGTTTTCTCCCTTTCTGAGTTAGCCCGTTGGCGCGAGCGCGCCCGCGTGCGGAGTGGTGCGGACGAATGAGCAACGGCGGCGATCTGGCTTTGAAAGTGCGACTGGACACGCTCGACCGTGCCAGCGCGCCCATGAAGCGGATCGCCGCCGCCAGCGAGGCCACCGCCCGCGCCCTGCGCGAGACGCAAGGCCGGCTCAAGGAACTGGACCGCGCACAGCAGCAGATTGCCGGCTTTCGCCGGCTCAAGAACGAAGCCGACGCGAGCGGCCAAGCCCTCAAGGCGCAGCAACAGCGCCTAGCCGACGTGCGCGCGCAAATGGAACGCTGCGGCGTGGCGACCAAGACGCTAACGCAGAACTATGCGCGGGCCGAGCGGCAAACCGAAAAGCTACGACTCGCGCACATCAACAAACTGCGCGCCCTCAAGGCATCAAAGGAAGGGCTGGCCGCTGCGGGCATCGAAACCAAGCGGCTTGGCGACCACGAACGACGCTTGGCGGCGGACGTGGCGCAGACGAATCAGCGCATCGCGCAGCAGCGGCAGCAGTTGGCGCGGCTCGCGCAGCAGTCGCGGCAGGCGCAGGCCGCGCAGCAGCGCATGGCGAAGACGCAGCAGCAGGCGGGCGCCCTGGCCGGTGCCGGCGCAAGCCTGGGCGTTGCGGCCGGCACCGTCGCCGCACCGCTCGCGTTCGCCATCAGGTCCTATACCTCGTTCGAAGACGCCATGACCGGCGTTGCGAAACAGGTGGACGGTGCGCGCGATGACACGGGCAAGCTGACGCCGCTCTATTACGAGATGGGGCGCGAGCTGCAAGCCTTGTCCGAGCGCTTGCCCGGTACGGCCGAAGAACTGGCCGCGATCACCGAGGCCGCCGCCCGCATGGGCGTCAAGGGAACCGAAAACCTCATCACGTTCACCAAGACCATTGCGGTCATGGCCGACGCCTTCGATATGCCGACCGATGAAATCGGCATGAGCATGGGGAAGCTACGCGAGTTGTATGGCGTTCCAATGGACAGCATCAGCGACCTTGGCGATGCGATCAACTATTTGGATGACAAGGCGCTTTCGCAGGGCCGCGACATCATCGACGTGATGCAGCGCCTGGGCGGCGTGGTGGACAAACTCAACTACAAGCAGGCCGCTGCGCTGGGAAGTACGTTTCTGTCGCTCGGCAGCGCGCCCGAGGTGGCCGCCAGCGCCGCGAATGCGATGGTGCGCGAGTTGGCTGTGGCGACCATGCAGGGCAAGCGCTTTCAAACCGGATTGCAAACGCTGGGACTCGACGCGACCCGTCTGCAACAAGGCATGGTCAACGACGCACAGGGCACCATCCTGGCGGTGCTGGACGCCGTGAAGGCGCTTCCGGCTGCGGATCAACTGACCGTCACGACGCAGTTGTTCGGAAAGGAATTCGGCGATGACGCTTCCAAGCTCGCCAACAACCTCAAGGAATACCGCCGCCAAATCGATTTGACCAACGCCGCCGAGGCCAAGGGTTCGGCGCAGCGCGAAGCCCAGGCCCGCGCCGGTAACGTCTCGGCGATCTGGGCCAACGCCAAGGATGCCGGCCGCAACCTGGGCGCCGATGCCGGCGCCTTGCTGGCGCCCGATCTGCGCGAGCTGGGCGACCGCTTCAAGACCCTGACCCAGAATGCTCGCGCTTGGATCAAGGAAAACCCCGCCTTGGCCGGGGGCCTGGTTAAAGCCGCTGCGGCCGGCGCCGCGTTGCTCGCCGCCGTGGCCGGGCTCGCCCTGGTCCTGGCCGGCATCCTGGGGCCGCTGGCGGTCATCCGCTACGGCTTCACGGCGATGGCGCCGGCATTGACGCAAGCGCAGACCGCGTTAAGCGGCCTGGGCGCGCGCGTGTTGCCGATGCTCGCCAACGCCGGCCGCATGTTGCTCCCGATCCTGGGCGGCCTGTCCGCGCCCGTTCTGGCCCTTATCGCCGTCGTCGCCGTGGCCGCCCTGGTCCTGTGGAAGTATTGGGCGCCGATCAAGGCGTTTTTCATCGGCCTATGGGAAGGCTTCGCCGCCGCGGTTCACCCCGCCCTGGCCGAACTGGCGCCGCTGGGCGCGGTATTGGTCGATGCGCTGGCGCCGCTGCGTCCGCTGTGGGACGGGATCACGGCCGCGCTGTCGGCCGTCTGGGGCGTGGTGCGGGATCTGTTTTCCCCCTTCGAAGCCACGGCCGCGCAACTGGCGGGCGCGACCGAGAACGGCCGTTCGTTCGGGCAAATCCTGGGCGGCGTGGTCGCCGGGCAGATTCGCGCCGTCGTTGCCCTGGTGACGATGCTCGCGGGCGTGCTGAAAACCGTGATCGCCTATTCGCCGCTGGCGATGATCGTTTCGAATTGGGGAGCGATCAAAGCCTATTTCGCGACGCTCATCGATTCAGTGTTCGGGATCGTGCGCGGCGGCTGGAATGCGGTCGCCGCGATCTTCACGGGCGACGGCCCGCGCCTGCGTGGTGCGCTGGCGTTGCTATGGGAGTCCATCAATTCGGCGCTCATGGGCTGGCCGGCGCGATTCCTGGGCTTTGGCCGCGACATGGTGCAAGGATTGATTAACGGCGTGCTGGGAAAGCTCGACGCGCTCAAATCGACCGTGACCGGCGTCGCCGGCAACGTCGCCGGATGGTTCGCCAAGCGGCTCGATATACGCAGCCCGTCGCGCGTGTTCGCCAGCTTCGGCGATCACACCATGACCGGCCTCGCGGTCGGCCTGGATCGCAGCCGGTCGGCGCCGCTCGACGCGTTGGCGCGCCTGACCAACGGAATGCGCAACGCGGGCGCCGCGCTCGCCATAGGCGCCGCGTCGGCGCCGGCCGTGGCGATCGATCAACGCCCGCCGCTGTCCCCGCGCGTAGCAACGCAGCAAACCGCTGCGCCCGCGCCCATCGTCATCAACATCCATGCCGACAGCGGCAGCCGCGCCGAAGACATTGCGGCGGCCGTGCGCATCGAGCTGGCAAAGATCGAGCGCGAGAAATCCGCGCGTCAACGCTCCACCTTCACCGACTACGACTAAGCCCCATGACCTTCGAAACCCATTTCACCCGCTACGCCGATTTTCTGGACTTCCTCACTGTCGCCAACGAAACGTTCCGCGCCTCGCTACAGCCGCACGTGCGCGGCCTCTACCACCCCAAAGATTGGGCGCGGCACCACTGCACCGTGCAGCTCGATATCGGGCGCCGCTGCGGCAAAACCCGATACATCCAAGAACGCGCCGACCGTTCGTCGCTGGTCGTGGTCCCGAACCGCGCAATGGCTTCGGCGCTGCACCCCGGCCGTAAGTACCCGACCGTCGCGGCGGGCGATCTGCGCCGCTGGATGCGCGACCGTCCGAAGCCTGCACGCGTGTTCATTGATGAGCCGCGCTATGTGTTCGAACGCCTGCCCGCTGAATCGCTCTATGAGCTGTTGGCCGATGCGAGCATCGATCAAACGTTCGTGTTGCTGGGCGCCTGACGCATGATGATGGCGCTGGGTACGTTCGTGTTCTCGCTTTCGACGCTGGCGTATGACCAGTTCCAGCGCAGCACGTCATGGCGTCATCCGGGCTCGGATCGGGTCGGCGCTCGCGCGGCGCGGCAGTTCGTCGGGCCGGGCGATGACACCATCCGGCTATCGGGGCTGATCGCGCCCGATCTGACCGGCACGCCGATATCGCTCGACGTGCTGCGCGATATGGCGAACACGGGCGAGGTGTTCGCCCTGGTAGAAGGCACGGGCATTGTTTACGGCGGTTTCGTGGTCGGCGATCTGAACGAGACGCGCACATTGCTGTTTGCCGATGGCGCCGCCCGTCGCATCGAATTCGATATGACCTTGGTTCGCGCCGACGACGACAGCGACCACGACCAGCGGGGCCGCGCATGAGTCCCGCACACGCGATTCCTGACTGGCGGGTCACGCTCGACGGGAAAGACCTGACCGACCGGGTACGGCCGCGCTTGCTCGACCTGTCGCTCACCGAGGCGCGCGGCGGCGAGGCCGACCAGCTCGACCTACGGATTCAGGACCACGACGGCGCGATGGCCTTGCCGCGTCGTGGCGTACTGCTGTCGATTGCGCTCGGCTGGCGCGGGCGCGCTCTGGTGAACAAAGGGACGTTCACCGTCGATGAGGTGGAACATGCCGGCTCGCCCGACGTGATTACGATCCGCGCTCGCAGCGCCGATATGACGCGCCCGCTGCGAACCCGGCAGGAACGATCCTGGCATGGCGTCACGCTCGGCGCGGTGTTGCGTCAGTTGGCCGGAGAGCATCAATTGCAGCCGCGCATTGCGCCCACGCTGGCGGCGGTGCGGTTGGCGCATCTGGACCAGTCCGAAAGCGACCTCGCGCTATTGGCGCGGCTGGGCCAGCGATACGACGCCGTGGCCACCATCAAGGGCGGCAGCTTGCTATTCGCTCCGATTGGAAGCGGCACCACACCGACCGGCGCGGCGTTGCCACAAGCGACCATCGCGCGCGAAAGCGGCGACAGTCACCGCTTCGCCTACGCCGACCGCGACAAGTACAGCGGCGTGCGCGCCTATTGGTCCGATCATGCCGGAGCGAATCGCAAATCGGTGTTGGTGGGCGAAAGCGGCGACGCCAAGCGCTTGCGCGAGACCTACGCCAGCGAAGCCGAAGCCCGCGAACAGGCGGATGCGGAATGGGCGCGCGTGCAGCGCGGCGCCGCTATGTTGTCGTACACGCTGGCACTCGGCCGCCCGGAGTTGCACCCCGAACAGCGCGTGCGCGTGCGCGGGTTCAAACCGGAGATCGACGGCACGCCCTGGTTGATCGCCAAGACCACGCACACGATGACCGGCGACAACGGATTTACGACCGCGCTTGAGCTTGAGGCGGTCTCGGACTGAACCAATCCAGTCCGAGGGAAATTCCTACACGCTCTCACGGGACAAGTCCGATTGCGGGGCGCTGTCCTTTCGCGAGAAACTACGCGCGGACGCCTAGGCCATTTCGTGTTGCGAAGGATCGCGACGCATCGACCGCACGGACCTCAAGCGCCGGCGTCCTCTTTCTCTTACGCATACGCCCCGTGTGTTGAACCGGGGCGGCTTTGCCGTGTCTGTTCGCTCGGATTTTCGGGGTAGGGTTTTTCCTACGCCGCATTGCGCCAATCCCCGACGCATCGTTGCGGCAATCTTTACCGTGCCGGTCGTGGTCGGTGCCGCGATCTGCGCGAGCCGAGCGGGCTTTTCCGCCGCGACACTTGATTAGGTTGACGCGACGCGGGGGCGCGTCGTGTTCGCGTACGCGCGCGCCGCCTCGTTGTTCGTTGCTTTGCGCTTGCGCGCTCCATCGCGACCATTCGGGAACGCCCGACAAGTCATTGCTGATGAACCAATCTGCGTTAGCGCACTGATTCGTCAAACCCGAACAAATCATGACTGACTGCGTACGTAAATCGATGACCGTAACCGCACCGATGTTGACCTCTGGCGTCACTCGGTCGGCCCCCTTTTTTTCCGACCTCCAACTTTCATGTGGAAAGTCTGCGGGGCATTGATGGCACCATGATTTACGTTACCCACATCACCTAAAAACTGCATGCCTCCGGACGCGGGCAGCGCAGTTGACGGAGCCGCACCGAGAACCCCTAGCGCCATCCTTCGATAGTCGGCCGGTGCCGCACGAAAGCGGTTCAATAGCTCGATTTCATCAGCGTCCGTGATGCCCTGGATGGGGCCGCGCCGGCCGGTCAGTACATACGCAACATCAACGCCGGCCAGCGAAAGCCGAGCCAGATAACTCGCGGATGGTGCCGTCTTTCCCAGTTCGTAATTCGTCTGAGACTTTCTGACGACGCCCGCCATGTCGCCTAGCGTCTCTTGCGAAAAGCCGAGTCGCTCGCGTTCTTCCCTGAGTCGTGTACCGAAATCCAAAATCATTCCCCTTATTGCTTGACATGGGAACCATAGTTCCCACAAGATGATGCCTCATCTACAAGAACCTATCGGCATCTTTCGCAATGTCAAATCGATCACGGATAAGGACCCCGGCACAGGCCAAAGCGGCGCTGCACCGCCAGGGAATCAGCATGGCGCAGTTCGCCCGCGACCACGGTTTGACGACGGCTGCCGTCTATCACGCGCTGTACGGCACGACCAAAGGAAACCGTGGCGAGTCGCACCGAGCGGCTATCGCCCTGGGCCTCAAGCGGGGCGCGGTGGCAGGGAAGCGGTAAGCATGAGCCGGCAGCTCACCATGCAATGCGGCCACTGCCGCCACGTGGCCAACGTGCGATCAAGTCGGGAAATGACCGCGACCTATCGCGAGGTCACGTTTCGATGCACCAACGACCTTTGCGGCCATAGCTGGGTTGCCGACTTGATCGCGGTTCGTACCACGTCCCCATCGGCCTGCCCGAACCCCGACGTGCAATTGCCGTTTGCCCGCAATGTGCTGATGCGAACCATCGTTCACCAAATGGAACTAGCGCTCATGGATGCAGCCAATGACTGAGCCTAGCGCCCGCTAGCTCTCCGCGTCGCTCGCGACGCCTCGCCACCTAATGCCATCCCGCACGGCCGACCGGCCGGGCACGGCCTCTTATTGCCTGAAGTAACCCCATGAGCGAAACACTGCAACAACAAATCGCCAAGCGTCTTCAACGGGATTACCAGTTCAAGCGCACCAGTGACAAAGGCTGGCTCCAACAAGGGTTCTGCCCGGAATGTGGCGAGCGCGAGCTATACGCCAACGCAACGGACCCCGTAGCGATCAAGTGCGGGCGCGAGAACAATTGCGGCGCGGTCCTCTATATCCGCGATATCTACCGTGACTTGTTCGAAAGCTACTCCGACCGCATCAAGACCACCGATGCGGAACCGCACGCTGCCGCCGATGCATATCTGAGAGAAGCGCGCGGCTTCGCCTTGACCCGCCTGCGCGGCCTCTACACGCAGGAACGCCACTACGATCAAGAGCGCCGGATCGGCACCGCGACCGTGCGCTTTGCGCTGCCGGGCGGTAGCTGGTGGGAGCGGTTCATTGATCGCCCGGAGCGATTCGGAAAGCAAAAGGCGAAGTTCGCGCCCGGCAAGGACCGGGCCGGCGAATGGTGGCAGTTGCCTGACAGCGCCCCGACACCTAAACAGTTGTGGCTACCGGAAGGCATCTTTGACGCCTACGCGCTTGAGCTGAACGGCGTCGCCGCCCGCGCGCTCATGTCTTGCAACAACTATCCTGACATCGCGCTCAAGCGCCTACGCGCCGAATGCGAAGCGACAGGCACGAAGCTGCCCGAACTGATATTCGCCCTGGACGATGACAACGCAGGGCGCGGCTATAGCGTTCGCTGGGTGCGCCGAGCGCGCAAAGAGGGATGGCAGGCAACCGCCGCCCTGATCCCCCGCGAAGGGCGTAACAAGGTCGATTGGAACGATGCTCATCTGCGCGGAAAGCTCACCGCCAAGGATCGCGAATCGTATTTGTACGAGGGTGCATTGCTCTGTGCGGAAACGCCCAGCGAGAAAGCGCGACTGATCTACAAGCGCGGCGAGCGTGCTTCGTTCCACTTCGAACACGGCAACAGCCTCTATTGGGCCGCCTTCAACGATGCCGCCTACAAAGAAGCGAAAGACAAGCTCAAAGAAGGCGACGCCGTCCTGTCCGACGAAGAACTGCGGGACGAAGCATTGAAGCGCTCGTTCTCCGTGGCGGAGTTCGCGAACTTCAATCCGACCGCGCTGTATTTCCAATCCAACCGATTGACCAACGAAAGTTGGTACTACTTCCGAATTTTGTTCCCGCACGGCGGGCAACCCGTCAAAGACACGTTCACCGCAACGCAGATTGCGACGGCGAGCGAGTTCAAAAAACGTGCCTACGGCGTTGCCCGTGGCGCGCAGTTCAGCGGCACCACCCCCCAACTGGATCGTGTAATGAAAGAAATGCTGTTCAACATCAAGGAAGTCGAGACCATCCCTTTCATCGGCTACACCCGCGAACACGGATGCTATGTGTTTGGCGACGTGGCCGTGAAAGACGGCGTGATCTACAAGCGCAACGACGAAGACTATTTCGACATTGGCAAGCTGTCGATCAAGAGCCTTAACGAAAGCATAGGGCTGGCGCTCAACCTCAAGCGCGAGGATTACCGCAGCGATTGGCTAAACATGATTTGGGCGTGCTACGGCGCCAAAGGCATGGTGTCGCTCGCATTTTGGTTCGGTAGCTTGTTCGCCGAGCAAATCCGGGCCAAACAGCAGAGCTTGCCGTTTCTGGAAATGTCGGGCGAACCCGGCACCGGCAAATCGACGCTGATTGACTTCCTTTGGAAGTTGGTCGGTCGCACCGGCCACGAAGGCACCGACCCAACGAAATCGACCCTGGCCGGGCGGATGCGTACTTTTACGCAGTCCGCGAATCTTCCCGTCGTGTTGATCGAGTCGGATCGTGGCAAGGAAGACGAGATTAAGCAAAAGCGGTTCGATTGGGACGAAATTAAGCCGTTGTATAACGGTCACGTGGGCCGCGCCATCGGCCTGAAGAACTCGGGCACCGACACTTACGACCCGCCGTTTCGCGGCTCGATCCTGATCGAACAGAACGCAGCGGTGAACGCTAGCGCTGCGGTGATGGAACGCATCGTGCATATGACGTTCGACAAGAAATTGCACACGGCCGCCAACAAGGCTATTGCGCAGCAGTTGAAATCTATCAACCTGTCGTCGGTGTCCGGGTTTGCCCTCATGGCTACCCAGCGCGAACAAGACGTGATGAAGATCGTCACCGACGCCACCAACGACTATTCAGACCAGTTGATGGCCCTGGCCGACATGAAGAACGGTCGCCTCGCACACAACCACGCGCAAGTCATGGCGCTGGTAGACGCGCTACGACTGGTCGTTCCGATGACCGACGAACAGCACCGCGAAACGCATAGCGCACTTATCGGTATGGCCTTAGAACGCCAAGTGGCGATCAATGCCGATCACCCGCATGTGCAAACGTTCTGGGAACTGTTCGACTACGTGAACGGTGACAGCGATGGATCGACGCTCAACCATCATCGCGACAAAAACCTGATCGCAATCAGCCTTGTTGAATTTGAGGCCCGATTGAACAAAGCCGGCAGCCGACTGCCCTGCGACATGACCGAGCTAAAGCGGCTATTGCGAACGTCGCAGGTGCGCAAGTTCGTCGATAACACGTCCGTCAATTCCCGCATCAACAACGCCACCAAAAAGTGCTGGGTCTTCCGGCGCGAGGCATAACAGCGGCCCCGGCGGGAGAGTGACAGCTCTCCCCAAGGCCATCACCACGCAGTGAATGGAGAGAACCATGCACCACAGCACCGACACGAAGCCGGGAACGGCAGCACCCCACGCGGATCACGGCACCGGGACCACTGGAAAGGCTAGCACGCTGGCCCGCGATGAATCGCGAATGCTGGAGCATTTGCGCCTTGCCATCGGCTATTTCGACGCCGCCGAGTGCCGATATCTCGCGGAAGCTGCGGAGCATCGCGCAATGGCCGCCATTCACCGTTGCGACCCGCATTGCACGCCGGGCGATCGGGCATTGAAGGCTGATACTGCCGATTACCTCGCCAAAGAAGCGACACGCAGCGCGGCTCAGTACGCGAAGCACGCACGTACCTACCGCGCCACCCTACCGAGCCAGCCGGAAGCCGTCGCGGTTGAGATCGTACTGACCATAGGTCACGACACCATCCAGCAAACCGCTAAGGTTTCGGGCTCTAGTGCATCCGTCGCCCGCACCTGGGCGCGTATCAGCACCGGAACTTGGCGATGCCGTGACCCCCGTTGGGATGACTTCGAACACGTCCTGGGCGAAGACCTGTGCGAATACCTCAATCACATCCCGCTTCCCGAGGACGTAGCTAAAGCGATTGCGGCATTGGCTACCGCCCGTGCATCCGGCAGGTGCGGCGCACATGGTTAAGGCGATACTCCGCTCTATTGTGCCGGCCGCGCTTATCGGTTGGATCAGCAACGCGACACGGGCACGCGCACAACGCCGCGAGCTTCATCACGCCCTAGTGGCGTGCAGCATCACAGCGGCCGGTCTGCGTCGCCCGCAAGGCGCGCAGGCGGTGCGGCGTTTCGTGGGGGCCGCATGACACAACGTCAGATTTCGCACCAAGTCACGTTGCCCGCGTGCGTCAACGGGCACACGGCGCGCCATATGCACGACCAGCGCGCCGCGAGCGCGGGTGGTGGCCATGTGCTGGAATGCGAGTGTCGGCAAACTGCCAAACACGCGAGCGTTGGCGATGCGTTGCAGCAGTGGCGGCGAATCAACAGCACGCGCCGCCCCCGCGCCCCTCGCGTCGAGCTGGCCGCACAGGCGCCGCAGTACGACATGGCGGGCGTTGTGCAATTCCCCCTAGCGCTTGCGCGAGGGGGTTAACGATGGGACGGACAATCAATCGCTTCGGCGGCCGGCGCGCTCCCCTGGAGAGCGCGCCGGCCGCGTCCCGGTTCGTCGCCGTCTGCCGCTCCCCCTTGACCATCTATGCGCGGCGCTGCCATCGGTGCAACGTCGCACGGTCTATCGCGGGTGGACGCGTTCGCGTGGTGTGCGTGTCGGGGTTATTGGTCAACCGCTTTACATGCGCGGCGTGTCGCGCCTGATGGATGCAATGTGATGAATGAACGAATCATTCCCTTTACGACGCTTCAACGCGTGTGCGTGCCTGTCGGTCCTCTGCCGCGCACTGTGACGGTACGCCGCTGGGCGGATCGCCTGGGTATTCGCTACAACCACGATGGACGCGGCGGAATCTGGACAACCTTGGATGCGCTCAACGCTGCAATCGGCTTGGGCGTGGCGGCCGACAAGTCGCAAAAAATGGAGGATTTAATCTAATGGGTCGCGGAAGAAAAAGGGGAGTTAATCCCGGCATCCCTTCGCACATCGAACAGGCCGCGCTTCCGCGCGGCCTGTATTGGGGTGAGAACCGATGGTTTTTAGTGGAGCCGCACCCTGATACCGGCCGGCCACGTAAGCGCACAGTCGCTTATGGGAATGCGGTCTTATCTGAACTTCACGCCATCGTTGAAGCGAGCCGCAGTTCCGAAGCCATCGGCACTTTGGGCTATGTCTGCCGTAAATTCCGCGAGTCCACCGAATACAGAGAACTTTCTCAAGGTACGCGGGACGATTATGACCACCACGCCGACATAGCTTGCGAGTACAAGCTACGAGACGGCGCTTTGCTATCCGCGATGCCCGTTGACCGTATGTCGGTGCCCGGCATACAGCGATTGGTCGAGGCCATAGCCAAGGGGCGGGAAACATCGCCGGGACAGACAGAAATCGTTGGCCGCCCTTCGACCGCAAATCATGTGCTTAGATTCTTGCGCCGGCTTTTCAATTGGGGCATTCGCATGGGGTACTGCACCAAGAACCCGGCGCAGGGCGTGCGGCAGGTGAAAGAAAAGGCCGACGCGAAAATGCCCGAACGACAGCCGTTCGTCCTGGTGCTGGCCTTCGCAAAGGAACGCGCCGCGTTGCCGCTGCACAGCAAAGGTTCCTGCCCCCCATACATGCCCGCCGTGATGATCCTCGCCTACAACGCTCGTCTGCGCGGAATGGAGGTAACCGAACTGACCGACGCTCACGCGTTAAAGCGCGGCGTTCGGTGCAACCGACTGAAGGGGTCTCGCGACAACGTGACGCGTTGGAACGAGGATATGCGCTGGGCGTGGCGGTGGCTTCGCGAATACAGGACCAAGCGGCAGGAGGCGCATAAGCGGCCTGTCCCTCTTCGCCCTGACCAACGCCCCTTGCTCGTCACCCAGACGGGCACGCCGCTGGCCCGATCAACGCTCAAAACGGCTTGGCAGCGGTTGATTACCGCCGCAATCGAGGCCGGCACCATCACGAAAGCCGAACGGTTCGCGCTGCACGGCCTCAAGCATCGCGGGATCACGGACACGCGCGGCGGCCGTGCGGTCAAGCAAGACGCCGCCGGGCACGTCTCGCCTCAGATGACGGACCTGTATGACCATGAGGTGATGGAGGTGGACCCGCCAGCGGCGCCCGAGGACGACGAATCGGCCTTCAGCGACGCCCTGGAAACTTGGTGATCGGCCGAATTTTGCCGCTAATTTTGCCGGGGCAAAGAAAAAGGGCTTACGACTCAGTCGTAAGCCCTTCTTTTATTTGGCGCCCGAAGTTGGACTCGAACCAACGACCCCCTGATTAACAGTCAAGTGCTCTAACCGGCTGAGCTATTCGGGCGGGGCTGCATATGATGCTCACTGATCCGGCCGGCGTCAACACTTCGGCGTGAAGAAATGAATAACGCCGGTTTTAACGGGCTTCTGGGCCGCTTCCCGCTCAGGTCACGACGCGGTAACAGGGCCTGTATTCGCCCGCGATCTTCATCCGGCGCTGCTCCACGAAGGCCCGCAGCAGTTGGTCCAGCGACTGCATCATGTCGGGATCGCCGTGGATTTCGAACGGGCCGAACTCCTCGATCCGGCGCATGCCGTCTTCCTTCACATTGCCGGCGACGATGCCCGAGAACGCGCGGCGCAGGTCGGCCGCCAGCTCATGCGGCTTGCGGCCGTGATGCAGGTCCAGCGCGGCCATCGCCTCGTGGGTCGGGACGAAGGGCTGCTGGAACGTCAGCGGGATATCGATCGACCAGTTGAAGAAGAACGAATCCTTCTGCTCGATGCGGTACTCGCGCACCTTGCGGATGCCGTGGGCCATGCGCTTGGCCACTTGCTCCGGATCGCCGACGATGATCTCGTAGCGTTGGGTGGCGACCTCGCCCAGGGTCAGGCGCAGGAACTTGTCGATCTGCTCGAAATACGGCGCCGACGCGGTCGGGCCGGTCAGGATCAGCGGGAACGGCAGCCCGGCGTTCTCCTCGCGCAGCAGGATGCCCAGCAGGTATAGGATCTCCTCGGCGGTGCCGACGCCGCCCGGGAACACGATGATGCCGTGGCCCATGCGGACGAAGGCCTCCAGGCGCTTCTCGATGTCCGGCATGATCACCAGGTGGTTGACGATCGGATTCGGCGATTCGGCCGCGATGATGCCCGGCTCGGTGATGCCGATGTAGCGCATGTTGCGCTTGCGCTGCTTGGCGTGAGCGATGGTCGCGCCCTTCATCGGGCCCTTCATCGCGCCCGGGCCGCAGCCGGTGCAGATGTCCAGGCCGCGCAGGCCCAGCTCGTAGCCGACCTGCTTGGTATAGATGTACTCGTCGCGCGAGATCGAGTGGCCGCCCCAGCACACCACCAGGTTCGGATCGGCCGGGTGCAGGATGCGGGCGTTGCGCAGCAGGCCGAACACCGAATCGGTGAGGCCGTCGGTGCTATCCAGGTCGCGGCCGCCGCCCTTGCCGAGCTCGATCGCGGTATAGGCCAGGTCGCGGACCACTGCGAACAGCAGCTCGGCGACGCCGCGGATGATCTCGCCGTCGACGAAGGCCATGGCCGGAGCCTTGACCAGGTCGATGCGCATGCCGCGGTCCTGCTGATGGACCTCGATATCGAAATCCGGATACAGCTCGCGCGCCGCGCGCGGGTCGTCGGAGGCGCTTCCGCTGGTGAGCACCGCCAGGGCGCAGCGACGCAGCAGATCGTGCATGCCGGTGGAGGCGTCGCGCAGACGCGCGACCTCGTCGCGGGACAGGACGTCGAGCCCGCCCTTGGGATAGATGCGGGCGTTGACCGTCGGCAGGACGGCCGGAGTGGGAGTTGCGGTCATTGCGTTTTTCTCTGGGTTTTTCATCGATTAGTTGGGGAAGGACTCTAGCAGCTTGCTCTGCGCTGCGGCGGCCGCCGGCCCTGCGCTCGACGTGTCCACGGCCGTGCCGCCCCACCCCGCCCGGTCGCGCAAACCTGTGGCCCCATAAAAAGAAAAACGGCCGGGGTCTCCCCCGGCCGTTGTTCATGCTTAACGATACCGCAAGATCAGAAGCGGTAACGGAAGTTCACCTGAGCCGCCCAGCGCGAGATGCCCTTGTCGTCGTAAATCTGCTCGGGGTCCGGGGTGCTGAAGCGGTAGACGTACTTGCCGGTGGCCGGATCGACGCCGCCGTAATCCACCACGCCGCGCATACCCGGGAACGCCACTTCTTCCACGCGGCCCCAATCCTTATTGATCATGTTGCCGATGTTCATGATGTCCAGCGACAGCTCTGCCTTGTGGCCTTCCCAGAAGCCGGGCAGTTCCTGCGCGATGTGCAGGTCGAACTGGTTGACCCAGCCGCCGCGCGCGGCGTTGCGCTCGGCGACCTGGCCCAGGTGGCTGCGCAGGTACTCGTTGCTGTTGACGTAGTTCCAGAACGCGGCTTCTTCGCCAGGGTTGCGAAAGATCACGTCGCCCACGCCCTTCGGGATGTACAGCAGGTCGTTGAAGCGGCCGTCGCCGTTGGCGTCGTTGTCGAAGGCGTAGCTGTACGGACGGCCCGAGCGGCCTTCGTACACCAGCGAGACGATGGTGTTGTTGTCGCCGAAGAACGCGTGCTTCCAGTTCAGCACCGCGGTGAAGCGGTCGCGGATCTCGTAGCTGGAACGCGCGGCGACTTCTTCGTTGGCCTGGAACACGCCGACGTTGCCGAGGTTCGAGCTGGAGGTCGAGCTGGTCAGCGGGCTGACTTCGGTGGCGTGGGTGTAGGTGTACGCCACGCTCCAGGCCCAGTCGCTGTTGTTGAACGGCTTGTTCAACGACACGGTCAGCTGTTCGCTGCCGCCCTTGCCGGTGTTACGGGCGATGATGGCGTCGTTATACGTCGTAGAACGCAGAGCGCGCGCGTTGGTATTGCTGTTGGCGCAAGCCGCGCCGCCGGACAAGCCGGTTTCGTTCAAGCAGGCGTTGCCGTCCCGGTTCCAGCTGGCCGGATTCCGGCCTCTGTCATCCCAGTAAATGTTTCGGCCGTCCTGGCCGACCCGGGTCACGCCGCCGAGGTTGAGCTGCTGGTAGTACAGGCCGTCGTTGACCTGAGTCACCACACCCTCGACTGCCGCGACGATGCCGTACCACGGCAGCTCGGTATCGAACGCCAGGTTGGCCTTCCACACCGACGGCAGGCTCAGATCCTTCTCGAGAAAGTCGACCGACTGGGTCGCACCGGCGCGAACGCCCGCGGCATTGACCAGACCCTGCTGGGCGCCCGGATCCGGGCTGAAGCCGGTGATGCCGGTGGTGTAGACGTAGTCGGTGTACGACACGCCGTTGTTCGAATACGGGTTGGCCAACCACACGGTCGGCGAGCCGCCCTTGAACAGGCCGATACCGCCGCGCAGTTGGGTCGGACGCTCGGCGTCGAAGGTGTAGTTGAAGCCGAAGCGCGGCTGCCACAGATCGCTGCCGTCGATGGTGTTGCTGTTGTTGACGCCGAACAAGTTGGACGCGGCCGGGTTGTAGAGCGGACGGTCGTCGACCATCGAACGGTCGTAACGCACACCGAAGGTCAGGCTCAGCTTATCGGTCGCGGCCCAGGTGTCCTGCACGAACAGACCCAGGTTCTTCTGGGTGAATTCGGCGGCCATGTTGTCGACGTCGCCGCCTTGCGGCGCGAACAGCTGGTAACGGCTGGAACGACCGTTGCGGTAGTCGGCGATCGAACCGAAGGTGTACACGCCGTTGACGCGACGGCCGAACAGGTTGTAGACCTCGTTGGACTCGTAGTCGGCGCCGAACTTGACGGTGTGGTCGCCCAGGAACAGGTTGCCGGCGAAGAAGCCGTTCCAGGTCTTGGTTTCCAGGACGTTGGCGTGGGTGTTTTCTTCGGTGCCGAAGTTCAAGGTGTTGTTGCCCACGCGCACGCCGATCTGCGGCAGATCGAACTGCGGGTTGCGCACCGCCGAGTAGTCACGGTAGGAGACCTTGGCTTCGGTGGAGAAGTTGTCGGTCCAGTCGCTGAACAACTGCGCGGTGTAGGTCTTGAACTCGAAGTCCTGCACATAGTGGAACGAGCTCAGCGCCAGCGAGTTGGTGGCGAAGCCCTGCAGGAACGCGGTGCTCTGCTTGCTCTGCGCGTAACGGAAGTTGGCGCGGTGCTTGTCGCTGATGTTCCAGTCCAACTTGATGCCGTATTCCTCGCTCTTGGTGTCGAGCGACGGCAGCGCCAACGAACCCGGATCGAAGCCCCATTTGGTCTTGGAGATATCGATGATCTCGGCGATCTGTTCGTTGGTGATGTTGACGATGTTGTTGGCGCCCGAGCCCGGAGGACCGAAGCTGGAGTTGCCGGTGAACACTTCCTTGCCGGTGTACTTTTCGTAGTTGGCGAAGAAGAACAGCTTGTCCTTGACCAGCGGGCCGCCGAAGGTGCCGCCGTAGGTGCTTTCGCTGTCGAACAGCTTCGGACGCACGTCGTTCTGGTTCTTGCCCGACCAGTCGTTGTCGCGGTAGATACCGTAGACCGAACCGTGGAATTCGTTGGTGCCCGACTTGGTGACGGCGTTGATCACGCCGCCCGTGCCGCCGGCGATGGTGACGTCGTAGTTGGCCACGTCGATCGAGATTTCGTCGATCACGTCCATCGAGAACGGCTGCTTCGGGGTCGGCAGGCCGTTGCCGCCCAGGCCGAAGGCATCGTTGGTGCTGACACCATCGACGCGGATCACGTTGTAGCGCGGGTTCTGGCCGCCGACCGAGATCTCGTTGCGCGACTTGTCGGTCTGCGCCACGCGCGGGTCGAGGCGGACGAAGTCCTGCAGGTTGCGGTTAATGGTCGGCATCGACTCCAGCTGTTCGCGGGTGACGATCGAGCCGGCGCCCATCTTGTTGGAGGAGAACACTTCCGAACCCACGCCCGCCACGGCCTGCACCGAATCCAGGGTGGTGACCGAATTGTTCAGCGCGACGTCGACTTCGTTGACCTTGTCCAGGTTCAGGTAGACGCCGTCCTGGCTCGCGGTGCCGGCGCCTTCCTTGTTGATGACCACGGTGTACGGACCACCCACGCGCAGACCACGCGCGTTGTAGCGGCCGTCGGCGCCGGTGGTGGCGCGGCTGACGGTGCCCGACTCGGTGTGGGTGATCGTCACTTCGGCGTTCGGCACCGGCTGGCCGTCGGCGCCGAGCACGCGGCCGGCGATACCGGCGGCCGTGCTCTGCGCGAACGCGGGAGCGGTGGCGAGTACTGCGAGCAGACCAAGCGTGAGCTTGGACATGCGGACGCGGTTCGAATGGGTCATTACAGTGGCCTCAGGAGGTGGAATGCGTGGCGAGTTGTCGACAGGCGCGGCTTCGCGCCGCGGCCTTGCACGAGGTTTTTAGATTTGGCTAGCCCCTGACCCGCGCGACCTATGGCCGGCCGGGTTAACAGCAGTTTAACAGGCTAGGCAGGCTGTGTGACAGAGACGTGACCGACATCAAGCCTTGTCACACGGTGACCGCCACCACGGATGAACTGGCACGCAGCGCAAAGTTGTATAAGCGGCCGCCCAGGATGTGCCAGGACGCCTGCGTGGGCGTATGGATGGGGTGCCGGAATGAGGAAGGAAGGTACGGGGCGGACGGGCGAAACGAATAAGGCCCGCTGCTGGCGGGCCTTATGGCGGCTGTAACCATTCCCTACTCCCCCTCCCTTCATTCCCGGGCCGACTAAGGCGGCCCGGGCAGGTACGCCCCCAGCCCATCCAGGATCATCTGCACCGAAATCGCCACCAGCAGCATGCCCATCAGCCGCTCGATCGCGATCAGCGCGCGCCGGCCGAGCAATTTGTAGAGGATGGTCGCCGAGAACAGGATCGCCGCGGTGGCGCCCCAGGCGATCATCAGCGCCAGGCTCCAGTCGCCCAGGCGCGCGGGGTCGTTGCTGCCCATCAGCATGACCGCGGCCATGCCCGAGGGTCCGGCGACCAGCGGAATCGCCATGGGCACGATGAAGGGCTCGCCGTCGGGGATCTCGCCCATCAGCCCTTCCGGCGGCGGGAAGATCATGCGGATGCCGATCAGGAACAGGACGATGCCGCCGGCGATCGATACCGATTCCTGGCGCAGATGCATCAGCTCCAGGGCGTACTTGCCGCCCCACAGGAACAGCATCAGCACGCCCAGCGCGATCAGCAACTCGCGCGCGAGCACGATCCGCTGGCGCTTGGGCGGCAAGCCGCGCAACAGGCTCAGGAACACCGGGATGTTGCCCAGCGGGTCCAGGATGATGAACAACAGCAGCGCGGCCGAAGCGATGGTCATGGTGTCGGTCATGGCGTCGCGGCCTTACAGGCTCGGGGTCCAGACCTTGCCGCGGTGCGCCGCGCCCTGCGCCGAAAGCAGGCTCACGCAGGCCGGCGCATAGGCGGCCGGTTCGCGCGCGGAACGGTCGCTTTCTTCGACGTAGGCGCGCGAACGCAGCGGCGTGCGCATCGGCCCCGGACGCAGGCCGGCGACCCGGATCGTGCTGTTGGCCAGTTCCGCGTGCAGCATGCCGACCAGTGCGGCCAGGCCGTGCTGGGCCGCGCCGTAACCGCCCCAATAGGCCTGTCCGACCCGCTGCGGGTCGTCGAGGGCGAACACCAGCGCGGCGTCGGCGGACTTGGCCAGCAGCGGCAGGCAGGCCTGCGACAGCCACCACGGCGCGGTCAGATTGACGTGCACGGCGCGCGCGAACGCGGCCGGATCGGTCTGCGCCAGCGGGGTCAGGCCGGGGAAATCGGCGGCGCAATGCAGCACGCCGTCCAGTCGGCCGAGCTCGCCTTCGATGCGCGCGGCCATTTCAGCGTAGTCGTCGGGCTGGGCGCCTTCCAAGTCCAACGGATACAGCGAGGGCTCCGGCCCCAGCGGCATCAGCGCGTCGTAGACGCGGTTCAACTTCGGCAGCTTGCGCCCCAGCAGCACCACCGTGGCGCCCGCGCGCGCGCAGGCCGCGGCCGCGGCCGCGCCGAGCCCACCGTTGGCGCCGGTGACCAAAACCACCCGTCCACTCAACGCCGGCAACGTATCGCCCACGTTTGCGGTGTTAGAGCCGGTGCTACTAGAGCTGGTAGCGCCGGAACTCACTGCGGCTGTGTTTCGCTGATCATGCGTGCCAGTTCGCCGGACTCATACAACTCCAAGGTGATGTCGCAACCGCCGATCAATTCGCCATGGATGAAGAGCTGCGGAAACGTCGGCCAGTTCGAATAACGCGGCAGATTGGCGCGAATTTCCGGATCTTCGAGCACATTGACCGTATGCAGCGCGGTCGCGCCGGCGGCCTTGAGCGCCTGCACGGCGCGGCTGGAGAAGCCGCACATCGGGAACTGCGCGGTGCCCTTCATGAAAAGCACGATCGGATGGGCTTCGACTTCGGCCTGGATCCGTTCCATAACGGACATGGGTACTGCTCCTGCGATGGTTTGTTGCCGACTTTGACGGTTCGGCAACGAAACGTGGGGATAGAATATGAATTGTAAGCCTTCGCGGCGTCGCCGACGCGTCCGGCCCGGAACTCCATCGTCCCGGGAACGGAACGCCGGCCGCGGCGCCCTCCGCTAGCCAGCCCCCTCGACACTTTAGGAGCCCGCCAATGGCCATCGAATTGCCTGCCCTGCCCTACGACCGCACCGCGCTCGAACCCACCATCTCCGGTGAGACCATCGACTTTCATTACGGCAAGCACCACAAGGCCTACGTCGACAATCTCAACAAGATGATCGAAGGCACCGAGTTCGCCTCGCTGTCGCTGGAAGAAATCATCAAGAAGTCGCAGGGCGGCATGTTCAACAACGCCGCTCAGATCTGGAACCACACCTTCTACTGGAACTGCCTGTCGCCGGCGGCTCCGGCAGGGCGCGGCGGCGGCGAACCCACCGGCAAGCTGGCCGAACTCATCAACAAGGCTTTCGGCGACTTCGCCAAGTTCAAGGAAGAGTTCACCAAGACCGCCGTCGGCACCTTCGGCTCGGGCTGGGGCTGGCTGGTGCAGCGTCCGGACGGTTCGGTCGCCCTGGTCAGCACGCCGAACGCGGCGACCCCGCTGACCGGCGAAGACACCGCGCTGCTGACCTGCGACGTGTGGGAACACGCCTACTACATCGACTACCGCAACGCCCGCCCGAAGTACGTCGAGGCGTTCTGGAACCTGGTCAATTGGGACTTCGTGGCTTCGAACCTGAAGTAAGCGCAAGCCCATCGCGACACCGAAACGGCCGGGGAACACCCGGCCGTTTTCGTTCGGGCGACGGCTGGGCGCTAGCGTTCGCCGCAGCCGGCCGCCGGCCTGCATCGCGACGGTTCATCCGCCGCCGCCGACGCCGAGCGCCGGAATACGCAGCCCCGCGGCTCACCGTGCTGCCATCGGTAAACCAGGCCCCATCGGCCCACCCGATAATCGCAGCTCGCCACATCGCCGATGCGTACAGTCCGGTAAACGCTGCCGTGTATGAAGACCGCGACCTCGCGACCGCTGCCGACGTCGCGCACGATCACATCGTAGGTGGTGGATTTGCTGCGATGGATTCGTTTGTCGACGATCGCGCCCTCAAAATGCACCGGGCTGTGCGGACCGGTGAAATTGGCGAACGCGATCAGGTGCGCCCAGATCAGCAGCGCGCCGATCAGCGGCGCCAGCAAGGCTTCGACGACCGTCATTACCTAGGAAATCTTGCGGCGCGCGCGCAACCAGCGCCAGTAACGCGACAGATAGGCCAAGGCCAACACCGACAGCGCCAACCATATGCGCCAGAAGACGGTCCATTGGTTCGACACCTCCAGCCCGCCGCAGGCGCCGCGGCCGCATGGCAGCTCGATCAGCAGCATCCAGGCCAGCGCGCCCAGGAACAGCAGCGTGGCGCCGATCCACAGCGCATTCGGACGCAACGGCCACGGCGGCGCGTGCGTCGAACGGCGACGGCGGCGGGTCGGGGCGATGATCATGGTGCGGACGTCGGGGCAATCACGACGCAGACATCGCCCTCGTCGGTTCGCAGCCAGCGATAGGCGACTCCAAGCGCGCCCATCGCGTACTTGCAGCGCAAGACATCGCCAGGTCGCAGGCGCGCATGCAGTTCGTCGCTGATTCTGACCTCTACCTCTTGCCCGTTCGGGTCGCGGTCGAAACGGGCCCAGCACGAACGTCGGGTGCATTCCACCGGTTTGGCCGTGCCGAAATGCGTATAGGTGCCGTGCGGCATCAACGCGTTGGCAAGCAGAAAATACGGGGTTGCGCACCACAGCAGCAGGCCGCAGCTCACCACCACGCTGAACGCTTTCGACCCTGCGCTGCGGCCGAACTCATCCGGGCCGAGCCAGGCGCGGTAACGCACCACGTAGACGACCACCAGCAGCAGGATCGGCAGGCCCAGTATGCGCGCCGTACGCACCAAGCCGTACTCGAGCGGCGTCTCGATCCACCACGGCAGAAACATACACTGTCCCGCAACCAGGAACACGAACAGCGCAGCGTTGCCGTATTTGCGCGAAAGGCGCAGCAGGCGCGGCGGCGGGAGCGGCGCCTCAGTCGGGGCGGGCGGCATCAGGGCGATCCTTCGCCAAGGCTGCGATTACCGGTGCGACCTGCGCCTGCCGTTGCAAGGTTTCGCCGATCCGCTCCAGCATCGCCGCCAGTTCCGCCGGCGAGTCCGAACGCAAGGTCGCGTGGCCGACCTTGCGGCCTTCGCGCGAAGACTTGCCGTAGTCGTGCCAATGTCCGCCGGCTTCGCTGAGCACCGCGCTGGCATCGGGCATCGCGCCGATCCAGTTGAGCATGCAGGCCTGGCCGAGCATGCGCGTGTCGCCCAGCGGCAGGCCGAGTACGGCGCGCAGATGGTTCTGGAATTGCGAGGTCTCGCTGCCTTCGATGGTCCAGTGGCCGGAGTTGTGCACGCGTGGGGCGAGTTCGTTGGCGAGCAGCACGCCGTCGCGGCAGAACAGCTCCAGCGCGAACACGCCGACATAGTCAAGCGCCTCAGCCAGCTTGCGCGCGTGCGAAATCGCGGTCGCGGCCAGGGCCTCATCGGTTCGCGCCGGCGCCAGACTGGCCGAGAGCACACCGTCGACGTGCCAATTCTCGGTGATCGGCCAGGCGCGGAATTCGCCGTCGCGGCCGCGCACGGCGACCACCGACAGCTCGCGCTCGAAGGCGACGAAACCTTCCAATATCAACCCGACCTTGTCGGCTTGCGCGCCCAATGCGGCCCAGGCCGGGTCGGCATCGGCCGGGGTCTTGATGCGGAACTGGCCCTTGCCGTCGTAACCCAGGCGGCGGGTCTTGAGGATGCACGGCGTACCGATCTTGGCCAGCGCCGCGTCCAGCGATTGACGCGTGCCGATCGCAACGAAATCCGGCACCGGGATGCCGAGATCGACGAACAAGGTCTTCTCGGCCAGGCGGTCCTGGGCCACGGCCAGCGCGCGCGGGCTCGGGAACACCGGCCGGCGCTCGGCCAGCCAATGCGCGGACTCGGCCGGCACGTTCTCGAAATCGAACGTGGCCACGTCAATGTTCGAGGCGAATTCGTCGAGCGCGGCCTGATCGGTGTAATCGCCGACGACCATCGGTGCGAACTGGCCGGCGCAGGCATCTTCGGCGCTGTCCAGCACCAGGAAACGCAGACCGAGCGGCGCGCCGGAAAGCGCGAGCATGCGGGCCAGCTGCCCGCCTCCGAGAATTCCGACGGTGGTCATTGGCGCGGGTCGTCGTTGGCCAGCACGTCGTCGGTCTGGCGGGCGCGGAACGCGCTCAGCGCCGCGCCGATCGCGGGGTATTCGGACGCCAGCAGCGCCGCGGCGAACAGCGCCGCGTTGGCCGCGCCGGCGTTGCCGATGGCGAAGGTGGCGACCGGAATGCCGGCCGGCATCTGCACGATCGACAGCAGCGAGTCCATGCCGTTGAGCGCCTTGGACTGCACCGGCACGCCGAGCACCGGCACCGCGGTCTTGGCCGCCAGCATGCCCGGCAAATGCGCGGCGCCGCCGGCGCCGGCGATGATCGCGCGCAAGCCGCGCGCGGCCGCGCCATCGGCGTAATCGAACAGCACATCGGGGGTGCGGTGCGCCGACACCACCCGGACTTCGTGCGGCACGCCCAGCGCTTCGAGCTTGGCGGCGGCGTGCTGCATGGTCTCCCAGTCCGAGCGCGAGCCCATGACGATGCCGACCAGCGGCGAGGGTGCACTTGACGAGGAGCCGGACGAGGACGCGGAACTGCTGGCTGGGGACATGGGACGAGCCTGGGCGCAAAGACGTATTCTAACGCCCTGTCCCGTCGTACCGGCACCGCACCGTATGGATCGCAAATTGCTCGACCTGCTCGTCTGCCCCAGCACCCGCCAACCGCTGCTGCCGCTGGAAGGCCGCGGCCTGCAGGCGCTGAACACGGCGATCGGCGCCGGCGGCGTAGTCCGCGGCAGCGGCGACGCCCAGTCCCAGGCGCTGCACGAGGCCCTGATCACCCGCGACCGCAAGATCGTCTACATCGTCGACGACGGCATTCCGCTGCTGGATTCGGAAAACGCCATCGGCACGGCCCAGGTCGACGGTTTCCCGGGCGCATGAGCGCGGCCACCACGCCCGAGATCGCCCCGCCGCCTCCGGCCGAGATCGAGGCCGACATCGCCGATGCCCTGGCCGAGGACCTCGGCACTGGGGACGTCACCGCCGACCTGCTGCCGGACGTCGCCGACATCGCCTACCTGTTGTGCAAGGAGGACGCGGTGGTGTGCGGGCGGCCGTGGTTCGACGCCTGCCATCGCGCGCTGGACCCGCAGGTCCGGATCGATTGGCGCGTGGCCGAGGGCGACCGCGTCGCCAAGGGCACCGTGCTGGCCACCTTGCAAGGCCGCGCCCGCGCCTTGGTCAGCGCCGAACGCACTTCGCTGAACTTCATCCAGACCCTGTCGGCGGTGGCCACGGTCACCTCGCAATACGTGGCCGCAGTCGCCGGCACCGGCGCGAAGATCCTCGACACCCGCAAGACCCTGCCCGGCCTGCGTCTGGCGCAGAAATACGCGGTGCGGGTCGGCGGCGGGGTCAATCACCGCATCGGCCTGTTCGATGCGGTGATGCTCAAGGAAAACCACATCCGCGCGGCCGGTTCGATCGCCGGCGCGATCGGCGCGGCGCGCGCCCAGCACCCGCGGTTGCCGCTGATCGTCGAGGTCGAGACCCTGGAACAGTTGCGCGAAGCGCTGACCCACGGCTGCGACCGCATCCTGATCGACGATTTTTCCGCGCAGGACCGTCGCGCCGCGGTGGCCATCGCGCACGCCGCGCCGTTCGACGGACGGATCCCTCTGGAGGTGTCCGGCGGCGTCGACTTCACCACCCTGCGCGGCATCGCCGAGGACGGCGTGGATTGCATTTCGATCGGCGCACTGACCAAACATGTGCGCGCCATCGATCTTTCGTTGAAGCTCGGCCCGCCTCCCGCCTCCGCGGGCGGCTGAAGCCTTGCGTTCGCACTCGGCCGTCTCCAGAACCCTGCCATGCCTACCTTGATCCTGCTGATGATCTTCGGCGCCGCCGCGTTCTCGTTCTGGAGCGCCGGCCGCGCCGCCGCCGAACGGGCCGAAGTGGTCGGCCGCAACGCCTGCGAGAAAGCCGGCGTGCAATGGCTGGATCAGAGCGTGCACGCGATCGGCCTGCGCGTGATCCGCCACGAAAGCGGCTGGCTCGGATTCGAACGCACCTTCCGCTTCGATTATTCGATCGACGGCGAAGACCGCCATGTCGGCCGGCTGATTCTGCGCGGCGAGAAACTGATCGCCTTCAGCGGCCCGGTCTCGCGCGCGCCGTCGCAGTTGCACTGAACGCCGCGCCTTGCAAGCTGCCCTGTAGGAGCGGCGCGAGCCGCGACCGCTACCCTCACGATTACGATGCGGCCGGCCACGCTCAGCGGGCCGGTCTCGCGCGTGCCGTCGCAGTTGCACTGAGCGCCGCGCCTTGCGAGCCGCCCTGTAGGAGCGGCGCAAGCCGCGGCCGCGGTGCGGCCGATCACGTCGTAATCGTGAGGTCGCTGTCGCGGCTTGCGCCGCTCCTACAGGAGGCTTGGCAGGTTTACGCAGGCGGCGACCTTCGCGCTGCCGTCTCCCTCTCCCGCCAGCGGGCGAAGGTATTACTTGACGATGCGTAAATGCCCGCCGCGGCGCGGCGTCGGGGTCGGCGGTTGCGGGCCGTCGTCGTCGCCTTCCGGCGAGGGATCGCTGGGCACGGCGCTGAGCACCGGCGGCGAAGCCGCTTCGGTGTCGTCGATCTCCTCGTCCAGTCCGCCTTCGTCGAGGTTCACGTCTTCCGGCAGGGCCATGCCCTGCCCGGTTTCGCGCGCGTAGATCGCCAGCACCGCGCCGACCGGCACCGACACCGGGTGGCTGACGCCGCCGAAGCGCGCGCTGAAACGGATGAAGTCGTTACCCATTTCCAGGTGCGAAACCGCGCGCGCAGCGACGTTGAGCACGATCTTGCCGTCCTTGACCGCATGCGCCGGCACCTGCACCGCCGGACGCGTGGCATCGACCAGCAGGTGCGGGGTCATGCCGTTGTCGGCGATCCACTCGTACAGCGCCCGCAGCAGATAGGGGCGGTGGCTGGTCATCGGTACGCTGCTTTCGGTCATATGAACATTTTAACGCTAAAGCATGTGCCGGCAGATGGGCGGCAGCGCATCGGACCGCCGTAACGAAGGGAATCGAATCGGCCATGGCCAAGCGGCGATGCGCGGCCGGGCGACGGCATCGACGGCGAGCCGTCGTCGGCCCTGACGCCGGGACATCGGCGGCTCCACCCGTTGGCTCACGACGATGCGATCGGATCGAACCGCGTCGGGCTGAAGCCCCTCCCACGAGCGCGCCGGCGTCGGCCCGGTTTCGGACATCGCACGCCTCCCGGACTGGCGGTCATCGCTGATCCTCGCCATTTCCGCGCCGGGTACGGGCCAAGTACGGGCCGGCTACCGGCCGACCCTCCCCGCATTGTCCGCGGTCGAGTTCAGCCCGGAATCCGCGATGGCGGTGACGCCCCGAAGCCGCCACCGCCCGCCGTCAGTTCGGCATGTCGCGCAGCTTGCGCTCCTGGTCGGTCAGGCTGCGGGTAAAGCCGGGATTGCGGAAGATCCGGTTGCCGTAGTCCTCGATGGCCTTGCCGTCCTTCGGCAACGGCACGTCGAGCGAAGGAAGGCGCCAGATGATCGGGGCCATCGCACAGTCGGCCAGGCTCATTTCCGGATTGAGGAAGAACTTGCTGGCCTTGAACAGCGGTACCGATGCGGTCAGCAGTTCCTTGAGGCGCTTGCGCGCGGCCTCGGCCTGAACCTTGTTGCCCATCTGGATGGCCTGCACCTGCGGCACCCAGTCGTGCTCCAGGCGCAGCATCGCCAGGCGCAGGCGAGCTCGGGACAAGGGATCGACCGGCATCAGCGGCGGATGCGGGTAGCGCTCATCCAGGTACTCGCTGACCACGCTTGCGGCGTACAGAACCAGATCGCGTTCGACCAGGGTCGGCACCGAATGGTAGGGATTGAGATCGACGAGGTCTTCGGGCGGATTCTGCGGATCGACCGGGATCAGATCGTAGGTGACGCCCTTGGCCGCCAGAACCAGCCTGACGCGGTGGCACAACACGCAATCGGTGGACGAAAACAGAGTCAGGGCATTACGCATACGGGGGCTCGCCGCCATCATCGACCTCTCCAGCGACCGGAATCCGCCAGTCGCAAGACGCCCTCCACCCTCTGTGGAAGGTCGTCACGGCCCCGAGCCAGCACCCGTCCAGCTTTGCTGAAGTTGCCGTCTCGCTAGACCGACAACCCTAGCGGAAAACCCGCGCTTATGGCGCGGGTTTTCCAGGCGGATGACATCAATGTTCCACGTCGCGCCAGTACTCGGTCTTCAACAGATACGCGATGAAGGTGAACAACGCCAGGAACAGGATCACCCAAACGCCAAGACTCTGGCGCTTGAGGGCGGCCGGTTCGCCGGCGTACTCGAGGAAGGTGGTGATGTCGCGCGTGGCGGTCTTGAAGCCTTCGGCGTCGAGCTTGCCGGGCTGGGTGACCGCCAGCGCGTGCACCGGACGGTCGCCGGTGGCCTTGTCGGGCTCGCCGTACTCGGCGTGCTGCAGTCCCTGCAATTCCCACAACGGGTTGGGCATGGACGCGTTCGGGAACAGCTTGTTGTTCCAGCCCAGCGGACGCGACTCATCCAGATAGAACTGGTTGAGGTAGGTGTAGACCCAGTCGCTGCCGCGCACGCGGGTGATCAGGCTCAGGTCCGGCGGCATTTTGCCGAACCACTGGTTGGCGTGTTCCGGGGTCAGGCTGACCTGGATCTGTTCGCCGAACTTGGCGCCGGTGAAGTTGAGGTTGTTCATCACCTCTTCTTCGGTCAGGCCCAGGTCCTCGGCCATGCGCGAATAGCGCAGGTACTTCAACGAGTGGCAGCCCGAGCAGTAGTTCATGTACAGCTGGGCGCCGCGCTGCAGCGAGGCGCGATCGTTGAGATCGGTGCCCGACTGCATCAGGTCGCCGCCGCCGGAGGCATAGGCGGTGACCGACACGAGCAGGCCGGCGGCGAAAGTGGCGAGCTTCTTCACGATGCGGGTTTTCCCGAGAGGCTGGCTGTTCTTAGTCATGCATCGTCACCCGGGCAGGCACCGGCTTGGTCTTGTCGATCTTGGTCCACAGCGGCATGGTGATGAAGAAAGCGAAGTACAGGAAAGTCAGCACGCGGCCGATGATGGTTTCCACCGGGTCGGTACCCGGACCGGCGCCGATCTTGCCCAACCAGATGAAGCACACCGCCAGCAGCATCAGCATGAACTTGCTGATCCAGCCGCGATAACGCACCGACTTGACCTTGCAGCGGTCCAGCCACGGCACCAGGAACAGGATCGCGATCGCCGCGAACATCACCAGCACGCCGGAGAGCTTGTGCGGGATTACCCGCAACATCGCGTAGTAAGGCGTGTAGTACCAGACCGGCTTGATGTGCTCGGGCGTCACCAGGCGATTGGCCTCGGTGAAGTTGTCGTGTTCCAGGAACCAGCCGCCCATCGCCGGGGCGAAGAAGATGATGAAGGCGGCGATGATCAGGAAGAAGCCGACGCCGACCAGGTCCTTGACCGTGTAATACGGGTGGAACGGAATGCCGTCGAGCGGCTTGCTGGCGTCCCAACGGTTGCCCTTCGGCCCGTACTTGATGTCCACGCCGTCGGGGTTGTTGGAACCCACCTCGTGCAGCGCGCCCAGGTGCAGCACCACCAGCAGCAACAGCACCAGCGGCAGCGCGATCACGTGCAGGGCGAAGAAGCGATTGAGCGTCGCGTCGCCGGGCAGGTAATCGCCCATGATCCACTCGGTCAGGCCGTTGCCGATCACCGGAATGGCGCCGAACAGCGAGATGATGACCTTCGCGCCCCAGAACGACATCTGGCCCCACGGCAGCACGTAGCCCATGAAGGCTTCGGCCATCAGCACCAGATAGATCAGCATGCCCAGGATCCACACCAGCTCGCGCGGCTTCTGGTACGAGCCGTACAGCAGGCCGCGGAACATGTGCAGATACACGACGATGAAGAACAGCGATGCGCCGGTGGAGTGCATGTAGCGGATCAGCCAGCCCCACTCCACGTCGCGCATGATGTATTCGACCGACGAGAACGCTTCGGCCGCGGACGGCTTGAAGTGCATCGTCAGGAAGATGCCGGTGACGATCTGGTTGACCAGCACCAGCAGCGCGAGCGAACCGAAGTAGTACCACAGGTTGAAGTTCTTCGGCGCGTAGTACTCGGTCATGTGCTTGCGATAGACCGGCATCATGCCGGGCGCGCGAGCGGTGACCCAATCGAAGACGTTGTTGGCGGTGCGAGTAAGGATGTTGGACATGACTTACGCCGCTCCCTTCGGATCAACACCGATGATGATGGTGTTGTCGTCTTCGTAATAGTGCGGAGGCACCAGCAGATTGATCGGCGCAGGCACGCCCTGGAACACGCGGCCGGCCATGTCGAAGCGCGACTTGTGGCAGGGGCAGAAGTAACCGCCCTTCCACTCCGGATCGAACGGCTCGGGCCGGATTTCGGCCTTCATTTCCGGCGAGCAGCCCAGATGGGTGCACAGGCCGACCAGGACGGAGATTTCCGGCTTGATCGAACGCAGCTCGCCCTTGACGTACTCGGGCTGCTGGTCCTTGTTCTCGGACTTGGGATCGCGCAGATGGCCGTCGAGCGTCGGCAGCGCCTTGAGGATGGCCTGCGAGCGTTTGACGATCCAGATCGGCTGACCGCGCCACTCCAGAACCAGACGCTGGCCTTCGGCCAGAGCGCTGATGTCGGCGGTCACCGGAGCACCGGCGAGCTTGGCGCGCGCGCTGGGATTCCAGGACTTGATGAAAGGCACCGCTGCAAAGCCGGCCCCGACCGCACCGACCACTGCCGTGGTCGCCGTCAGGAACCGACGTCGGCCCGTATTGATAGGATCGTGGACCCCTTGGTTGGCCATCCGGCACTCCGCGAAAGCTGCAATTCGAAGTTAACGCCGCACTACCCGGAACCATTGGCTAACCAAACACAACCACTGGCGAAAGGCTGGCGGCTCAAAAGACGGGGAAGTGTAGCGGAACCGTTAAGGGCGCGACAATCCGCGCCATTGCAAATTGCAGACGCGGTGCGCTCGGGCGCGCCGCTCGCCCACCGGAAGCCTTGTTTTGCAGGCTTTGGCGCGATGTTGTCGGCGGCTTCGCAGGGTCGGTGTGGGAAACGAGCGCGTCGCCGGCCGCCCGATCGCCGGGCCGGCCCCGGAGTTTGCGCCGGCCCTCGCCCCGTCGACGCCGCATCGGCGGTGTCGCGGGCGCGGCCCGCGACCGACAGCGCGCGTCGTCAGCGCGCCACCACCGCGGAGCGGTAGCGCTGCGCCAGCACCGCCACGCGCTGCACATAGCGCTGGGTCTCGGCGTACGGCGGCACGCCGCGGTACTTGTCGACCGCGCCCTCGCCGGCGTTGTAGCCGGCCGCGGCCAGGGTCAGGTCGCCGTTGAAGCGCTTGAGCAGCCAGGCCAGGTATTGCACCCCGCCCTGAATGTTCTGGCCGGCGTCGAAGGCATTGCCGACGCCGAAGCGGCGCGCGGTGGCCGGCATCAGCTGCATCAGGCCCTGCGCGCCCACCCGCGACATCGCATTGGGGTTGTAGGCCGATTCGGCATGGATGATCGCGCGCACGATGGCCTCTTCGACCCCGTGCTGGCGCGCCGCCGCGGCGATCTCGGCCGAATACGCCGCCGTGTTCAGCCGCAGCGTGCCGAAGTTGACCCCGGGCTGGGCCTGGCAGGCGAAACACCGTTCGATGAAGCTGTAGCGGATGGTCCGCACCGCGGTGGCGCTGGCCAGCCCCTTGGGACGCTTGCTGGTGTAGTGGCGCACGCCGTCCTGGATATAGGAGTAGACCTGCCCCTGTACGAGACGGGTCGGCGGCGGTTGCGGCACGGCCGGGATCGTCACCGCCGGCACGGGCGCCGCGGCGGCGGTGCCGGCCGGCGCACCCGGCAGGCCCGGCTTCAGCCCGCCCGCGGCCATCGCCGCGGCGGCGCCATTGAACGTGGCCGGCGGATTATTGTGGATCGAGGCCGGCACCCCGGCCGTATCGGTGCGCGCGGTCAGCGCGCCCACCGCCGGAGCCGGCGGGGCGTACGAAACCGGGGTCGGATTGCGCATGCGCTTGGCCAACGCCGTGTACTGGCTGGCGACCACGCACTTGGCGCCCTTGACCTTCTTGCTGACGTAGCTGCGCTCGCCGTTGGCGCTCTCGCACTTCCAAACGGTGCCCGCCACCGCCGGCGCGAGCGCCAGCAGGCAGACGGTCCCCAGAATCAGCGCGGTCCCCCTCATCGCCGGGAGTTTCCCTTGCCCGGCCGGTGCTGCCAAGTCCTTGATCTCAAAACGTGACCGCCACCCCGGCCTGGACCCGCGCGACATGCGCAGCGGCTACACTAGCCGGCCTGGATTCCACCCCGGACTTCAGACCCTAGCCACTCCGGCGCGGATTAACCGCCGCCCTCCCCGGACCCGGATCGCCATGACCGACCTGCATCCCCTGCCCACGGCGCCTGCCGCGGGCGCCGCGCGGCCTTCCACGCCGGGCGCGAAAAAACCTGCTTCTAAAAAGCTTTTTATCGAGACCCACGGTTGCCAGATGAACGAGTACGACTCGGCCAAGATGGCCGACGTGCTCGCCGCCAGCGACGGCCTGGAACTCACCGACAACGCCGCCGAAGCCGACGTCATCCTGATCAACACCTGCTCGATCCGCGAGAAGGCCCAGGAAAAGGTGTTCAGCCAGCTCGGCCGCTGGCGTCAATTGAAGGAAGCGGGGCACAAGCAGGGCGAGCGCCAGGTCATCATCGGCGTCGGCGGCTGCGTCGCGTCGCAGGAAGGCGCGGCGATCGTCAAGCGCGCGCCCTACGTCGACCTGGTGTTCGGCCCGCAGACCCTGCACCGCCTGCCCGAGCTGATCCGGGCCAAGCGCGAAACCGGCCTGCCGCAGGTCGACATCAGCTTCCCCGAGATCGAAAAGTTCGACCGCCTGCCCGAGCCACGCGCCGAAGGCCCGAGCGCCTTCGTCTCGATCATGGAAGGCTGCAGCAAGTACTGCTCGTTCTGCGTGGTGCCCTACACCCGCGGCGAGGAAGTCAGCCGTCCGTTCGAGGACGTGCTGGTCGAGGTCGCGCAACTCGCCGCCCAGGGCGTGCGCGAGATCAATCTGCTCGGCCAGAACGTCAATGCCTACCGCGGGCCGATGGCCGGCGAAGACGGCGCGGCCGAAGGCGAAGTCGCCGATCTGGGCCTGCTGATCCGCACCATCGCCGAAATCGACGGCGTCGACCGCATCCGCTTCACCACCTCGCACCCGCTGGAGTTCAGCGACTCGCTGGTCGAGGCCTACCGCGACGTGCCGCAGTTGGCCAACTACCTGCACCTGCCGGTACAGGCCGGCAGCGACCGCATCCTGGCGGCGATGAAGCGCGGCTACACCGCGCTGGAATTCAAGCAGAAGATCCGCAAGCTGCGCGCAGTGCGTCCGGACATCTCGATCTCCTCGGATTTCATCGTCGGCTTCCCCGGCGAGACCGAGGCCGATTTCGAGAAGACCATGAAGCTGATCGAGGACGTGGGTTTCGACCAGTCGTTCTCCTTCATCTATTCGCGCCGCCCCGGCACCCCGGCCGCCGACCTGGAAGACAGCGTCGGCGACGCCGAGAAGCACGCGCGCCTGTCGCGCCTGCAGGCGACGATCAACGCCAACTCGCTGCGGATCTCCAAGAGCATGGTCGGCAGCGTCCAGCGCGTGCTGGTCGAAGGGCCTTCGCGCAAGGATCCCAACGAGCTCACCGGCAAGACCGAGAACATGCGTTCGGTGAATTTTCCCGCGCCCAAGCGCCTGATCGGCCAGTTCGTCGACGTGTTGATCACCGAAGCCTTGCCCAATTCCTTGCGCGGCCGGGTGCAACTGGGCGACGATCAAGCCGCCGCCTGATCTTTCCTTAAAGAGACCCCGCATGGAACGCGACTTCCTCATCCGCGAAATCGGCCCCGACGAATTCGAACGCGTGTGGCCGATCTTCCGCGAGGTTCTCGCCCGCGGCGAGAGCTACAATTACCCGGCCGAGCTGTCGATGACGCGGGCCCGGGCGATGTGGACCACCTCGCCGTACCGGACCTTCATCGCCGAGGTGGACGCCGGCGAAGCCGTCGGCTGCTACAAGCTGGGTCCCAATCAACCCGGCCGCGGCGACCACGTCGCCAACGCCAGCTACATGGTCGCCGAAGCCGCCTGGGGCAAGGGCGTCGGCGGCGCGCTGTGCGAGCACTCGCTGGTGCAGGCGCGCAAGGCCGGCTTCGTGGCGATGCAGTTCAACTACGTGGTCAGCAGCAATACCGCGGCCGTGCACCTGTGGCTCAAGCATGGCTTCGACATCGTCGGCCGCGTGCCGGGCGCGTTCCGCCACGCCTCGCTGGGGCTGGTGGATGTGTATGTGATGCATCGGATGCTTTGAGGCTTGCTCTCACAGAGCGCGCGGGCATTCCGAAGTCTTTTGTGGGAGGGCCTTCAGGCCCGACTCTTTCAGGTCGCAGCTCACCACATGCAGATGCGCGGCTTCGGGTGTCGGGCCTGAAGGCCCTCCCACAAAAGACTTCGTGCCGATGAGGCAAGACGCACTCTCCACCGTAGGGAACACCGCGCCCTCACCCCATGAAGCCGAGATCCCGCCGCGGACTGAAGTTCGGCAAGTTCGGGAAGATCAAATCCAACTCCGAATCGCCTACCCCAAACCACTTGGCCAAGGTCGAGGCATACAGATCCACCGGCGTGGTCGGAATGATCTGACCCCACCCCGCATCGTCGTCGCCGCCGTTGACCAGCGTGGGCATCGTGCCGAAGAAACGTCCGCCGCGCACCGCACCGCCGACGATGAAGTGATGTCCGCCCCAGCCGTGATCGGAGCCGTCGCCGTTGGACGACAGCGTGCGGCCGAAATCCGATGCGGTGAACGCGGTGACCTTGTCGGCCACGCCGAGTTCGCCGGTGGCCGCGTGGAAGGCGGTCATCGCCTGCGACAGGCGCGCCAGCAAAGCCGGCTGCTCGCTGAGCAATCGGTCGTGATGGTCGAATCCGCCCATCGACACGAAATACACCTGCCGCTTGAGCCCCAACACTTCGCGCACCTTGATCAGGCGCGCCACCATCTGCAGCTGCTCGCCCAGATCGCTGTTCGGGAACGCGGTCTGCAACGGCGTGGACGCTTCCAAGGCCGTCTCCACCGCCGCGGCGTTCTCGCGCGCGCGCCGGAACGATGCGGCGTAGCTGCGCCCGAAAACGTGCGGCTGCGCGCCGGGCGCCATCATCGCCAGGAACGCGCGGCGGCTGTCGTCGTCCCATTCGAAGCGGCTGAACGGACGCGGGCCACCGCCGCCGATCACGTATTGGCCGGCGTTGCGCGCGCGCTGCAGGATGCTTTCGAAGTTCAGCGACACCGACATCGGAATGAACGCATCGGGATTGGCGTCGCGCAGCAGATCGGCGATATGCCCGGCCCAACCGAAGTTGCGCCCCTCGCCGGTACGCGAAACCTGCCAGTACTGCTGCTGATCGTTGTGCGAGAACAACTGCGGCGGCAGCTCCACCGCGTGATTGAGGTAATCGGCCTTGCTGGTCGGCCGGATCAGCGTGCCGACATTGCCCAGCACCGCCGCCTGCCCGTTGTTGAACAAGCCCTGCAGGCCGCCCATGCCGATCGGATCCTCATCGGTGGTGCAGGCCTGCAAACCGTAATCGGCCCCGTCCGACGCGCCGCCGCCGGCCTGCGGCGACAGCGGCAACAACCGGCTGTGTTCCACCGCCAGAGTGGCGCGCGCGCTGCGGTACTGCTGGTAGTGGCCATCGTCGCGCGGCACGATCATGTTCAACGAATCGTTGCCGCCGAACAGGAACACGCATACCAGCGCCTTGTAATCGTCGAAGCGCGTCGGCCCGTAGGCGTTGGCGGCCGCCTGGACCATGCGCAGATTGCCGAGCGCGGAATACAGGCCGGCGCCGCCGAGCGCGGCGCAGATCGAGTTACGCAGGAATTGACGACGTTTCATGGGTGCTCTCTCCGTATTCCTGCTTACTTCTGCACGATGTAATCGGGCGAGTTGATGATCAGGTACAGCGCCTCCTGCACTCGCAGGCGCTTGGCCGCGGTGTTGTTGGCCGGCATGCCGCTGAGCCGTTCGGTCAGCACCTGCTTCATCTGATCGGTCATCTGCCCGGACAGGAACAGCGCGTCGTAGCGGCCGATCAACGCGGGGATGTTGGTGGCCAGGGCCACGTCCTCGCTGAGATTGATCGCCACCTCGTCGTCGCCGATGCCGGCCGGATTGCCGACGTAGGCATCGAAGATCTTGGTCATCAGATAGCTTTCGTTGGCCGGCAGCATGTAGTCGGTGGCCAACTGCAGTTCCGGCGCCACCAGCCCCAGCTCCTGCGGCTCGCCGTTGGGGCTGTAGCGCGGACTGAAGAAGTTGAACACCGAGGCGGCGTACATCGGCGATTGACCGAGGTTGCCCTCCATGTTCCAGAACTCCTCCATATGCCCGCTCTTGGACTTGCCCTTGAGCGCGCGCCACAAATGGGTCAGGCGCAGGAGCGGCTCGCGCACCTTGCCGAAATGCGGCGGCTGCGCGGCGGGATCGCGCGCTTCGGGATCGAGCAGGATCGCGCCGACCACCGCGCGCAGATCCCCGCGCACGCCCTGGCCGTTGTCGTTGAACGCCCCGGCCACGCGGCCGACATAGCCCGCACTGGGATTGCTGGTCACCAGGCGCTGGATCAGCTGCTTGCCGATGAACGGACCGACGTTGGGATGATTGAAAATGTTGTCGAGCGCCGCGCTCAGATCGCCCGGGCCGCTGCCGCCGGCGCCCAGCTTGCCGCCCGGCAGGCTCACGCCCGGATACACCAGCAGCTGTTTCTCCTGCGCGGAGGCGTGATACGCCGCGTGGTTCTCCATCGGCGACACCCAGGCCGGCGCGGTGGTGTCGTAGAAATAGCAATCGAACACGCCCTCGGCCTGGCAACCCTTGAAAGTCCAGCCGGTGAACACGTGGGCGAAGCCCTTGACCGTCTCCTGATCGTAGGTCGGGATGGTCTGCTGCGCGGCATCGAGCAGCGGCGTTCCGTCCTGATTGAGCTGGACCAGTCCGACGCTGAACAACTGCATCACTTCGCGCGCGTAGTTCTCGTCGGGGCGGATGTTGTGGACCGGATCGGGCTTTTGGTTCTGCAACATCGACAGGTACAGGCCCATCACCGGATGCAGGGTCACATCCTCCAGCAAGGTGCGGTAGTTGCCCAATGCATCGCGCGCCAGTGTGTCGTAGTAATGGGTCATGCCGTGCGGCGCGTTGCCGAGCGGATCGGAAGTTGCGTCGGAAGCCACCATGATCTCGCTGAGCGCGAAGGCCACGCGCTGGCGCAACTGGTCGCGATGCACGATCTGGGTCGGCTTGATCGGATCCTTGCCGCCGATCGCGTTGACGAACCACGCATCCAGGCGCCAATCGCGCTTGAACTCGTCGGGCCTGCGCACCGTCGCGTTCTTCAGGAAGGTCAGCTGCGAGGACACCGGAAAACCGACCTGCTCGTTGATCCAGGCGGTGTAGCCGATCTGCTTGAGCCGGTCGATGTCTTCGCGGGTCGGGCCGAACGTGGCCTGAGTGAGGAAACGCGCGGCCTCGCCGTCGGTGGCCGGGATATCGGCGATCTTCGGCGCCGGCGCGGCGCCGATGCTGCGTTGCGCGCGCAATTGCAGCGGGTCGGGCGCGCCCGGATACGGTCCGCTGTAGTCCGGCGTCGGCGTGACGCCGCGCAAGGCGATGAAGATTCCCAGCACCAGCAACAGGCGCGGCGACGCGCCCATCCACGCTGCGCGCAGAAGTGTCGATTTCATGGCAGGCCCCCGAGGCTGGCTGTTCGGAAGCGATGCTAGGTTCGCGACAGGTCGGGAAGTTTGATTGCCGACACGCTTCCAATTCGAACCGCGGCCAATTCCGGATTGACAATCACGGAATCCGACGCCGGTGACAATCGTCATCGGCGCCGGGTGATCGCCAGTCAGAACTGCACGCGTTGGGCGCCCGGGCGACGTTCGGCCTTGAGTACGAGCTCGTTCAAAGCCACGTAACCGATCACCGGCCTGCCACTGCGCTTGACCACCTCAAGATCGGTCTTGGGCACGCAGTAGCGTTTGTCCGGCCACGGCGGTCGCGGCGTGCGGAAGCAATACTGGTCTTCGTCTTCCCGGTAGAGATACCACACCCCTGTTATCGCACTCGACAGCGAATCGTCTATCAGGCGCTTCAACTGGTCGCCGGTCACCGTGTCGGCGCGCAGAAACATCCACAACACCGCCGTCAGAATCGCCAGCCACGGCAGCACCGGCAAGGCTTTGAAGCGTTGCGGCTTGAGGTACTCGCCGCGGATCTGGTTTCTCATGGTCGTCCTTGAGAACGGAAGTACCGGCTACCGACGCGTGTGCATCAGCGAGAATCCGGCTGCTTGCGCGCCTGCGGCATCCGGGCCGGCACGCCGTCGACGTAGGTGCCCAGCACCCGGAGGTCGCGCAGTCGCCGCGGCTCCACCGCCAGCGGATCGTGTTCCAGCACTACGAAATCCGCACGTTTTCCGGGCACGAGACTGCCGACTTCGGCTTCGGCGAATCCCGCATACGCCGCGTCCGCGGTGAAACCGCGCAAGGCTTCGAACGCAGTCAGCTTTTCTTCCGGGTGCCAACCGCCTGCGGGCTTTCCGTCCGCATCGCTGCGCGTGGTCGCGGCGTACAGACCCAGCCGCGGATCCACCGATTCGACAGGAAAATCCGAACCCAGCGCCAAGCGCGCGCCGCTGTCGCGCAGTTGCCGCCAGGCGTAGGCGCCGTTGATGCGCCTTGGGCCCAGGCGCTGTTCGGCCCAGGGCATATCGCTGGTAGCGTGGGTCGGTTGCATCGCGGCGATGATGTGCAATGCCGCCAGTCGCGGCAAATCCTCCGGCGCGAGGATCTGCGCGTGCTCGATCCGCCAACGGTGGTCGCGCTTGGCCGCGTCCGCGCCGAGCGCCCTGGCGTAGAGATCGAGCACTTCGCGATTGCCGCGGTCGCCGATGGCATGGGTGGCGACCTGCACGCCGCAACGTTCGGCCTTGGCGATCGCTTTCGCCATCGCCTCCGGCGACATGCGCATCAGACCGCGATTGCCGCGCTCGTCGCTGTAGTCCTTCAGCAGCGCGGCGCCGCGACTGCCGAGCGCGCCATCGGCGTAGAGCTTGACCGTGCGCATCCTCAGCCGACCCGACGGGTGCTGATACAGGCCGTCGCGACACAGCGATTCCAGCGCGTCGCCGTCGCCGGCGGCGAAGGCGGTGATGCGCAGCGGCAGTTCGCCGCGGTCGGCCAGACGTTGATAGGCGCGCAGCGTGTTCAAGTCGACGCCGGCATCGTGCACGCCGGTGAGGCCGTGGCTGACGGCGGCGCGCATGCCCAGGCTCAACGCCTGTTCGACCGCGGCCGGTTCCAGCGGCGGACGCGCATGTTCGATCAGATCCATCGCGTCGTCGATGAGAACCCCGAGCGCGCGGCCCTTGTCGTCGCGCACGATGCGGCCGCCGTCGGGTTGCCAATCGCCGCCGAGTTCGCGCCCGGCCGCGCGCATCGCCGCACTGTTGGCCCAACCGGCGTGGCCGTCGATGCGTTGCAGCCAGACCGGGCGGTCGGGAAACTCGGCGTCGAGGTCGGCGGCCTCGGGAAAACGCGGGTCCATCCAATCGTTCTGATCCCAACCGTAACCGATCAGCCATTGTCCCGCCGGCAGCGTGCGCGCGTACTCGCGCAGGCGCTGCAGCGCCTCGGCCTTGCTGCGGGTGTCGGTGAGGTCGACCTGAAGCTGGTTGATGCCCAGTTCGAACACATGCGCATGCGAGTCGATCAAGCCCGGGACGATGGCGGCCTCGCCCAGGTCGATGTGCCTGGCGCCCGGATACAGGTGCAGCAGATCGGCGCGACCGCCGACGGCGCGGATCGTGCCTGCCTCGTCGAACACCAGTCCCTGCGCGCGCGGCTGGGCCGGATCCAGGGTGTGCACGCGCGCGGCGGTGACGACGGTGAGCTGCTGCGCCGATGCCGCGCCGCACCACGCCAAAGTCCAGACCAGAGCCAACATCGACAATTGTCGCGATGCGCGCATTCCCGTTCTCCTTCGCCGGACTGCGATGTCCGAAAGTGGCGAATGTGCGAGAAGCGCGCGCCTGGCGCAAGTGTGCGGACCGCGCCGGACCGCGCGGCCGGCGCATCTTCGTCCCGAAAGCGGCTCAATCCAGGCGTTTGGTGAACCGCGCCACCGCCAGACTCATCATCACCGCGATGAAACTGACCAGATAGGCCACGTCCTGCCACAATTCCCACAGGCTGGCGCCGCGCAGCATCACCCCGCGGATCAGGCGCAGGAAATGGGTCATCGGCAGGACTTCGGCCAACCATTGCGCGGCCACCGGCATGCCGGCGTAAGGAAACATGAAGCCCGACAGCAGGATCGACGGCAACAGAATGAACACGGTCATCTGCATGGCCTGGAACTGCGAGGCGGCCTTGGTCGAGATCATCAGGCCCAGCGCCAGATTGGCCAGGATCAACAACACCGCGGCGGTGTAAACGTCGAACACGCTGCCCTTGATCGGCACATCGAACAGCCACAGGCCCAGCAACAGGACCACGGTGGTCTGGATCAGGCCGATCACCGCATACGGCAGCACCTTGCCGATCATCAGCTCGGAGCGGCTGACCGGCGTTGTGATCAGCAATTCCATGTTGCCGCGTTCGCGCTCGCGCACGATCGCGACCGAAGTGAACATCACCATGGTCATGGTCAGGATCACCCCGATCAGCCCGGGCACGATGTTCACCGGCGAACGCCGCTGCGGGTTGTAGAACGCGACCACGCTGATCGGCGCGGTCTTGCGCGGCGCGGCCACGGAACTGTCGATCGGCAATTGCGCCAATTGCGCGGCCGCGCTTTGCACCACCGTGTCGCTGCCGTCGACCATCACTTGCGCGACTTCGCGTCCGTCGATACGGCGGCGCTCGAAATCCGGCGGCAGGTTCACGCCGACGCTGATCTCGCCCCGGCGCAGCATTTCGACCAGTTGTTGCGGCGTATCGGCCTCGGCCACCGGCCGGATCACGCCGGTGGCGACCATGTCCATGACCAGCGCGCGCGATGCGGCGGTGCCGGACTGGTCGGCGATCGCCGCTGTGAGGCCGCGCGGATTGAGGTTGATCGCATAGCCGAACAACACCAACTGGCCGACCGGGATCATCACGATCATCGCCAGGGTGATGCGATCGCGGCGCAGTTGCCGCACTTCCTTGAGCACGATGGCCCACAGCCGTTGCAATCTCATGCCGTGGCCTCCGCAGTGGGCGCGGGCCGTTCGCGGCCGCGCGTGGCCGATACGAACACGTCTTCCAGGTTGGGCTTGGCCTTGTGCACCTGCGCGTCCAGACCGGCCGCGCTCAAGGCGCTTTCGATGTTGCGCTCGGCAGTGTCGGCATCGGCCAGCAACACGCGCAGGCTGTTGCCGATCTGAGCGACGCTGAGCACGCCATCGAGCGCCACCAGCGCGCGCTGCGCCTTGCGCGGTTGCGTCGCCAGCACTTCCACCGCGCGCCCAGCCAACGCATCGGTGAGCTCGGCCGGGGTGCCGTCGGCGACCAGTACGCCGCGGTCGAGAATCGCCAGACGATGGCAACGCTCGGCCTCGTCCATGTAGTGGGTGGAGACCAGCAAGGTGGTGCCGCCGTCGGCGAGTTCGAACAATTTTTCCCAGAAATCGCGGCGCGATTCGGGATCGACCGCGCTGGTGGGTTCATCCAGGAACAACAGTTCCGGCCCGTGGATCACCGCGCCGGCCAAGGCCAGGCGCTGCTTCTGGCCACCGCTCATGGTGCCCGCGAGCTGTTTCTGGCGGTCGCCGAAGTGGTACTGCTCGATCAGCTGATCGATGCGCTCGCGCGCCTTGGCCTTGGGAATCTCCTGCACGGCGGCGAGGAATTCCAGGTTCTCGCGCACGCTGAGGTCTTCGAACAGCGAGAATTTCTGGGTCATGTAACCGATCCGCCGGCGCAGTTGCTCGGCCTGTTCGGGAATCCTCAGACCCAGCACTTCGATCTGCCCCTCGGTCGGCGTGAGCAGACCGCACAGCATGCGGATGGTGGTGGATTTGCCCGAACCGTTCGGGCCCAGGAATCCGTACACGCAGGCGCGCGGCACGGTCAGATCGACCCGGTCGACCGCGCGCAACTGGCCGAACTGTTTGCTCATGCCGCGCGCCTTGATCGCCGGCTGTTGTTCGGTATGTTCCTGGCCGGAGCCCGCGGCTACCTGCGCGGATCCGGCCCCGGCCGATTCGCGGCTCATGGCGCGAACTCGACCCGCACCGGCAAACCGGCCGGCAAATCGGCGGCCTTGGCGTCGGTCAACTCGACTTCGGCCAGATAGCTCAAACGCGCTGCGTCCTCACCGGTCAAGGCGTAGTACGGCGTGAAGCTGGGTTCGCTGCGAATCATACGCACGCGTCCGCTCCAGGCTTGTTCGCGGCCTTCGATATACACCCGCGCCTGACCGCCGACCCGCACGTCCTGGCGCAGCGGCTCGGGCACGTAGACGCGCGCATAGGGCCGCGCGCCGACCAGCATCACCGCCAGCGGCGAGCCGACCGGCGCCTGGTCGCCGAGCTTGTACGGCAGGCTGTCGACCACGCCGTCGCGCGGCGCGATCACGTCGAGCTTGCCGAAGCTGACCTGTTGCACCTGCGCCTGCGCTTGCGCGGCGGCGAGCGCCGCCTGGCCCTGGGCGATCTGTTCGCGACGGGTGCCGTGTTCGAGTTCCAGCAGCGCGGCCTGCGCGGCGCGCACCTGCGCCTGGGCGTTGCCGGCGGCGGCGCGCGCGCGATCGACTTCGGCCGCGGCGATCAGCTGGCGTTGCCCCAACGGCTGCACGCGCGCGTAGTAGGCGCCGGCATCGCGCTCTTGCGCCTGCGCGGCGGCGAGATTGGCGCGCGCCTGAGCGATGGTTTCGCTGCGCGGACCGGCCTGCAGTTCGGCCAAGGCATCGGCCGATTGCCGCGCCTGCGCCTGCGCGGCGTCCAGTTGCGAACGACCGCGATCGAGTTCGAGCTGCAACACGCGCGTGCCGGCCTTGACCCGCTGGCCTTCGCGCACATCGATGCGCACGACTTTTTCCGCGACCGGCGCGGGCAAGGTGACGCGGTCCCATTCCAACGTGCCCAGCGCCTGCGGTTTTTCCTCGGCGCAGGCGGTGAGCAGCATCGCACCGAGCAGCGCCGACGCCGCGACCTTGGCCGATGCGCGCAAGCCCGAAAGCAGCGGACGTCCCGAGCCTTTTGTCGAAATCCTTGCAACGCCGAGGTCTTTCATGAAAGACGCTCCAGCCCCGAAGTCTTTTGTGGGAGGCGCTTCAGCCCCGACTGCCGAAGCGGCTGCTGTTACCCGATGGTGCGGCAACCGGAAACAGTCGGGGCTCATGCCCCTCCCGCAAAAGCGGCCGCGACCAGACCAGGCGACGAACTCACGCAGGCCCGACCTCCGGATGTCCTCGTGTCTCATGGCATCAACCCCCGATCGAGCAAGGCCAGCGCATGACGGCGCTGGGCATCCAGGTCCAGATCCTGCGCATCGAACATGAAGCGCCAGATCGGCGCGCTGGCGGCCGGAAACAGGGTCAGGCCGATCAGGCTGACCATCAGCAGGCGCGGGTCCAGATCGGCATTGATCCGGCCTTCGGCCTGGGCCTGGGCGAAACGCTTGGCCATGGCCTGCGGCAGTACCGGGCCGATCTTCTTGAACAAAATGCTTTCGCGCAACGCGCCGCCTTCACACAACACTTCGCGCACCCACAACGACGGCAGCCACGGGTGCTTGGCGACGATTCCGCCGACGCCGGACACGAAGCCCGCGATCAGATCGAACACATCCGTGCTCGCCCCCAGCAGACCGTCGCGCAGGCTCAGGAACACCGGCACCAGGCGCTCATTGCTGACCGCATCCTGCAGTTGCTGCTTATCGCCGAAGTAGTAATGCAGCAGCGCCGGATTGACCCCGGCTTCGGCGGCGATCGCGCGCAGCGAGGTCGCGGCGATGCCCTGGCGGGCGTAGCAGGCGATGGCGGCGTCGAGCAGGCGCTCGCGCAGATCCGGATTGTCGGCGGCGGCCGGGCGGCCTGGGGCGCGCCTGGGCGCCTGGGTCTTGCGCGGCCGGCCGCGCTTGGCGGGGTTGGGCGTGTCCATACACCATATTTAATTCAATGATTAATTATATCGCAAGCGCGGGCCGATGAACGGTCAGCCTCGTTAAGGTGCCGGAAGCCACCCGCCTCAGCGGATACACGGGTCGGGCGATGCCACTGAGGGCCTGTTCGGCCCGCATGAACCACGCCACCCATCGGAACGATACGTTTGCGTTCGAAGCCGCCGTGACGCCGCTCGCGAGCGAGCGAACCTGCGCCGAAGCCCGCGGCAGGCGTCTTACAGAATCGATATCGATCGATCGCCGCAGCCGCTCACCGACGCCCCGGCGCGACCCGCGATCGATCGCGCAGTGCCCAACCCCGTCATCGCCCGCCCCTCACCTCGCCGATGCGATCGCTTCCGGCAGCTCGTCCAATACCGAATGCGGGTGCCGCCGCCGCCACGACGCCAAGGTGTCGGCGCAATGCGAAGGAATCACCCAGGCGCCGGGGTGGGTGTCGCGGAAACGCGCGAGCCGCCGCAAGGTTTCGCGGTAGGCACCGGCATCGTCCATCGCCACCTGCTGGGTCAGCCACGGCAAGGCCTGCTGGCGATCGAGCTGTTCGTGCCGCCAGAACGCATCGGCCGCCAGCACCACGCGCTCGCCTTCGCGTGTGCGCAGCGCCAGCCCGATCTGACCGCGCGCATGGCCCGGCAGCGGCAGCGCATGCAGGCTGCCGTCGCCGAGCAGATCCCAGCCCTCGCCCAGGGTCGCCAGATCGCCGTCGAGCCCGCGCCGGCCGTCGTCGTCGAGCAATTGCAGACGCGCGGCGAAATCCTCCGGCAACAGCTCCTTCCATATCTGCGCATGCAGCAGGCCGAACCAGCCCGACTCGCTCACCTGCCGCCAGGCCTGCGCATGCGCGACGAAGCGCGCCCGCGCGAACTGACCGAGCCCGCCGATGTGATCGGGATGGAAATGGCTGACGATCACCAGCCGCACATCGTCGCTGCTGAGGCCGCGCTGGTGGAGCAAGGTCGCCGCATCGGTATGCGGCGAGGAACACGCGTGGATCGCCCGCCGATAAATCCAGCGCACGCCGGCGCGCATCGCATCGCGCGCGCGCGGGCCGTAACCGCAATCGAACAAGATCGCGCCCTGCACCGGATGTTCGATCAACGCCCAACCCGCGGGAAACCGCATCCGCGGGCCGGCGGCCAAGCCCAGATGCCGCGGGTCGGCGCAGCTGTGGCCCGACGCGGCCAGGCTCAGCGCGACCTCGCCGCTCACCGCCGCGCCTCCGTGCGCGCCAGTTCGCTCAACGTTCGATTCAGGGCTTCGTCCATGCTCACGCGCGGACGATACCCCAGTTCCGCGCGCGCGCGGGTGATGTCCAAGGTCATGTCCACGCTGAGCAGCTCGATGCCGTAACGCAGCAGCGGCGGCTCGGCGTCGGGTTTGAAGCGGCGATAGAACGCCTCCACCGCGCTTGCCAAGCCGAGCGCGAGCGGTTTGGGCATGCGTTTGTGCGGACGCGGCAACGACAAGGCGTCGGCGAGGCGGTCGATCACGCTCCAGATCGCCACCGGCTCGCCGTTGCTGATGTTGTAGACGCGGCCGTTCAATCGCCACGAGGCGTCCATCGCCAGCACGATCGCGTCGACCACGTTGTCGATATAGCTCAGATCGACCGTGCAATCCTCCGCGCCGATGCGGCGCAGGCGGCCGCTGCGCAGGGCCTGGGCCAGACGCGGCAGAATCGCGCTGTCGCCGGGGCCGAAGATCGCGCGCGGGCGCAACGCCAGGGCGGAGACACCGCCGGCGGCGCAACGTTCGAACACGTGGCGCTCGGCGATCAGCTTGGTCGCGGCGTAGTCGTTGACCGGACGCAGCGGCAGCGGATGATCTTCGACGATGCAGCGATGCGGCGCGCCGTCGTGATAGATCCCCGGCGTGGAAATGTGCACCAGCCGCCGCACCTGTCGCGCGATGCAGGCCGCGATCACGTGATCGGTGGCGCGGACGTTGGCGTCGAAAAACGCCTCGGGCCGGCCCCAGGGGCTGGACAACGCGGCCGAGTGGACGACGATGTCGGCCCCGCGCACGGCGCGATGCACGGCGCCTTCGTCGCTCAGATCCACCGCTTGGAACTCGATGCCCTGCGCCTGCAGCGCGCGGCCGCGTTCGGCATCGCGCCCCAAGCCGACCACCTGGGTCCACGGCCGAGCCGCGAGCAGATGCCGGGCCAAGGCGCCGCCGAGAAAACCGGTCGCGCCGGTGATGACGATGCGTTGCGCGGTCATCGCGCGGCACCTGTTGCTGCGACTCGGTGTGCGATTTTTCCGATGCGCGCGGCGATGCGAACGGCTTGGCCGATCGACAAGGCTTCAAAACCGAAGATCGCCGCGAAGTCTTGTATGAGAGAGGATGCAGACTCGACCATCGGCGCGAAGTCTTTTGTGGGAGGGGCTTCAGACGCGACGATCGCCGAGAAATCTTTTGCGGGAGAGGCTTCAGACGCGACGAGCGTCGCGAAGTCTTTTGTGGGAGGGGCTTCAGCCCCGACTCGATCCGGTCGCAACGCAGGTGCATGCAGTCGCATCGCTTCGCCTGTCGGGGCTGAAGCCCCTCCCACAAAAGACTTCGCCATGGCATCGGCTGCCGTGGTTCGGTATTTCGCTGATGTCGTTGCGATCATCGAATCGTCCAGCTCAGTAGGTCATGGTCAAACCGACGCCCGACAAACCGGCGCCGGTGCCGAGCACAACGCCGGGTTCGCCGCGACGGATCGTGCCGTCGCGCACGCCCTGCTCCAACGCCAGCGGAATCGACGCGGCGATGCAGTTGCCGGTCTGCTCCAGGGTCCGCACCATCCGCGCGCGGCCGAAGCCGATCTGTTCGATCACGTCGAGCGCGGCGCGGCTGGCCTGATGCGGCGCGATCCACCGCAGCGCATCGCGCGCGGCCGCATCGTCGAGCCCGAGACTGCGCATCACATGCGGCACCAGGCGGATGCCGCTGCGCAACGCGGCCTGGCCCTGCATCGAAAACAGCGCATCGGCGGCAGTGGTGAGCGGCCCCAGCGGCGGACGCCAACTGCCGCCGCCGCGCAAGGTGGTGATTTCCACGCCCTCGCCCATCGTGCGCCAGGCGACACGGTGGATGCGGCTGGAGCTGTCGTCCGGTGAGCGCTCGAGCACCGCCGCGGCGGCGCCATCGCCGAACAAGGTGCAGATCTCGGCGTTGTCGAAATCCAGACCGACCGAGGCGATTTCGCTGCTGACGATCAGGGCGCGCTCGATCCGGCCGTGATGGATGCGTTCGGCCGCCAGTTCCAACGCGGCGACGAAGCTCAAACAGGTCGCATGCACCGACAAGGCCGGGATGCCCGAGCGACCCAGGCCGAGTTCGCGCTGCAACAGCGGGCCGCCGTCGGGAATCGCGCGTTCGGCCGAGCCTGAAGCGTTCACGATCAGGTCCAGCGCGGCCGGTTCGACGCCTGCGCATTCGCAGGCCTGCATCGCGGCTTGCGCGCCCATCCAGCTCGCACGCTCGCGCTCGGGCTCGGCCCAGTGACGGAAGGCGACGCCGCTGTTTTGCAGCGCCCAGCCCTCGGGCAGGCCGATGCGTCGTTCGATCTCGGCGCTGGCGACGCGACGCTGCGGCAGATAGCGGCCGAGCCCGGCGATGCGCACGCGCCAGTCCAGGTCGCTTCGGTTCGGATCAGGCAGCGCGCGATGCCCGCGTTTGTGGCTGGCCGCGCCGCCCATCGGCGTCTGCAGCGACGCCATGTCCTGCGATTGAGTATCCATGTGCGCGCTGAGTATGAGCCAGCGCGGCGGCTTTGCCGATAGCGGCTGTTGCTCGCCGCTGGTGGCGGCGGCGTCGTGGCGGCGCATGGTTATCGGCGGCGAGGAAGAGGTGCGACGGTCAGCGCGGGCTTGGTGCGACACCTGCCTGCATCGACCCGCTGATGGCGTCACGTGCCAGCCCGACCGGTCACGCGCTCGTCCGCAGGTTCACGCACTGCCGATCGCGCCGAACGCCTTCGCGGACGTTGCAACCAGCCACGGCCGCACACCCTCCCACCGACTCGCCGTCTGCATCGACCCGTCGCTGGCCGGTACCCGCCCCGACCGCGGACATCCTGCTTCGCGCCGCGCCTGCCGATACTGGCTTGCACGGCCCTCCACGGAGCACTATCCCAGTCGACGGCATCGGCCAGCACAGGACTTCACACGACACCGTCTACTCGAACCAACGCGAGGCTCGAAAATCCCGAGATCGAGTCGGCGCCGCGACGATCGGCCTCTTGCCCGCGATCGGCCGCCATGGCGTTCTGAACCTGGTTACGGTTGCCACTGGAGTAAAGAACATGTCCGACGATCGGCCCCGCCCCGATCCACCCACCGACGAGCCGCAGGCCTCGCGATCGCCCGCCCCTGACCCGCCGCAAGCGCCGCCGCCGGGTGGCGGCCTGCTGTCTCGCGGCGCGGTCGGTTTCTGGTTCCTCGGCCTGGGCCTGCTGGGCCTGCTGCGCTCTTGGATGCGCGCGACCCGGCACGGTGCATTCGATCCAGACGCGATCACCCTGCTATGGCTGATCGGCTCGGCGCTGCTGACCGTGATGGGCGCGTTACGGGTCTGGCGGACCACGCGCGAGGGTCGGCCCGGAGGGCGATGACCGAGCCGCCGATCGAGCAAACAGAACGCGGCGCGCGCGGGCGGTGTCGGCACGTCGTGAAGGCATTCGGCAGCGGGTTTTCGCATGCGCCGCGCGCGCTTGGGGTTCTGCGTCGTGGGCACGGCCGCGACGGAAAATCCCGCCCATGCTTCGGGGGTGGCTTTGCGAAAAAGCCGCAACAGGCGCAAGCTGTGACCACCCAGCGCGCATTGTGTGCGCATTCTGCTTACGCTTCCCTCATGCCCGCCCGAACCGTATCCGAATTCACCCTGGATCCCGCCGACAGCGAACGTCTCGCCAACCTCAGCGGCCCCTTCGACGGCCATTTGCGCATGATCGAACTGCGCCTGGGCGTTGAGATCGCCAATCGCGGCAACATCTTCCGCATCGACGGGTCGGTCGGCGCGGTCGGCCAGGCCGAGAAGCTGTTGCGCCGGCTATGGAAGGACGCGGGCGAGGAAACCCTGGACGAGAACGCGATCCATCTGGCGCTGACCGAGTTCGGCGTCGACCAAGTCGTGCAGGACGGGATCGAACCGCAGGAAGTCGCGATCCGGGTCAAGCGCGGCACCATCCGCGGCCGCGGCGCCAACCAGGCCAAGTACCTGCACGCGATCGCCACCCACGACATCAACTTCGGCATCGGCCCGGCCGGTACCGGCAAGACCTTCCTGGCCGTGGCCAGCGCGGTCGAGGCGCTCAACGAATCGCGCGTGCAGCGCCTGATCCTGGTGCGCCCGGCGGTGGAGGCCGGCGAGAAGCTCGGCTTCCTGCCCGGCGATCTGACCCAGAAAGTCGATCCCTACCTGCGGCCGCTGTACGACGCGCTGTACGAAATGCTCGGCGTGGAGAAAGTCGTCAAACTGCTGGAGAAGAATGTCATCGAGATCGCGCCGCTGGCCTACATGCGCGGCCGCACGCTCAACGATGCCTACGTGATTCTCGATGAAGCGCAGAACACCACCATCGAACAGATGAAGATGTTCCTGACCCGCATCGGCTACGGCAGCACCGCGGTGGTGACCGGCGACCTCACCCAGGTCGATCTGCCTAAGCACGTCAAGTCGGGTCTGCGCGACGCGCTCGACGTGTTGCGCAACGTCAGCGGAATCAGCTTCACGTTTTTCGAGGCCAAGGATGTGGTCCGTCATCCATTGGTCTCGCGCATCGTCACCGCCTATGAGGCGCGCGACGCGAAGGATGCGCAAAGCGGCCCCCCGAACACCTGACCCACGCCCCCGGTCCCGGCTCGCGACCGATGTCGCGAACGGAACCGGTGCCAGCCGATCGCCGCCGGTCGCGCGCCGTCGGCGGCGATGTCCCGATTTCCGCGCTGCCAATGGCCGCGCGCACGCAACGAAGAGTGAGCGCCGCGATGACCCAAGGTCCCGTACGACTCGATGTCACCATCAACTACGCCCTGCCTCGCAAAGGCCTGCCAGCTGCGACCAGTTTCCGAAAGTGGGTCGCCGCCGCGCTCAAGGGCCGTATCCGCGAAGCGGACTTGGCAATCCGCATCGTTGGCACGAAGGAAGGTCGATCGCTCAATCGCCACTATCGCGATCGCGACTACGCCACCAACGTCCTGAGCTTTCCCGCCGACCTGCCCGAGGGCCTGCCGAAAGGGGTGAAGATGCCGCTGCTCGGCGACCTGGTGATCTGCGCTCCGGTCGTCGCACGCGAAGCGCGCGAACAGAAGAAGGTGCTCAACGATCACTACGCGCACCTGACCGTGCACGGCACCTTGCACCTGCTCGGATGGGATCACGAGGACGAGCGCGAGGCCGAGTGCATGGAGCAACTCGAGCGTGAGATTCTGGCCGGGCTCGGCATCGCCGATCCCTATCTGGAAGATTGACCCGGAACCTGACTTCGCCTGCTCGCGCGAGGCTCGCTAAAGCGATCCCACGAGAATGCGACGGATGGCCGCGCGAACGATGCAATTGTTTCGGCCGTCCTTGACCGCTCGAACGGCGGTGCACCGCTTCACGATATCCGTCGCCCTCACCATCGCATGGCGCGCGATGCGATCACAAACAGTCGGCCAGCCCATCGTAGATCGACTTGCTCGTCCCCGGCAGGGTCGCGTACAACGGCCGCTCCACCGCCAACGCGCCGAGCAAGGCCGAAGCGGAGGTCCGCGGCGCCAACGGCAAGCGGCAGCGCCAGGCCTTGGGCTGCACCGAGATACGCCCTGTGTCGGCCGCGATTTCCTCGTTGCTGGCCGCGAAAATCCACACGCACTGACCGACCACGCCGCTGGTGTCGTCGACCGAGCAGCGAAAGCGCAATGCGTAGATATTGCTGTAGTCGCCTTCGCAGAACGTGTCGCCGCAGATTTGATCGAAGTCGTGGCGAAGGCGATGCATGGCGGTGTACCACGCTTCGATTTCGGCATCGTCGTTCAGGCGATCGGAAAGATCGACGTAGTTGCGAGTGGCAGCCGAGTCGGTGGCAGCCGCTGCCGATAGCGACAACGTCAACAGCGGCAGGACGCAAGCCAAAATGGCGGCGCGGGCGTATCGGATCATGCTTAGCTCCTCTTCCTTGAGTATCGATTGCGTCAAAGTCCAATATCGACCGAAGCCCGTGCGACGGCGACTCGATGCAGGATGCGGTCAACGGCATGCCGATGGAATCAGGGACTGCGACACGCGCTTATAGGATTTCCCTGATCGTATCGCCAGGCTATTCCGGTCGTTTAGGCGCGCGACGCCAAACACCGAGATCGCCCTGGACGAATCACCAGCAATCGAGCACATCCGTCGCTGGCCCGCTTCTGCCCTTGATTCCCTTGTCGGTGATCGACAAGGTCATGCATCTACCGTCCCCAGCCGCCTGCGCTCCTCTCGGCGTCGCGGTGAGCGTGTAAACGGAGGCGGTGATCGTGCTCCCAAACGTGTAGAAATCGTTCAATTCGGTGACACACCCGCTACTGGGCACCGTGGCGCCGATATAGGTGAATCGACTGGTGTAGTAGCGCTCCATGTACTGAACCTGCCCCATCAGACAGGCCGTGGCCGTGGCCCGCCGCGACTTGACGATCTGCTGGGCGTAAGAAGCGTAAGCGAGCGAAGCCAATATGGCGACGACGCCGACCACGATCATCAACTCGATCAAAGTAAAACCCGCGTTCTTGCGATTGCGCACGATGCCTCCCCCTGATGCGGTACGGTTCACTGTCGCTCGATGTAGCAACCCCGACTAGTCGCGGCGGATCTCACGCCACGCCACTCGCTTGGCGCCCAACCCGGCCGGCGCGCTTTTGGGATGCTCCAACCCACCCGAATCGTTCTGGATGGGAATGACGTTGCCGTTGTTGCCCGGAATGATCACGCCGCCATTCGGCGCACCACCCTTCGTCCCTATGCCGGAGATGGGCGTGCCCGGGTCGCCACCGCCGCCGATCACCACTCCATCGTTGCTGTCGATCTTTCCGTCGCCATTGGCATCGAACACATGGCCATTGGCGCGCCCGCCCGTGAAAGGATCGATTTCCATGATGAAACCCTCGCCACCCGGGCTACAGGGATCGCTCACGTCGGGGATGCGACTGATTCCGAGCAAGCGATTGCCGTCGAACAGGTTAGGCACCACCATCCGCTCGCCACGCAATGTCGGCCCGGGCGAAACCAAGTCCAGATACCAGCCTTTCTTGCCGACCATGTCGCCGTCCTTGGCCGCTGAAATCACCCGCACATCGACTTCCGATTTATCCTGCTGGATCATCGGCCCCTCGAATTCGATGACGCGCGCGGTCAATTCACCGCGTGTAACCAAAGTACCCAGGTCCGTGATCCCATACCAAGACTGCTTGGATTTGTCGCCCAAGTCGGCACTGCCGAGAAAGGCGCCGGTGCCGAAGAACACCCAGGTTTCAAGTGAGTCGGGCTTGCGACCCACCAAAGGTGTGGCCGTGATCGGTTGCGCCTTGCCATCGCCGGTGGCTTCGAAAAGCTTGGTCGCGCTGACAGAACCGCCAAAGCCGGAGAACTTCCACAGATTTCCCTTCATGTCGCCGGCATAGGCCGTGTCGACGAACCCGTCGTTGTTCGAATCCCAAGCGCGCGCGGCCGAGAGACCGTTATCGCCCGCCACACCGGTATCTATGGCAGTCACCGCACCGGTGGCCACGTCGAGCGTCACCAACTGCGCCTTGCCGCCATCGCTATTGGGGCCATTGCCGAGCAGTACCGTCCAGGTTCCGTTGGCGGTCTGTGAAATCCAAGGTTTGCCGAGATTATTGCCCAGCGCGGGAATCTGCGAGTCGGACAACTCCCACATGAACTTGACGTCCTCTGGATTGGTGATGTCGAGCGCGAATACCCCACGGCCACCGCGTCCCAGGGTACCGATCAGCACGGTTTTCCATGCGCCCTGGATGTAAACATCGGCGACGGTCAGCTCGCCGTCGACGAAAAACCGATGCACATAGTTGGGCGAAGCGTAGCCCGCCAGCCCATCCATGCCGGTGCGCTTGAGCACCGCTTGCGGGATGAACGCGTACGTTTCAGCGCCGGTTTCTGCGTCGAAACCATGCAGCATGCCGTCGTTTCCGCCGACATAGACCACGGCCTTGCGATTCGCGCTGTCCGCGGCGAACTTGCGATAGGCCTCGCCTCCGCCGTTGAACGTGGCGTTGGCGTAATGCCCCGCGTTGGGTTTGCCGACATAAAGCGGCGTGGAGTTGACGAAATCGCCGAGTACGCCCGAGCGGTCACGCAGCGGGCCGCCCTTTGCAATCTCCTTGCTCCGCTCGCCGCGCAGGTAATTCAGAACGTCTGCACCGGTCGCAAGAACCTTGCCGGTCGTGTCGGCGAACGCGACACTGGACAAGCTGCTGCGGTCTCCGGGGTCCAGAGCGCTCCAGGTAAATTCCTTGTAGCCGCCGCTGTTGGCGTACACCTTGCGCTCCGCAGGAACCGGCACCTTCTCTCCTGCGATCCAGACCGGCACAAAGGTGCGGGTGATCGGGTCCAGACGCTTCGCGGCCAGTTCGCCGCGCCAGTCGGTAAAGTAGGTCGGTGCATAGATCACCGCGCCTTCCTGCGCGGAGGCACCGTTGAGGCCGACTGCCGAGGCTGCACCACGTCGGCCGCGGAGTGAGGCTTCGAAGGCCTTGGTCAAGCCCTGAATCATCTGCTCGGCTTGATAGGCGACGAAGAAGTTACGCGGGCGCTTCTCGTTCGCCGCATCGGCCAGACCGATCAGGTCGCCGTCCGTCCACCAGGCATCGGTCAGCTGCTCCGTGCGCGTGTTGGGGTCGAATCCTTCCGGAACATCGAAGCCGCCGTACTTGGCCGCCAGGTAGTATTGATTCCTGGCGCTGGGCACCACGATCTTATCCGGCAGGACATCGACCCAGTAAGTCGACAGCGTCTGTTTGTCGGGCATATCGGGCTGCAAATCCTGGGTATGCGCGGCATAGGCGAGGCCGGCGATAAACGCAGAATTGAGACTGCCCTCGGGGTTGAAAGGTATGGTCTTCGCATTCTTGTTCAGGCCTTCCAACTGAAAAACACGATTCAGCTCGGTTTCGACGTTGACGGATGTATCGGCCGTTACCTTGGCGGGCATCGCGGGCTCTCCGTTGCGCACGGTCGAACCCGGCAGATTACGGTCACGATGGGTGTAGGCATCACCGATCCCCACCGCGACATTGCGCTGGCATCGGTACTGAATAGGATTGACCCAGTCGGTGATGACCGGAAAGCGGTCGGTCTGCAACTCTGCGTTCGCCGTCGTTATATCCGTGTACTCGGGAACGTTGTCCTGATTCTTGAAATAGCGGGTCGCCGCGTAATAGAGCTCGCTGACGTTGTCCAGGCCTTTGGCGTTGTTGCTGGTGTCCGTGCCGGTGGTCTGCCCGAACTTGTTGAGATAGTTGATGACACCGCTATTGGTGACGTGGTTTCCGCCAACTCGCGTGTTGGTTCCGCTGGCATCGGCGGAGTCTGGATTGGCGTCTTGCACGCCCGTTCCCGGATCCCACTCCTTGGCCGCATTGGGTTGTTGCCCTTTGATCGGATCATAGCTGAAAGGTCCGATGTACTTCTGCCGGGCACGCAGCACGCCGCCGTCGCGGCCAACCGATGAATCGTTGAGATAGCCGAAGATGCTGAACCTGAGTTTGTCGTTGTACTTCTGAAGCAACCCCTCGGGTTTCCAGCCCTTGGCGTACTTGATGCAATTGGCCTCCGGCTTGACCTTGCCGGATTCCACGCACACAGCTACGCGGATGCTGACCGAATAGACCGTGGGGTCGACCGCTCCCTTGGACGTCTTGCCTGTCAAACTTCCATGCACACCAGGATTGTAAGGAACTGCGGTGGCCAGTTGAGCCGCCTCTACCCGGTCATTGCCGGTCTTCTTGTCCAATGTGGAGTCGTTGGTGAAGAATATCTGCGCGCGCAATTTGTACGCACGCATGCGGACGGGAAAGGCTTCGCTTATCGGCATCAAACCGGTCTGCCCCTTCGATAGCAGCTTGTTATCGAAGAATCTCGTACCGATGCCATGGTCTTCGTTGACCGCCTTCTCCAGCCAGGTCTCTTGCGGCGTGTCCTTGACCCGATAGCCGCCGGTCAATGCCTTGCGGAACGGGTCGATGGTCTGGGTAGCGGCCCAATTGAGGAAGTTTCCGCTCCATTGCTTGCTGGCGCCCAAACAGGTTCTGCTGCTTGCCGCCGATACCGGCTTGAAATGACGCAAGCGCTCTTGCGCATCGAATACGTATTCGTAGCACTTCTCGGAATCGAAATAACCTACATATGACCGGCTCGGATTATAGGTGTCCTGGCCATTGATCAAATCGAAGTTGGCCTGGGAGATGATGGTTGGAAACTCCACCGACGGAATCAGCACCATGTTGTTGGGCACGTCGTTGCCCAGCGCCAGCGGTCTGTTCTGGATTTCAACGGACATCGACGGCGTCGCGCTCAAGGCGGCGATTAGGCCGATCAGCACGGCCTGCAGGCGCTTGGCCATAGCGACCGGCCCGTAAGGATGCGATCTGTTGACACGCATGGTTTTGCTCCTGAAGGAGTCGAGCTGCCGGGCCGCTGAGATGGCAGCGCTAGGATCGAATCGGGAATTACGAACGTTCATCAGAAGCTGGCCATGGTCGATTGCAGCACCACCACTGCACGATCCTGGTGCTGGCGCGGATCGTGGCTGCGCGCGGTCACCCGGTAATAGGCGACGTTGGTCTCAGGGGCACTGCCCGGTTCATAGGGATTTCCTCCGGAGACGCCGAGATCGTCAGCGGTCGTCCGTCGCCCCATGAACTCGACGTAGTACTGCGGCGTCCCGGCGATCGGGACCTTGGGGTCGCTGCTGGCGGTACTCGCGCTGGTCCAGCACGCCGCTTCGACGCCGCCGCAGGCAATCACCGCTCCGCCGTACGTATCGGCGGGTACGGAAGGACATGTCGCGTTGGATATGGTGCAGTCCTGGCCGATCGTCCGGCTTTGCTTGACTGCCGCGTCGACCATGCGCTCGCCTTCGCGCAAGGCGCGCTCGGCCGATTCGAACGCGAGGCTGCGGTCGTACATACCGGCGCTCATGCGCTCTTCGAGCATGGTGCTGCGCAGGATCGCCACACCCAACAGCATCATGACCAGCAACATGATCATGATGACCGCCAATGCCGCTCCGCGTTGACCCGAGGCCCCGCGGAACGAGGCCATGCGTGTCGTTCGTTTCATCGCCTATTCCTCAGTTGCTTCTGTTGCGCAAACTCAGCGTGGCGCTGACTGTTCGCCCGATGGCCTTGCCGTCGTCCCCGCTTTTACGCTCGCTTTGCAAGGACAGTTCCACGCGCGCGGCCTTGACCTTCGACCAATCGGCGACGGCGGCCGCCGCCTGATAGGCGCTTTCGCCATCGACCAGATACTGGATCCGCATTTGCTCGACACCCTCGGCCACCTCATCGGCACCAGGCGTTGCGGCATCGGAGTGCATGACCGTTCTGTAGAGCGACTTGCCGCCGCGGCCGTTGTTGCCGACGAACCAGCGCACGGAACGCGGGCGCGCCACGACCGAATTGACGCCGTACAAGTGCCAGGCTTCTGGCGGAAGCTTTTCGTCCTCACAGGCCAATGCGACCTGGCGGGTGAACCCGGCACTGCAATTGCCACCGCGGCCATGTTCAACCGACCCGGCCGCTACGGCGGTGGCCTTGAACAGCGAGACCAAGCGGAAATCGCAGACCATCAACACGTCGTTGGCGCGAATCGACGGCGGAAGCGCGTTGATCGCCAGCGCGGAATCCTTGGCGGTCATCGCCGCAGTCAAGTAAACGCCCAGATCCTTGGTCGAATGCACTTCCAGGCCGTCGGTGCCCGCGGCTCGCGCCCCCTCGCCATCGCCGAAACCCTGCACTGGCGCGGAATATGCCGTTTCGCCGCCGAATCCGCGAAACACGGTGTTCCAATTCTTCCAGTAGGCGCCCTCGCGTTCGGCGACGATGTTGGAGGTGCGGATGGAACTTGGGCATTGGTTGCCGCCGGCCTCGCGCACGTCGCGCGCCATCAACTCGAATGCCACGCGCGCGGCCTCTTGCACGCGCGAAAGATCTTCGGTGGTGCGAAACGCGGCGCGTGAAGCAAGGAAGATCGACAGCGCGCCCATAGTCAGCAGCAATCCCAGAACCAGAGCGACCATCAGCTCGATCAGACTCAGGCCGCGGCTGCGGCGGAAGTCCGTGCTACGCATCGCCCGGCTCATAGGCGCACCTGCATACTGAACGTTTGTTTGTCGGCATCCTTCTCGCCTCCCGCGTTCGCGCCGCGGCTGTCGTCCCAGCGCACCTCGATCGTGCATAGCGAGTCCTTGCATGCGACCTGGCCGCACGTCTTGGCATTCTCGCCCAGGCTTTTTCCCAAGGATTGCAACCAAGCCGCGCGATCTGCGGCCGCCAAGCTGCCGGCCTCGGGCTTGACTTCACCGAAGCATTGAAGGCCACCGGTATCGTAGGCGCCCGCGCTCGCCGCCGTGGGATTGGCCCGCATCGCATCGGCCATCGCATAGGCCTGGACCACCGCTTGGCTGCGCTGCATCGAACTTTGGCTATTACGTAGCGCCAAGCTCTGCATGGCGGCGACTCCGAGCAGGCCGAGCCCCAACACCAGCACGGCCACCAGAATCTCGATCAGCCCTACGCCCGACTGACGTTTTCGGCCGCGCGGCTCTCGTCGGCATCGTTGCGCGGCAACGGGAATGAATGACCGGCGGATCATTGCGCGCACACTCCTTTGGCTTCGACCAAGTCCGTGGACAAACGCCCTCCCGAAGACAGGCGCACCCGATGCACGTTCTGCTCCGGCATCGTGGTCGGAAGGCAGACGTCGAATTGGGTGTTGAGAAACGCGGTGTCGGTACCGTCGCCGTCGCGTGCGAATCCGTCGGGGCGATAGGACAGACGCCCCCCAAGTCAAGGCACTGCTCATCTGCACTGATGACTTGAGTTGCACCGCGTGCAGTACGGCGGGATCGTTGGCGACGCCGTCGCGGTTGGCATCGGGCATCACCACGATCCAGCCGTTCCAGCGCCCGGAGCCCGTGGCGCAGACGGTCTGGTTGTCGCTGCGGCAGACAGTGATTCGCGCGTTGCGCCTGATCGCTTCCATCCGCGCGGTCTGCAACGACGCTACCAGTTCGGTGGCCGCGCCGGTCAGACGGCTTCGGTTGATCGTGGCGATCAGGTTGGGGACCGCCAGCGCCAGAATGATGGCGGCCACGGTCACGGTGACCAACAGCTCCAGCAACGTGAATCCCGATTGCGCCCGCCGCAAGAATTTCATCGCCGATCCGACCCGTGGAAGCTGGAGCGAATCTAAGACCGACTTATCGAAGCAAGCGAGCCGGTCGAGGACGAACGGCGCGAATTTTCGCGCGAACGGCCCAAGTTGCACACGAAGTACTTTTCGCGCAATGCATTCGGGCACACCTTTTTCGGTTGCCGCGCAAACTCTGCTTCCACGCTTCTTTTGCGCCCTCTTCTTCGATGCACAGCGATGGTGATCTCTTTGCAGCCATTCTGCGGCTCAGCGATCGCGAAATCCCGCTTTCGCGAAATCCGATACACCAGCGCGGAACAGTCCGATCCCATCGCCGCGACGACTTGGCGACACTGCGGCTCCCGTCGGACCCGCGCGAAGGAGCGCCTGAACAATGAAACGCAATCGTGGCCTGTCGTTACTCGAAGTGGTGATCGCGCTGGCCGTCGTCGCGGTTATCTTGGCGTTCGCGATTCCGGCGGTGGCCGCGGTCAGCGAGCGCGTGCAGATCGTTCGCATCCAGACCGCTTTGAGCGAAGCTTTCCTTGCGTCGTCGCGCCATGCGGTCGCCGGTGGAGTGGCCACGGTGTTGTGCCCGAGCCGCGATCAGGCCAGTTGCGTCGACGGGCACGATTGGAGCCACGGCTGGCTGGCCTTCGCCGATCTGGATGCCGACCGTAAATTCGGAGCCGGCGATGTCGCGATACACCAGGCCGGCGCTATGGCCGGCGGACTGCACCTGTACAGTTCGCCCGGGCGTCCCCGTCTGGTGTTTCAACCAGACGGCGGCAATGCCGGCAGCAACGCCACATTCACCGTCTGTGTCGGCGGCGGGCGGCAGGTGGGAGTGCTGGCGCTGTCCAATGCCGGCCGGTTTCACCTGGTGCGGACACGGCCGGAGCACTCGGCCCCATGCATAGACAATTGATTTTAAATGAAAATGTTTCAACACAGCGATTTCAGCGCGCGGCCGGAGCGAGGGGCCCGCGCATCGTCCCGGCCGGCTCGGGGAGTGCATGAGCGGGCTTCCGGGTTAGACTGATTCTCTCGCTCTTCCCCCAAAGGGCGCTGCTCAAGAATCGAATGTCCGAGGACGACAGTAGTACCCATTCGCCGGAACCCCCCGAGAAACGGCGTTCCTGGCTCGACCGCATCAGTTCGGCGCTGTCGGGCGAGCCCAGTTCCCGCGAAGACTTGGTCGAGTTGCTGCGCGATGCGCAATCCGACGGGCTGATCGCCGCCGATACCTTGCACATGATGGAAGGCGCGATCGCGGTCTCCGACCTCTCCGTCGGCGATGTGATGATCCCGCGTTCGCAAATGGTCGCCTTGCCGGCCGACGCCAAGTTTCTCGACCTGATGAAAATGGTGGTCGAATCCGGGCACTCGCGCTTCCCGGTGCACGGCGACGACAAGGACGAGATTCTCGGCATCCTGCTGGCCAAGGATCTGTTGCGCGGCGTGGTCGCCGACAACGGCCCGGGCAGCATCCACGAATTGTTGCGGCCGGCGGTGCTGATTCCCGAATCCAAGCGCCTGGACGTGCTGCTGCGCGAATTCCGCCAGTCGCGCAACCATATGGCGATCGTGATCGACGAGCACGGCGGCGTCGCCGGCTTGCTCACCATCGAGGACGTGCTGGAGCAGATCGTCGGCGAGATCGACGACGAGCACGACGAAGCCGAGAACACCGACGCGTTGATCGCGGCGCAGGCCGACGGCCAATACGTGGTCGACGCGCTGACCCCGATCGACGATTTCAACGAACGTTTCGGCGCCGATTTCGACGACGACGAGTACGACACCATCGGCGGCCTGGTCACCGCGGCGATCGGGCATCTGCCCGAAGCCGGCGAGGAACTCACCTTGGACCGGTTCGTGTTCCGGGTCGCCAGCGCCGATGCGCGGCGGGTGCATGCCTTCCATGTCGGCGTGCTGGGCAACGGCTGACTTCGACGGTTCGACGGTTCGACGGTTCGGTCGCGTGAGACCGTGGATGCCCTCATCCGCCCCTTCGGGGCGCCTTCTCCCGCTCGCGGGAGAAGGCAACAGCGGCGCAACGTCTCCGCACCCGCTCCGGCCCGAGCTGCCTGCGTTATCCGGATGGCGACGCCAAGCCCGGCACGTTCGCCGTGGCTGTTTACAATGGCCGCCACCCGCCCAGCCGGATCCGGCCACCCGTGACCTCTCTTTCCCGCTTCGTCCGGCTCCATGCCCTGGCTGTCCTGCTGTTGATCCAATCGGTGGCCCACGCGGCTCCGGACGCGGCTCCGCCTCCGGCGTCAACCCCCCCTGCGCCCCCGGCCGCCGTACAGGCGCCGGCCGCGTCCGGCGAGCCGAAGACGCCGCGCATCGGCATGGTCACCATGCAGCCGGGCCAGGAGTTCTGGTCGCGCTTCGGTCACGATGCGCTGATCGTGCTCGATCAGGACACCGGCCGGGCGACTTCGTACAACTTCGGCTACTTCGACCCCAGCGAGCCCGATTTCGTCCAGCGCTTCATCCGCAACGACATGCGCTACCGGCTGCTCGCCGTGCCGTTCGACCAGGACATGGCCCAGTACGGTTACGAAGGCCGCGGCGTATCGGTGCAATGGCTGGACCTCACTCCGGTGCAAGCGCGGCAGTTGGCCGAAGCGCTGCGGGTCAATGCCCTGCCCGAGAACGCTTATTACCGGTATCAGTATTTCGACGACAACTGCGCCACCCGCGTGCGCGACGCGATCGACCGCACCCTCGGCGGCGCGCTGCGGCGCCAGACCGAAGGCCGCTCGCACGGCAATACCCTGCGCAGCGAAGCCATGCGCCTGTCCAAGCCTGACCTGTGGATGTGGGCCTCGCTCGACATCCTGATCGGCCCGGAAGGCGACAAACCGGTGCCGGTATGGGCCGAGTCCTATGTGCCCAGCCGCCTGGCCGCGGCCTTGCGCGAAGTGAAGAACGATCAGGGCCGGCCGCTGGTGCAGGCCGAACGCGAACTGCTGCCGCACCGGATCAGCCCGGAGCCGGAAGCCGCCCCGCTGCCGTGGTGGCCGTGGGCCCTGGCCGGGCTGGCGCTCGGCGCGGCCTTGGCCTGGATCGGCGACCGCAGCCCGCGCGTGCTGGCCATCGCCGCGCTGCCGCTGTGGGGCCTGCTCGGATTGATCGGCGCGCTGCTGGCGTACACCTGGTTCGGCACCGGCCACACCTACGGTTGGGAGAACCGCAATCTGCTGCTGTTCAACCCGCTGTGCCTGCTGTTGTGGTTCGGCGGCTTCCGCGCGCTGCGCGGTCGCGAGACCGGGCCGGTGTTCGTCTGGCTGACCAGGCTGGTCGCGTTGTGCGCGGTCGCCGCGTTGTTCCTGTATTGGCTGCCGGTGTATCCGCAGCGCAATGCGCATTGGATCGCGTTGTGGCTGCCGATCCATGTCGGTCTGTGGTTCGGCTTCCGCAAGGCCGCGCGCCTGCGTCTGGCCTGACCGCTTGCCCCTGCGCGCGCGTGGGGGCAGGATTCGGCCATGAGCGATCCTTCCCTCCCCCAATGCGTCATCAATTGCGCGGCCTACGGCCGCGACGGCACCCGCCGCGACATCACCCTGGACCAGATCAGCGATGTGCTCGCGGTCGACGACGGCAGTTTCGTCTGGGTCGGGCTGTACGAGCCCGATGAGGGCATCCTGGAAAAACTGCAGGAAGAATTCTGCCTGCACGATCTGGCGGTCGAGGACGCCCACAACGCCCACCAGCGGCCGAAGATCGAGGCCTACGGCAACTCGCTGTTCATCGCCATCCACACCGCGCAGAAGATCGACAACCGCATCCGCTTCGGCGAAACCCATCTGTTCGTCGGCCCGCGTTACCTGGTGACCGTGCGCCACGGCGCATCGATCAGCTACAAGGCCGCGCGCGCGCGCATGGAGCGCGAGAAGGATCTGCTCCAACACGGTCCCGGCGCCGGCCTGTACGCTGTGCTCGACAGCGTGGTCGACAATTTCATGCCGATCGTCGAAGGCTTCACCCAGGAACTCAACGAGCTGGAAAAGGATATCTTCGCCGAGGACTTCCACACCGAGGTCGTGCGCGAGCTGTACGACCTCAAGCGCGAACTGACCCGTCTGCGCATGGCGGTCTCGCCGCTGCAGGACATCCTCGGCCAACTCGCGCGCGCGCGCGGCGGCCTGATCGACGAAGAGATCCAGTTGTATTTCCGCGACGTGCTCGACCATGCCGTGCGCATCAACGAAATCACAGACACCTTGCGCGAGATGCTGACCACCGCGGCCAGCGTGAACCTGTCGCTGGTGACCGTGCGCCAGGGCGAAACGGTCAAACGCCTGGGCGCGTGGGCGGCGCTGCTGGCGGCTCCGACCTTGATCGCGAGCTGGTACGGCATGAACTTCGTGCACATGCCGGAACTGCCGGGGCAATGGAGTTACTGGATTCTGATCGGCGTGGTGATCACCGCCTGCGTGGTGTTGTACATCGGATTCAAGCGGGCGAAGTGGTTGTAGGGCGCGCTTAGTTCGCTCCGGCAATCGCGATATTGGAGTTGTTCCTGTAGGAGCGGCGCAAGCCGCGACCGTGAAGCCGCGGATGCGTCGTAGGTGCGCGGTCGCGGCTTGCGCCGCTCCTACAGGGGCCAGCCGAGAACCACCGCGCACCGTCGCCCCGCCTAAGACCAAAGTATCAGCCCGATTCGCGCCGCTTTGCCGCACTGCGCATTGACCCGCCCGGCGCCAGGGGCGACGCTTCGGGGGGTTCAAAACGGGAGGGTCGTCATGAAAGGTGGTCTGGGCAAACTGGGCTGGGCGGCCCTCGCGGTTCTCGGGGCGTTCTGCCTGGGCACGATCGCGCTGCGGCGCGGCGAACACATCAACGCGCTGTGGATCGTAGTCGCGGCGGTATCGATCTATCTGGTCGCCTACCGCTACTACTCCCTGTTCATCGCCAACAAGGTGATGCAGCTCGATCCGACCCGGGCCACGCCCGCGGTCATCAACAACGACGGCCTGGACTACGTTCCGACCAACAAACACGTGTTGTTCGGCCATCACTTCGCCGCGATCGCCGGCGCCGGACCGCTGGTCGGGCCAGTGCTGGCCGCGCAGATGGGCTACCTGCCCGGCTTGCTGTGGCTGATCGTCGGCGTGGTGCTGGCCGGCGCGGTGCAGGACTTCATGGTCCTGTTCGTCTCCAGCCGCCGCAACGGCCGTTCGCTCGGCGACCTGGTGCGCGAGGAGATGGGCCGCATTCCCGGCACCATCGCGCTGTTCGGCGCCTTCCTGATCATGATCATCATCCTCGCGGTGCTGGCGATGATCGTGGTCAAGGCGCTGGCGGAAAGTCCGTGGGGCATGTTCACGGTGATCGCGACCCTGCCGATCGCGGTGATGATGGGCGTGTACATGCGCTACATCCGCCCAGGCAAGATCGGCGAGATCTCGATCGTCGGTCTGATTCTGCTGCTCGCAGCGATCTGGTACGGCGGCGTGATCGCGGCCGATCCGGTGTGGGGCCCGCGCTTCACCTTCACCGGCACCCAGATCACCTGGATGCTGATCGGTTACGGCTTCGTCGCCGCGGTGCTGCCGGTGTGGCTGCTGCTGGCGCCGCGCGACTATCTTTCGACGTTCCTCAAGATCGGCACCATCATTGCGCTGGCGATCGGCATCGTGATCGTGATGCCCGACCTGCGCATGCCGGCGCTGACCCAGTTCACCGACGGCACCGGCCCGGTGTGGAAAGGCGGCCTGTTCCCGTTCTTGTTCATCACCATCGCCTGCGGCGCGGTCTCGGGCTTCCACGCGCTGATTTCCTCCGGCACCACGCCCAAGCTGCTCGCCAATGAATCGCATATGCGCTACATCGGCTACGGCGGCATGCTGATGGAATCCTTCGTCGCGATCATGGCGCTGGTGGCGGCCTCGGTGATCGATCCGGGCGTGTACTTCGCCATGAACAGTCCGGCCGCGCTGGTCGGCACCGACGTGCATGCGGTCGCGCAGACGATTTCGAGCTGGGGCTTCGCGGTCACGCCCGAGGTGCTGGAAGCCACGGCCAAGGACATCGGCGAACACACCATCCTGGCCCGCGCCGGCGGCGCGCCGACGCTCGCGGTCGGCATCGCCCAGATCCTGCACAACGTGTTGCCTGGCGAGAACACGATGGCGTTCTGGTACCACTTCGCGATCCTGTTCGAGGCGCTGTTCATCCTGACCGCGGTCGACGCCGGCACGCGCGCGGGCCGATTCATGCTGCAGGACCTGCTCGGCAGCTTCGTGCCGTCGCTGCGCCGCACCGAGGCCTGGGGGCCGAACCTGATCGCCACCGCAGGCTGCGTGGCGTTGTGGGGTTACTTCCTGTACCAGGGCGTGATCGATCCGCTGGGCGGCATCAACACCTTGTGGCCGCTGTTCGGTATCGCCAACCAGATGCTCGCCGGTATCGCGTTGATGCTGTGCACCGTGGCGTTGTTCAAGCTCAAGCGCGATCGCTACGCCTGGGTGACGATCCTGCCGGCCACGTGGCTGCTGATCTGCACCAGCACCGCCGGCTTCATCAAGATTTTCGACAACAATCCGGCGGTCGGCTTCCTGGCGCAGGCGCACAAGTACAGCGCGGCCATCGCCAAGGGCGAAGTGGTGGCGCCGGCCAAGAGCATCGATCAGATGCAGCAGATCATGGTCAACAGCTACGTCAACACCGGGCTGACCGCGCTGTTCCTGTTCGTGGTGTTCAGCGTGCTGATTTATTCGGTGGGGGCGATCGTGAAGGCGCGGGCCAACCCGCAACGCAGCGACCGCGAGTCGCCGTACGTGGCCCTGACCCCCGCCCAGATGGCGGACGTGTGATGGGCACCGCACTCGTACCCGCCAGCCAATATCAGCTCTACAAGCGCACCTGGCGCCGCCTGGTACAGACCGCGCGGCTGTGTTGCGGGGTGCCGGACTACGACAACTACGTCCGGCATCTGATGGAGAAGCATCCGGAGCGGCCGATTCCGGACTACGCGACCTTCTTCCGCCAACGGCAGGAAGCGCGTTACGGCGGCGGACGGATTGGGTGTTGTTGAACCTGGACCGATATCGCCCATGACGGGTCACGAATGACGAAAGGCCGCCCAGGGGCGGCCTTTTTCTTGTATTGCGCCATCGCCCCGCACGGGAAGATCACTAACCTTATGGCGAACAACGACGGTCTTCGATCGTCCCCGCGCTCCGCATCATCGCTTGTCGCACAACCAACGCGGCACCACCGCGACGCGTTCCTGCTCGAACGCCGGCAATACGCTCAAGGCCGCCTTGGCTATTTCCGACGAGATCATGCCGCAATCGCTTTCCTCGTCCAGCGACTGCGGCGAGATCAACGCCTCCAGCGCAAGGTTCAAGTCCGCGGGCAAATACACCGCAGCGGCTCTCACGTTGGCGAGAACGCACTCTCGCGCCTGCTCCGGCGAAAAATCGTCCAGCAGATGCTCGAAATCGGCGGCACTCTCCACCAGTTGTTCGAATACGAAATGCTCGAAGCTCGCCGCCTGTATCGCGCTGTCGTCGCGATCGTGCCAGATCAAGCTGACACCTACCTCGCCGGTTGCCGTCGCCATCAGGCAATAGGCGTCTCCGGCGCCGGATATCGCGAACGGCACGAACGCGCGTGCGTCCTGGAAATTCGGATTGAGCCAGTTCTCGACGATCTCGCCGGCCTGCTCGGCGTCGATCCATTCCAGATCGTAGGCGCAGGAAAGCAATGGCTGTGCCTTACGGGTGTAATCGCTCCAGTTCGCTTTCCAGTCGGCTGGGCCGTCGCCGTAACGCGTCTTTCCGTCGGCCAGCAGGCGGACGAGGATCGACGGCAGAGGAATGCCGCTGCTTGCGGCTAACGACTCGTAGGTCATGGCGGGCCAGTCGAGCAATGATGTTGCGAACTTGCGACTGTAGGAGCGGCGCGAGCCGCGACTGCGACATCGCGCTTACGACGCAGGCGTGGTGTCGCAGTCGCGGCTCGCGCCGCTCCTACAGTCGGGCTTCAGGCTGGCGAAGCGCCGGCCAGGGAGCGCAAGGTGATACCGACCACGTAGGCCAAGCCGGTACCGGTCGCATAGCCCAGCGTGCCCAGCAGCGCGCCCACCGGCGCCAGCGACGGATGGAACGCCGAGGCCACCACCGGCGCCGAGGCCGGGCCGCCGATATTGCTTTGCGAGCCGATCGCGAAATAGAAGAACGGCACGCGCAGCAAACGCCCCACGCCCCACAGGATCAGGATGTGCACGACGATCCAGATCAATCCCAGCGCGAACAGCCACGGCTTGTCGAGCAATGCCAGGATGTCCATCTGCAGACCGATGCAGGCGATCAGGAAGTACAACAGCAGGCTGCCGATCTTCGACGCGCCCGCACCTTCGAGTTCGCGCGCGCGGGTGAAGCTCAGCGCCAGGCCGGCGAAGGTGGACACCGCCACCACCCAGAAGAACGGCTCGTGCAGGCTCACCGTGCGCGCCCACGACACGTTGGCGGCAAACCAGGCCGACAACGGCCCGGCGATCGCGTGCGCTAATCCGACCACGCCGAACGCGATACCGACGATCATCGCCAGATCGGTCAGGCTGGCCACGCGCTGGTGCTGGGCCTGGAAACTTTCGATGCGTTGCTTGAGCTCCTCGATGCCGCGGGTGTCGGCGCCGCTGCGCTCATCGATCTGTTTGGCGCGGCTGGCCAGGAAGATCAGCACCGCCATCCACACATAGCCCACGCCGACGTCGACCACTGCGAATTGGCCGAAGGTGGTCGCATCGACCTGGAAGATTTCCTTCATCGCCAGCATGTTGGCACCGCCGCCGATCCAGCTGCCGGCCAGCGCGGCCATGCCGCCCCAGGTGTCGCCAGCGACGGTTTCCGGATGGAAGGCGCGCATCGCCACGAACGCCACGATCGCGCCGAACATCACGCTCAAAGAGGACACCGCATACATCACCAGCAGCTTGGGCCCGAGCTTGAGCACGCCCTTCAGGTCGATGGTCAAGGTCAGCAGCACCAACGCCGCCGGCAGCAGCACCCGGCTGGCGACCGGGTTGTAGAGCTTGGTGTTCTGGCCGTCGACGAGACCGACGGTGTTGTAGATTCCGGGAATGAAATAGCACAGCAGCAAGGCCGGCACGAAGGTGTAGAACTTCTTCCACACGCCGCTTTCCTTCGACGAAGTCCAGAACACCAGACCCAAAGTCGCGGCGATCAGGCCGAGGACGACGATGTCGTTGCTGATGAGCGCCGTGCGGGCGGTGTCGGGCATGCCGGAGTTACCTTGCGTTGGTGTCCCCGCTTTTACTTCGGATCGGCGCCGTTGGGCAAGGGCCGGTGGTGCGGGGATCCGGATTCAGCCGACGAATCCGTCGCTGCATCGGGTTGCCCTTGTAGGAGCGGCGCGAGCCGCGACCGCGAAACCGCGCTTACGTCGTATGTGCGATGTCACGGTCGCGGCTCGCGCCGCTCCTACAGTCGGATACGGGCAGGCGACGCCTCCGAAACGACGAAGGCCACCCGAGGGCGGCCTTCGTTGGATCAAGCTACGCGGCGCTTACTGCCCGATATGCTGCTTCAACCAGCCATTGACCGTGTCGTGCCACAGCACGCTGTTCTGCGGCTTGAGCACCCAGTGGTTCTCGTCGGGGAAGTACAGGAACTTGGACTCGATGCCCTGACGCTGCAGCGCGGTGAACACGCCCAGGCCCTGCTCGACCGGAATGCGGAAGTCCTGCTGGCCGTGGATCACCAGCATCGGCACCTTCCAGTCCTTGACGTGATTGACCGGGTTGAATTTCTCGTAGCTCGCCGGCTTGTCGTAAGGCGTGCCGCCCTGCTCCCACTCGGTGAACCATAGTTCTTCGGTCGCGTAACCCATCATGCGCTGGTCGAACACGCCGTCGTGGCTGACCAGACACTTCCACGGCTGCTGCCAGTTGCCGGCGATCCAGTTGACCATGAAGCCGCCGTACGACGCACCCAACGCGCAGGCCTTATCGCCGTTGAGGAAGGAATACTTCTTCTGCGCCGCGGCCCAGCCTTTCTGCAGATCTTCCAGCGGACGGTCGCCCCAGTGCTGGCTGATCGCATCAGTGAAGGCCTGGCCGTAACCGGTGGAGCCGTGGAAGTCGATCATCACCACCGCATAGCCCTGGCCGGCGTAGGTCTGCGGATTCCAGCGATAGCTCCAGCCATTGCCGAAGCTGCCCTGCGGGCCGCCGTGGATCAGGAATGCGACCGGGTATTTCTGGCCCTCCTGGTAGTTCCACGGCTTGACCACGTAGCCGTGCACGGTGTCGCCGTTCCAGCCCTTGAAGTCGAACTGTTCGAACTCGCCGAAGCGCACGTTCGGAAGCAGTTCGCCCGCGCTCGGAGTGATCGCGCGCTGCGGTGCGCCGTCCAGACCGCCGACGAAGATCTGGTCGCCGCTCTTGAGGCTGTTGCGGGTGAACGCCACGGTCTTGCCGGCGAGCGCCACCGTACCCACGGTGCCCTCGCCGATCAACAACGCGGCCTTGCCGCTGGCGATGTCGACGCCGAACAACGGCTGTTGGCCGAGATCCTCGGCGGTGGTGTAGATGGTCTTGCCGTCGTCGGACAATGCGATGCCCGAGGCCGAGCGATCCCATTCCGGCGCGATCTCGCGCGATTTGCCGCTGGCCAGATCCAGTTCGATCAGGGCGAAACGGTCGGCCTCGAAGCCCGGACGCTTCATCGCGCGGTAGTACAGGGTCCTGCCGTCCTTGGCGAACACCGCGCCGGTGTCCCAGGCCGGGTTCGACGCGGTCAGATTCTTGGCCGTGCCGCCGTCGGCGCCGACCAGGTACAGATCGAAATTGGTCGACCACGGTTCCTTGGCGTCGGCCTTGCGCGCGCTGAACACCAGCGACTGGCCGTCGGGCGACCAGGTGTATTCGCTGCTGTCGCCGAACGGACGCGAGGGCACGTCGCCGATCACTTCAGCGCTGACGAGCTTGGCGCTCGAGGCGGTCTTGCCCACGGCCGGCAGATCGGTCACGAACAGACGGTTCAGGCGACCGTCGTTCCACGCATCCCAATGCCGCACGAACATGCGGTCGAAGACCTTGCCGGTGGCCTTGCTCTTCTCGGCCTCGCCGAGCTTCTTCTTGCTGCAGGCCAAGTCCGCCGCGCAATCCACATAGGCCTCGGCGTTGAACGCGATGCGCTTGCCGTCGGGCGAGATCTGATAGCCGCCGACGTCGCCGTCGAACGCAGTGACCTGCTTGGGCGTGCCGCCGCTCAGCGGCAGTGCGTACAGCTGCGAGCTGCCGCCCTTGCTGCTGAGGAAGTACACGGTCTTGCCGTCGGGCGAAAACGCCGGCGAGTTGACGTTCCAGCCTTCGGGAGTCAAACGCTTCGGCGGCGCCGCGTCGCGCGCGAACAGGTCTTCGATCCACAGCGACGTCGAGGACTTGTTGGCGGCGAAATCGACCACGCGCTTGGCGAACACCAGTTGGCGGCCGTCGGGCGAAAGCGTCGGCGAGGAGAAGCGGTCCATCGCCGCCATGTCGCGCACTTCCAGGCCGCGGGCGAGCGCCGGGGTAAGCGAGAAAGCCGGCGCGGATACGCAGGCCAGCGTCAAAGCCAACGGCAAAAGTGCGTGGCGTGGCGTCATGATCGAACCTCTTGCATTGATGTTGCGTTGAGCCCGGCGCGCATCGGCGCGCTCGGAGGGATGAAACGCGAACGGCCCGGCATCGCTGCCGGGCCGTTCGCGCAAACTCAGGACTGGCTTGGCGCCGCGCTCTTGGTGCTGCGGTAGAACAGCGCGACCACCAAGGCCAACACGACCAGGCCGACCAGCGGCCCGAAGTGCCAGGCTTTCGGCAGCGCCAGCACGTCGCGATTGGCAGTGATGACGATCGGGAACGCGATCGCGATACCCATCAGCGCCTCGCCAGTGATCAGACCGGCGGCGAACAAGGTGCCGGGGCGATGCACGCGGTCGACTTCTTCTTCGCTGCTGTTCGCGGTCAAACCGCGACGGCGGCCGACGATGTGCGAGAGCACGCCGCCGAGGAAGATCGGCACCATCAGTTCCAACGGCAGGTAGATGCCGATCGCCGCGGCCAACACCGGCACGCGGAACTTGGACTTGCGCGACTTCAGCCATTCGTCGAACGCGATGATTACCGCGCCGATGCCGGCGCCGATGGCGATCATCGTCCACGGCAGTTCGCCGCCGAACAGGCCCTTGGCCACCGAAGCCATCAAGGTGGCCTGCGGCGCCGCCAGCGAGTTCGGATGCTCCGGCGTCGGCGCGCCGATGCCGTAGGCGGCGGCGAGCAGGTTGAGGATCGGCGCCATGATCAAGGCGCACGAGAACGCGCCGATGCCGAGCATCAGCTGCTGCTTCCACGGCGTCGCGCCGACGATGTAGCCGGCCTTGAGATCCTGCAGATTGTCTCCGCCGACCGCAGCGGCGCAGCACACCACCGCGCCGATCATGATCGCAGCGACCGCGCCGATCGGCGAGTCGCGACCCAGCATCAGCACCAGCACCGCCGAAGCGAACAGGATGGTGGAGATGGTGATGCCCGAAACCGGGTTGTTGGACGAACCGATCAGGCCGGCCAGATACGCCGACACCGACACGAACAGGAAGCCGGCGACGATCATGATGATGGTCATCGGCACGCTGACGAACCAGTTGCCGACGATGGCCTGATACAGCAGCAACAGCGGCAGCACGAACGCGACCAGCGCGACCAGCATCCACTTCATCGGCAGATCGCGGTCGGTCTCGGCCACGGGGCCGGCCGACGCGCTCTTGCGCGCCGCGGCCAGACCGCTCTTGACCCCCGACAGCAACGACTTGCGCAGCGAGAACAGCGTCCACACGCCGCCGATCAGCATCGTGCCCACGCCCAGGTAACGGACCTTCGCTGACCAGATCGCGCCGCCGATGTCGGCCGCGCTGCCGCCGGCGATCTTCGCCGCGAGCACCGGATCGGTGTCGAGGAAGAATGCGTGATAGATCGGAATCGCGAACTGCCACGACAGCACCGAACCGGACAACACCACGATGCCGACGTTGAGACCGACGATGTAACCCACGCCGATCAGCGCCGGCGACAGGTTGGTGCCCATGTAGCCCAGGTACTTGCCCATGAAGCCGGAGATCACCGCGTTGTCCGGAATCATGCGCATGCCGCTTTCGGCGGCGAGCTTGATCACGGCGCCGACCGAGGCGGCGACGGCCAGTATCTTCAGGCCCGGCCCCGGATTCTCGCCGGCCTTGAGCACTTCGGCCGCGGCCTTGCCCTCGGGGAACGGCAGCGGGTCTTCGACGATCATCGAACGGCGCAGCGGCACCGAAAACAGCACGCCAAGCAGGCCGCCGAGGCCGGCGATGGCGAGCACCCACGAGTAGCGGAAGGTGTCCCAGTAGCCCAGGATCACCAGCGCCGGAATCGTGAAGATCACGCCCGCGGCGATTGAGGAGCCGGCCGAGGCGCCGGTCTGGACGATGTTGTTCTCCAGGATCGTCCCGCGACCGAGCACGCTCAGCACCCCCATGGAGATCACGGCGGCGGGAATCGCGGTGGCGATGGTCAGGCCGGCGAACAGGCCCAGGTAGGCGTTGGCTGCCGCCAAGATCACCGCCAGGAACACGGAGAGCACGACGGCTCGGAAGGTCAATTGCGGCTGTTTTTCGGACGAGGCCATCGGCGTCTCCATCGCGGGTGATCGGGCAGTGCGGCGGTGTATGGGCGGAGCCGGACGCCAGGGTCCGGACGCCACGCAATCCGCCGATGATGGCATCCGCCGCGTGCCGCTGTAAAAGTGCAGTGCGGCAAAAAGCGGATTGGGCAAAAAGCCCGTGGCTGCGGGGGAATCGGGAATTCGCGGGGATTTGGGAGTAACGCGACGGGGCGGCCCTCACCCCAGCCCTCTCCCGCAAGCGGGGAGAGGGAGCGCAGGATCGCTAACCCGAAGGGAGCGCACTCTCGCCAGTGCGCGGGGCGGATCGTGTAAGCGCAGCCCAGCGGCACCCTGCCTTCTCCCGCTCGCGGGAGAAGGTGGCCGAAGGCCGGACGCCCGAAGGAAGCACCCTTGGGGTGAGGGCCGCCCGCCGCCATCGCCCTATACTCCGCCTCCCGGCCCACCAGCGGCGAAGGAAACCCGACGTGCCAGCAGCCAGCACCGCATCGCCCCAGGCGCCCGCCGCGCCGCGCAACGACGACTTCCTGGGCCACCCCAAGGGCCTGTACGTGTGCTTCTTCACCGAGATGTGGGAGCGCTTCTCGTTCTACGGAATGAAGGCGCTGCTGCTGTTGTACTTGCTCAAGTACCACCTGTTCAGCGACGACGCCGGCTACGACCTGATCGGCGCCTACGGCGGCCTGGTCTATGCGGTACCGGTGATCGGCGGTCTGCTCGCCGACCGTTATCTGGGCATGCGCAAGGCGGTGGTGCTCGGCGGCGTGCTGCTGGTGCTCGGCCATCTGGGCATGGCGTACGAAGGCCATGCGGCCAAACTGGTCAACGGCGTGGCAGTACGCGACGAAACCGCGCTGCAGGTGTTCTATCTGTCGATGGCGCTGATCATCGCCGGCGTGGGCTTCCTCAAGCCGAACATCTCCACCATCGTCGGCAAGCTCTACGAACAGGGCGATCCGCGCCGCGATTCGGGCTTCACCTTGTTCTACGCCGGCATCAACGTCGGCGCGCTGTTCTCGGCGCTGATCTGCGCCTTCCTCGGCGAAACCTACGGCTGGAAGTACGGCTTCGGCGCGGCCGGCATCGGCATGATCGCGGGCCTGGCGATGTTCCTGTGGGGCCAGCGCTATTTGCGCGGCCACGCCGAACCGGCCGATCCGGCCAAGCTGCGCGAGAAAGTCGGCGGGCTCTCGCGCGAGGTCTGGATCTATCTGGGCAGCGCGCTCGGCGTGCTGGTGCTGTGGGGCACGATCCAGTTCGCTTCGCGCATCACCCTGCAACTGGGCGGCATCAGCTTCACCGCGGCGCTGGGCATCATGCTGGCGACCTTGCTGGTGTTCCTGATCTGGTTCTTCGGTTTCATCGCGCGCCAGTGCACCAAGGAGCAGCGCGAACAGATGCTGGCGCTGGTGGTGCTGATCTTCGCGGTGCTGATCTTCTTCACCCTGTACGAGCAGACCTACGGCTCGTGGGTGACCTTCAACGACCGCCTGATGACCAAGGACATGTTCGGCATGGCCCTGGGCCAGTACAAGCCGACCTTGCCGTGGTCGCTGTTCTCGATGGCGCTGAGCCCGCCGCTGATGATCGCCGCGCTGATCGCCAGCGATCGCGGCCGCGACGGCCTGGCCAAGCTGCTGGTGGCCCTGCTGGCATTGGGGTTGGCCGTGGCGACCGCGCACGACGTGGTGCTGGTGCCGCAGACCGCGGGGTCGCTGACTTATCTGGGCGCGTTCTTCATCGTCGTGCTGGCGCCGCTGTTCTCGTGGCTGTGGCCGTGGCTGGCGCGCCGCGGGCGCAATCCGAGCAAGCCGGTGACCATGTCGCTGGGCTTGGTGTTCGCCGGGCTTTCGTTCCTGCCGCTGATCGCCGCGGCGAAGGTGTCCGGCGGCGGCGAAATGGCCAGCGTGTGGTATCTGGTCGCGGCGTATTTCATCCTGGAAATCGGCGAGATGTGCCTGTCGCCGATCGGCTTGTCGGCGGTGACTCAGTTGTCGGTGGCGCGGGTGGTCGGCTTGATGATGGGCGCGTTCTGGCTGGCGACCGCGTTCTCGGAAGTGCTGGCAGCGCAACTGGCCAAGATCGCGTCGGTCGAGGGCTTGTCCGGCGAAGGCGCGGCGATCGACATGGCCGCCGCCTCGCTCAAGTACGGCGAGCTGTTCTCGATGCTGTTGTGGCTGGGCATCGGTTCGGGCGTGCTGTTCCTGCTGCTGTCGCCGCTGCTGAAGCGATGGATGCATGGGGTGAAGTGAGCCGGCTCGCTCGACCGATAAGAACGACGGCGCCGAAATGGCGCCGTTGCTTTATTGAATGCCGGTAGAGCGATTGCGACGCGATCTGGGTAGTCCGTGGTCGCGGCTCGCGCCGCTCCTACATGGGCTAGCTGTAGGAGCGGCGCAAGCCGCGACCGCGTGGTTTCAGCTACGACGCGAAACCCCTACTTCTTCGCCTTCGCATCCGGCTTAGGCGCAGTAGCGACCTTGCCGCCCAACGAACGCGACAGGAACGCCAGCAGCCGCGAGTAGAACTCGCGCTTGTGCGCTTCCTCGTAGAAGCCATGGCCCTCGGTCTTGTAGTACAGCGTTTCCACCGGCACGCCGGCCTCGCGCAAAGCCTTTTCCATGCGTTCGCTGTGGACCTGCGGCGCGCGCTCGTCCTCGCCGCCCGCGGCCAGGAACACCGGCGCCTTGATCCGGCTCGCCAGACGCGCGGGCGACACGTTCTCCAACGCCTGCGGCGTGCCGATCCAGTCGCGCAGATAGGTTTCACCCGACCCGCGCCGCTGGATATCGCCGGTGGTGTGCATCAGCGGCAGGTCGTAAACGCCGACGTAGCCGGCCGCGCACTTGTACAGCGAGGGCTCCCGCGCCGCGCCCATCAACGCGGCATACGCGCCATAACTAGCGCCATAAATGCAAATGCGCGACGGATCGGCGATGCCCTGCTCGACCGCCCAACGCGTGGCGTCGGTCACGTCGTCCTGCATCTTTCCGCCCCACTCGCGCCGGCCGGCCTGCTCGAAGGCTTCGCCGTACCCGCCGGAACCGCGGAAGTTCACCTGCAGCACCGCGTAGCCGGCCGCGGCCAGCAGTTGCGCGACGTCGTCGAACTGCCAACGGTCCTCGATGCCGTAGGGGCCGCCGTGCGGCATCACCACCAGCGGCAGCGATTTGCCCGAACTGTCCTTGGGCGTGGTCAACAACCCATGCAACGCCAGACCGTCTCGCGCGGACAATTCGATCGGGCGGACCGGCGCCATCAACGCCGGGTTGAACCAGGAGCGACGGCTGAGCGCATGCGCGGCGTGTTTGCTCTGGTTGTCGAACAAGAACACATCGCCCGGGCTGCGATCGTTCCACACTTCCACCAACGCTAGGCGTCCGTCCGCGGTCTGCGAGGTGATGCGGACCGCATCGCCCGCGAATGCGGCTTCCAGACTCTTGTATTGGCGCGCCTCGGGCGAGTTCTTGTCGAAGAACACCGTACGCGGCTTGCCGTTCCTGAAAAACACCCCGACCGGTATCTGAGTGTTGTTGCGATAGATGATCCCCGCCGGATCGGCGATCTTGTCGCGCAGAATTTCCTTGCGGGTCTGCGTGGCGACATCGAAGGCGACGATGGAATCGGGCCCTTGCGTGTGCTTGGTACGGAAGTACGCGGTCTTGTCGGCGGCGGCGAAACCGATCGGCGAGTCCATGTCCGCATCGCGATCTTCCGAGTCGATCAACTGCCACTCGCCGTCGTTGCTCTGGCGATAGAACAGTTTCTGTATCCGATCCTTGCCGTAACCTTCGGCGAAACGCACCACGCCGGCATTGTCGGTGGTGAAGCCGGTATTGCGCACCGGTGAAATCGCAACCAGGTTGCGCTGTCCAGTGAAGGTGTCCAGGCGCTCGGCGCGCGAATAGGCGTCGGCCGTGAACGGCTGCACCGAGATCAACACCGAACGTTCCTCGGCAGGCAGATCGTCGACCAGAAACGCGGCCACGCTCTCCACCTTCTTGGGCTGGATGCGCGTGCCGGCGCCGCGGCTTTGCACGCGATAGCCCACCAGCACATCCGCGCCGCTGCCGTTGGCGTTGATGGCGAACAGCTCGCCGGTGAGTTGCGGCCGATCGAGCGAGCCCAGTTTCTGCGCCATGCCGATCAGCACGCGGGTCGGGCTGACCCACCAGAAGTCCTCGACGTGATTGTGCCGGCCGATCCGGAACACCGCGGTGGGCTTCATATTCTCGCGACTGAATATCACCAGCGCCGCTTCGTCGTCCATCGGCACCGACGCGGCATAGAACTCGCCGGTTGGCGAGAGCTTGATGTCGTGGAAGGTGTCGTTCCGCGCGAAGTCGTCGATCTCCAACGCCGCGCCCGGCTGCGCGGAGACCGGCGCCGCCGGAACCGCGGTCGCGGCCTCGGCCGCCAGGGCCCTCGGCGCGACCAACGCCGCCAGCAGCGCCCACACGCTCGTCCAATATTTCATCGATGCCGCCCCTGTGCCTGTGCCTATGCATGGCCGGTCGCCGCTGTTTCGCCGCGCCGGTTCGCAGGCATTCCCGCCCGCGACCCGCGGATCATAGGCAACGCGACCGGCGTCAGACAATCGGACGGGGTGTGATTCGGGCCGGCGGGGATTCAGGCGTCGCGGTCGAAGGTCGTGCGCAGGGCTTGGCGCCAGTCGGGAATATCCAGGCCGTACTCGGCCTGCAGCCGGCGGCTGTCGAGCACCGAATACGCCGGGCGCCGCGCGGGGGTCGGGTAATCGGCGGTGGTGATCGGCAGCACCCGCGGTTTGCGTTCGATCAGCCCGCGCGCCTGGGCCTCATCGAAGATCGCTTCGGCGAAACCGTGCCAGCTGGTCTGCCCGGCGGCGACCAGATGGCGCACGCCCGATTCGGCGATGCCCTGGCTCAGCACCCGCGCAGCCGCATCGGCCAGCAACCACGCCGGGGTCGGCGAACCGTGCTGATCGGCGACCACGCCCAGTTCCTCGCGCTGCGCGCCCAGGCGCAGCATCGTGCGCAGGAAGTTGCCGCCGCGGGTGGCGTAGACCCAGGCGGTGCGCAGGATCAGATGACGCGCGCCGCCGGCGGCGATCGCCTGTTCGCCGGCGAGTTTGCTTTCGCCGTAAGCGCCGAGCGGTCCGGTCGGATCGGTATCGAGGTAAGGACGGGTGCCGTTGCCGTCGAACACGTAGTCGGTCGAGTAATGGACCAGCCCGATGCCATCGGCCGCGCACAGCTCGGACAACCGCCCCGGCGCCTGCGCGTTGACCAGGAAAGCGAGCTCGCGTTCGGTTTCGGCGCGGTCCACCGCGGTGTATGCAGTGGCGTTGACCACGTAATCGGGACGCACGCGGCGCAGCAGCGGTTCGATCGTGTCGATCCGGGCCAGGTCGACCGCCTCGCACTCTCCGCCGTCGGCGAGCGTCCCGCCGCGGGTAGTCGTCACGACCTCGCCCAACGACGCCAGCGAACGGCGCAGCTCGAAACCGACCTGGCCGTCGCCGCCGAGCAGCAACAGCTTCATGGCAGGTACACCGGCAGACGATCTTCGGCGATGTCCTTGAGCAGTGGCGCGGTGGTGTCCTTGGCCGACAGCGAAGGCTCGCTGACCGGCCAGTCGATCGCCAGATCCGGATCGTCCCAACGCACGCCGGCGTCGGCCTTGGCGTCGTAGGTGTTGGTGCACAGATAGCTGAACACCGCGCGTTCGCTGAGCACGGCGAAGCCGTGGGCGAAGCCTTCGGGAATCCAGAAATGGCGTTTGTTCTCTTCGCTCAGCAGCACCGCGGCCCAACGACCGAAGTGCGGCGAGCCGCGACGGATGTCGACCGCGACGTCCCACACTTCGCCTTCGATCACCGACACGTACTTGCCCTGCGGATTGGGCCACTGGTAGTGCAGACCGCGCAGCACGCCGCGCGCCGAGGACGACACGTTGCCCTGCACGAAGCGCGGATTCAATCCGGCCGCGGCGAGCTTGTCCTGGTTGAACGATTCGTAGAAAAATCCGCGCGCATCGCCGAACACTTGCGGTTCGATGACGACACAGCCGGGCAGATCGGTTTCGATGATCTTCAAGCGTATTTCCTCAGGGCACGAAGCCGCGTTCGGCCAGGCCGAGCAGGTATTGGCCGTAGCCGTTCTTGGCCAGCGGCCGGGCCAGTTCGGCCAGTTGGGCGTTGTCGATCCAGCCGTTGGTCCAGGCGATCTCTTCCGGACAGCAGATACGCAGCCCCTGACGCGCTTCGATGGTTTCGATGAAGTTGGACGCCTCCAGCAACGACTGGTGGGTGCCGGTGTCGAGCCAGGCGTAGCCGCGGCCGAGTTGTTCCAGGTGCAGCGAACCTTCTTCCAGATACAGACGATTGAGATCGGTGATCTCCAACTCGCCGCGCGCGGAAGGTTTCAGGCTGGCGGCCAGGTCGCTGGCGCGTCCGTCGTAGAAATACAGGCCGGTGACGGCATAGTGCGAACGCGGCTTGAGCGGCTTTTCTTCCAGACCGATGACCTTGCCCTCGCCATCGAACTCGGCCACGCCGTAGCGCTCCGGATCGCTGACCCAGTAGCCGAACACTGTCGCGCCATCGCTGCGCGCATCGGCGCGCTTGAGGATCGCGGTCAGGCCGGGACCGTGGAAGATGTTGTCGCCCAGCACCAGGCAACTCGGCTGGCCGTCGACGAATTCGCGGCCGATCAGATAGGCCTGGGCCAGACCGTCCGGACTGGGTTGCTGCGCGTATTCGATGCGCATGCCCCATCGCGAGCCGTCGCCGAGCAGGGTCTTGAACAAGGCCTGCTCGTGCGGCGTGTTGATGATCAACACTTCGCGAATACCCGCCAGCATCAGCACGCTGAGCGGGTAGTAGATCATCGGCTTGTCGTACACCGGCAACAGCTGCTTGCTGATGCCCTGGGTGATCGGATACAGCCGCGTGCCGGAGCCGCCGGCGAGGATGATGCCCTTGCGGTTCATGGGTAGTTCCCCTAGTGGCGAATCAGGCTTGGCCGATGCGTTCGAGCCGGTAACTGCCGTCGAGCACGCGCTGCACCCAGCCCTGGTTTTCCAGGTACCAGTCGACGGTGCGGGCGATGCCCTGTTCGAAGGTCAGCGTCGGCGCCCAGCCCAGTTCGCCCCTGAGCTTGGAGGCGTCGATGGCATAGCGGCGATCGTGGCCGGGACGATCGGCGACGAAGGTGATCAGCGATTCGCGCGCGCGGCCGTCGGCGAGCGGACGGCGCTGGTCGAGCAAGGCGCAGATGGTCTTGACCACGGTGAGGTTTTCGCGCTCGGCCTCGCCGCCGACGTTATAGGTCTCACCGACGCGGCCGGCCTCGAGCACGCGCGCGATCGCTGCGCAGTGGTCGCCGACGAACAGCCAGTCGCGCACGTTCGTGCCGTCGCCGTAGACCGGCAAGGCCTCGCCGGCCAAAGCCTTGGCGATGACCAGCGGAATGAGTTTTTCCGGGAACTGGAACGGCCCGTAGTTGTTCGAGCAGTTGGTGGTCAGTACCGGCAGGCCATAGGTGTGATGGAAGGCGCGGACCAGATGATCCGATGCCGCCTTCGAGGCCGAGTACGGCGAATTGGGCGCGTACTGCGTGGTTTCGCTGAACTTGCCCTGCTCGCCGAGCGAGCCGTAGACCTCGTCGGTGGACACGTGCAGGAAGCGGAAAGCATCGCGCTTGCTCGCATCGAGCGATTTCCAGTAATCGCGCACCTGCTCCAGCAGGCTCAACGTGCCGACCACGTTGGTCTGCACGAATGCGGCCGGGCCGTCGATGGAACGGTCGACATGGCTCTCGGCGGCGAAATTGATCACCGCCTCGGGGCGGTGTTCGCTGAGCAGGCGCTTGAGCAGGGCCGCATCGCCGATGTCGCCCTGGACGAAGACGTGATTGGGATCGCCGTCGAGCGTGCTGAGGGTATCGAGGTTGCCGGCATAGGTCAGGACATCGAGATTGACGACCTTCACTCCTTTGCGGACCGCGTCGAGGACGAAATTGCCACCGATGAAGCCGGCACCGCCGGTCACAAGCCAAGTAGGCACTCAGAACACTCCTGATGAGGGATTAGGCTGCCGGACGGAATTCGGCTCAGGCTGCTTGAAAACGCCTGTTCAGCTTTCGTCCGGCCGCCCAATGGGCGCCAGATTGTAAAGCCTATCGGCCCTCGGTTGGCATCGAAGCGGTCACGGTGATTAGGTGCCGACAGTTTGTGCGCCTGACAAACGCCGTGATCGAGCTCACTTCCCACAGGGAAAGCGCACTGCGCATCGAATCGATGTCCGCACCGCAGCGGCCCCGATATCGTCATCGATCCGGCCCGATCCAGGCCCCGATCCAGGCCCCGATCCAGCGCCGCCACGCCCGATGGCCACGGCGCAAGGATCATGTGCATCGACTCCGCGCCGCTCCCCTGGTTCTCACAACAGCGGCCGCCGGACGGCAGGAATCCGGCTCCATAAGCTGCCGAACCGGAATCCTGCTCAGCGCTCCGCCCGCGCCGAGGGTGTCAGCGCGCCCCCGAGGGCCTCCAGATCCAAGCCGGCCAGCTCGCCGATCTCGATCCGCCGCGCCACCCGCCCCTGCGTATCGACCACGATCAGCGCCGGCACCCGCTCCACGCCGAAGCGCCGGAACGCGTCACCGTCGCGGTCCAGGACCAGGGGCACCGGAATGCGATGCTGGTCGCGATACTCGCGCAGATCCTGCTCGGAGGCCCACAGGCCCGAGGCCACCCCGACCCAGCGCACGCGGCGATCGCGCCCCAGTGCCACCAACTGCTCGCGCGCGAGGCGGCATTGCTGCGAGGACTGCGGCCGGGTCTTGGCGAAATAGCCCTCGCACCAGGGAGAAAGAAACACCAGCACGCTGGCGCGCCGCCGCGCCGGATCGCGCAAGGCCACCGGCCGCGCTTCCAGAGTGGTCAGGACGAAGTCCGGCACGGCCTCGCCGATCCGCAGCGTCGGAACAATGCGATCGCCGCCCTGCGCGACTGCGGCGGCGCCGCTGTCCGACGAGGCGGGCGCGCTCCGGGCCTGGGCCAGGGCCTTTTCCAGGCGCGCATCGACCTGATGACCGACATGCACGATGCGCCCGTCCTTGCCGATCACCACATGCTGCGGCGTCACCCGCAGGCCGAACAGCTCGGCCAGGCGGCCGTCGTCGCGCACCATCGGCAGGGTCAGGCCGAGTTCGCGCCGGAACGCGCGGATCTGCTCGACCGTGTCGTCGAAACCGATATTGATCGCCACCACCTGCAGGTCCGAACCGGCGCGACGGTAGGTCCGCTCGAAGTGCGGCATCTGTTCGCGACACGGGCCGCACCAGGTCGCCCAGAATTTCAGGTACACCGCTTTGCGCCCGCGCAATACGCCCAGATCCAGGCGTTCGCCGTCGATGGTGGTCAAGATCAATGGCGGCACGCTCTGGCCGAGCACGCGCTCACCGGCCTGGCGGGCGAAATCCTCGCCGGTCTCGGCGCGGGCCGGCGTCGCGGCCTGCCACATCAAGATCGCGATCAATACCAGCACCGTGACCGGCGGCAGCCAGCCCTGTCTGGAAGGGGTCTTGCGGAAGGAGGTGGGCGAGAACGCAGACATGGTGGCGGGTATCCGGAGAGGAAAAGAAACTGTCGTGCGACTGGCGGCGCGAAGCGGCGGAGCGTGATCGTCGACGGTGGCCGATCGACGACACGAAACGACGACCGCGCGCGCCCGAATGCACGACGCATGACGCATGACGCGAGCCCACGTTATCCGCCGGCGGTGCCGGGCGACGATCCAGTTGCGCGGATTTTCAAGGGTCCAGTTCGCGGCGGTGAGACGTACGCATCGCATCGCGCTTCGTCGCTTCGTCGCTGCGTCGCGGAACTTGAGCGATCGCGCTTCGGCGGCCGTCCGGGCGATGGTTACGGGCGCGCGGTGCATCTGTCCGGCCCGCTGTGAGGCTCCGCCGGCGCACGGCGTCTTTGCGATGACGGCGTCGTTCGCGATCGTCACCCTGGACCGCGGTCATCGCGGCGCCGGCGCCCGCTGCCGATCAACGGTAACCGAATAACTTATTCCGCGGCGCCGGTATCGCCCCCGCTCGGCCGGCTCTTGCATGGGCCACAAAGCCATGGCGACGCCGTCCGCCAGCGGCCGCGCGGCCGTCACACCAGCGATGCGGCCGGCCAGCCTTGGGTGATCCCGTTTCGGCCGCGTCTGCGAGTAAGGCAACAGATGGGCGCAACCTTTGTCATGGGCCTGCAACCGGTCGCGGCGAGAGTCCACGCGCCGTGCCGAGATGTGCTCCAGCACCCGCACACCGCACACCGCACACCGCACACCGCACAGGAATTATCCAATGACGGTTGGCGATAAGCACCGAATTTGGATTGCTCAGCGCTGCGCGATGCCTATCTTGTAAGCGTAATGAGCAAAGGATATCGTTTGTCTTGGGATGGTCGCCGCACTTTCTTGGTGCGGCAAAGCAGTACTTAACAGGGGACAATTCAATGGATTCCACACCCAGAAGGATTCTGGGAGCGCGCAAGCCGTGCCTGATCGCATGGAAAGTGTGCGGATTGTCACTATCTCTAACGGCCGCGGCGCTGTGCGCCGAGCCGGTGCATGCCGCAGCCGCCTACAACTGTCTGATCGAGCCCGCGCAAAGCGTCGAGCTCGGCACTCCAGTGGGCGGTGTATTGGAACGGGTCGAGGTCCGCCGCGGCGACCGCGTCCGCCGCGGCCAGTTGGTCGCCTCCCTGGACTCGCGCGCCGAGCGGGCTGCCGCCGAGCTGGCCCTGTACAAGTCGCAGTTGGCCGCGCCGGCCCAGTTGGCGCAGAGCAAGATCGACGCATCCAGGCTCAAGTATGACCGTCGTAAAGGCATGGTCTCCGAGGGGCTGATGGCCTCGCAGGAGGCCGACAACGCCCGCGCCGAACTCGAACAGGCGCAGGCCGAACTCAAGTCCGCCGAGGAAGAGCGCAAGCTCGCCCGCCTCGAGCATGCGCACCAGACCAGCCAGATGAGTCTGCGCACCATCCACAGCCCGTTCGACGGCGTGGTGGTCGACCAGATGATGTGGCCCGGCGAGGTAGTCGAACCCGGCAGCAGCAAGCACGCCATCGTCAAGATCGCCAAACTCGATCCCTTGCGCGTGCGCGTCGTGCTGCCGATGCGGGCCTTCGGCGAACCCACGCTCGGCATGACCGCAACGGTCGTGCCGGAGATTCTTCCCGGCACCGTATACCGCGCCAAGGTCGCCAGCGTCGATCGGATCATCGACGCCGCAAGCGGCACTTTCGTGGTGTTTCTGGACCTGCCCAATCCCAAGCTCGACACCCCTTCGGGCGTCAAGTGCAAGGCAGCGTTCGCGCCCTCCAAGGCGCCATCCCCGCTTTGATCGCAGGCGCTGAGAGCGCCGCACTACAGACTCGAGCCCGGCCGTATTGCGCGCGGCGGCCAAGGCTCTCCCAAACGCACGCAAGCACTATTGCAGGCAACGGACATGGATAAGACGAATCAGACCACGGAACACGAAGGTCACAACGACCGCAACGCCCGCAATGAGAACGACCACGACACCAGCAGCCAAGGCGCCAGCGCGCCGGCGATCCGCTTCGAGGCGATCGAGCCTCGCGTACTGCTGTCGGGCGATGTCAATCCGGCCGCCATCACCATCAGCGGCGATCTGGACCAGCCGGGCCAGCAGAAGGTCTATCAGTTCACCGTCGAAGAGACCAAGCGCGTGGTCTTCGACAGCCTGACCAACCGCGGCGATATTTCCTGGAAGCTCGACGGCCCCAACGGCGAGACCCGCGGCAGCAGCTTCAACCGCGATCCGCGCGCGTTCGATCTGGGCGCCGGCGATTACACCCTCACCGTGGACGGCACCGGCGATGCGGTGGGCGCGTTCGATCTGCGCGTCATCGATGCGCAGGCCGCGGCCGACCTCACTGCCGGAACCGCGGTCAGCGGGCGCCTGGAAAAAGGCAACCAGAGCAACGTCTACCGCTTCGACGTGCAGGCCGGGCAGAAGTTCTCCTTCGCGCCTGGCAGCATCGGCGCCGGCGCGGTCAACTGGTTCCTGGTCGACCCCTACGGCCGTGAGGAAGGCAGCCGGTTCAACGCGAAAACACCCCTGGATTCGTTCACCGCGAAGGTCAGCGGCCAATACCTGCTGGTCGTGGAAGGCGATCAGACCAACACCGCGCCGCTGGACTATGGGTTCACCCTGTCGCGGATCGAAGATTCGTATCGCGATATTGGGTTGAATCAAGCGGTCTCCGCGCCGCCCATCGCACTCGGACAGACTGCTCACTACCGTTTCAATCTCGCTCAGACCACCCCGGTAGTGTTCGACCGCCTGGCCGGAGGCGATTTCCAATGGATACTGACCGGTCCGATCGGCGAAGTCGCCATTTTTTCCAGCAGTAACGTCGATGGCAATCCGGCGCTGAGCCTGATCGCGGGCGACTACACCTTGTCGATCCGCAACGGCGGCAGCAACTACGGTTTCCGCCTGCTGTCGCTGGAGGATGCTCCAGTTCAAGCGCTCAGTGCGCCGGTATCGGGCACGCTGAATCTGGCCAACGGCGCGCAGGCGTTCCGCTACGCCGTCAGCGCGGGTCAGGAGCTGTTTCTCGACAGCCAGAGCAGCCAGGCCAAGTGGCGCGTGCTGGACAAGAACGGCCGCATCATGAGCTCGGGTTCGTTCGGGTCGCGCGGTTCCTTCACCGCCGAATCCAGCGGCGACTACTGGGTGGTGATCGCCGGCAACGACGGCAATCCCGTCAACGTCGGCGTGCCCTACCTGTTCACCTTCAATGACGCGTCCGCGGTGGCCCGCGAGGTCGCAGTCGGCGCGGCCGTCAACGGCTCTATCGCTGTGGCCGGCCAGAGCGTGCGCCACAATTTCCACCTCGATCGCGACACCCAGTTGGCGCTCGACGCGCTCAGCGCAAGCCCGGGTTTCCAGTGGACCCTGATCGGTCCGCGCGGCGTCGAAGTCGATTCGCGCGATTTCTCCTCCACCCAGACCGGGAACGATCGCTCCAACGTCAGAAACCTGATCGCCGGCGATTACACCGTGGTGGTGCGCAGCAACGCGTACCGCGTCGGCGACTACGCGTTCGCCCTGATCGATCTGTCGACCGCCGCGCCGCTCACCCTGGGCGCGCCGATCAGCGCGACGGTGACTCCGGGCAACGGCAGCGTGGCGTACCGTTTCAGCGCCGATGCCGGCGACAAGCTGCAGATGCACGCCACCGCGATCAGCGGCGGCGGCGCTCGTTGGCGCGTGATCGACGCCTACGGGCGCGACGTCGGCGCAGGCAACACGCTGTCCACCGGCAACACCACTGCCCAGTTGATCATCGGCGGCAGCTACACCCTTCTGATCGAAGGCGACATCGGCAACACCGCACCGGTCGAATTCACCGCGGTGTTGGAAAAGCTCGCCGCCAATCCGCCCGCGCCCTTGCCCGCCGGCGACGCGCTCGCCTTCGGCACCACTTTTTCCGGCGCCTTGGCGGCCTGGGACGCCGTCCAGGTCTACCGCTTCAGTCTGGACACGGGAAGAACGCTGGTTCTGGACACCCTGAATCGCAGCAATGTGGTATGGAAATTGATCGGTCCGCGCGGCGTGGAGGTGAATCAGGAGTCGCTGAGCACCGAAAGCGTTCTGACGCTGCCGTCCGGCAATTACGCGCTGATTCTGCAGGGCGCCTCGAGCGCCGGGAACTTCAACGGCAACGGCGACTACGCGCTGCGGTTGCTCGATCTGTCGGCGGCACCGCCGCTGCAAATCGGACAACCCAACACGCTGGTTCGCGCGCCCGCCAACTCGACCGTGGCGCGCAGTTTCCAGGCCGAAGCCGGCAGCACGATGATGGCCACATTCAGCGGAGGAAACTGGAAGCTGATCGACCCGCATGGCCGCGAAATCCTCCAGGGCTACGACTCCGATACCAATCTGCGCAGCTATCGGATCGATAGCTCCGGCACGTACACGCTGCTGGACGTCGGCGGCTACTCCGAAAGTTCCAGCGCGGTGTCCGACACCATCACCATCGCGCCCAGGCGCCTGGTCAGTGGGCCGTTGAATTTCAACGACGGCGTTTCGGGCACGTTGAACGGGCGTGCGGACCTGATCGAGTACCGCTTCGAGCTCAACCAGGCCACCCGGCTGGTTCTGGATGCGCTGTATGTCGCCGGCGCCTCCCGATACAACGTGCAATGGTCGCTGCGCGGCAGTAACGGCACGGAGGGATGGTCGTCGCTGATCAGCAACGGCGACCGCTTGCTGGACCTGGAGGCCGGCAGCTACACCCTGATGTTGCGCAATACCCAGAACGTCCCCGTCGATTTCCGTTTCCGCACCCTGACCCGCGATGCGGCCACCGAACTCGAACTCGGCGCGCCGGTCGTCACCACCCGATCGATCGATCAAAGCCGCGCGTTCCGTTTCACCGCACAGGCCGGCGAACGCCTGTATTTCAACGGCAATGGCGAGCGCAGCGATTACTGGCAGTTGGTCGATCCGTCGGGCAAGCGCATCGCCGACGGCCAGACCCGCGACGACACCGCCGAGATACTGGTGCCGCTGAGCGGCGAGTATCTGCTGGTGTTCTCCGGCAACGACGATTCCAGCTCGACCGTTCCAGTACCGGTCTCGTTCACGCTGGGACGACAGTCGGTGACCACCGCGGCGCTGGACTTGAACACCCCGACCACCGGCAACTTGTCGGCGGCCGGCCAGCATATCCGCTACAGCTTCACCTTGAATGCCGCCACGCTGGTGGCTTTGAGCACGCAGCAGTCGTCGCTGAATCTGTACTGGAGCCTGCAGGGTCCGCGCGGCTACGAAGCCGATCAGCGCAGCTTCAATGGTGTCGCCGGCGCCTTCGCTCTGCCGCCGGGCACCTATGTGCTGATCGTGCATTCGGCGGCGATGGCGACCGGATCGTTCTCTTTGCGCATGGACGATGTGTCGGCCATGAGCGCTTCGTCGCTCGGGGTCAACATCGAAGTCCCGCTGGGCGACGACAGGCGCCAGGCGAGCTTCGCATTCGACGTGGCGCAGGCCGGAAACTACATGCTCACCGTGCCGCCGGGCGAATACCCGCGCAACTGGGTGCTGGTCGACTCCCGGGGCCGCCCGGTGCAGGGGCAAAGCAACGCATCGCTGAATCTGGCGGCCGGACGTTACGTGCTGCAATGGCAGGCCTGGAACACCTCCGAAGCCATGCCGTTCCGTTTCGCCCTCTCGCGCGCGGATTTCATCGTCCAGTCGCTGCCGCTGGACGCCGCGGTCGAGCGCAACATCGATGCGATCTCGCAGCGCTACGAGTACGGCTTCGATCTGGACGCGCCGAAAACGGTGCTGTTCGATTATCTGAGCCGCCGCGGCGACATCGCCTGGAAACTGCTCGGCCCCAACGGCGAAATCATCCGCGAAGGTAACTTCGACGAATCCAGCCGCGCCGCACTGCAACTGACCGCGCGCGGCCACTATCGCCTGCAGATCACCCCGCTCGGCCAGGCCCAGGGCAAGTTCGCCTTCAATCTGCTGGATCTGCAAGCCCAACCGGCGATCGTCAACGGCGCTGCGCAGAATCTGCTGCTGCGCGACGGTACCGCGTCCTCGGTTTACCGCATCGACGCGGCGGCCGGCGACCATCTGCGATGGACCGTGGGCCAGATCGGCACCGGCACCGTCAACGCCTGGCTGATCGATGCCAACGGCGCGCAGATCGGCGCGACCTTCAAGCTTGAAGCCGGCGCGACGTCCGCCATCGTCCTGCCGCGCGAAGGCCGTTATTGGCTGGTGATCGATGGCGCGTTGGACAACACCGCCGACATCTCGCTCGATCTCACCGTCGTCCAGGCCACGCCGCATCGCGGCGCGCTGGCATTGGAAGGCGAAGCCAGCGCCACGCTGAGCGTAGTCGGCGTCGCCGACCAATGGCGGATCGCGCTCGAACGCCCCACTCGCATCCTGATCGACGGCCTGACGCAGGGCCAGAAATGGCTGTTGCGCGGCCCCGACGGCGTCGCGATCGGCAACGGCAACGCCGCCGAACCCGGCGTGCTGGCGTTGCAGGCGGGCGTCTATACCCTGGAAATCTCCGCCGACGCCTCCACGGCTTTGGGCGCCTATCGCTTCAAGGTCGGCAGCATCGAGCAACTGCAGACGCTGCCCTTGGCCACTGCGACCGAGATCGCGTTGAACGCCGGCACGGCGGTCGCCTACCGCATCGTCAACACCGACGATCGCGCCGAGCTGCGGGTCAACCTGGAAGGCAATGCGCGCCTGCGCGTGTTCACCGCATCGGGCGCCCTGCTGTACTCCGGTCGCGGGCCGCTGTCGTCGCTGAGCGTCGCTCAGCGTCTGCGCGCGGGAAGCGAGCTCATCCTGGTCATCGACGGCGACGATGCCGGCACCGCTCGCGTGACGGTAACCCAGCAGGCCTCCGGGCCCGAAGTGCAGTACCGCCCCGGCGACACGCTGGAAGGCACGCTCGCGCTGGCCGGCGAGATCGTCAGCTACAAAATCGTCGTCGCACACGGACAGCCGCTGCCGATCGCCACGCTGATCCGCGATACGGCTTCCAGCGGCATCCGCTGGAAGATCGTCGGCGCGGACGGCTCGTCGGCCGCGCCCTGGTCGGATGAGGATCCGTCCTGGTACCAGCAGCGCACGCTGCAGACCGGCGATTACCAACTGCTGGTGGAAGCGCTGAGCGATGCCGCCCATTACCGGTTGCGCTTGCTGGACACGGCCAACGCGCCCGCGCTGGGCGCGATCCCGGTCGATGGCGAATTCGCCGCCGGCACCGATGCGATGGTCTACCAATACGACCTTAGCCATCCGCGCGATCTGCGGATCGCCATGAGCGGCACCGACCTGAGCTGGACCCTGTACGACGGCAATGGCCTGCGCGTCGGCTCCAGCGACGACACCGCAACCGATGCACTCGACGGACTCGATGCCGGCCGATACTCGCTGGTGCTCCAGCGCCTCAACCCCGCCGCCAGCGTTGCGGCGTACTCGCTCACGGTCAGTCAGCTCGCTCCGGCGGCCGTGAGCTTTGGCACCGCGGTCAGCGGCAGCATTCCCGCGGCCGGCCGTGTTGCCGTGTACCGGCTGAGCCTGTCGTCGGCCACCACCGTGCAATTGCACAACCTCAGCACCATCTCCGGGTACTGGAAGCTGGCGCCGCTGGCCGGCAGCGAAACCTCGTGGACGCCGTTGCGCGCCGCCGACGGTACCTCCGGCGATTGGGAAAACTACGAGCCCTATACCCGCCGACTGAACGCCGGCGAATACGAGCTGTATCTGCTCGGCGGCGAAGGCAGCCTGGACTTCGCCGTGCAGTTGCTCGATCTGGAGCACGCTCCGGCGCTGCTCACGGCCGGAGCGTCGTTGCAGCTGCCCGGCCGCGAAGCGGTGGTTTACCGTGTCGAAGTCGAGCGCGGCGAAGGCTTGCACATCGAGATCGGCGCCGATCTCGCCGACGCAGCGCCCGGTTGGACGCTGATCGACGACCAAGGCAACAACGTCGCCAGCGGCGTCGGTCCGGGCGTGTTCGACACCGGCACGCTGAGCCGCTGGGGCACGTATCGCCTGATCCTGCGCGGCCGCGCCGAGACCGGACAATCGGTCCAGGTCCTGGCCAAGGCGGACGTCAACGTTCCGCCCATGTACACCCCCGGCCAGCCCTTGACCGGCCAATTGGACTCCCACTCCAACAGCATCACGTATCGGGTCCGTTTGGACAGCGAAAGCACGGTGAAGCTGCTGAACTACGCCGCCGGCCGCGTCGAACTTTGGCGCGACGGCCAGTACATCATGTCCAGCAACTGGACCAGCCGCGTCCCAGCGGGCGACTACGACCTGCGCGTGTTCGGCCAAGCCGACAGCTTCGCCGTAGCCGGCGCCGACTTCGCCGTCGAACTGGTGTTGCCGCTCTCCGCGACCGCCTCGCCCGCCCCGGCCTCCCCGACCGCGCAATCGCTCGCGGCCGGAACCGGCTACGCCATGTATGAGTTCGACGTCGCGCAAGCGTCCGTCTACAGTTTCGGCGCGGCCGCGACCGTCGAGGGCGGCGTGTCGTGGACCTTGTTCAACTCGCGCGGCGACGAAATCCGATCCGGCGATGCGATCGGCGGCCAGCGACTCGACGCCGGCCGCTATCGCCTGCTGGTCAAGCGCACCGGCGGCCTCGCCTCCGAGCTGTCCTACCAGATCGGCGCCACCCAACAGCCGCGCACCGCGCTGAGCTTCGGCACCGATCAATCGCTCCGACTGATCCCGGCCAACGGCTATCAGCAGGAATTCTCCTTCGCCGTCGCGGTCAACGCACGACTGCTGGTCAGCTCGGTCCAAGCGCTTTCGAATCTGAGCTACGAGATATACGACGAGAACGGCCAGTCGGTCAGCTCGGGCTCGTTCCGCTATCCCAGCCAGTACCCGTTTGCGGCCAGGCCGGGTAACTACACGATTCGCGTGTACGGCTACGTATCCGATTCGGACGGCGGACCGGACGCGATCGAGACCGCTTTCCGTCTGGTCAATGCCGAGACCGCGCCGCTGCTCGCATTGGACGGCGCCTCGGTGGTGTCGCTGGCCTCGCGCGGCGACGTCCAGGCGCTGCGCGTGCAAGCGCGCAGCGGCGACACGCTGCGCATCGTCGGACAAGCGATCTCCGGCAACGCTCAGTGGTTCTTGTACGATCCCGAAAACAACCAGATATACGGCACGAACTCCAGCACCGGCGAGACCAGCTTCCGGATCGATCGCGACGGCAACTACGTGCTGGTCCTGATCGGTACCGACCAACCCGGCTCGCTGCGGTTGAGTTCCAGCCTGGTCTCGCACACCGAGCCCACCGCGGTCGTGACCGCATCGCTGAACCTGGGCAGCCCGGTTCAGCAGACCTTCGCCTCGGGTGAGCGCCGCAGCTATACCTTCCGCCTGGATGCAGCCTCGCTGCTGTCCTTGCACGGCATCTCCAACGGCGACAACTTCAGCTGGCAACTGCGCAACACCGCCGGGGTGATCGACAACGGCCGGTTCTACTACGACACCGCGCTGGAAGTTCTGTCCCTGGCCGCCGGCGACTACGAACTGCTCGTCGTCGCCAGCGACTACGGCAACCCGAGCGATCTGGACCTGCGCGTCGGCACCGAGCAACATGCGGCCCCGGTCGCGATCGGCTCGGGTCTGTTGCCCTCCGCGCGGGGTCTGTACGCGCTGGATCTGAGCGCGGGACAGGACTATGTTTTCGCCGGCAGCGGCAGCGCTACGTATGCGATCTACCGCCCCGACGGCAGCCGATTCGGCCGTTTCCAGGGCAACAACAGCGTTCAGCTCGAGTCCGCGATCGCCGGCACCTGGTACGTGGCGATCCTGGACAACTACAACGGCGCGACGGTGTTCTTCGACCGGCAGCAGCCGCTGGTGTTGGAACAAACCAACCAAGGCAGCTTCGGCGTGGACGGCGGCATGCACGTGCGCAGCTTCACGATCGAGCACGATCAGCTGGTGTATTTCTCGCTCGACTACTCCGGCGACGACTTCAACGCCCGTCTGTACGGCGACGGCGTCGACGCAGAACTCAATCGCGGCTGGCGATTCCTGCGCGCCGGCCAATACCAGGTCGAACTGCGCTCGCGCAGTTCGGGCGGCGGCGGCGGCGGCGAGTCGATCGCCGCCTTCGCCGAAGAACCCGGCGAGGGCGAAGGCGAGACGACCTACGCCCTGTTTGCGTACCGCAGCGATCAAGCTTCGCCGCTGCCGCTGGATGCGGTGCAATCGCTGACTCTGGCACCCTTCGATTCGAAGCTGCAACGGATCCAGAGCGCACCCGGCCAGCGCCTGTCGCTGCAACCGGCGCAGGGCGCGGCGCTCGAAGCCCGCTGGACGCTGTTCGACGACCGCGGCGATGAAATCGCCTCCGGTTACGGAAACCGCTACACCAACCTGCCGAGCCTGGGCGCGAGCGGCGTGGGCTACCTGCTCTGGCAGAGCCAGTTCGAGCAGGCTCAGGAGCTGAGCTTCGCCGTATCGACCGTGGTCAGCGAACCGCTGCCGCTGCAGATCGGCCAGAGCTTGCAAGTTTCGCTGGCCGACAGCGAACGCGCGCTCTACAGCCTGAACCTGGAACGGGCGACGACGGTGTTGTTCGATGCCCGCTTCAGCGGCAGCTATGCCAATTGGACCTTGCTGCGTAACGGACAGCCGGTCCGCAACGGTGGATGGGGCGAGGGCGCCAGCATCGAAGCCGTCGAACTCGATGCCGGTTCCTATGAACTGCTGATCGAAAACTACGAGGGCGCAAGCAGCCTGCGCCTGGACCTGCTCGATGCGGCGCAGGCCCAACCGATCGCCGACGGGCGCAACGTGGAGCTATCGGTCGCTCCGGGCCACACGCGCGTGCTCTCGTTCGAAGGCATTCGTTCCAGCGCCTTGCGCCTGCTGCCCGACATGGTCGATGGGCACCGCGCCCGCTGGACTTTGCTCTCACCGAACGGGCAGGTACTGCGACAGGGCGACTTCTCGTCCGCCCAGTTCCTGCAGACCCAGGACATCGGCCGCCACCTGCTGGTGGTGACCGTCGATGCCGACGATCAGGGCTCCACCGATCCGCTCGCGCTGCGCTTCATGTTGTCGCGGCAAGTGCTGGACCTGGGCATCCCGGTACAAACGCTGGGCAATGGCCGGTTGGGCTTCACCCTGGCCGTCGCGACCCGCATCCTGATCGACAGCGACAATCAAGGCGGCAACTGGAGCGTCCTGCGCGACGGACAAGTGATCGCGAGCGGCTCCAGCGGCAATCCCGGCCAGAATCGCTACAGCATCGTCGAGTTGGCCGCCGGTCAGTACCAGTTCGACAGCAACGGCGGTTACTCGCCGGCGTTGCGCCTGCTCGATCTGGGCGCGGCGATCGCATTGCAATCGGGCAGCCATAACGGCGCCAACATCCCCGGCCTGGCCAACCTCTATCGCATCGACGCCGATCAGGGTCTGCGCCTTACGCTCAGCGATCGCAACGGCGGGCATTGGCTGCTGGTAGACGAATTCGGCGGCCATGTCGCCGATGCCAATACGCCGCTCGCCGAGACCCTGGCGCGCACCGGCCGCTACTACCTCATCCGCGACACTTCCGGGTACGCCCAAGAGCAGCCGAGCGAATTCTCGTTCGAGCTGGGCCTGTCGAGTTCGAACGCCGATCTGCCGTTGCTGTCGCCGAATCAGAGCAACCGCATCGACCTGATCGACAACCGCACCTCCAGTTTCCGCTTCGAAGCCACCGCCGGTTCGATGTACTGGCTGGCCGCGTTGAACCAGTCGCTGAGAATGAAGGTCGAGGTCTACGACGACAACGGCGTGCGCGTGTACGCCGACGACATCGAAAACTCGGACAAAGCGCGCTCTGCGCTGGTGCTGCCGCGCGATGGCCGCTACGTCGTGCGCCTGACCAGCGAATACAGCCAGTCGCTCGATCTGCTGCTGACCTCGATCGAACCGGCCGAACTCACGACAGGCCAGGCCACCAGCGGAACATACTCCGCCGCGCGTGGCGTGCAGGCTTACCGTGTCGATGTCGCCGCGGGCGGCAAGTTCGTGTTCGACTCGACCTACGCGGACAACCACTACTACCTGCGCTGGCGCCTGCTGTCGATGGATGGCCGCGAAGTGGCCAACGGCCGCAGCAGCAACGACGGTCCGGCGCTGGCGCTGGACCCGGGCCGCTATCTGCTGCTGTTGACCGGCGATGGCGAAGTACGCAACGACATCGCTTATCGCTTCGCGGTGGACAGCTTCACCACCGCGCTGCCGCTCAACACCGTAGTGTCCGGCAACGTCCCGCCGGCCGGGGTGCCGGTGCATTACTCCTTGCATCTGGACCGCGACGCGCTGCTCTCCTTCGACAGCCTGAGCTTCGACGACCAGGTCTATTGGCGTCTGGAGGGGCCCGACGGCTACGTGTTCGACAACTCGATCACATCGTCCAACGGCTATTCCGGCCCGCTGCGCGCTGGCGACTACGTGTTGACCATCGCCACCGGGCGCTACACGTCGGGCAACGGCCAACGTCCTTTCAGCTTCCGCGTGCTCGATCGCGCCGACGCCGCCGTGTTGGCGGTCGACACTGTCGAACACCTGGCGCTGACTCCCGGCAACAGCGCCAAGCTGTACAGCTTCGAGGTTGCCAGCGCCGGCCGTTATTTCGTCGACGCGATTCTCAGCAGCGTCGCCGGCCCCTGGTCGCCGAATTCGATTCCGTACTGGTCGGTGCTCGACCCTCGCGGCCGCGTCATCTTCTCGCGCACCAGCATGGGCAGCCAGACCGCAAGCGGTTCGGCTTACCGCTTCGACGGCAATGGCCTCGACCTGGGCGTGCTGAGCGAACTGGGCAGCTACACCCTGGTGCTGGAAGGCCGCGACAATGCTTCGGCGACGCCGCTGGATGTCGCCTTCAAGCTGGTCAAGGTGGTGCAGACCCCGCCGGTGGTTCTCGATGCGCTGACCCGCACGCCGGCCCCGGACCTGGTGGTCAACAGCCTCAACCTCACTCCCGCCAGCGGCCTGACCACCGGACAAACGGTGCAACTGCGCTGGATCGTCGAGAACCGCGGCACTCGCGCCACCGAAGGCGGTTGGAACGACCGCATCATCGTGCGCAATAAAGCCACCGGCGAAATCGTCGCCGACATCCGCGTTCCTTACGGCGCGGGCGAACCGGCCATCGAGGTGGGTCAGGCGCGCGAGCGTTCGGCCAGCTTCCGCCTGCCCGACGGCGTGTCGGCGGCGGGCGAGCTCAGCTTCACCGTGCTGGCCGATGCCGACGACCTATTGCGAGAAAGCAACGGCAGCGGCACCGGCGAAAGCAACAACGCCGGAGCGATCGACGCGCACGTCGACCTGGCCGCGTACGCCGATCTGACCGTGCAGGATCTGCTGCTGCAGCCGTCCGGCGATTTCCGTCCCGGCCAGCAGGTGCAAGTGACCTGGACCACCCGCAACGCCGGTTCGGTGCCGGTGTCGGCGCCGTGGAGCGAGACCTTGGAGGTGCGCAATCTGTCGACCGGCAAGGTGGTCGCGACGATCGTACTGCGCGACCCGGCCGATGCCGGCGCATTCGCCGCCGGCGCCAGCCGTTCGCGCACGGCCGGCTTCGTCTGGCCGGCCGGACTGGACGCGGCCGGCGAGTTCTCGATCCGCGTGCTCGCCGACTCGCTCGGCGAAATCGCCGAGGCCAATGCCGCGGGCAGCGGCGAAAGCAACAACGAAACCAGTCTGCGCCTGGTCTCCGGGCCGGACCTGAGCGTGCGCAACGTGCAAGTGCTGAGTCCGGACGTGCGCGCCGGCGGTCTGGTGACGATCGCCTGGGAAGACTGGAACCTGGGCCGCAGCCCCACCGCGGCCGGTTTCAACGATCGCATCATCGTGACCCGCGCCGACAACGGCCTGGTCCTGGTCGATACCGTGATCGACTACGACTTCATCGCCCTGGGTCCGATCGAAGCCGGACAGAGCCGCCAGCGCGAACTGACCTTCCGCCTGCCCGACGGCCTGAAGGCCACCGGCAATCTGCGCATCACCGTCGTCGCCGATCAGAACCGCGCCGGCCTGGGCGTGTTGTTCGAAACCAACCTGGACGGCACCGGCGAGAGCAACAACAGCGCCAACATCGCCACGGTATCGGCGATCACGCCCTATGCCGATCTGACCGTCAGCGACGTCAGCGTTCCGCCCACAGCGATCGGCCGCTCGCCGATCACGGTGAGCTGGACGGTCACCAACCACGGCCAGACCGGCAGCGGCGAGGCCTGGACCGACGAAGTCATCCTCAGCACCGACTCGGTGATCGGCAACGCCGACGACATCGTGCTCGGCCGCATCCGCCACAACGGCGCGCTCGCCGTCAACGGACGCTACACCCAGTCGCTGACCGTCGACCTGCCGGCGCTGGCGGACCGGCGCTATTACATCGCCGTGCGCACCGACGCCGAACAGGAAATCGCCCAGCCCGATACGCGTCCGCATACGGTCAGCGCAGGCCGTCCGGTCGATGTGGCCGCGGCCTACGCCGATCTGGGCGTGGTCTCGGTCAGCGTGCCGCCGTCGGCGCGTTCCGGCGAAAACGTGCGGGTGACCTGGCAGGTCACCAACACCGGCAATGCGCCGACCGATCTGAGCCTGTGGAACGACCGCGTGGTGCTCTCGCGCACCGGCGTGCCCTCGCCCGACGATATCGTCCTGGCCGGTTCAGTGACCCATGCCGGCGTGCTCGGCGTCGGCCAGAGCTACACCGGCGTGGCCACCATCACCTTGCCGCGCGATCTGGTCGGCGAGTACTACATCCTGGTCACCACCAACAGCAATAACGCCGTTTACGAACGCAATCTCACCGGCAACAACCTCGGCGTCAGCGCGTCGACCCTTCGCGTGGAACTGGCGCCGGTCGCCAATCTGACCGTGAGCGATCTGTCGGCGCCGGCCGCGTTGCGCCCCGGCGACAGCGGCAGCGTGACGTATCTGGCCCGCAACACCGGCAACGCCGATGCCACCGGCACCTGGCGCGACCGCCTGTTCCTGCAGGACGCCAGCGGCCATCGCATCGAAATAGGCAGCCGATTCCACAGCGACGGCATTGTCGCCGGCGGCGGCCAGACGCGCACCATCGGATACACCATCGCATCCAATCTGCCGGAAGGCGATTACACCTGGGTGGTGGTCACCGACGCCGACGACACCGTGTACGAACGCGGCGCCGAGGACGACAACAGCCATCTCGGCGGCAGCGTCGGCGTGCGCCGCGCCGACTTGCAGGTCGGCTTGGTCGAAGGGCCGGCGACGGCGGTGTCGGGCAACGAAGTGCAAGTGCGTTGGACCGTCTCCAATCGAGGCAATCTGGCCGAGGGCGGCTGGGTGGATCGGGTCTATCTGTCCAAGAACGGCGTCCTGACCCTGGTCGCGGAGGTCGCGCGCGAAGGCGCGCTGGCGAGCAACCAGAGCTATCAAAGCAGCGCCTCGTTCATGCTGCCGCTGGCCGCCTCCGGCGAATACGAAATCGTGGTGATCGCCGACGCCGCGCGCCGGCTCGACGATCACGACCGCAACGACAACACCGGCCGCGATGCGCTCGCGATCGAACTGGCGCAGTACGCCGACCTCGCGGTCGACGTGGTGCAGGCGCCGTCGCAGCTGATCGCCGATCCGGCCACGCTGGACGTGGTCTGGACGGTCACCAACCGCGGCACCGGCGCGGGCCGCAGCAGCCAGTGGACCGACCGGGTGATCCTGTCGACCGACGACATCCTGGGCAACAGCGACGACCGCGTGCTCGGCGATGTCCGTCACGACGGCGAGTTGCTGCTGAACAAGAGCTACGAAGGCCGACTGAGCGTTCTGCTGCCGCCGGGCACCAGCGGCCGCTACAAGCTGTTCGTGATCGCCGACTACGGCCAGCAGGTGTTCCAGAACGGCGCCACGGCCAACGATCGCGCGCAGGTCGACCACGACATCGACGTGATGCCGATCCGTTACGCCGATCTGCAAGTCGATCGCGTCTTCATCGAAGGCGACCCGGTCAGCGGACGTCCGCTCACGATCAACTGGAGCATCACCAACCGCGGCATCGGCATCACCGACGACAGCCAGTGGACCGACGAGGTCTGGCTGAGCACCCGCGCGGACGGCAGCGATGTCGTCGTGCGCCTGGGCACCGCCACCCATATCGGCCAGCTCGGTGTCGGCGCCAACTATGAGCGCGCCATCACCGCGCTGCTGCCCAACGGTATCCAGGGCAATTACTACATCCACGTCCGCACTCACGGGCCTTACGAGTTCCTCTACACCAACAACAACACCGGCCATAGCGCGGTCATCCCGGTCACGCTCGCGCCGACGCCGGACCTGCAGGTCCACAGCATCAGCGCGCCGGCCGAAGCGGTCGAAGGCGCACTGGTCGACATCAGCTGGACCGTGGCCAACCGCGGCAACGCCGATGCGCTCGGCCCGTGGGTCGACATCGTGCAACTGGTCCCGACCGATCCGCTCGGCGCGGTCATCACCCTGGGCACGTTCACCTTCGACCGCAAGCTGATTCCTGAAATCTCCGGCGCGCCCGGCGAACAGACCCAGAGCGAATACACCCGCCGCGAACAGCTGCGGATGCCGTCGAAGATCGAGGGCCAGTACCGGATCCGTGTGATCACCAACGCCAATCTGGGCGCCAGCGGCGCGCAGGTCTACGAACACGGTTCGGCACGCAGCAACAACGTGCAGATCCACGACAGCGTCACCAACATCCGGCTGCAGCCGCGTCCGGACCTGCAAGTCAGCAACATCCGCCTGCCCGAGGGCCGCATCTCCGCGGGCACTCGCATCGCGGTGCAGTACACCGTGACCAACATGGGTTCGATGCCGGCCAACGGCCGCTGGCGCGACAAGATCTATCTCTCGCACGACGGCACCCTCAGCGGCGACGACACGCTGGTGGGCATCTACGACAACGGCAGCGCGTTGGAGCCGACCAGGAGCTACTCCAACATCACCGCGGCCATCGACATCCCGCTGCAGTTCAGCGGCGACGGTTACCTGATCGTGGTGGCCGACGGCGATTACGCCATCGACGAATACCCCGACGAGAACAACAACCAGCACGCGGAGTACTTCTACGCCGAGGCGGTGCCGTTCGCCGACCTGGTCACCAGCGGGGTGATCGCGCCCGATCAGGCCGTGCACGGCGCCAGCATCGAGGTGCGTTACACCGTCACCAACCGCGGCAGCGGCCCGACCCGCGGCGCCAGCGCCGACGTCAGCAGCTGGACCGACACCGTGTGGCTGGCCAAGGATCCGAAACGCCCCGGCGCCAACCGCGGCGACATGCTGCTCGGCAGCGTGGTCCACAACGGCAACCTGGCGATCAACCAGGACTACCTGGGCCAGCTGCAGGTCACCATCCCGGAAGGCACGCTCAGCGGCGAATACTTCATCACCGTGTGGAGCGACGCGTACAACGTGATCCTGGAGAACACGTCCGCCTTCTACACCAACCCCGATGACTCCAACCAGATCGACAACAACAACTACAAGGCGCGCAAGATCAGCGTGCTGGGCATCACGCCGCCCGATCTGGCGGTGACCCGCGTCGTGGTTCCGCCGAGCACCGATGCCGGCACGCTGTTGAACTTCACCTATGAAGTGCAGAACCAGGGCGACCTGTTCACCGGCGAATGGGAGGACACGATCTACGTCGCCGACCACCCCGATCTGGCCCAGGCCAAGCAGATCTGGGAAATCGTCACCTATCGACAGAACCGCACGCTCAACGCCGGCGAGAAGTACGTCGTCACCCAGAGCGTGCAACTGGCGCCGTCGATCAACGGCCGCTACGTGATCGTCAAGTCCGATGCGCTCAAGCTGGTGCGCGAAGTCAACGAGAACAACAACGTGCTGGCGCAAGCCGCCGATGTGGTGCTGCACCCGGCCGACCTGCGGGTGACCACGGTGCAGACCCAGCCGCAGAACTTCTCCGGCGAACCGACTCCGATCACCTGGACGGTGACCAATCACGGCGAAACGGTGTGGCCCGCGACCCGAGGCTGGGTCGATCTGGTCTACATCAGCACCGATCCGACCTTCATTCTGGAGCGCGCGACCGCGCTCGGCGCGTTCACCCACTTCAATACCCAGGGCCTGGCCGCGGGCGCGAGTTACACCACGACCGCCAACGTACAACTGCCGCCCGGAACGCATGGGCGTTACTACATCCACGTGCTCACCGACAGCGCGTTCAGCGGCACGCTGGAACAACCCGGGCCGCCGAGCAACGGACGCGGCGGCGCTCAGGAAGAAGCCCGCAACGGCGGCAAGAACGAGACCTCGCTGAACCTCTACGCCAAGTCGGTGTACGAGAACGCGCGCAACGACAACAACGTCGGCGCGGGCACGCTCGACATAACCTATCGCGAGCCGGATCTGCAGATCGGCCCGATCCTGGTATCCAATCCGAATCCGTACTCCGGCCAGGTCGTCACCGTCACCTGGACCACGACCAACAACGGCAACCGCGCCACCCGCCTGAGCTCGTGGTACGACGGCGTCTACCTCTCGCGCGACGCCTCGCTGGATCCGCTGGATTACCCGCTGATCGAAGGCGATCCGAAGAAGAACCCCGGCCGCGTGCAGCTGATCTCGCTCAAGGACGCCGACGGCAAGCCGCGCTTCCTGCTGCCGGGCGAGTCGTACACGCAGTCGGCGACGTTCCATCTGCCGCAGTCGATCAGCGGCGACTTCCACATCATCGTCAAGACCGATACCGGCGTCATCAAGGATCTGTTCCCGTACGAAAAGATCAGCACCATCCGCGAAGGCCTCGACGTGCTGATCGACTCGGGCATCAATTCGATCCCCGAGTTCCAGAACGAAGGCAACAACATCGCCACGATCGCGCTTCCGATCACCCTAGCCACGCCGCCGGATCTGCAGGTCGAAGTGGTGACCGCGCCGGCCGACGTGGTCGCCGGCCAGACCTTCGTGGTCGACTATCGCGTGCGCAACGCGGGCGGCGCCACGCCGAGCGATCAGGGCAACTGGAACGACCTGATCTATCTTTCGCGCGACCGTTTCCTCGACATCAATCAGGACCGCTACCTGGGCTATGTCGGCCACGGCGGCGGCCTGGCCGCGGGCGGCGGCTACGACGGCCGCTTCACCGCGACCGCGCCGCGCGATCTGGTCGACGGCACCTACTACGTATTCGTCATCGCCGATCCGGCGCGCGCGTTCGGCACCGGTCCTTACGGTCAGGTGCTGGAGTTCGGCCTGGATCAGAACAACGCGCTCGCCGCGGCGCAGCCGATCATCGTCAAGACCCCGCCGCCGGCCGATCTGAAGATCCTTGACGTCGGCGTGCCGCCGACGGCCAAGGTCGGCGAGCCGGTCACGGTCACCTACACGGTGATCAACGACTCGACCAATCCCGCATTCGGCCGCTGGACCGATGCGGTGTATCTGTCGCTGGACAACACCTGGGACATCGGCGACATCCTGCTCGGCAAGGTCGACCACACCGGCGGCCTGATCGCCGGAGGCCGCTACGACGGCACCCTGATCGCCAATCTGCCGCCGTTGAAGGACGGCCAATGGCGGATCGTGGTGCGCCCGGATCTGTACAACGAAGTCCACGAAGGCGGCATCAGCTACGGCCCCAACGGCCTGGTGATGGCCCCGGGCGAGGCCAACAACCTCTCGGCCTCGTCGGCGACCATCCGCACCGAGGTCGCCCGCATCGACGTGGGCAGCCCGGTCCAGATTTCCTTGAACCAGAACCGCGACCAGCTCTACAAAGTCAGCGTGGCCGCGGGGCAAACCCTGCGGGTGATGCTCGACGCGCTCGCCGCCGCCGGCGATAACGAAGTGTTCGTGCGCTTCGGCGACATCCCCACCGGCTACGCCTACGACGCGGCCTATACCGAAGCGGCGTCGGCCGATCAGCGCGTGCTGATCCCGAGCACCCAGGCCGGCGATTACTACATCCTGGTGCGTCCGCGCGCCGGCTCGTCGGCTGCGACGCTGCGCGTGGACGTGCTGCCGCTGTCGATCACCAAGATCACGCCCGATGCCGGCGGCGTCGGCGACGAACAGCATCGCTGGGTCACCCTGGACATCTACGGTTCCAGCTTCCAGCCGGGCGCACTGGTCCGGTTGTCGCGGCCGGGCGTGTTCGAGGCCGAGCCCGAACGCTGGCAGGTGCTCGACGCCACCCATATCCGCGCGATCTTCGACACCCGCAACTTCCCCTACGGTCTGTACGACGTGGTGGTGACCAATCCCAACGGCCAACGGGTGATCGAGGTCGCCCGTTACCTGGTCGAACGCGGCATCGAGGCCGACGTCACCATCGGCATCGGCGGGCCGCGCACGCTCGATCCGGGCGCCGGCGCCACCTACTCGGTGTCGCTGCAGAGCCTGACCAACGTCGACACGCCGTACGTACGCTTCGACATCGGCGCGGTCGAGATGGGCTACAACGAGTACCTCATCGAAGGCCTCAACCTGCCGTTCGCTCTGTTCGGCTCCAACGTCGGCGGCCGGCCGCTGAACCTGCAGGCCAACGGCACCGCGCCGCGCAACGACATTCCGTGGGCGTCGCTGGACGGCGCGGTCAACACCAACGGTTTCAACCTGACCCCGGGTTACGCCTTCGACGTGGCCGCGCGCGGCTTCGTCGGCATGAGCTTCCGACTGCAGACCTATCCGGGCCTGACCGCATGGATCAACCGCGATTTCGGCGCATTGCGCGACGCGCTCTACGCCGTGCATCCGGACTGGAAGGCCGCAGGCAAGCTCGACGCCGGCGTGAGCGCGCTGGACAGCATCTCCGAAGGTCTCACCCGCCGCTTCCTGTCCAAGGAACCGGAAGACATCCTCACCAAGATCGAGTCGCTGTCGCAGTCGTTCCAGCTCAACGTCGTCGCCGGCGCCACCGCGCTGACCCGCGATGAGTTCATCGCCGAACAGACCGCCTACGCCTTGCGCCTGCGCACCGCGGTGCTGGCCGACCCGAGCACGCCGGAAAACCTGGGCGTGCTTGCCGCGGATGCGGCCAAGTGGGTCGCCGGCTGGCTCGGCGCGCTGGAAGGCGCGGGCCTGATCCGTCCGATCGATCAGGCGCCGCCGATCCGCGAGCACACCCTGGTGGTGAGCCTCAATGCGACCCTGGCCGCGGGCATCCTGTTCTCGCGCGCGGGCGACAGCTACCGCAGCCAGGCCGACATCCTGGGCTTCTTCGCCAAGGTGCAGCAGTGGTACGGCGATACCGCCCGTCATGCGGGCGATGAAGCGGCCCGACGCGGCGACATCGATCATATCGAGCTGCGTCAGACCGACGAAGGCGACGTGGTGCTCAGCCCGGTGCCGCGACTGGCCAATCCGGCCGATTACGACCGCGGTACCGGCCGCGTCCTGCAGTTCCAGAACTTCCGCATCTTCGTCGGCGGATTGGCGGAACTGGAGTACTTGCGCCATGAAGGCCTGCTGGACGACAAGTTCGTCCCGGTTCCGGGCAAGCCCCTCAACTTGAGTCAGTACCTGCAGCTGATCGCGCGTCAGTCCGACGCCGAGCATCCGACCATCCAGGTGCAAGGCCCGCAGGGCCGGGTCTCGGCCGCCGACGGCAGCGTCTACGTGCCGGCCGGACTCGCCCTGCCCTACACCTTCGGCTTCAACAACCTCAGCGGTCGCGGCGTCCATCAGATCCGCATCGTTTCCCAGCTCGACAGCGACGTCGATCCGCGTTCGCTGCGTCTGGGCGATCTGAAGATCGGCGACATCAACCTGCACATCCCCGACGATCGCGCCAACTTCCAGGGCGATTTCGATTTCAGCGGCAGCAAGGGTTTCATCCTGCGCGTCAGCGCGGGCATCGATGCGCTCACCCGTACCGCGACCTGGCTGATCCAGGCCATCGATCCGGCCACCGGCGAGGTCATGCTCGATCCCAACCGCGTGCTGCTGGCGCCGACCGACGGCGACGGCGCCAACCCGCAGCTGTCCAGCGGTTTCGTCAGCTTCACCGTGTCCACCGCGATCGGCGTCGCATCGGGCGCCACCATCGACACAGTCGCGCGGATATTGTTCGACGACACCCCGCCGGTGGACAGCCAGGCGCAATCGGTGACCATCGACGCCAGCGCGCCGGTCACCACCGTGCAGGCCGTGCCGCTGGGCAACGACGCGCAAGGCAGACCGGTCGTCAAGGTGAGCTGGACCGCGCGCGACGACGCCAGCGGCATCCGCTACGTCACCGTCTACGTCGCCCGCGACGGCGGCGACTTCCGCATCTGGCAGCGCCAGATCGGACCGGGCACGACCGAGGCGATCTTCGTCGGCGAAGCCGGCGCCCACTACGAGTTCCTCGCGGTGGCGACCGACAACGCCGGCAATCGCGAGGCGGCCATGGTCGCCAACGCGGTGTTGCCCGACGACGGTTCGCAACAGGAAGTCACCGACGGCCTGGGCGTGCGCCCGGGCCTGGAGCAGACCGCGGAAATCCCGCAAGCACCGGAAGACCGCAGCTACCCGTCCAATCCGCTGTTCGCGCAGGCGCGCGAGCAATTGCCCGGCCATGTCGCCAGCGTCGGCGGCGGCGATCTTCGCAACGTGCTCGCGCCGTTCGCCGCGCGCGGCTTCGCCGACGGTTTCTCCGGCAGCGCCGGCGACCTGGGCGCTGTGGCGATGGTCCAACTCGCCGATCAATCGGTGCTGGTCAGCGCCGGTTCGCTGCGTAACGAGGTTTATCGCTACGGCAAGGACGGCGGACGCAGCACCACGCCGTTGTTCAGCCTGGATCAGCCGATCCTGGACATGGCGGTGGATCGCCTCGGCCAGTTGTGGGTGATGACCGGCAGCGAACTGCTGCAGGTCGATCCGGGCAGCGGCGCGATCGTGCGCCGCGTGCAGGGCCCCGGCGGGCAGCCGCTCACGCATGCCTTGGCGGTGCATCCGCTCACCGGCGAGATCTACGTCTCCGCCGGCGACGGTATCAACATCTATCGCCCCAACCCGGCCAACGGCGTCCCGGCCTGGAGCCACTTCAGCAATACCCGCGTCGGCGATCTCGCCTTCGCTCCGGACGGTCGCCTGTGGGCGGTGCGCTGGACCGGCAGCGAGATCACGTCGGCCGATCCCAACGGCACTACCGACATCGTCAGCTTCCCGATGTCGGGTCGCACCCTGGGCCGCGCCGAACTGGAATACCGCGTCCGCGGCGTAGTCGACAGCATCGCCTTCGGCGCGCCGGGCTCGCTGCTGGCCGGTCTGCTGATCGCATCGGGTTCGCTGCCGCAGCAGATCCATGCCGCCAGCGACACCGAAACCGCGCACGGCTCCTCGGTGTGGATGATCGAGCTGGCCTCGCGCCGCGTCCTGCAGGTCGCCGAAGGCGGCACTCAGGGCAAGGCGGTGATGACCACCGCCGACGGCCGCATCCTGATCGCGCAGACCCATCACATCGATGAACTGGCTCCGGCGCGCGCGCCCAAGGTACTGGCCACCAGCGTGCCCGACGGCTCGCTGCTGCCGCTGCCGATGTCGCAGATCGCGGTGCAGTTCGATCAGGCCATGTGGCTCGGCAACGGCGGCGGCGCGGTCGATGTCGGCAGCGCCTTGGACGTGCGCAACTATGTGCTGGTGCCGTCCGAACCCGGCGCCGCGGCGATCATGCCCAAGGCCGTGCGCTGGGATGCGCAGACCAACACCGCGTACCTGGATGTCAGCGGTCTGAGCCCGGGCAGCTATCGCCTGGTCATCAGCGGCAACCTGCGCAGCGCCTCGCAGCTGCGCATCGGCAACGACACCCAGACCAGCTTCACCGCTCTGCTCAACATGAGCACACAGGTGCGGCTGACCTTCACCAACACCCGAGCCGACCGTCTCACCGGCGCGATCAGCTACGACGTCAGCGTGACCAATATCGGCACCGACGATCTGCGCGGGCCGATCGTGCTGTTGCTCGACCCCGGCCGTTACTTCGGCGGCGCCATCGCCGGCGCCAATCCCGGCAGCGCCGATCAGGCGCAGCTGTGGATGCTCAACCTCACCGCGGCGCTGCAGGCGTTGGGCGGCAAACTCGCCGCGGGCGCGACCTTGGCCGACCAGACCGTGACCATCGTTCCGGCCGGACATTTCTCCACCGCCGGCGGCCTGCTCGACCTGGCCAAGGCCGACCTCGGCCACGATGTCTACGCCGCGCCGCAGGCCAATCTGCCGCCGGCGATCAAGCTGACCGACCCGGTGGCCGAGGCCGCCGGCACGTTCGCCAATCCGGCCGCGATCGGCCAGAGCTGGACCGGCCAGATCGACGCGATCGACTTCGACGGCACGCTGTTCTTCTGGCAAGTGCTGCAGGGACCGCCGGGATTGGTGCTGACGCCGCCGGCAGGACACACCGTCGGCGCCGACGGTTTCTACCACTCCACCGCCACCTTGACCTGGACGCCGGATGCGAACGCGCTGGCCGACACCACCATCGTGCTGCGCGTGCAGGACAGCCGTGGCGGCGTTTCGCTGCGCACGCTGCGCCTGCCGGTGACCGGCGGCAATCACGCGCCCACGCTCAACCTGCAACGCGAGATCGTGATCGGCGAAGGCGAGACCTTGTCGCTGCCCTTGATCGCCGCCGACGCCGACGGCGATACCCTGGTGGTGAGCATCGGCAATCTGCCGCCGGGCGCGATGTTCGATGCCGGCACCGGCCTGCTCACCTGGACGCCCGACTACACCCAGGCCGACGCCTACCGCAACATCACCGTCACCGTCAGCGACGGCAAGACCACGCTGGTCCAGCGTTTCGACATCGTGGTCCAGCAGCAGCAGGCCTTGCCGGTGCTCGCGCCGATCCCGCCGCAGACGCTGCAGGAAGGCGTCGCCTTCGCGTTGCAGCTCAACGGCCAGGTGCCGGGCGGTCTGCGCCAGTCCGACGGCACCACCGTCGTGCTGACCTACAGCGCACCCGGCCTGGGCGGCGGCGCGCAGATCAACCCCGAAACCGGTTGGTTGTCGTGGACCCCGACCTACAGCCAGCGCGGCTCCTACAGCGTGCCGGTGACGCTCACCGCCACCTACACCCTGCCCGGCGGGCAGCGCGTGGTCCGACGCACCACTCAGACCATCGAGTTCAACGTTCTCAACGCCAACGGCGCACCGGTGTTCGATGCCAACATCGAATCGCCGTGGCAGACCTTCGAAGGCCAGACGCTGCGCATCTCCGCGTTCGCGGTCGATCCGGACAATCCGGGCTTCGCGCCCAAGATCCGTCTGCGTCCGGGCGGTCAGGCGGTCGATGAAGTCGGCAGCACCGCGGCGACCGTGCAGTACCAGGTGCTGGGCCTGCCGCAAGGCGCCAGCTTCGATGCGGAGACCTTGGAAATCGTGTGGACGCCGGGTTATTCCCAGTCCGGCACGTACTACATCACCGTGATCGCCACCGACGACGGCGACGGTACCGGTACTCCGGCGGTCAGCCGCGTCACCATCCCGATCGTGGTCGCCAACGCCAACCGCGCGCCGGTGATCGCGCCGATCGCATCGGCGATCGTCGACAAGGGCGCAGTGCTGGAAATCCCGGTGGTCATCGACGACGTCGACAGCAATCCGATCCAGCTGACCATCTCCGGCCTGCCTCGTTTCGCCACCTACACCCAAAATCCGTCCAGCGGCGACGGCCGCATCACCGGCACCATCCGCTTCGCTCCGGGCGATAACGATCGCGGCGATTACGAAATCACTCTGGTCGCGCAGGACAACGGCGACGGCGAAGTCAACCGGGTGCTGGCGCAGACCATGCGCTTCGTGTTGACCGCGCGCAGCCTGACCGAGCCGCCGGAACTGGTGTTGCCTTCGCAGATCATCGCGGTCGCAGGCCAGATGATCACCCTGCCGATCTCGATGACCGATCGCGATCAGGATCCGCTGAGCTACGAGGTCAGCGGCCTGCCGCTGGGCGCGGAGCTGATCCGCATGCCGCAGTACGGCTATGCGATCTTCGGTTGGCAGCCCGGCGCCGGCGACATCGGCGCACACGACATCGTCATCACCGTGCGCGACAGCGGCCTGCCGCCGCAGGATCAGGGCCACGCCAATCCGGCCAACCCGGTGCCCAACGTCATCACCCGCACGCTGCGCGTGATCGTGCGCGCCAGCGACGTGGCTCCGGAACTGCTCGGCATCCAGGCCAACGGCGCCGCGGTAAGCGACACCGGCAACGCCGCCGTCCCGGTGCTGTTGAGCGCCACCGAGGGCGTGCCGCTGACCCTGGAGTTGTTCGCCCGCGACAACGACGCCGACGTGATCAACTGGTCGGCGATCGACTTGCCGGCCGGCATGATCCTGGAAGTGCCCAGCGCATCCAACGGCAATCGCGCGTTGCTGCGCTGGACGCCGAGCCTGTTCGCCGCGCAAAGCGACAACGTCGACGGCGATGCGCCCGGCGTGTACCGCTTCCGCATCACCGGCAGCGACGGCGCGATGTCGCTGTCGCGCGTGTTCGAGCTGCGCGTGGCCAACGTCAACCAGGCACCGGTGATCAACCCGCTGCCGTTCCAACTGGTGCGCGAGGGCGACACCCTGGGCTTCACCGTGCGCGCCAGCGACGGCGACGGCCAGCCGACCTCGTTGAGCCTGATCTACGACGCCAACACCCCGGCCGGTATCACCTTCAACTCCGCGACCGGCTACTTCGAGTGGACGCCGGATCACCAGACGGTCGACAACTCGCTGGCCAACGATCGCGAATTCGCCTTCACCTTCAAGGCCACCGATGGCGATGCGGTGGTCTACCGCACCGTGTACGTGCGCGTGTTCGACGCCAACCGCGCGCCGACGCTCGCGGTCAGCCGCCATCTGGCCCTGGTCGGCCAGACCTTGAACCTGCCGGTGCAATTGGGCGGTCTCAATGACGGTCGCGGCATCTACGCCAACGACGTCGACGGCGCGGCGCAAACCGGCGCGCTCACGGTGAGTTTCGAAGGCCTGCCCGAAGGCGCGGTGTACGAGGCCGCATCCGGCCGCCTGCGCTGGACGCCCGGCCCCGGCCAGATCGGCGATTACGTGGTGACCGCGCGCGTATCCGACGGTCGCGATTCGGTGATGCGCACCTTCACCTTGCGCGTGGCCGCCGACGCCGCCTCGATCGCGCCCGACGTGCTCATCGACAGCCTGCCCAGCACCCCCGCGGTGCCGGGCCAGAATCTGCTGGTGACCGTGCGCGCAGCCAGCTTCGGCGCCATCGCTTCGATCTCCGTGCAAATCCGCGGCAGCGGCCTGGGCCTGGACGATTGGACCAACGCCACCCTCGACGAGGCCGGCCGCCTGCGCCTGCAGGCGACCCAGCCGGGCCTGATCGAAGTGCGGGTCGTGGCCACCGATGTCGACGGCTTCAGCCGCACCGCGATCAAGCAACTGCGGATCAAGGACCCGACCGACACGCTCGCACCCTCGCTGGCCTGGACCGGCGCGCTGCAAGGCGCGACCGCGACCGGCCGGCCGGTCGAAATCGGCGCGCTGACCGCGTTGACCGCGCAGCTGAGCGAACGCCAGCTGATGGGCTATCGCCTGCAGATCGCCGCGGTGGGCAGCGCCGAGTGGCGCGTGCTGGCGCAAAGCGAGAACGATGCGCAGTCACTGGAGCAACTGCTGTCGCTGGCCGCGCTGGACCCGGCTCAGTACCGCAACGGCGTGTACCAATTGCGCCTGAGCGCCTGGGACTTGTCCGGCCGCACCAGTGAGATCGAAGCGCGCCTGGTCATCGACAGCGAACGCAAGACTTACGCGACTGTGGAAGCGAGCGATGCGACCTATCTGCTCGGCGGCCACGCATTCGTGTTGCGTCGCACGGTGGAAGGCGGCGTCAACGCCGATCTGGGCAACTGGAATCTGAGCGGCTTCGACAGCCGCCTGACCCATGACCAAGCGCAGTTCGCCGCCAGCGGCATGCTGGCGCCATGGGCCGAAGGCGCGCGGGTGTGGCTGCAGATTCCCGCCAACCTCGGCCAGGCCAATGCGCCGATGGTCCATCTCGGCTTCGCCCTGGGCACCTCGGAGACCGCGCTCGGCTCCGCGCCGGGCGCGCCGGTGGTTCACCGCGCCGTGTTCGCCAACGATCAGGGTTGGCAGTTGCGCGCGCTCAACGGCGATGCGCTGCAACGCCAAGGCTCGCGCCTGTACGACCAGAACAGCGGTCTGCCGTGGCAGCCGTCGGGTTATGAGCTCACCGCGCCGGACGGCACGGTGTATCGCCTCGACACCGCCGGCAAGCTCACCCAGGTGCGTTTCGCCGACGGCGTGAACTGGCTGGTGTCCGACGGCGGCATCGTCCTAGCCGGCGGCAACGCGGCGCAACGCATCGACATCGTCCGCGATATCCAGGGCCGCATCGCCCGGATCGGCGGTCCGGTCGCCGCCGACGGCAGCACCCGCACCGTGGTCTATCGCTACGACACGCAGGGCCGCCTGGTCCTGGCGCGCGCGCTGGAGGGCGCGGAACTGGGCACGGCCTACGGCTACCGCGCCGACGGCCAGCCCTATGCCGACGTCATCGCCGGCAATCTGGGCACCGCCGCGCAGTGGCTCGGCAACAGCGGCGGCAATCAGTGGAGCGGCACGCTGCAAGCCGACCAGACCACCACGCTGGCGTTCAACGTGCGCGACAGCGAGCTGGCCTCGACGGTCAAGCACGCCGGCGCCGATGGCGCGATCCTGCTCGCCCTCAGCGTCGAGTTCGGCGATGCCGCCTCGACTCTGGAAGTGATCGGCGCCGATGTGCTCGGCACCGCCACCGTCAACGGCGTGCGCACCTTGTTGATCCGCGTCACCGAAGCCGGCGTCAAGTTGATCCGCCTGCACGGCGCGGGCACCGCGCGCATCAGCATCGCGCTGGCCGGCGACCTCGACCGTAACGGCCGCATCGACGGCAACGACAGCGCGGCCTGGGATCAGGCCATGGCCAACGGCGCCGCGATCGGCGATCTGGACCGCAACGGCCGCGTCGATCAGAGCGATCGTCAGATCCTGTACGCCAACTTCGGCTGGCGCGCCAACCTGCCGCCGACCGAAGCGGCGGTACTGCCGCGCGTGCTCACCCACGCCGATCTGAGCGTGCGCATCCCGTTGTCGTCGCTCGCCCGCGATCAGGACGGCGATGCGGTGTTCTGGCGCGTGCTCGGCGCCAGCCACGGCACCGCGCGCCTGAGCAGCGACGGCCAGTCGGTGATCTTCGATCCCGAACCCGGGTACACCGGCGTGGCCAGCGTGTTCGTGAGCGCCGACGACGGCTACAGCACCAGCGCCCCGATCCAGCTCAACATCGACGTCAGCGCCGCGCGCCTGATCGGCATGCGCGTTGAGCGCATCCCGGTGCTGGGCACCGGCACCAGCGCACGCTTCCGCGTGATCGGCGATTTCGAGGACCAGCAAGGCGTCGAACTGATCGGCAACTACGTGCAGTTCCTGTCCGATAACCCGGCGGTGGTCGCAGTCGGTGCCGACGGCATCGTCCGCGGCCTGACCAACGGCACCGCGCTGGTGCGGATCCGCTCGCACGGCATCGAAGCGTTCAACGCGATCGTGGTCTCCGCGCAACCGACCCGTCCGATGCACGACGGCAACGACAACGAGCTCGATCTGTTCCCGGCCACTTTCGATCTGGCCGCCGGCATCGGCCAACGCCAGATCGACGTGCACACCTTCTCCGGTTGGGGCCTGGGCACCGACTTGAGCAAGGCCACTTCGGGCACGCGTTATTTCATCAGCGATCCCTCGGTGGCGGAGATCACCGCCGACGGCCTGGTGCTGGCGCGCTCCACCGGCGTGGCCACCATCACCGTCATCAACGGCGGCCTGCAGGCCACGGTGCAACTGCGGGTCAAGGTGCCGGTGGTCGGCCCGACCCACGTGCCGGCCAACGAAGGCGCGGTGACCATGGACAACCAGGGCAACTTGCTGTCGATCGGCGCCGGCGCGTTGCCCAGCGACACCACCGCGTCGATCCAGGCGATCTCGATCGGCGCGCTGGAAACTCCGCTGCCCGGCATGGACACGCTCAACACTCTGGGCGCGGTGCGCATCGACCTGGGCGGGCTCAAGGCCAATACGGCGTTGCAGTTCGCATTGAAGGTCAACGGCCCGATCGACCCCGCCACCGGCCAGCCGACCCAGTTGGCGGCCGGCACCCAGGTCATGTTCTGGCGCGAAGGCACCATCACCGACGCACAAGGCGTGGTCCACAAGACCTGGTGGCTGGTCGACGACGGCGTCATCGGCGCCGACGGCATGGCCCGCACCGCCAGCCCGCCGTTCCAGGGCGCGATGGTCGGCGGCAATTTCATCGTCACCGCCAAGAAGGCGTCGGTGAACGAACAGACCGGCGACGCCAAGCTTTCGGGCATGGCGCTGAACTGGGATGCGTTGTGGATGAATATGGCGTACATGGCCGTCGCGATACCGGCCATGGGCTCGATGAGCATCGGCGCTGTCGCCATGATCCAGTCGATCCCGACCAACCTCACCGCGATCAGTTACGGGATCGCCGGCACGTATCAGCTCAACGTGCCGGCGGCGGCGTTGACTTCGACCGATCCGTCGGCGCAGTTCCCGGCGGTGCCGCGTCCGGCCACCGATACCACCCCGCAGATCACCGGCTTCAACTACAACGTCGCTACGCGCGAGATCACTCTGACCGGCGACTTCCTGCCCGCCGGCCAGTCCAGCGGGAATTTCTACCTGCGCGTGTGGGTCGAACCGCGCGGCGCGCAATTGACCAGCCCATCGGTCGAAGGCGCGCGCGCGAGCGAAGGACTGATCTGGCAGGCGTTCGATGTGAGTCCTTCCGGTAGCGGCCCCGGAGCCACCTTGAAGTTCACCATCCGGGAGGATGTGGCGCTGTCGCAACACGTCATCCGCATCGAGCGCGTCGCCTTGACCGTCGACGGCAACGGCGATTCGGTGCGCGGTACGCGGTTGAGCAGCGCTTCGATCCAGACGTACAACACCGGCACGCCGATGACGTACGTGACTCAAGCCAACACCATCAATGTGTTCCAGTACACCGGCCAACCCAGTTCCACCAACTCCGCACCGGTGGCGCTGCAACAGCAGCTCACCGTCGACGAACGCGGTCGGCCGCTGGCTCTGGCGCGCGGCGCCGGTCATCCCATCAGCTTCAGCGAGGACGGTTCGCTGGTGTTCGTGGCCGGTTGGGACAAGCAGATCTACGTGATCGACACCTTGACCCGCAACGTCGTGTTCACTTACCAGCTCAGCAGCCTGGCGTACGGGCGGATCTCCAGCCTGGCGGTAAGCAACGGTTGGCTGTATGTCGCCTTGCGCTCCAACGGCAGCGATCCCGGTGGCCTGAGGCGAGTCAACGTCAATCCGATGAACGGCAACTTCCTGCAAGAGGAACAGTGGCTCAACATCGGAACCGACGTGCCGCGCGACGGCTATCAGGACATCGCGGTCAACGCCGAGAGCTATATCGCGCTGACCTCCACGTCCGGCACCGTCACCATCATCGACATCAACCAGATCGATCGCCTGGGCATCGTCACCCTGGGCGCGGTCGCCATCGTCGATCCCGGCGACTACAGCCAGGGCAACAAGGGCAAGAAACCCACCTACGTCACCAGCGGCGCCGAACCAGGCCAGTTCCTGGTCAGCAATGCCGACGACAAGGATTGGGGCGTGGCGGCGATCAACGTCAATCCGAACTGGTTGGGGCGCATCAGCGGCGAGTCCGCGATCGACGCCAACGCCATCCAGATGCGCGGCCCGGTGAACTTCGCCCCCACTCAAGGCGGCCACAAGTACCACCAGGACATTCTGAGCGCGGCCGGCACGGTGATCGTCTACTACCAGGGCAAGGAATACGCCCTGGTCGCCGACAAGAACTACTGGTTCAACGACTTCATCGCCGTGCGCGACGGATCGCTGCAACCGGTGCAGATCGGCGGCAAGATCGGCATCATCGAGAACCCGTTCGGCCGTAATGGACAACCGCCGGTCTATCTGGGCGCGACCACGCCGATCGCCGGTGGCGCGATCGACAAGATCTCGGTCGGCCTGGATGGCATCTTGTATGCGGGCGTTTGGAACTACGAGCCAAACTACGACATGTTCGCGCCGATGACCTATTCCATGTACACCTGGAATGCGGCATCGCTGATCCAATCGGCGATCAACTTCAACACCGGCGATGCCGCCGCGGCGATGGCCGCGCTCGGCATCGACCGACGCAGCATGCCGATCGACCGCAACTGGATCCGCGGCGGCAGCGGCGCGCAATTCGGCTCGCAGATCCAGGCCGTCACTCCGGCCCGCTACAACGGCCCCACCGACGGCAGTGGATTCGGCTGGATCTTCGGCATCGCCACCTATACGCCGAGCGGCTTGCCGATTCAGTTGGGTTATGCCGACGTGCCCCTGCCCACGATCGAGGTCGCACCGGCGGAACCGCCGCCGATCAAGTTCCCCAGCATGCGCGAGACCTTCAACCCCGACGACAACATGGTCAAGAGCATCATCTACTGGGGTGTCGACAACCTGCTCACCGGCGGTTACCTGGGCCGATACGACGAACGTCTGCAGCAGTACAACAACAGCGAACTCAGCTACCAGGAGTTCGTCAACGCCAACTTCGTCGACGTGATGGCGACCGGCTACGCGACCAAGGTGCAGATGGGCGTGGGCGGCGTGGTCACCCGCTGGACCTCGAATGCGGCTTCGCTGGCCACCCGAGTGCTCGGCAACGCCGGCGGTGCCGCGGTCAGTGGGGCATTGTTCGACGCGATCCAGCAAAGCGGCCTGCAGGAGGTTTATGCCATCACCAACGGCAAGTCCGGACAAAAGGACTTCTCGCTGGTGCAGATGTTGTCGAGCGGCTTGGTCGAGGGCCTGGGTTCGGCGGGCTTCGAACTGTTGTTCCACGGCATCGGCAAACTGATCAGCGGCGAGTTGTTCAACCGCAAGCCCGGCCGTAGCGACATGACCGAAAGCTGGGGCGTTTCCGTCGACCTGGAGCCGTCGCGCCCGCAATCGGGTACGACCCATATCGGTGACGCGTTGCCTCCCGATGTCGGCGGCAAGTCGACCGTCAAAGTCGGCGGCCGCGTGGCCTTCATCACTCCGGCCCGCGGCTCGATGACCTTGGGCCAAGCCGAGCTGTGGTATCGCGATCTGGTTCCGCAGATCGTCAATATGGTCGACAAGAACCTGCCGATCCAGTTGCAAGCCAAGCAAGCCTGGCAATTGCGCGAGGCCATGCGCAGGGCAGGGTCGGCCGCCCTGGCCGACGCCGGCAGCGTCACCCGATTCCTGGACCGTCACCGCGTTCCCACGGTCGAACATCTCACCGCCACATTCGCGGAGAAGTACTCGGGCCGACCGTTGTACGAGCGTGAGCTGGAGGCTTACTGCAGCCTGAGGGACGAAAACTATCCCGAATTCAACGACGGCTGCTTCGTCGCCGGCACGACGGTCTGGACGGACAAGGGCCCGGTTCCGATCGAGCAGATCAAGATCGGCGACATGGTTCTTTCCCAACCTGAGAGCAAGGGCGAGAAGGAGTATCGCAAGGTCGTCAACACCTACGTCTTCGACGACAAGGAAATCTGGTACGTCGACATCCTGCACACCCAGACCCATAAGCAAGAGCGCATTTACGCCACCGGCAACCACCCGGTCTGGGTCAGGGACCATGGCTGGCTGCGACTGGACAAGCTCTATTCCGGACAGATCCTCGAATCCGAGGACGGCGGCGAGATCATCGTCGGCGAATGCGAGATGGTGTACAGCACAGGGCAGGACGGAATCGGATTCGTCGCCTCGTTCCATACCGACGAGGCGCCCGGATTGCGTCTGGACTTCAACGACTCCTGGCGGGATTTGGATGAGAACACCCGCTACTTGCAGGAGTTCTATGTCGATGCCGATCCGCACTTCCGCCGCCAGGTCTTCAACCTCGAGGTGGAAGGCTTCCATACCTACTACGTCGGCAAGACCGGCTTGTGGGTGCACAACAACAATTGCGCATCGCCACATCCGCATCAAAGCTTCGACATCGAGGTCCGCGATCCGGCCAGATCCGATCCGGTGCCCAGCGACCTTCCGCATCTGGAACCGGGCGAAGTCGATATCGTGGTCACCAACCCGGCGGCCGGCGGCACCATCATCGTCTCCTCGTTCAATCGCAAAGGACCGGCCGGCGATTTCGAAAGAGCCACCTGGGGCGCGATATTCGATCCAGCGACCGGCAAACACGCGGAATGGGGCATGGTGTTCGAAAACCCGGATCGGGCACCGGGGCATAACACCAACAACTACCGCCTGTACGAGGGGCACAAATACGTCGGCGACCGAGAAGTCTTCATCGATCGAAAGCTGTCCTTCTACCGGGCCAAAACTCCGGAGATGCTGGCGAACGACACCCTGTACATGCTGTTCCGCGACGTTTGCGGACTTGAGGCCAATCCGAAGGCGGATGTGGTCTATTCCATCGTCGATGAACGTCAGCTCTTGGGGCTCAACAACATCGTGCTCAACCGCCTGAAAAGCGGCGATCCGACCCTGAAACTGCACAGGCCGTCGTCCAAGGACGGCTACGCTCTGGATGACAGCAATCTGTTCCCGGATTACGCCGAGCGCCTGGAAAAAATCCGGCAAATGATCAACAACGGCCGGATCAAGTTCGAGATCACCAACTGGGACTACCAGAGCGTTCGCACCGAAGGCACCGCGACCAACGTGCCGGCGCTGACGATGCAGCAGATTTCCTCTGTGTTGGCCCAGGCCCGTCAGTACTGGTTGGATGCAGGTGCGTCGCAGGCCATGCTGGATCGGGCTACCTTCGAGGTCGGCGATTTGCCAACCGGAATGGCGGGTCGAACCGCAGGCACCACCATCACCATCGACGCGCTCGGCGCCGGCTGGGGCTGGTTCGTCGACGCCACCGCAGGCGAACAATCCGAATTCCACGCCACCTCGCACGCGACCAAGTTCGTCGCCGCGGCCGGTTCGGAAGCCGCCGGAAAGCTCGACCTGCTGACCGTGCTCATCCACGAGTACGGCCACGTCATGGGCTTGCCGGTGACCTATGGCGACACCGCGAACATGGCCGAGTATCTGGAAGCCGGCACCCGCCGCCTGCCCGATGCGGTCGACGTCGCCATGCTTCGCTCGGGCAACGTGCCCTACTTCGCCAGCCCCGGTACCTACACCCAAGTCGCGCCGCCCACCGGCACGCCCAGCGCCAACCCGCCCACCGGTTGGGTCGCGCCGGTCGTCAATCCGCGCCTGGTCGACAACGCCGAGCAGTGGATCGAGTTCGGTCAAGTCGGCTACAACGCGGACGGTTCGGTCACTCTCGGCGAAACCGCGGTCAGCCAGACTCGCCTCAACCAGGTGTTCCTCATCGGTGAAGGCGATCAGTTCCTGCGCTTCACCGTGGCCGGGCTGAATCTGGACAACCCCGGCGACATGCCGCAGGACGCGTTCGAGGCGGCCTTGCTCGATGCGGTCAGCGGCGCCTCGCTCGGCGGCGCGATCGGGCTCACCCGTACCGATTCCCTGCTCAACCTGCAGGGCAACGGTCGCGCCACCTTGGCTCAGGGCGTCACCGTCAAGCTCAATGCCGACGGCAGCCGCACCTACTTGGTCGACGTGCGCGGCATCGCCGCGGGCACGGCGGTGAATCTGTCGTTCGACCTGATCGGCTTCGGTGCGCAAAACAGCCGCGTCACCATCCGCGACGTCGCCTTGATGGGCCAAGTGCAGGCCAGCGACGATGCAGTGGAGGGTTACGAGGACGCCGTCACCGTCGGCAACGTGATCGGCAACGATCGCAACAGCGCCGGATTCACGCCGGTGCTGGTCAACGGCCCGGCCCACGGCACCTTGGTGCTCAATGCCGACGGCAGCTTCAGCTACACGCCCGATGCGCTGTACCACGGCGAGGACAGCTTCAGCTACGTGCTCGACAACGGCAAAACCCAATCCAACGCCGCCACCGTCAGCCTCAAGGTGATTCACGTCAATCACCCGCCGAGCGTGGGCGATGCGCGGATGGAGGTGAACGAGGACGCGACGCTGGTGGTCGATCTGCGGCCGCAGGCCAACGACGTCGACGGCGATGCATTGCAGTTCGAAATCGTCGAAGGCCCGCAGCACGGCAGCCTGACGTTGAACGCCGACGGCACCTATTCGTACGTGCCCGCGGCGAACTTCAACGGCGCCGACCGCTTCAGCTACCGCGTCAGCGACGGCAACGCGGTTTCGCGGGTGGCGACGATCGATCTGACGGTCAAGCCGGTCAACGACGCGCCGACCGTGCAGGTCGCCGACATCGAAGTGGACGAAGACCAGCCGGCCAGCGGCCAGCTGATCGTCGCCGGCAGCGACGTCGACGGCGATCGCCTCACCGTCACCGTGGTGCGCGGCCCCGAGCACGGGACCTTGGTGGTCGATGCCGACGGCCGTTTCACCTACACGCCGGACAGCGACTACAACGGCGTCGATACCTTCACCTATCGTCTCAGCGACGGTGAGCTGGAATCCGAGCTCGGCACGGTCACCATTCATCTGCGTGCCCACAACGATGCGCCGCGATTGAACGATTCGGCCTTCACCGTGGCCGAGGACGGCAACCTGGCCTTCGATCCGCTGGCGGCCGCCAGCGATGTCGACGGCGACGCGCTCACCGCGAGCATCGTCGCCGAACCGCAGCACGGCACCCTGGTGCGCAACGCCGACGGCAGCTACACCTACGTTCCGGCGGCGGAATTCCACGGCGAAGACAGCTTCAGCTACCGGGTCAGCGACGGCACGGTGGAATCGGCCATCGCCACGGTCCGTTTGACGGTGGAATCGCGCAACGACGCACCGCAGGCCGGCGACATCGGTCTGAGCGGTCGCGAGGACGAGGCCGTGACCGGCGATCTGCTCGGCGCCGGCCACGATGTCGACGGCGATGCGCTTACCGCGCGCATCGTCGACGGCCCGCTGCACGGCGTGCTCACCGTGGGCGCCGACGGACGCTTCACCTACACCCCGAACGCCAACTACCACGGCAGCGACCGCTTCACCTACCGCCTCAACGACGGCCAGGCTGATTCCACGCTGGCGACGGTGACGATCGATCTGGATCCGGTGAACGACCTGCCGACCGCGGGCGGGCTCAACCTGACGCTGCTGGAAGACGGACAGATCGCATTCGATCCGCTGTCCAGCGCCCACGACGTCGACGGCGATCCGTTGTCGGTCGTGATCGTCAACGGCCCCTCCCACGGCAGCCTGGTGCGCAACGCCGATGGCACGTATCGCTACACGCCGGATACGAACTACAACGGCAGCGAACGCATCGACTACCGGGTCAGCGACGGCCAGGGCCAGTCGGCGGTGGCGACGGTGGTGCTCACCATCACCGCGGTCAACGATGCGCCGATGGCGGTCAACGACGTCGGCACCACGCTGCAGGACCAGCCGCTGGTGATCCGCCTGCTCGACAACGACAGCGATATCGACAACAGCACCGGCGCCAACCAGGGCAGCGGCACGCCGGCCAACGCCGGTCTGTCGGTGCGGATCGTCAGCCAGCCGGCCAACGGCCGGGTCGTAATCGGCGCCGACGGCACCATCACCTACACCCCGACCAGCGGTTACAGCGGCACCGACAGCTTCACCTACGTCGCCAGCGACGGCGGCCTGGAGTCCACCGTGGCGTCGGTGACGATCCATGTGATCGCCACCAACAAGCCGCCGGTCGCCAACGACGATCAGTTCAACGGCAATCAGGGCGTGCCGATGACGATCAACCCGCTGGCCAACGACACCGACGCCGACGGCGATCCGCTCAACGCGACCATCGTTACCGGCCCGGCCCACGGCAATCTGGTGCGCAACGCCGATGGAACCTTCACCTACACTTCCACCGGAAACTTCAGCGGCACCGACACCTTCACCTACCGCGCCGGCGACGGAAAGACCCAGTCGCAGATCGCCACGGTGCGCTTGGTGATCGCCGCCAACCAGGCGCCGGTCGCGGCCAACGACAGCGTGCGCGTGCACAACAACCAGACCGCCACGATCAAGGTGCTGGCCAACGACAGCGACCCCGAAGGCCGCCCGTTGACCAGCCGCCTGATCAGCGGTCCCAAGCACGGCACCCTGCGCCAGAACAGCGACGGCAGCTTCACTTACACGCCGGACCGCTCGTTCTTGTTCCTCGGCTACATCGGTCCGGACAGCTTCACCTACGTCGCCAACGACGGCCAACGCGACTCCAACGTCGCCACGGTCTCGATCGACGTGCTGTGCGCCAACCTGCCGCCGCTGGCCTTCGACGATCACGTCTACGTCGACGAGGACGGATCGGTGCGTTTCGATCCGACCCGAAACGACTGGGATCCGACCTGCGATCCGCTGACCGCGCAAGTGGTCTGCGGCCCGCGCAACGGCAACTTGTCGTTCAACGCCGACGGCACCTTCACCTACACGCCCGACCGCAACTGGTACGGACTGGACGCGTTCACCTACCGGGTCAACGATGGCCAGTACAACTCCAACTGCGCCACGGTGTGGATACGTGTGTATTCCGACGGCAGCGGCTACGAGTGCTTCAGCGATGAGGACAGCCTGTACGCCAGCATGGATGCCTCCATCAGCGCCACCGACGCGACGCTCGAGTACGACCTGAGCGAATCGCGCACGGAGTACGCGGTGCAGGCCGCTGCCCTGGCCCAACAGCAGCAGGATCAGGGCGGTGGAACCGATCAGACCGAATCGACGACTCCGCAACCGGTGGACACCATGGAGATGGCGTCGGCGGCGATGAGCGCCGCGGCGACGGCCGATCGCAGCACGATCGACGCGTCGGCGCACGAGTCCGAAGGCGCCGGCACGGTCAGCGAGTCGCTCGCCTTCGTCGGCTCCAGGCGTCACGTCCAACGCAACCACGCCCAGATCGAACGCGACGTGCCGGCGGTGGAAACCGTCGTCACCGCGATCGCTTCGCGGACCGTACCGCAATCGATCGGCCGCGCGCAGGTGCTGATCGGGCCCAACCACGGGCAGGTGCGCATCGACGCCGACGGCCGCTACCGCTACACGCCGAACCGGAACTGGTACGGCGTGGATGCTTTCACCTGTCAGGTGATCGGCACCCGGGGCGAAGCGGCGTTGGTGATGGTGCGGGTCGCGCGTACGGCCCTGGTGCCGCCGCCGCAGGCGTTGAACGCCAGCTTCGCGGTGCTGCAAGGCGGGCTGGTGCGCTTCGACGCGCATGCCTTGGCGCGCGATCCCAACGGACGCCGCCTGCAGTTGGAGTTCGGCGCATCCGCGCACGGCGTGCTGAACCGCAACGCGGACGGCAGTTACGCCTATCGGCCGCACCTGGGCTTCCTCGGCGTCGACACGATCCATTACCAAGTCAGCAACGGCCATGCCAGCGCGCAAGGCGTGCTGTCGTTCCAGGTCGAGCGCGATGCGCGCAGCCTGCGCAGCGCCAGCGCCACGTTGCAAGCGGGGGCGCAGCGTCCGGCCGAGGAAGGCGCGACGCAGCGGAGCTACATCGTGATCAACCGTTCGCGTAACGCGAGCCCGGCGCCGACGTTGGACTGGTCGCTGTCGGTCGCGGCGCATGCGCTGCCGTCCGGTCTGGCCAGCCGACTGTGGCGCGACAGCGCGGAAGACAGCGCACCGTCGATGGGCGATCTGGCCGCACGCAGCGGGCTGGTGGTGAAACGGCCTCACTGAGGCCGGCCAGGCACGGCGCAGCGAGCCCCGGCTCGCTGCGCCGATGCGGAACGGATTCCATGCGCAACGCACGCAAGTCACTCGAACCTGCCGCGCCGGCCGATGCCGACGCGGCATCGCCTTGTCGCGGGTACGATCCGACGTCGGCAACGCAGATCCGCGCGTGCCCTGGATGCCGTCGCCCGTATCTGCGAGCGTTTTTTTATGAAGTCGCGACCCGATGCGTTCCGATCGGCGCGTCTGTTTCGGCTATGCGGCCGACCGCCCACGGCGGCGCCGCGCGCATGACGCGCGCCGTCGAAGAAGCATCGAAACCACCAGCGACGCGCGGCACCGTCGCCGCGCTGGATTCGGCCGCCCGATCAGTCGCCCATCGGCGGCACGATCACCACGTTGCGCAGGCCTTCGCGCCGCGCCAGGCCGGGGCCGTATTCGACCACCTTGTCCTGTTTGAGGATGACCGTGTAGTTGGTGTTGAACAACGAACGGCGATTGCGATTGCGGTACAGATAGGTCAGCACTTCGAAATCGCCGACCATGCGCATCGCATCCGGTTTGCCCAGATGGCTGATGACATATTCGCGGCTGCTGTCCGGCTCCAGGTCGCGGATTCGCTGACCGGTGGTCTTGCAGCCGGCCAGAGTGGCCACGATCAGGGCCACGGTTACTGCGTGTTTCATGAACTCTCCTGTTTCCCCTGTCGGCCGTTCATCCAAACGGCCGTTTTCCCCGCGGCCATGATAGCTCAAGCGCTCGTTCCACAGCGCCGTCGGGCACCGTCGATATCGCTTTTTCAGCGCGCTGGCACGACCCTGCGGCCAATGCTAAAGTCGCGCCGGAAACAGGGGAAAACGCCGATTTCGTACATCGGGCACCGGCCGGGCCGGGCCCGCTGGCGGTCGTGCTGGGGCGCAGTTCGGGGAGCCCCTCCCTGTCAGGATATGAACGGGGACACGTCGCAAGATCCACCTCCCTACGCACGGGGTTTCGCCCGCGCTGGATCTGAACGGCCGACCCGCGTGCAGCAGTTCCAATGGACGGCGTGAAAAACCCTATCGGCTCGACCCCCCGCTTTCTGCTGCGCACCGGCCCGGTGTCGCTGGCGCTGGCTTTTTGTCTGAACGCCGCCGCGCAAGAGCGCGCCGCAAACGAGCCGGTATCGCTGGGCGAACTGTTCGCGATCGCGCGCGAGAGCGAACCCAACGTACGCGCCTCGGCAGCCAATGCGCAGGCCGCCGACGCGCGTACCCGACAGGCGTTCGGCGCGATGCTGCCGCAGCTGTCGGTCAGCGCCAACCGCAACCGCAACCGGCGCCGCTACGAAACCGAAGGCCGTTTACCTTCCACCACGCGCGATCGTTACGACAACGATTCGGCCCAGCTCACCCTCAATCTGCCGCTGTGGCGCCCAGCCAACCACGCCGCGCTTCGGCAATCGCGAGAAGCCGGCCAGCAAGCCGAATTCCAGCTCGAAGACGCTGAGCAGCAGTTGTATCTGAAGCTGGCCACGGTGTGGTTCGAACTGATGGAAACGCGCGATGCCGCCGAGTTCACCGCCGCCCAGCGCGATGCGCTCAAGGCGCGCTGGGACATCGCGCTCAGCGGCGTGCGCCACGGCCAGGCCAGCCCGCCGGAAGCCGAAGAAGCGCGCGGCAAATACGAATCGGCCAACGCAGACGCCGAGTCGGCCAAGCTCGACCACGACACCAAGCTGGCCGAACTGGAGCAGTGGCTGGGCCCGGCCGAGGAATTGATCCAACCCTATCTGCGCGACGACGCCAGCATTCCCGACACGCTCGGCGGCGACACCGACGCCTGGCTGGAACAGATCGACAGCCACAGCCCGGCCGTGCGCGCCGCGCGGCGGGCGGTGCGCGTGGCCGAAGAGGAAGTCGGCAAGCAACGCGCCGGCCATCAGCCCACCCTGGACCTGGTCGCGAGCTACGGCAACAACACCCAGGACGTGGGCAACTTCCCCGGCCAGAGCGGTTACGACATCAAACAGTGGAACGTCGGCGTGCAGCTCAACGTGCCGCTGTACAGCGGCGGCACGATATCGGCCAAGGTGTCCGAAGCGCGCGCCATGCTCGACAAGGCGCTGGCCGAAGCCGAAGCCACCCGGCGATTGGCCACGGTCAACGTCAAGAGCGCGCGGCTGAGTTGGCTGGCCGGGCAGTCCAAGGCCAACGCGGCGCGGATCGGCGTGAGCGCCGGACAATTGGCGCTGACCGCGGCCGAGCGCGGACTGGCGCGCGGGCTGGCGGTGCAGGCCGACGTGCTCGATGCGCGGCAGAAGATCGCCACCTCGCTGCGCGATCTGCGCAAGGCGCGTTATCAGCAGTTGGTCGCCTCGTTGAAACTGCGCGCCACCTTGGGCCAACTCGGCGCCGCGGACATCGAAGAACTCGACGATTTGTTCGCGCCACAGCCGCAAGCGCCCGTCAGCGCAAGCGCGCCGGCGCTGGCGGGCCAGCGCATCGCGCGCGCGGAGCCGGCCCGATGAACGCCTTGCCGGCCACCGCCGCCACCTCGCCCGCGTCATCGCCGACGCCTGCCAACGCCTGGGAGCTGTTCGTCCATGCGCAGACCTCCGACGCATTCTGCTCGGCCTGGCTCGGCATCCTGATCGAGAAGTTTCCGCAGATTCGCCAGGCCGCGGTGCTGATCGAAAGCGGCGACGGCAATACCTTCGGCCCGATCGCGGTATGGCCGGCGGCCAACGCCGACATGGCGCGCATGGGCGAAGCCGTGCAGGCGGCCCTGGGCGAGCGCCGGGTGGTCGTGCAAGCCGCGCCGGAGGAGTTTCCCGGGCGTCTGCACATCGCCTCGCCGATCGCCAGCGGCGAGCGCGTCGCCGGCGCGGTGGTGCTGGAAGTCGAGATGGCCCAGGCCGCGACCGCGCCGTTGCTGCGCGAACTGCACTGGGGCGGCGCCTGGCTCAGCAATCTGCTCGGCAAGCGCGATCTCGACGACGCGCTGTTGTCGAGCAACCGCTCGCTCAGCGTGCTCGAAGCGCTGGCCACCGCGCTGCGCCACGAGCGCTTCCAACAGGCGCTGGTCGATCTGAGCAACGATCTGCGGCGGCGCATCGATTGCTCGCGGGTCGCGATCGGACTGGTGCGCGACGCCAAGGTGACGCTGTCGGCGTTATCGGAAGCGGCGACCTTCGAAAAGTCTTCGCCGATGATCCAGGCCTACATCGACGCCATGGCCGAGGCCGCCGATCTGGGCCAGGCGGTAGAAATCGGCGAGCCGGGCGAATCCGCCGGCGCGGTGTCCTACCGCGCGCACGCCGAACTGCGCCGTCGCGTGGCCGCGCATTCGTTACGCACCACCCTGGTCGAACACGCAGGACGCGCGGTGGCGGTGATCACCATCGAGCGCGCCCAAGGCCCGGCGTTCAACGACGCCGAACGCAAATGGATGGATACCTTCGCGGCGCTGCTTTCGCCGGTGGTGCTGCAGCGTCGCGACGCCGAACGCAATTCGCTGCAAAGATTGTTCGACGAGTGCCGGCGCGGCCTGGGCGCATTGATCGGGCCTTCGCACCTGCTGTGGAAGCTCGGCGGCTCGATCGCCGCTATACTGATCTTGCTGATGATCGTCCTGCCCGTGCCCTACCGGATCTCGGCCAAGACCGTCACCGAAGGCGGCGTCCAACGCAGCGCGGCAGCGCCGTTCGAAGGCTTTCTCGGCGCCAGTTATGTCCGCGCCGGCGACGTGGTGCGACGCGGCCAGGCCCTGGCCAAGCTCGACGAACACGAACTGCTGGTCGAACGCGCCAAGTGGAGCAGCGAACGCGACCAGTACGACAACAAGCTGCGCGAAGCCATGGCCAGCCACGACCTGAGCGAAATCCAAGTGGTCAGCGCTCAGCTGGACGAAGCCCAGGCGCAGCTCACCCTGACCGAGGAAAAGCTCAAGCGCGCCACCGTGCGCGCGCCCTACGACGGGGTGATCGTCTCCGGCGATCTGAGCCAGCAGATCGGCACGCCGCTGGAAGCTGGCAAGCAGTTGTTCGAGATCGCCCCGCTCAACAGCTATCGCATCGTGCTGCAGATCGACGAACGCGAGATCGGCCAGATCCGCGCCGGACAACGCGGCCGACTGGTGATGAACGGCTTGGCCGACACGCCGATGCCGATTTCGGTGGTGCGGATCATGCCGGTCGCCACCGCTCAGGACGGCAAGAACTACTACCGCGTCGAGGCCAGGCTGCAACGCGGCTCGGCCCTGCTGCTGCCGGGCATGGAGGGCATCGGCAAGATCGAGGTCGGCGACCGCAAGCTGGGCTGGGTGCTGTTCCACTCCTCGTGGAATTGGCTGCGCCTGAGCTTCTGGCAATGGATGCCCTGAGCCGTGGCGCGCAGTCCGTTCAGTCCCTCATGGCATAGCGTGGCCGCGCTGCGACCGCGGCTCATGCCCTATGCGGTCGTGCAGCGCGTGGTCTATCGCGGCCGGCCTTGGTACGTGGTCCAGGACCAGACCGGCGGCAGGGTGTATCGGCTTACCGCCGCAGCTTATGCGCTGGTCGCCGGCATGGACGGCCAGCAGACGGTGAATGCGCTGTGGGAGCGCGCCAACGCCTCCGACGCGCGCGATGCCTGCACCCAGCCCGAGGTGGTCGATCTGCTGGTGCAACTGCATTCGGCCGATCTGCTGCAGACCGACGTCACGCCCGACTCGGCCAACGCCATCGACCGGCGCAGACGCAAGCGTCTGCAGACCGTGAAGCAATGGATACTCAATCCGCTGAGCCTGAAGGTGCCGGTGTTCAATCCGGACCGGCTGCTGACCCGTCTGATGCCGCTGTTCGCCTGGTGCTTCAGCCCGATCGGCGCGGCGTTGTGGCTGGCGGCGATGATTCCCGCCTTCGTGCTGGCCGCGCAGAACTGGAACGAGCTGACCCACAACCTGTCCGACCGGGTGCTCTCGTCGAGCAATCTGCTGCTGATGCTCGCGGTGTATCCGGTGGTCAAATTGCTGCACGAACTCGGCCACGGCTTCGCCACCAAGCACTGGGGCGGCGCGGTGCGCGAGCTGGGCTTGATGTTCCTGGTGTTCGCACCGGCGCCGTACGTGGAGGCGTCCTCGTCGGCGGCGTTCGAATCCAAGTACCGACGCGCGTTGGTCGCCGCCGCCGGCATGCTGGTCGAGTTGTTCCTGGCGGCCATCGCCATGTACGTGTGGCTGCTCGCCGAACCCGGCTTGGCCCGCGCCATCGCCTTCAACGTGATGATGATCTGCGGCATTTCCACCTTGGTGGTCAACGGCAATCCGCTGCTGCGTTACGACGGTTATTACATCCTCTCGGACTTGATCGAGATCCCCAACATGGCCCAACGCGGTCAGACTTGGTGGACGTATCTGTTCGATCGCTACGTATACGGCTCCAACGACGCAGTGCGTCCCGACGAAACCCCGTCCGAACAGCGCTGGCTGTTCTTCTACACGCCTCTGGCCTGGTGCTACCGCACCTTCGTCACCTTGTCGCTGATCTTCCTGGTGGCCGGGAAATTCTTCATCGCCGGGGTGATCCTGGCGTGCTGGAGCGCGATCGGGCTGTTCTTCACCCCACTGCGCAAGGCCCTCAAGCATCTGGCCAAGGGCGCCAGCCTCAGCCGGGTCCGCGATCGCGCCATCCGCCGCACCGCGTTGGCCTGCGCGGCGTTGATCGCGCTGCTGACCTTGGTTCCCGCGCCCCTGCGCAGCAGCGCCGAAGGCGTGGTGTGGTTGCCCGATCAGGCGATGCTGCACGCGCGGCAAAGCGGCTTCTTCGTGCACTGGCTGGTCGCGCCCGGCGCGAGCGTGCGCAAGGGCCAGGCGCTCTACGTGCTGGAGAATCTGCAACTGGGCGCCGAAGTTCAGCTCAACCGCGCGCGCGTGGCCCAGGCGCAAGCGCGCCTGGACGCGGAACAATTCACCGCGCCGGCGAAGTCCACCGTGCTGACCCGGCAATTGCTCGAAGCCGAGGAAGTGCTGGGCCACGCTCGCCAACAACAGCAGCGCCTGGTCGGCCATGCCGAAACCTCGGGAACCCTGGTCGCATTGGCGCGGCAAGACATGCCCGGCCGTTACTACCGCAAGGGCGAACTGATCGGCTACGTCCTGCGCGACAGCGACCTGCTGGTGCGCGTGGTGGTGCAGCAGGACGATGTCGATCTGGTCCACCAACGCCTGCGCGCGGTCGCGCTGCGGCTGTCGGATTCGATGGGCTCGCCGCTGGCGGCGCGGGTGATCCGGGAATTCCCCGGCGGCCTGTTCCAGTTGCCGTCCGCGGCGTTGAGCCTCAACGGCGGCGGCGCCATTCCGACCGATCCGAGCGACCAGAACAGCACCAAGACCCTGCAACGTGTGTTCCTGGTCGACGTCAGCCTGCCGCGCGGACGCACGCCCGCGTTCGGCCAGCGCGTGCACGTACGATTCGATCACGGCAGCGAATCGCTCGCGCGACAGGCGCTGCGGCGCATGCGCCAAGTGTTCCTGCGCCACTTCAATGTCTGACGTACGCGCCCTGCTCGCCGGACGCCGGCTGCAACTGGGCGACGGCCCCTATCTGGAACGGTTGGACCCCAAGCGTTCGGTCTGGGAAGACCGGCTGCGCGCGTGGCTCGACCGCTTGCCGCGCCTGGACGGCCGCAGCGCGAGGGCATTCCTGGCCGCCACCAACCGCCTGGAAGACGGCGTGCGCGCGCTCGACGACGACGCGCTGCGCGCGCGGCTGGGCGCGGTCGCCGCGCGCATGCGGCGCGACGGTTTCAACGACCGTACTCTCGCCGAAGCGTTCGCGTTGATCCGTGACGCCTCGCGCCGCACGCTCGGCATGCGCCATCACGATGTCCAGTTGCTGGCCGGGCGCACCCTGCTGCGCGGACGCCTGGCCGAGATGTCCACCGGCGAAGGCAAGACCCTGGCCGCGACCCTGGCCGCGTGCTCGGCGGCGACCAGCGGCGCGGCGGTGCATGTGGTCACCGTCAACGATTATCTGGCCGAGCGCGACGCCGAACACAATCAACCGCTGTTCGCTTTTCTCGGCTTCAGCGTGGGCGTCGTCCTGGAGAACATGACCATCCAGGACCGACGTACCGCTTATGCCTGCAACATCGCGTACGTGTCCAACAAGGAACTGACCTTCGACTACCTCAAGGACTGCATCGCCTTGGGAGAGCTGTCCAAGACCCAGCAGCGCATCCGCGAACTCGCCGGGCATCAGGCCGGCGAGGGGCCGATCCTGCGCGGCCTGCACGTGGCGATCATCGACGAGGCCGACAGCGTGCTCATCGACGAAGCCAGCACGCCGCTGATCATCTCCGAGAACCTGCCCGACGACATGGACCCGGCGATCTACGCGCAGGCCATCGAAGTCGCTCAGAGTCTGGTCTCGGGCAGCGAATACGCCTTCGACTCGCATCGCGACATCTGGCTCACCCCCGTCGGAAAACGCCGCGTGCGCAGGCAGACCGCGCCCTGGGGCGGCCTTTGGCTGTCCTCGCTATGGCGCGAGGAACTGGTGCAGAAAGCGCTGTCGGCGGTGCACGGCTTCAAGCGCGATCAGCACTATCTGATCGCCGACAACAAGATCCAGATCATCGACGAATCCACCGGCCGGGTGATGGCCGACCGCACCTGGGAGCGCGGCCTGCACCAGATGATCGAATCCAAGGAAGGATGCGAGATCACCGGACAACGCCGCACTCTGGCCCAGATCACCTACCAACGATTCTTCGGTCGGTATCTGCTGCTGTGCGGAATGACCGGCACCGCGCAGGAAGTCGCCGCCGAGGTCAAGCGCAGCTACGATCTCTCCGTCACCCGCATTCCCACCCACAAACCCAGCAGGCGGGCGCGTCAGTGCGATTGCGTATGCGTGAACTCGCAGCTGCGCTGGATCGAAGTGGCCCGGCGCGCGCAGCAAGTAGCCGCGCAAGGACGCGCGGTGCTGGTCGGCACCCGTTCGCTGGAAGCCTCCGAACAACTCAGCGGCTTGCTCGAGGCCGCCGGAGTGGAGCACACCGTGCTCAACGCGCGCCAGGACAAATCCGAAGCCGACGTGGTCGCGCAGGCCAGTCAGCCCGGACGCATCACCGTGGCGACCAACATGGCCGGCCGCGGTACCGACATCAAACTGACCCGCGAGGTCGAACAGGCCGGCGGTCTGCACGTGATCCTGACCGAGTTCCACGAATCGGCACGGGTAGATCGGCAGTTGTTCGGCCGCTGCGCGCGCCAGGGCGACCCAGGCAGCACCGAGGCGGTGGTCAGCATCGACGATGAATTGTTCCGCCGCTTCGCCCCGCCGGCCGGCCGCTGGCTGATGGGCCTGCTGGTTCGCGAACGCCGGCAGAGCAGCCGCTGGCTGCGTTGGTGGGCGACTTATGTGCAAGATCGTGCGGAACGGCATTATCGCCGCCAACGCGAAGACACCTTGAAGCGCGACAAGGAATGGCTGCGCGCCTTGGGTTTCGTCGGTAAGACACGCAAGTGACAGCGATCGCGGCGTCGGGATCGTGACCGCCTGGGCGTCCGCGCCGCGCGGAACCGCCTAGAATCTGCACCGACGCCGGTGCGCGAGAGTCGCTGCGGTTCGCGATGCGAGCCGCGCGACTGCTGTCACCGATCCGCCATGAACCCGTTCCGCCGATGTGCGGCGGGACCCAGCGCGCCCACTCACCCCACTGCCTACGCATCCATCATGAAACCTTCGTCCTGGCTGATCCGATTCGGCGACTCCCGCGACGCCCAGATGCGTTTGTTCGCGTTCCCCTTCTCCGGCGGCAGCGCGACCGCGTACGCGTCGTGGCGCGAATGGCTGCCTGCGCAGATCGAGCTGTACTGCCTGCAGTTGCCCGGACGCGGCGGACGCATGGCTGAGCCCCTGATCCGGGACATGGACGATCTGCTCGCGCGACTGCTGCCGGATCTGATGCCGCTGCTCGACCGGCCGTATCTGCTGTACGGACACAGCAACGGCGCGCTGATGGCGTTTTCCGCAGCCAACCGGCTGTTGCAGCTGGGCGCGCCGGCACCGCGCGCGATCGCGCTGTCGGCCAAATGCTCGCCGACCGTCGACCGGCCACGCGAGCGGGTCAGCGAACTGCCCGAAGACCGTTTCCTGGCCAAGCTCAAGAGCCTCAACGGCACGCCGCCCGCCTTGCTCAACGACCCGGAACTCATGCAGCTGTTCTTCCCCGCGCTGCGCGCCGATTTCTCCCTGGGCGAGAACTTCCGCCTGCCCGAGGTGCATCCGCAGCTCGCGCGGATTCCGGGTTTGATCCTGGCCGGCGAACACGACGAAACCCAGGTCGACGACGTATTCGCGTGGCGCGATCTGTTCAAGGAGTCGCAGCAAGTGGCGATGGCCGGCGGGCATTTCTTCATCAACACCAATCCGGCGTTCGCGCGCACCTTGGGCGCATTCTTTCGAGCCCAGTGCGCGCCCGAGGCGCAGCCGGTTCCGGGCTGAAACGAAGCGGCCGGGACCGGCAGCCGCGCGGCGCCGCGCATCACTCGCGGCCGGCGGAGCGCTCCGGAGGCCATCCGATCCGCGCGGCATGGCGCAGACTGGAACGCACGATCAGCCGATGAAACGGCGCGATGATGAAGATATAGGTGCGGCCCAGACGGTTATGGCAATGCACCGCAGTCGACACGATCAATCGCCGGGCGCCTGAGTTCGAAGCGGACGGCTGACACAGCACCGAAAGCCTGAAATCCAGGTGTTTGTCGTCCTCGCCCAGAACGATCTCCGACGGCCGCTTTTCGTAGATCCGGAAGATGCCGACGCGCTCGCCGCCGTCCGCGCCGGATGAACGCAGCTTGCCCGCCGTCTTCAAGCCGAAACCGGCGACCAGCGCATCGCGGATCGCCATCAGCGCGGCCATCCACGCCGGGCTTTGCGCGAAGACGAATCTCGCCAGCGTTTCGGGATCGCCGGATGCGCCCGGCGGCAATTCGATCGAATAGGCGTCGTACAGATGCGTCTTGGGATACAACCCGGCCACGCGCGAGTGCGGCGGCGGCGCGACCGCGATGACCGGATAGTTCGAAAGCGACATGGATCGAACTCCCTGACTCTCTCGAGGCCCGGCCCGCGCACCCGCGAGCCATCGCTCGCGCCCAGTATCCTCCAGCGCCGATCGATCCGCCCGCGACATCCGGTCGCAGGCTGGGCGCGACCCGATCGCGCACAACACAGAGTCCGACGCATCGCGCCGGCCCAGACGAAAAGCGGGAAGCCGAAGCTCCCCGCCTTGTCATCGATACGCCTGTCCGACGACGCTCAGGGAACAAACTCCACCGACTCGCTGTCGCCGGCCTGGGCCTTGACGATCTCGGTATAGAACCCGGCAGCTCCGTCGTTATCCAAGAACGCGTTCGGCGCCCACACCATCACGCCCGCATAGCCGCCATCGACGACGCTTTCGGCGATCGACCGCACTTCCGAGGTCGAACTGAACTGCGGAGAGATGCCGAGGAACAAGGCGTTCTTTTTCATGCCGTAACCGACGTACGGCGCCAGATACCCGACCGAGCCGGCATAGGTCATCTCATAACCTTCGGTCAGGTGATCGGCGGCGTTGTTGGGCGAACGGAAGTAGGAAGCGTCGGACCAGAGCGCCTTGGTCAGCGATTTCCCGGCGAAATCCGGATTGGCCTTGATCGTCTTCAGCACGGTGTAGAACGCCTTCGCATTGCCCGAGCACGTGGAGTACTCGTCGTCGACGTTGATGCCGTCCAGGCCGTACTTGACCACCTCGGCCACCATGGCGTTGCCGAGCTTGGTCGCCCCGGCGGTGCTCATATTGCAAGACCAACCGGCATTCTGATGATTGCCCAGGTACGAGATCTGGACCTTGATCCCCTTCGCCTGCAATCCCCTGACGATGTCGATGTTGTCCTTCAGGATCGCGCTCATTTCGGAGTTGTAGTACAGCACCGCCTTGTCGGGCGTGCTGCCGTTGATGTTGGCGGCGAACAGGACCAGGTCGGAGAAGAACGGCTTGTCGGTGCTGTTCACGACAAATCGGCCTACGTCTTCCACGTTCTGCGGCGAGGGGTTATTCAGAAATACGATGTTGCGCGCCGCGGAAACTTCGCCGCTTGCAAGAAAAGCAATTAGACCGATCGAACAAAACGTAAATTTGTAAGACACGGATGAATCTCCTCTTCCATTTGTTGGAAAACAGGTTCGATTTGGCGGACCCGCATGCCTTCATTCGATCGAGGTCCATGCGCATCCTGCCTAGAAACGAACCAAGAGGCGAATCCCCCTACGACGCGCGGCCGTCGATGCATTCGTCGAACTCGTTGCGACGAGATCCCGTCGCTTTTCCACATCGCCCGTGCGAACCAAGGTCGATTCGGCTCGTGATCGAATCGCCACTCTTCGCCGAGCCGAGCGTCCCGATCGATTGGCGATTCGCCGAGGATACGAATGGATCCGCCCCAGGAAACCGCGTGCGCGCATGCGCTGCGTAACTGCTCGACACGCTTCATGCGACAAGCCCGGTGCGGCTTGTCCGACGACTTAGACCCGCGTGGCGTGATCGTAAGTTTCCGCGGCATGCGCGGCGGCGCCCAGCAAACCCGCGCAGGCGTGGACGACGGCCAGCGAAGGCACTTCGGCCATCGCCGACGAGAAACGCCCCTTGGCTTCGAAGGTCTGTCGAAAGCCGCGCGACTGCAGGGCATCGAGCAGTTTCGGCACCACGCCTCCGGCGAGGAAGACGCCGTCCCACGCGCCCAGCGTCAGCACCAGATCGCCGGCCATCGAGCCGAACGCGGCGCAGAACAGATCCACGGCTTTCTGGCAGCGGGCATCGCCGGCGACCGCGCGCGCGTTGATCTGCGCGGGCGACAAAGACTCTGCCGCGACGCCGTCGACCTCGCACACCGATGCGTACAGATTCGCCAGCCCGGGCCCGGACACCAGCCGCTCGCAGGAAACACGGCCGAACCGGCGCATCAGGCATTCCAGGATGCGCATGTCTTCGGGCCGCGACGGAGCGAAACCGGCGTGGCCGCCCTCTGTCTCCAGCGGGAAACAGCGCCCGTTGCGCACCAGCAAGCCGCCGACGCCCAGTCCGGTGCCTGGACCGATCACGGCGTAGGTCTGCGCGACGCGCGTATCGAAACCGGGCCAGCGGGCGGAACCGATCGCGACCACGTCGTCCGCGCGCAGACGCGAGATCGCCATGGCTTGCGCCGCGAAATCGTTGATCAGCGCGACCCGTTGTGTGCCCAGCGCGGTGCCGATCTCGGACGCGCGGATCTGCCAGGGATGATTGGTGATGCGCGCCTCATCCAGGCGAACGCGTCCGGCCACAGCGAACACCGCGGCGTCGGCGCGCTGGTTCAACTCGTCCAGGAAATGCCGCGCCGCATCGGCCGCGGTCGCGAAGTCCGCCGCGGGATACTCGCGCACGCTGTCGCGCATGAGCGCCGCGCCTTGCGCCAACTCCGCCATCGCGAAACGAGCATTGGTGCCTCCGATATCGCTGACCAACACCCTCATCAGCGCTCACCCGCGGAGGCTGGCCGCAAACTCAGGGTCGACAAATCGGGCTCGCCCGATACCGCCTCGATCACCAGACTATTGCGTCCATGTTGCAACGACACCGCTTGCGCTTCATTCACCCGTACCGATGCCAAGATCCCGCCGTTGACCTTCGCCTTCGTCACGCCCGACTTGCCGCGCACGCTGAGCGTGTAAGCACCGCCCGCCTCCACGTCGATCGTGTATTTGAGCCATTCGCCGTCCTGCATCGCGGCCACGCGCAGACCGCCGGCATCGCGGACGATATCCACGCCGTCGTTGCGATAGAACTGCGAGGGATTCCAGCCCGTGCTCGGCTTGCCGCTCTCATTGGATGCGGTTCGATCGAAGTACGCCACGCCGTTGCGGCCCAGATCGAAATCGACCGCCGCCACCTCGCCGCCGCCGCGCGCGATCCGGTTCGGCTTGAACGCGAGACTGCGGTCGTCGCGCGGCGCCCGCAACCAGGCATCGGCCACATCGGGGTGGCGGGCGTTGTTGCGCAGATGGATGTCGTGGCTGGCCAGGGTCAACAGCGCCTCGCGCGCCTGCGCGCGGGTCGGCTTCGGGCCCTTGCCCTCCCAATACGCCAGCACCCGTTCATAGCCCGGGTTGGCGATCACCTGCAGCGGGTTGTTGTAGCGCAGCTTTTTCACCGGCCAGTTGGCCCAGCCGATGCCCTCGCCTTCCATCGTTTCGACGGTGCGGGCGAACCAGTCGTTGGAGTTCTCGCCGGTTTCCCCCAGCCACAGCGGGATGTTCCATCGTTCGCGCAGGGCGAGCTGATCCTTGATGCTGTCGCGCGAGGTGCCGTTCCAGTATTTGTGGAAGCTCACCACCAGGTTGTCGTCCCACGGGCCGGTATCGAGCACGCCGTGGTAGTTGTTGCCCCAGCAGTTGCCTTCGATGATGACGATGTGGCGCTTGTCGACTTCGCGGATCGCCGCCGTCGTGCGTACCAGCAGTTCGCGCAGCGGAGCATTGCCGGTTTCCTTGCAGCCGTTCTTGTCCTGCGCGCTGGCGAAGCCCCAGTTGGGCTCGTTGATGATGTCGTAGCCGCCGACCGCGGGTTCGTCGCGATAGCGCTGCGCCAGCTTGCTCCACAGCGCGACCATCTTGTCGCGGTTGGCGGCGTCGTCCCACAGCGAGGGGGTGGACGGATCGCGATCGGAAATGTTGAGGTCGTTGCCCTGCCCGCCCGGCGCCGCGTGCAGGTCCAGGATCACGTACAGATCGTTGGCCTTGGCCCAGGCGATGAGTTCGTCGGTGCGGCGGAAGCCGTCCTCCAGCCACGTCTGCTGCCCCGGCACCGGTTCCTTCGACACCGGCAAGGTGTAGAGCTCGTAGTGCATCGGCAGACGGACGGAATTGAAGCCCCACGCCGCCAGCACGTCGATGTCGTCCTTGGTGACGTAGTTGTCCAGCCAGGCTTGATAGAACGCCTGGGTGTCCTGCTCGCCGATCAGCTCGACGATGCGCCGACGGATCGTGTGCTGCATGCCGGGACTGCTCAGCCCCAGCATGTAGCCTTCCTGCAGCATCCAGCCGCCCAGGCCCACGCCGCGCAGAATCACCGGGCGGTCCTGCTCGTCGACGATCTGCCGGCCCTTGGCGCGCAGAAAACCTTCGGCGTGAGCCGCCATCGGCGCCAGCATCAACGCCGCGCACAAGCCGGCGGACATCAGCGCGACCCACGGGCCGCGCGCACTGTTTCGATCAAGCAACACGGGTGGACACCTTTTCGCCAGGACCGCTGGGGCAATATTGATCGAGGTACGAGCGATGCGAGGGCAGCGCGCGCACGGTGTTGTCGACATGATTGCGGATGTCGTCGAGGAAGCGCCGCAGGTCGGACTCGCTCATGACGTCGGCGGTCGGATGATGGGTTTTCGGCGTCACGCCCTGCCCCATCATCACCTGGATCCATGAGTTCTCGGCGAACAGCTCGCCGGGAACGTGGAACACGGTACCGGTCTGGCGGAACAGTTCGATGCGGCGGCGCAAGGTATCGGGTAAGGCCATGTTGGCCAGATATTCCCAGTACGGTGAATCGCGACGCTCGGTGGCGTGGTAGTGCAGCACCACGAAATCGCGGACGTGTTGCAGCTCCTCGGCCATCTGCGCGTTGTATTGGTCGGTTCCGGCCTGGCCGATGGTGTGCGGGAAGGATCGCAGCAGATGCGTGATGCCGCGCTGGATCAGATGGATCGTGGTCGACTCCAGCGGTTCGATGAAGCTGCCGGCCAGACCGAGCGCGACGCAGTTGCGATTCCAGCACTGCAGGCGGCGTCCCGGGCGGAAGCGCACCGGCCAGGGATTCTTGAGCACCTCGCCTTCCACGCTGTCCATCAGCGTCTGTTTGGCCTCCTCGTCGCCGACATGGCGGCTGGAGTAGACGATGCCGTTGCCGACGCGGTGCTGCAGCGCGATGCGCCATTGCCAACCCCACGGCTCGGCGATCGCGCGGGTATACGGCACCGGGTCGCGCACCGAGGTGGTCTGAACGGCGATGGCGCTGTCGTTGAGCAGCCAGTGCGACCAGTCCTCGAAACCCACGCCGAGCGTCTTGTCGATCAGCAGCGCGCGGAACCCCGTGCAGTCGATAAACAGGTCGCCCTCGATCACCTCGCCCCGCTCCAGGCGCAACGCAGTGATGTAGCCCGAATCGGGGTCGGTCAGCACTTCGACGATCTTGCCCTCGATGCGCCGGCAGCCGTTGCCCTCGCTCAGCCCGCGCAGGTAGCGCGCGTAAAGACTGGCGTCGAGATGGTAGGCGTAGTTCATCCGGTAGTTCTTCAGGTGCGCGAACTTGTCCTGCAGCGCGGCCTGCAGTTCCACGCAGTAGTCGTCGTAGCTGCCGGCCAGCCCGAGTTCGCGCCCCCTGCGCCAGAAATGCTGAAAGCCGGCGCTCCAGTGATCCTTGCCGGTGCTGCCGAAGGAATGGATGTAGCGGTGTTGCTGCGTGCGCCAGTTCTCGAACGAGATCCCGAGCTTGATCGTGCCCTGGGTCGCGGCCATGAACTCGCGCTCGTCGATGTCCAACAAGCGGTGGAACGTGGACAGGGTCGGAATCGTGGCTTCGCCGACACCGACGGTGCCGATTTCCTCCGATTCGATCAGGCTGATGTCCAGCGTTCCACCGAGGATCTTGGAGATCGCGGCCGCCGCCATCCAGCCCGCGGTGCCGCCACCCGCGATCACCACGCGCTTGACCGGCTTGGCCGCGGTCGAATTCGGGTCGGCATCGTTATGCATGGCGTCTCTCAACGGTTCAGGGCCTGCAGCAGGCGCGCGCGCAGTTCGCGGGCGCGGACTTCGTCTATCGGCGCGAGCATGCCGCGCGCCGCGCGCGGAATATGCGCGGCGGTTTGCGCGTCGGCGTCGAATACGTAATGGCGGAACACCTCGCGCCAGATCTCGCGCTGCTCGGGCGGCAAGTCGCGCACGCTCATGATCGCGAGCATCAACGCGTTCATCGGCGTGTCCATCCACCTCGGCGACTGCCGCCACCAGTAGTTGACCAGCACGTTGAAGGCCTCCAGGGCTTCCATGTGATGCCACCACATGCTCGGGATCAGCACCGCGTCGCCGGGTCCCAGTTCGGCGGTCTGCGCATGACGCAGCGCTTCGGCGAACTTCGGAAAGCGGTCGTGATCGGGCGCCGCCACATCGACCAGGCTCACGGGCTGTCCGGCCGGCGTGCGGTCGAGCGGCCCGATGTACAGGTTCTGCAACTGCTCGGGCGGAAACAGCGTTACGCGACGCCGGCCGGCGACCACGCAGGCGATGTTGTCCGGTACGTCCTGATGCGTGGGGATGCGGGTGCGATTGCCGATCCAGATGCTCGCCAACGGTTGCGGCTCGCCCGATCCCAGCCGGCCGAATCCCAGATCGTTCTGGTCGCGCAGGCCGGGCAGCCAAGTCTCGATCGTGGTCGAGCCGACATAGATCGTGGGCGCCGCCGGATCGGCCAGCTGTTGCAGCAAGGTGTCGAGCACGACCGTCAACGGCGCCTTTTCCTGCCGGAAGTCGAAGCCGAGCATGTCTTGCCGATAGAAGATCCGTCCGCCGGCTTCCGGTGGCGCCACGCTGACCGTCACCGGTAGATCGCTCACGAAACCTTTGAGATAGGCGATCGCTTCCTGCGCCGACGCGCTGCCGGCGCGGGCGATCGGCCAGTGCGCCGCCACGCCGCGCAGAACGTAGGGCCGGGTCGGATGCAGCAGCGCCTCGGGCAAAGCCGCCGCGTCGATGTCCTGGAGTTCCTCGATGGCTTTAGCGATCGGCGGCATGTCGGCGGTTCATCCGTTCGATCAGATCGCGCAGGTGCGTCATCGAAGCCAGCGCCATGTACGCCGCTTCCAGATAACCGGCCCGCGACAGTTCGTGCAGCGCCGCGCCGTCGAGCCGGCGCAGGCGGGATTCGTCGATCGTGTGGAACCCGGACAGGCGATGCTGCGATCGATCGTCGAGTTGGACGTCGAGCGCGAAAGGTTCCAGCAACTCATGGTGCAGCAGCGCGGCGATGAAGGCGGCGTTGTCCCGCAGGCCGTCGTGCAGGGTGCGCAGCACCGACGCCATGCGCTCCAGGAACACGGTGGTGCCGCCGTGCTCGAGGAACAGCGCCTCGCCTTCCTCCCCGCCGCGGATCACCCGCGGGTGATCGAGGTCGACGTGGATCATCGGCTCATCGTCGGCGATGCCGATCAGGAACGGCAGGCGTTCGATCGCCATCGGCAGGTAATGCGCATCCCAGCGCTGCCCGTCCGGATGTTCCTTGTCCAGGAACATATTGTCCAGAAACAGATTCTCGTTTTGCCGCAAGCCCAGCAGCGCCACCGACTGGAAGCCGCCCTCGGCGGTCTTCTGGAACACCACCGGATAGTAAGCCTGCAGCTCGCGGAACTCGCGAAAGAACGTCGGCGCCAGCATCGTGTCGTCGCCGTAGCGAGCGCCGCGGACGGTGACCACGCGCAGGTCGTGGTGGTCGATGTTGTTGAGCAGCACGGCCTGGGACATCGCGGTTTCCAAGATCGGTGCGGGCCATGGGTGGGAATGTCCCATCGGGCCCCGGTTCCGCGGAGGATGTACCCGCAACGCGTCGAGGGGAAGGCCTCGTCCGCTGTCCAGCATCCGGCTCGGCGGGACTGGCCGTGGACGAGGCCCGCCGTCCCCGCCGTCGGCACCGCACAGACCGGCCGAAACCACGGCCGACCTGTGCGCGCCAACGGTAAGGCGCCGCGATCAGAACTTGTAGCGCACGCCGAACATGTAACGCGGCCCGGACTGATCGTAGGAGTACAATTGGCGCTTGTTGCGACCATGCGTGCGCATGGTCTCGTCGGTCACGTTGATGCCTTCCACCGACAACACCAGATTGTCGGTGACCGCATAGCTGACGTTCATGTCCAACTGACCGTAGGCTTCGACGTAGATCGGGTTGGAACCCTTGCCATCGCCGAGCGCAGTCAGGAACTTGTCGCGCCAGTTGTAGGCCGCGCGCGCTTGCCACTGGCCCTTTTCGTAGAACGCGACCAGGTTCGCCGAGTCGCTCAGTCCGGTCATCGCGAACTGCGTGCCGAGGCGGCCGTTGTCGTAGGTCAGACCCGAATCGACCATGGTGTAGTTCGCCGACAGGCCGAAGCCCGATTCGCCGAACACATGCTGGACGTTGAACTCCCAACCGTCGAGCGTATCGGCGCGATTGTTGACCGGCTCGGTGATGTTGAAGCTGAGCACCGGATCGCCGGCCAAGCCACTGATCGTGCCGGTGGGCGAACCATTGGCATTGGTGCCGGTCCTGACCACGCCGGGCTGGCCGTTGAAGGTATTGAGGATGTAACTGCGGATGCAGGGCCGGTCGGTGGCCGCGCAGCCGCCCGCGCCGATCGCCGCGTTCCAATAGTTGCCGCCCGACGGCGTGTGCAGATCCGGGTACGGGCTCTGCCGGCTGACTTGGTTGGCGATGAAGTTGTCGATCTTCTTGCGGAAGTAGCCGACCGACAGATAGCTCGATTCGCCGTAGTACCACTCGTAGGACAGATCGAAGTTTTTCGATTCCAACGGCTTGAGCGCCGGATTGCCCGCGCCGCCGCCGCCGCCGTCGAAGCGCGCCTGGCCGCCGACGCTCAGCGCCGGATTGAGGTTGCTCCAATTCGGCCGGCCGATGGACTCGCCGTAGCTGGCGCGCAGCTTCATGTTGTCGGTCAGGTCGACCGACACATCCAGACTCGGCAGCCAGTACTTGTAGTCGCCGTCGAGCTCGCGGAACTGCGAACCGGAGTAGCGGATGATGAACTCGTTCTCCGAAACCCAGTCGATGCCGACCGGCGCCGGCTGCAGCGCCGAGGCCTTGACCTTGGTGCGCTCGTAACGCACGCCCGCGGCGACGTTGACCGGTAACTTCCAGTCGAAGGTATTGCTCCACTGCACGTAGAAGCTCTTCGACTCCTCGCGCACGCGGCTGTCGCCGACAGTGCGGTTGGCGGTGCTGCCGGGAACCGGGGCGCCGCTGTAATCGAAGTTCGCACGGTAGTCTTCGCGCGATCCCTTGCCGGCCTTCACCCAAGCGTCTTCAGCCAACTGACGGACTTGATCGAAATCGAACATGAAGAACGAATCGGTGAAGCGCGGATCGCGGCTGCCGCTGACGCCGTTGAAGAAGTCGCCCATGTGGGCGAGCTGCCACACCGAATCGGGGTAGTCGTTGACGCTGGTGGCGCCGCCCCAGGTGTCGAGCTGGACATTGGTGAACGCCGAGCGGTTTTCGTAGTCGGTGGTGGCGACGCCGAAATTCAACTTCGAGTAGCCCTCGAACTGGAACTCGCCGTTGGCCTGGAACTGTTCGATCTCGGCGTGGTGGCGATCGTTGCGGAATATCGAACCGGTGATCAGCTGCTGCGCCGGATCGATCGCGCTCTGTCCGTTCGGCAGGAGCAGGGTCAGGACCGGGAAGTCGCGGCTGAAGTCGATGATGTTGCCGGCGCGGTAGAAGCCGGCGCTGGCCAGGGTGTTGCTCGAACCGTAGGGGCTGTCCGGCAAGGATTCCGCGGTCGAGCGGTGGTAGTCGAGGTTCAAATTGAACTTGTCGGTCACCTGCCAGTCGACGTTGAGACCGACCGACTTGTTCTCGCGCTTGACCGCCGACTTGCCGGTGCCGTTGGCGAAGTCGGAATTGTTCGGGTAACGCTCGTCGTAGAGCAGCGTCGATGAACCCGATCCCGGCGTCCACGAACTCTGACGCGGAGTGAAGTTCAACCACACCGACATATCGTTACGCATCGACTCGATCTTGTTTTGCGAGTAGGTGTAATCGAGCGTGGCGGTGAGGTTGTCGACGGGCCTCCACTGGAAGGTGAGCTGGCTGTTGAGCCGCTCGCGCTTCACCGAGTTGACGCTGTAGCCCAGGCTCTGCGGCATCGAATAAACGTCGTTCGGGCCGGGGCGATTGGTGATGTTCTCCGAACCCGGCGCGCCCGGCTTCGGCAACGCCGAGCCCGAGCCTTCGCCGCTGGCGAGCGGCGTATCGATGAACGGACGCCAGCCGTTGCCCGAGGCCACGAACGCCGAGGCCGAGCCGGACTCGCGCTTGAGATAGTTCGCGCTCAGCGACACGCCGAAACGGCCGTCGGCGGTGGTGGTGCTGAAGATGCCGGACGCGTCCGGAGTGACCGAACTGCCCTTCAGCGAGCCCGGCAGATCGTCGTCGGAGCCGTCCCAGATGCCCTTGATGCCGGCATTGGCGTGCGTTCCCGGATTATCGAGCGGACGCGCGGTCTTGATGTTGATGGTGGCGCCGATGCCGCCTGCGGGCGTGGCGGCGCGGCTGGTCTTGTAGACCTCGACCGCGGAAATGGATTCGGCGGCCAGGTCGCTGAATTCGAAAGCGCGGCCGCCGCCGGTCGCGGTCGGCATCTGCCGGCCGTTGAGCAAGACCAGGTTGAAATCGGGGCCGACGCCGCGCACGGTGACGCGCGAGCCTTCGCCGCTGTTGCGGTCGATCGACACGCCGCTGATGCGCTGCAGCGCCTCGGCCAGATTGGTGTCGGGGAACTTGCCGATGTCCTCGGCGGCGATGCCGTCGACGACGCCCTGCGCATCGCGCTTGAGGTTCATCGACGAGGTCAGGCTTCCCTTGATGCCGGTGACGACAACGGTGTCGAGCGTCCTCGCCTCGCCCGCGGCGCCGGGTCGGCGCTCCTGGTCGGCGGCGGTGTCCGGAGCCGGTGTGGTGCTCTGTGCGCACACCGGCTGGGCAAGCGCCAACAGCAGTGCGGACGTCAACAGGGTGTGCCGTGGGGCAACACGCGTTTGCTTCATCGAAACTCCTCCCCAGGATCTCACGATGGTTATGCAGGCACGTCCTGCCACGCCCCTCAGGGGTTGCGGGGCGATTTGACACGCGGATGACAGCGCTGTCAATAAACCCGGACGGACGCTGTAACAGATTCGACAGAAAGCGCTTTCTCCGCCGTTTTGTTTGTCGCAGCGCAGCATGGCAGCAGCGCGGACGGCTCCCGATTCATCATTGCGAGCGGCGATCCACGACGAACTCGCGAGCATGCATCGGCCCGCCGATTCGCGCAGTGCGAAGCGGCCGCGCGATGACCGCAGTCGCGTTTCTAAAGCGGACGAACGCGGCGTCGCGCCCGCCCCACCCGACTCTCGACAACCTTGGGCGGGGCTACATTGAGATACAAATCGACAGTCGCCCGACACAGTGGCGATACAGCCCGGCTCCCTAATGGACTCATCGCCGGCGTGTCCGGCCTACTCGAAAGTTCGGAGCCAGTCATGAAGAGCTATCTGCCTATCGCATTCGCCGGAGCGGCGCTGATCGGCCTGTCGGTGTTCGCTTCCTCCGGCTCCGCGCAGCCGCCGTCGGGCATCACCCGCACCGATCTGCAGCGGCACGATCTGAGCGTGCCCGGTCGCGAAGCCGTGCAGGTACGCGTCGATTTCGCCCCTGGCGTCGTGGCTCCCAATCATCATCACCCCGGTGAGGAGATCGTCTATGCGATCGACGGCTTGTTGGAATATCGCATCGAGGGCAGAGCGCCGGTCACGCTGAAGCCGGGCGAAGTCTTGTTCATCCCGGCCGGGACGAACCACGAGGTGAAGAACGTCGGACGCGAGAGAGCCGCCGAGCTTGCGACCTATATCGTCGAGAAAGGCAAGCCGCTGGTCGTGCTGAGCAAGTGAATCGCCTGCGTCCGCGGCCGAATCGGCCTGAAGGCGACGGCGCGATCGCCGATACCGCTTTCGGCCGGCCAGGCCCGGACGCAAGTCGGGCACCACGGGCTCGTAGCGCTTCGCGCGACGCGATAGTCTACGGGCCACGACATTCGGGGCATGCCCATGCAAGAGCAGAATCATCAATTGCGCGCGACGGTAGGTTCCAGATCGATCGCCGCCGCGTGCATCGCGATCGCCGCGGTCCTGCCCGCATGGGCCGACGACAAGGCCGGCCTTTACCGCGAGGGTTGGATCGACCTCGACAAGAACGGCCGCAAGGACGTGTACGAAGATCGCCGCGCGCGGATCGACGAACGCGTGGAAGACCTGTTAGCGCGAATGACGCCCGACGAGAAGACCGGGCAGATGGTCACGCTGTACGGCTATGGCCGCATCCTCAAGGACGAGTTGCCGACGCCGCAATGGCGGCAGGCGATCTGGAAGGACGGCGTCGGCAACATCGACGAGCATCTCAACGGTTTCGGCAGCGGCGCGCGCAGTGTCTACGCTACCGACATCGGTAAGCACGTGTGGGCCATGAACCAGGTGCAGCGCTTCTTTATCGAAGACACGCGCCTGGGCATTCCGGTGGATTTCACCAACGAAGGCATTCGCGGCATCGAGTCCTACGCCGGAACCAACTTCCCGTCGCAACTGGGCATCGGCCATACCTGGAACCGGGAGCTGGTGCGCCGGATCGGACGCATCACCGGGTTGGAGGCGCGCGCGCTGGGCTATACCAACGTGTACGCGCCGATCCTCGATGTCGCCCGTGATCAGCGTTGGGGGCGCATGGAAGAGGTCTATGGAGAAGATCCTTATCTGGTCTCACGCCTGGGCGTGGAAATGGTCAAGGGACTGCAACACGACATGACCGTCGCCGCGACCGCCAAGCATTTCGCCGTGTACAGCAACAACAAGGGCGCGCGCGAGGGCGAAGCGCGCACGGATCCGCAGACCAGTCCGCGCGAAGTCGAAAACATTTTCCTGCCGCCGTTCGCGGCGGCGATTCGCGAGGCCGGCCTTCTGGGAGTGATGAGTTCCTACAACGACTACGACGGCATTCCCGTCACCGGCAGCCGTTATTGGCTGACCAAGCGCCTGCGCGGGGATTTCGGCTTCAAGGGCTATGTCGTTTCCGACAGCGAGTCGGTCGAGTATCTGCACACCAAACACGCGGTCGCCGCGGACCCCAAGGACGCCGTTCGCCAGGCGGTCGAGGCGGGTCTGAACATCCGCACCAATTTCACCCCGCCGGACAATTTCCTGCTGCCGCTGCGCGAACTGGTGCGCGACGGCGGATTGTCCATGTCCACGATCGACGCGCGCGTGCGCGACATTCTGCGGGTGAAGTTCAGCATCGGCTTGTTCGATCGGCCCTATATCGAAGATGCGCAAGCCACCGCGCGACTGGTGAACTCGCCGGAGCATCGGCAGGTCGCGCTGCAGGCCGCGCGTGAAAGCATCGTGCTGTTGAAGAACGAGCGCGATGCGCTGCCTCTGCGAAAGGACCTGCGCACGATCGCCGTCATCGGGCCCAACGCCGACGACGATCGTTATGCGCACCGCCATTACGGCCCGTCGGGCGGCGATACGGTGACCGTACTGGAGGGCGTGCGCGCCAAACTCGGCGGCGCCGCCACGATCCGCTACGCCAAGGGCGTCGACGCCAGCGGCGCCAACTGGCCGCAGATCGAAATCCAGCCCGAGCCGCTCACCGCGGAAGAACGCGCCGGGATCGATGCGGCGGTGCAGGCGGCCAAGGGCGCCGATGTCGCCATCCTTGTGCTCGGCGACTCGGACCACACCGTCGGCGAAAGCCTGTCGCGCACCAGCCTGGACTTGCCCGGACGACAGAACGAGTTGCTGCAGGCCGTGCAGGCGACCGGCACCCCGGTCGTGCTGGTCCTGATCAACGGCCGACCGCTGTCGATCAACTGGGCCGACAAACACGTGCCGGCCATCGTGGAAACCTGGTTTCCCGGCGACCACGGCGGCAGCGCGATCGCGGACGTACTGTTCGGCGACTACAACCCGGGCGGCAAGTTGACGGTCACCTTCCCGAAAACCGCCGGGCAGATACCGATGAACTTTCCCAGCAAGCCCAATGCGCAATGGGAAGGCGAGACGTCGCGCGTCAACGGCGCCTTGTATAGCTTCGGCCATGGCCTGAGCTACACCACGTTCGGTTATTCCAACCTGCGCATCGAGCCGTCGCGGGTCGCCGTGGGCGGCGAAGTATCGGTAAGCGTGGATGTGCGCAACACCGGCAAGCGCGCGGGCGACGAAGTGGTTCAACTGTATACGCGGGACTTGGTCAGCTCGGTTACGACGTACGAGAAGAACCTGCGCGGTTTCGAGCGCGTGCACCTGAGCCCCGGCGAAACCCGGACCGTGCGCTTCACTCTCAAACCCGACGACCTGGCGCTGTGGGACCGACAGATGCGCCGCGTGGTCGAGCCCGGCACCTTCCGGGTCATGGTCGGCTCGGGCTCGGACGATATCCGCCAGAAGAGCGAATTCGAAGTGGTGCCGTGAGCTGCCTGGCGATCACGCGATCATGCGCGCGCAGTCGGCTGTCCTTCGATCGGCGATGCCGCAGCGCCGACACGATTTTCCGAGGCGGCGGAAAGATGCACGGCGTCGCCCGGATGCAGCCCATCGGGGACCCGCCGCGATGGGCATAGACGCCTCCCCGCGAGATCGCGCCGGCACGCGCCGGCGCGATGCGGCCATCGTCAGAATTTGTAGCCGACGGTGAAGCTGTAGCTGCGGCCGAAGATGCTGGCGTAATCGCTGGAATCGCCGAGGAAGCTGTTGGGATCGTAGAACGGCAGGCGATCGAACAGGTTCTTGACGGTGATACCGATGTTGAGCTTTTCGGTCGGACGCCAGGTCGCGCTCAGGTTGGCCGTCCACCAGGACGGGACGCCGTCGCATTGCGCCTTGGGCAACGCCAGATGTCCGGCGGTGCAGGTCTGCGGATTGTTGTCTTCCTCGTCGATGCGTTCCCAGGCCCACTTGGTCTTGCCGACGTAGTTGACGAAGAAGCTGGTGGTCACCTGACGGTAGTTCCAGTCGGCGTTGATCGTCGCGCGCAGGCGCGGGTTGTTGTAGTAGCCCACGGTGTCGCCGTAGTACCAGCCGCTTTCGTCGTCGAGGTAGGTCCGGTTGCGGCCGGCGATGGTGGCGGCCAGTCCCACATTCAGGCTGCCCCACTCGCCCAGCGAGAAGCGGCTGCGCGCATCGATGTCGAAACCGTCGATCAGGGTGCGGCCCTTGTTCTTGTACTGGCCGACGACGCTGGCCACGTTGCCGACGCTGTAGCCCGGCAGCGTGCCCGGACAGCTCACGCCGCTGGCCGAATCGGCGCACATCGCCGCCAACGCGGCGAGCGCTGCGCGATCGGACTCGGTGATCGGCGAACGAGTCGAGGACAGGATGTCCTCTTGCTTGCTGAAATCCGGCGCGGCGATTTCGTTGCGGCGGTAGATGAACCAGTAGTCGGCCGACACCGACAACCAGTCGAGCGGCTCGAACACGAAGCCCAGTGTGGCGATCTTGGCCTTCTCCGGCTTGAGGTCCTGGTTGGGCTGGGTCATGCGCGCCACGGTGCGACCGCAGTCGGCATTGAGCAGCGAGTTGCCCAGGTCCACGTCGCCGCCGCGGCGCGATTGACGCAGCAGATTGGCGATGGCGTTGGTCTCGTCGCAGCGGATTTCGTCGCGGTAGCCGCCGAGCTGGGCGAATACGCCGCCGGTGCCGGCCTCGGCCAGACTGGGGGCGCGGAACCCTTCCGAATAAGTACCGCGCAACAGCAGCTGCGGCAGCACCTGATACTTCAGGCCGATCTTCGGCGCGACGTTGGCGTTGAAGTTCGGATACTTGTCCACTCGCAACGCGGCGTCGAGTTCGAGCTTGTCGGTCAGCGGCGCGACGGCCTCGGTGAACAGCGCGTAGGTATTGCGCTTGCCGTCGAACCACGAACCGCCCTGCTGGGTGATCAGACCGTTGGCTGCGTCTTCGTTGCCCGGGGTGTAGAAGGTTTCGCGGCTGACGTTGAAGCCGAACGCCGCGCGCACTTCGCCGGCCGGCAAGGAAAACAGCGGGCCTTCGATCTTGCCGTCCAGGGTGTGCAGGCGGGTCCAGGAATGGATGTCGAAGGTCGGATAGGCCCCGCGCAACAACGCCGCATTGGCCTCGCTGATCTCGCCGAACTTGTACGCCGGATGATCGGAGATGATCACCCGGCCGGTGCCCGGATCGATGGTGTACGGACCGAACGCCTTCTCGAAACCTTTCAGGTTGACGTTGATGGTCTGGTAGGTGACCGAGTGCGTGCCGGCGGTGGCGAACGCGGTTTCCCAGTTCCAATCGCCGATTGTGCCGCGCAAACCGCCCAGCGCGCGGTAGCTCTTGTCGGTGTTGCGTTGACCGAAGTAGTCCCCGCCGGCGTCCTGCAGCAGGTACTGCAGGCCCACCACCCCGCCCATCAACGCCTTCAACTGCGGACTGGCGCGGTTGTACTCGTTGTTCGGGCCGAGAAACGGATACCGGAACTGATTGACCGAGGTGCCGGTATTGCGCGAGAACCAACTGCTCGGATTGCCGGTCGTGGTGCTGAAGGACGTAGGCGTGCCGCCATTGGCGCGAAGGTCGATATCGGTGTAGGTCAGCTCAGTGAACGCTTCGGTATTCTCGCCGATCAGGAAATGCGCGTTGACGTAGCCGGTCATGCGCTCGGTCTGCGCGCCGGCGTCGACCTCTCTGTTCATCCAGGTCTGCGCGATGCAACGCGGGCCGGCCACTTCGGTGGTCAGCACGTTGTTGCAACCGGGCGCGGCTTCCTGCACGCGTCTGCCGGTGGCTGGATCGAAGGCGAAATACGTACCGGGATTGAACACGCCCGGCTTGCTGCCGGTGCCCAGACGCAGGTTGTTGAGGTAGTTCGGGTTGTTGACGTAATACTGCTTCGGACGCTTGTCGTAGAAGTCGCTCAGCGGGATCGCATCGCGGCGGTACAGATTGACCGAAGCGTAGACGTTGTAGCGGTCTTTATCGAGATCGCCGAAGCCGGCGGTGATGCTGGCCTGGTGCTCGCCGTAGGAATCGATGCGCGAGGACTTGTCGGTAGTGACGCTGACCTCCGCGCCCTGATAGTTGCGCTTGGTGATCACGTTGATCACGCCGGCGACCGCGTCGGTGCCGTACACGGCCGAGGCGCCGTCGGTCAGCACTTCCATGCGCTCGATCGCCGCGGCGGGAATGGAGTCGATGTTGACGAACTGGGTCTGGAACCCGGCCGGCGCGCCGTAGTACGACAGACGTCGGCCGTTGAGCAACACCAGCGTGCCCTGCGCGCCCAGACCGCGCAGATTGGCCTGCGAAGCGCCGTCGGAGCCGGTGAACAGCGAGCGCGAATCCTGCTGCGCCGGGCGCGCGGCCGGCAGGTTGTCGAGCACCTGCAACAAGGTGCGCGCGCCCATGTTCTCGATGTCCTGCTTGCTGATGACCTGCACCGGCGACGCGGTTTCCACATCGGTGCGCCGGATGTTGGAACCGGTGACTTCGATGCGGGCCAGTTCGGTGGTCTTGTCCTTGCCGTCGGTGCTGTTCGCGCCATCCTGTGCGGCAGCGAGCGTGGCGTGGCCCAGCAGCGCGGCGGCGAGGGCCAACGACAACGGGGTGACGGGGATGCGGGGCTGGCGATTGGCGCGTTGACGGCGGCTTGCGGGCAACATCGGAACTCTCCTGGCAGGACTGCGGCGCGGATGGCGGACGAAAGGCAATAGCAACCCCGGGCCACGGCCGGATGGCCGCAGTCGATGTGGGCGGGGGAGGAGCGGTGTTACGAGTTTGGTGGGTTCATGGCGCGAGGATGCTGGCGGTATCGCCCTCCTGGCCGATCAGCACGGCGTTGGCCCAGTTCGCACAGACCTGAGCGGGTTGGCTGCCCTGCGCACCCAGCGTGCGCAGGCTCAAAGAAGACAAACCGCGAATGTCGAGTTCCGGCTTGACCACGCCGGGCGCTTTCACCAATCCGCTGTCGTAAAGCAGGCGGCCGTCGCCCCAGACCTGGAACTGCAGACCGCCGGCGGCGCGGCACGCGTCGTCGATGCCCAGGTCGGCGCGCAACAGACGCCACTGGCCTTGCAGACGCAGATCGATGCGGCTGGTCGGGCCGACGCCCAGGCCGCGGCGGAACAGCAGGCCGTTCATGCGCAGCGCGCTGTCGCCGCGCAAAGCGTGATTGGCGCGCACTTGCCCGGCCAGCGCGGCCGGCAACGGCAGCTCGGAGAGATAGCGCTGCTGTGCCGGCCGCTCCGGTTCGAGATGTTCGAGGATATGAAAGCTCGACAACGCGATCGGACCGACGTCGCGGGGTTGCAGTGCATCGACCGCGCGCGCCGCGCTGTTCTGGGCAGCGGTGACCATCGGATCGGTGGCGGAGGCACCGTCGCCCTCGGGGTTCTGCACGCTGAGCACGCGGAAGCGCAGCAGGCGGCCGGCGCGCGCGGGGAAATCGATGCGCTGCGGTTCCTGCTTGAGCTGCAGGCGGCCGCGCGCGATCGGCTCGCCCCATTCGCCGTTGCTGTCGCCCAGGTACACCTCGTAGTCGCGTATCTGGCCGTGCTTCCAGTTCTTGTCGTTGCGCGGCGCCAGTTCGATGCCGTCGATCAACTTGCGCTCGCCGAAACCCACCGTCCATTCGTGCGCACCGGTACGCACGGCCTGGTTGCGCACGCTGCGGAACCATGTGCTCGCGTCGTCGTCGAACGCTCTTTCCAAGGCATGGCCGGGTTCCTCGGCCGGACGATTGACCACCAACAGGCTGTCGGCCGGCAACGCCCGGCCGAGCGCCGGCGCGGCCGGGAAAACATCGTCGGCGGCGGCCGCGGTGGTGGCGATATCCAGCGCGAATCGCAGCGGCTTGCGGATGTCGATGGCGGCGGTACGCACGTGCACGCTGCCCTTGCGCTGGGCCGGATCGAAGTACCAACCTTCGGCCGCCGTCTGCAGCGCGGCGGCATCGGCGAGCTTCGGCAGCGCGCGGCCGTCGAGCGTCACCGTGCGCGGCGCCTGCCGGCTGAGCACGCGCAAGGCGTAGCGGCGCTGCGGCAACTGGCCTTGGTACTGGCCCTGCACCGCATCGATCTGCACCGTCACCGCACCGCTGCCCTGCGCCGGCGCGCTCATCCGCACCTGTTGCGTGCTCGATTCGCCCTGCTCGTAACGGCGCGTGTTGCCGTCGTCCTCGTACAGCGCGTATTGCGAATCGCCCTGCGGGTAGAGGTCGAAGCTGATCTCGTCGAGCGGCTTTTCGCCGTCGAACAGCATGCTCGGATACATCGGCACGATCGCGCCGGCGCGCACGAACAGCGGCAATGTGGCGAGGTCGACCTGACGATCGAGTTCGCGACCGGCGGCGCCGGCCTGCACGCTGCGACCGTCCCAGTAGTCGATCCAGCGCCCGGCCGGCAGATGGATGCCGCGCCGCCAGCCGCGACTCGCGGCCTGGCTGCGGTACACCGGCGCCACCAGCAGATCGCGGCCGAGCAGGAACTGGTACTTGTAGGCCTCGTCGCGCGCGTGCGGGTCTTGCGGGTAATCCCACATCAGCCCGCGCACCGGCGGCGCACCGGTCTGCGCGGCCTGGAACGCAAGACCGTACATGTACGGCGTCAACCGCATCTTCAACTTCAGATAATCGCGATTGATGCTGCGATAAGGCTCGTCGAACCACCACGGATGCTTGCGCGCGCCCGACGACCAGCCCGACATGCCCATCAGCACCGGAGTGAAGGCTTTCCACTGCAGATCGCGGGTGTAGGTTTCGGCGCTGCCGCCGAAGATCGCATCGACGTCGCCGGTGGCGTACGCCATGCCCGACAAGCCCGAGCCGATCAAGGTCGGCACATGCCAGCGGATGTAATCCCAGCTCGCGCTCTGGTCGCCGGTCCAGGCCACCGCATAACGCTGGATGCCGGCCCAACCCATCACCGTCCACAGGAACGGGCGCGAATCGGAATTGTGCAGGATGCCGTTGAACGCCGATTGATTGGCGTCCATCGCGAACTGGTAGCCCTTGCCGGTCCAGGCCACGTCGAGCTTCTGCACCCGGCTGCCGGCGGTGCCGACTTCCCAGGCGATCTTGTCGACGCCGTTCTCGGTCCACAGACCGGTGCGGAAACCGTATTTCGCCAGCCTTTTCACCGTTTCCGGCAGCTGCTTGTAGCCGCAGCCGTAACCGTCGTTGGGCAGGATCCAGCCGCCGGGCATGTCGTGTTCGCGGTACTGGCGCGCCACGCTCTCGACCACATCGATCGTGGTGCCGGTGGGGCCGTCGTGCCAGCCTTCGGGCACGGTGCCGGGCTTCTTGGCGTTGTCCGCGTCGTTGTAGCAATCCGCGTCGCCGTAGGACAGCGCCCAGCGCGCCAACAGACCGGGACGGCCGGTCAGTCGGGTGTAGCGTTCGAGCAAGCGCGGCAGTTCGCCGACGAAGTAATAGACGTCGAAGCGATCTTCGCGATGCAGCAGCGTGGCCTGATCGGGCTGGCGCAAATCGTAACTGCCGTCGCTCCAGGTGTTGCGCAACATGCCCCAGCCGCGCGAGCTCAGCAGCATCGGCGCCGGGCTGGGGCGGTCGCCCTCTTCCCAGCCGCCGGAATAAGAGACTTCCAGTTCACGGCCCTTGAATTGATAACGGCCGTTCTGCTGGCCGCCGCCGTAGAAGGCTTCGTCGGGTTGCGAGGAAAGCACTTGCACGCTCTGCGTCGCGTCCAGATCCAACGGCTGCAGTTCCTGCCACAGCGACACGCGGCGCTCGCCGTCGATCCGCTCCAGCCGCAGCTTCAACGGTTGCCGTTGAACGTGCAGCACCAGCGCATCGGTGCGCACGCGCACTTCGGTTTCGTCTTCTTCCAGACTGGCCGCGACCTGGGCCGCAGGCTGCGGCAGCACGATCGGCGCGGCCTTGTCGCCTGCCGGTGTCAGCTTGCCGCGGCGTCCGGCCTGCACCCGCACGATGTCCGGCGCCAACACCTCGATGCGCAGCGCGCTGCCGGTGTCGGTGCTCAGCTCCCAGCTCGGCGTCGCTCCGGTTCCGGCGCGGACCGCGCGCAGATTGCCGACCGGCTCGGCCATGACCGGCAGCGCCGACGCCAGGAGCGCAGCCAGGATCGTGCTCGACACCATCGCGATCGACACACGCGGACGACACACGCGGAATTGCACTTTGCCCCCAGGGCCCGCTCGGCGGGCATTCGAAACCTGTTGCGGCCGACTCTAGGGCAGGAATTCGAAAGCTGTCAATGAATTGAAAGAAAAAAGGAAGAAATTTACCGGCAAAACGAAAGATTGTGCGTTGCAATACTTTCTAAACATCGCAAAAGCCCCATTAAGCTCTCGGCGAAAGCTTGGACCGCCGTTTCTTTCGCTTTTACTTGGCGTGGACGGACACGAAGCTCATTCGGTCTATTTCTTTTGTTTTACTTTCGATAATTGACTTTCCGAAAGAAAACGCAGATCGTGCCCTCGCTCAACAGGAATCCTCCATGGACGTCATTCCCCTCCCCGACTTGTCCGCCTGGCAGCGCCTGGGCGGAGCCGATACCGCCGCCGAGATCGCCCAACAACCGGGCTTGTGGGATGGCCTGGCCCAGGATCTGGCGCAGGCGCGCGAACGCGTGCAAGCCTTTCTCGGCGACTGCCTCAACGATCCGCGCCAGCGCGTGCTGTTCACCGGCGCCGGCAGCTCGGGCTTCATCGCCGACCTGGTCGCCGACCACATCAACGCGCAGTGGCCGGCCGAAGTGCGCGCGGTGCACACCACCAGTCTGCTGACCCATCCTGCGTTGTATTTGCAACACGATCGCCCGACCCTGCTGGTGTCCTTCGGCCGCAGCGGCTCCAGCCCGGAGAGCGTGGCCGCGGTCGAAGTGGTGCGCGCGCAGGTCGGGAACGCGCGTTTTCTCGACATCACCTGCAATCCGGAGGGCGAACTCGCCCGCCGCGGCGCCGGCCGCGAAGACACCTGCACCCTGCTGATGCCGGCGCCGAGTTGCGACCGCGCCTTCGCCATGACCAGCAGCCTGAGCTGCATGCTGCTGGCGGCGCTGAGCGTGTTCGACGCCGCGCCCTGGCCGCGGCGCATCGAGCGCCTGCAGCAATTGGCCGCGCTCGCTCGCGAAGGCCTGACCCAATGGGACGCACCGGTCGCGGCGCTGGCGCGACGGCCGTTCGATCGCGTCATCTACCTGGGCAGCGGTCCGCTCGAAGCGCTGGCGCGCGAAGCCGCACTGAAAGTGCTCGAACTCACCGCCGGCCGCGTTCTGGCATTGGCCAATACGCCGCTGGGCTTCCGCCACGGGCCCAAATCCACCCTCGACGGCAACACCCTGGTCGTAGTGCTGCGCAGCAACCAAACGTTGGCGCGCCGTTACGAACAAGACCTGCTCGACGAACTGCGCCGCGACGGCGTGGCCGGGCAAGTGCTGGCGATCGGCCCGCACGCCGACATCGGAAGCAATGACGACCACAGTCTGCGCGTGCCGCCGCTGGACGATGTCGCGTTCGTCGACAGCTGGCTGGCGCCGGTGTGGCTGATCTTCGCGCAGATCTACGCGCTGCAACGCTCGGCCGCGCTCGGCCTGACGCCGGACAACCCGTTCCCGGACGGTACCGTCAATCGGGTGGTCAAGGGCGTTACGATTCACCATGGCTGAAGCGCCCAAGGCTGAAGGATTGTCCGCCGCGATCTGCTACGGCATCGACATCGGCGGCACCAAGATCGAACTGGTCGCCTGCGATGCCGCGCTGGAGGTGCGCCACCGTCAGCGCATCGCCACACCGCAGGGCGACTACGCCGGCTTCCTGGCCGCGCTGGAAGCGCTGGTGGCCGCGGCCGATGCCGAACTCGGCCACGCCGGCACGGCGATCGGCATCGCCCTGCCCGGCGTGCGCGACCGCCGCAGCGGCCGCCAGCTCAGCGCCAACGTGCCGGCGCTGACCGGCCACAGCGTGGCCGCCGACTTACAGACGCGACTGCAGCGGCCGCTGCACTTCGGCAACGATCTGCAGTGCTTCGCATTGTCCGAAGCGCATGGCGGCGCCGCCGAGGGTTATCCGAGCATGTTCGGCGCGATTCTCGGCACCGGCGCCGGCGGCGGTTACTGCCTGCACGGCCGGCTGATCGCGGGCTTCAACGGCCTGGCCGGCGAATGGGGCCACTGGAGCGTGCCGGCGCATCTGCTGCAGCGCCACGGCCTGCCTGTGCTGGACTGCGCCTGCGGTCTGCGCGGTTGCGTGGAGCGCTATGTCTCGGGCAGCGGCCTAGTCGCATTGCACCACCACTTCGCCGGACAAGCCGCCGATGCCGGCGCGGTGATCGCCCTGGCCGAAGCCGGCGACGCGCGCGCGCACCAAGTTCTGTCCATCCATCTGGACCTGCTCGGCCACAGCCTGGCGGCGCTGGTGTTGGTGCTGGATCCGCACGTGATCGTGCTCGGCGGCGGCTTGTCGCAGCACGCGCCGCTGTACGACGTACTGCCCGCGGCGGTCGCCGCGCATCTGTTCGATGGCGTGCAGGTACCGCCGATCGTGCCGCCGCGCTTCGGCGATGCCGGCGGCGCGCGAGGCGCCGCGCTGCTGGCCTGGCCGCCTGCGTTGTCGTGAGTCCTCTGCTGATACTGAGTGCGCCTGTACTGAGTCCGCCCGTCTTGAACCGCGTTGGAGCCCCGCCATGTCGCCCGTGCAATCGCTGATCGCCTCCCACCGCCAGGGCCTCAACGTCGGCTTGTACAGCGTGTGCTGCAGCAACGAGCTGGTGCTGCGCGCCGCGATGGACGTGGCCCGCCGTCACCAGACGTTGCTGCTGATCGAGGCGACCTCGAACCAAGTCGACCAGTTCGGCGGCTACACCGGCATGACCCCGCCGCAGTACCGCGACTACGTGCTCGCGTTGGCGCGCGCAGAACATTTCCCCGCCGAACGACTGGTGCTCGGCGGCGATCATCTCGGCCCCAACGCCTGGCAGAAGCGACCCGCACAGGAGGCCATGGCCCACGCGCAGGTGCTGATCGAAGCCTACGTCGCCGCCGGTTTCCACAAGATCCACCTGGACTGCAGCATGTCCTGCGCCGACGATCCCACCCCGCTGCCGGACGCGACCGTCGCCGCGCGTTCGGCCGAACTGGCGCGCATCGCCGAACGCACCGCCGCCGCGCACGGCCTGCCGCCGCCGGTGTACGTGATCGGCACCGAAGTGCCGGTGCCGGGCGGCGAAGCCTCGCTGGCCGGCGGTCTGGCGGTGACCACGCCACAGGCCGCCGAACAGACCCTGGCGATCCATCGCCAAGCCTTCGCCGCGCCCGATCTGGCGCCTGCGTGGGAGCGGGTGATCGCGATGGTGGTGCAGCCGGGCGTCGACTTCGACCACAGCAGCGTGCACGACTACGACCCCGCCGCGGCCCAGGCCCTGGCCGATTTCCTCGAACGCCAGCCGCGCATCGTGTTCGAGGCGCACTCCACCGATTACCAGCGCGAGGACGGCCTGCACGCACTGGTGCGCGACCACTTCGCCATCCTCAAAGTCGGCCCGGCTGCGACCTTCGCCTACCGCGAGGCGCTGTTCGCGCTGGCCGCGATCGAGGCCGAGCTGCTGCCGCCGGAGCAAGGTTCCAACCTGCCGCAGGTGCTGGAGCGTTGCATGCTCGACAATCCGCGCCATTGGCAGCAGCACTACCACGGCGACGAACACGAACTGCATCTGCTGCGCCTGTACGCACTCAGCGACCGCTGCCGCTACTACTGGGGCGAGCCGGCGCTGCTCGCCGCCGTGCAGCGTTTGTTCGACAACCTGCGCGCGCATGCGCCGCCGACGTTCCTGTTGAGTCAGCATCTGCCCGAGCAATACCGCGCAGTGCGCGCCGGCACCCTGGCCAACAGCCCTGAGGCCCTGGTCCGGCACCGCATCGGGCTGTGCCTGGACGAATACGCCCGCGCCTGCTCGGCGAACACGGCCGGTCAGCGCGCGTCCGGCGAGCGCGCGTCCAGCGCCGCCGTCGCGGCGAACGGCTAATCTTGGTTTTTCAGCGCGGACCGACCGATGGCCATTCGCAATACCCGCTCCCGCCGGCAGCAGATCCTGCAATGCTTGATCGAGCTCGGCTCGGTGCAGGTGGCCGAGCTGGTCGAGCGTTTCGGCGTGTCGGCGGTGACCATCCGCGCCGACCTGAGCCACATCGAATCCCAGGGCCTGGCCACCCGCACCCACGGCGGCGCCGCACTGGTGCGCACGCCGCCGCAGGAACAGGACATCCATGAGAAAGACGCGCTGAACCTGCCGCTGAAAGAGCGCATCGGCGCGCGCGCCGCGCAGTTGGTGCAAGCCGGCGACAACATCATCATCGACTCCGGCTCCACCACCATGACCCTGGCCCGTCACCTGCGCGGCCATCGCGACGTCACGGTGATGACCAACGGCCTGAACATCGCCTGGGAACTCGCCAACGCGCCCGGGGTGGACGTGCTGCTCAGCGGCGGCCTGCTGCGCAAGCAGTCGCTGTCGCTGCAGGGCAGCCAGGCCGAGGCCAGCCTCAATGCCTACAGCTTCGACACCCTGTTCCTCGGCGTGGACGGCCTGGATCTGCAGTTCGGCCTGACCACCCACGACGAGGCCGAAGCCCGCCTCAATCACCGCATGGTCGAGCGCGCGCGCCGGATCGTGGTGCTGACCGACGCTTCCAAGTTCGGCCGGGTCAGTCTGCACCGCATCGCCCGGCTCGACCAGGTCCACGCCATCATCACCGACGCCGGCATCGACGACCGCTACCGCGAGGGCCTGCTGCAACTGGGTATCGAAACCATCATCGCCGAGCCGCCGCCGTGAGCGAACTGCGCAGCCTGCAAGGCCGCATCCTGACGTCCGAGGGCTGGCGCCGCGGCCGTATCGGTTTCGATCATCGAATCCGCAGCATCGAAGACATCGGCGGCTCGGATAACGCAGCCGACGATGCCATCGTCCTGCCCGGCTTCATCGACCTGCACGTGCACGGCGCCGCGGGCGTGGACCTGATGGAAGGCGGCGACGCCGCACGCACCGTCGCGCGAGCGCACGTGCGACACGGCACCACCGCCCTGCTCGGCACCACCATGACCGCCGCGCAAGCCGACATCGCCCATGCGCTGCGCGGCCTCGCCACGGCCATCGCCGAGCCCGACCCGGACGCGGCGCGCGTGCTCGGCGTGCATCTGGAAGGGCCGTTCATCAGTCCGCAGCGCCTTGGCGCGCAGCCGCCACTGACCGTGGAGGCCACCTTGGAATCGGTGCAGCGTCTGCATGCGCTGGCGCCGATCAAGGTGTTGACGCTGGCGCCGGAAATCGGCCATCACACCGAACTGATCCCGCAGTTGAGCGCGATGGGCATCCGCGTCCAGCTCGGCCACAGCGCCGGCACTTACGAAGACGGCGTGGCCGCGCTGCGCGCCGGCGCGGCCGGCTTTACCCATCTGTTCAACGGCATGACCGGAGTCGACCACTACCGTCCCGGCATTGCGGCGGCCGCACTCGCCCACGCCGAATACGCCGAACTGATCCCCGATCTGCAGCACGTGCATGCCGGTGCCATTCGTCTGGCGCTGCGTGCGATCCCGCGCCTGTACGCAGTCACCGACGCCACCGCCGCCACCGGCATGCCCGACGGCGAATACGCGCTGGGTTCGCAACGCGTGCACAAATGCCTGGGCTGCGTGCGTCTGGCCAGCGGTTCGCTCGCCGGCAGCGCGCTGACCATGGATCAAGCGCTGCGCAATCTGGTCGAGGTCGGCCTGGACCTGGCCGACGCCGCGCATCGCGTCTCCACGTTCCCGGCCGACTACCTGGGCTTGTCCGATCGCGGACGGATCGAGCCCGGTGCCTGCGCCGACCTGGTGGTGCTGGACGCGCAACTGCGCATCGTCCAGGTGCATGTCGCCGGCCGCGCTGTCGCTTTGTCCTGATCGCTTTGTTCCGATCCGGCCTTGCGCCGCGCCGCTTCACCCGCGGCCCGCGTGGACAGGCGTGGCATCGCGCCGTCTGCGATCGTTACGGATCGAGACGGCGTCGAGCCATGGAAAACGATCTCTCACTTCTTTAAAGATAGACCCGAGGCGGGAGCCTCTGCTGCCTGCGCGCAAACGGCTGCCTAGCGGACGCCTCCGCAATCCAGATCGGCCGCGTCGATGTAGGCGAAGGCGGAGAGCGTCACCGACGTATCGCCATTAGCGTGACGAAGCACCGGCGGGAGGATCGGCGATCAAGCGATCTTGCGAATCGGTCGCGACTGGAAGGTTCGTCACAGTCCGATCCAGCCGGACGGCGTCGCCGCGCAGGTCACGCAACCCGCGTCGCGGATCACCGGGTAACGCCGCGGCAGTTGCGCAAAGCCGACGCGCGGCAGCGTACAAAAAAACGACAAGCCCAGGCTTCCGCCTTGAGAATGCGAACGGCGCAGAGTCGAAGGCACAGAAAGGCTCTGGCCATCGAGCCAATCTTTTTTCGTTTTTGGATACTTCGCCTGTCGACCCATGCAAGAACGACGAATGCGATATCTCAACCGGATGCGCAACCATACGCAACCCGATCGACATGTCCATCGGTGCCATGACCGAAACGCCGCTTTATTTCATCGTCGCGAAAACCACATTTCATTCGTTGCCACAGCGGCCGGACGATCCATTCAGCAGCAGGCAGCCCCGGTTTAGAAGCCGATCGGGGCGGGCAACAAGCGCACAACCAGCGCTGCCAACGTCGACATCGCGAAGATCGCTACGACTGTGACGATAGCGACGGTTGCGATGATATGCGCTACTCATCTCTACATATCGCATCGTGCGAAACATCATGCGACGCACTGCGACATTCATCGTCATCAAGCCGTCGTGATTCTTGTCACCCATGTGACGCACGTGTTTCATTTGTACTTCCGCGCATACGATTTTGCGCGCGATTTACCGCAATACGTGCATCGCAACACACTCGATGCTGCGTGGCCTTGCTACCGTTCGCTCCGTTTCGCGATCAAGAGCAGACAGTGATCGAACTACAGAAAAATCAAAACCACTTGTGGCAACTCATCCGCCGCGGCCGCCCTTCCGGCGCGGCGTTCGCCGTCGCCGTGCTCGCTGCATTGGGCTCGGTCGCGGGCTCGCTGTGGTTTCCGATCCAGACCAAACACCTGATCGACCAGTTCAACGGCAGCGGAATCGACCTGAGCCAAGTCGCGTTGGTGGCGGCGATCCTGATCGGCGGCACCGCCGCCGGCGCGCTGTCCGCCTACATGCTCGCGCGCGTCGGCTATCAAGTGGTGGCGGGGCTGCGCACCGCCTTGGTCGAGAAGCTTTTGCGGCTGCCGGTCGCTTCATTCGATAGCGAAAGCAGCGGCGAAAGAGTCAGTCGCGTAGTGCGCGACTGCGAAGCGATTTCCGAGCTGATCACCAAGCAAACCGTCAACCTCGTTACCGGCGTGTTGCTGCTCGGCGGTTCGATCGTGGTTCTACTGCTGCTGGACGTGCCGCTGACGCTCACCCTGCTCGGCTCGGTCGTCACCGCGTTCGCGGTGATGATCCCGATCGCGTTCCTGCTCGACGGCCTCTCGCGCCGCACCCAGGACCGCGTCGCACGGATGAGCGGCATTCTTACCCATATTTTCCAAGAGATCCGCTTGGTCAAGGCGTTCACCGCCGAGACGCACGAGCGCCGGCGCAGCGCGGAGGAGATCGAAGATCTCAAGCGCCTGGGCTTGAAGACGGCGCGCATCAGCGTGGTGCTGGAGCCGTTGATGGGCCTGGCGATGACCCTGGCGATCATCATCATCCTGGTCTACGGCGCCGCGCGCGTGGCCGCCGGCGAGATCAGCGTCGGCACGCTCACCGCCTTCATCCTTTACATCTTCAACGTCATCAATCCGCTCGCGCATCTGACCAGCTTTACCGCCGAGCTGCAGAAAGCCAAGGGCGCCTCGGTGCGCATCGCGGCGATCTTCGCCGAGACCGAGGAACAGTCCACGCCGCAGCCCGTGCCGCACAGCCCCGGTGGCGTGCTCGAATTCCGCAATGTTTCCTTCGCCTACGGCGGCCGCGACCGGATCGTCCTCAATGGTATCGATCTGCACTTCGAGCCCGGCACGACTACGGCCTTGGTCGGCACCAGCGGCAGCGGCAAGACCACGATTCTGTCGCTGATCGAACGCTTCTACGAGCCAAGCGGCGGCGAGATTCTCTACGACGGCCGGCCCATCCGCGACTATCCGCTGCCCGAATGGCGCGGCGGCATCGGCTATGTCGCGCAGAGCGCACCCGTCATGCCCGGCACCGTGCGCGAGAACATCGTCTACGGTCTGTCCGGCACGTTCTCCGACGACGAGGTGCGTTCCGCGGCCGCGCGCGCCGGTGCGCTGGACTTCATCGAGCACATGCCGCAAGGCCTGGACACCGTGCTGATCGAACAGGGCAACAACCTGTCCGGCGGCCAGCGCCAGCGCATCGCCATAGCGCGCATGTTCCTGCGCGATCCGGACTTGCTGATCCTCGACGAAGCCACCTCCAACCTCGACAGCGAAACCGAACATCAGGTACGGCTTGCGCTGGAAGCGCTGATGCGCGGGCGCACCAACATCATCGTCGCCCATCGCTTGTCGACGGTGATCCATGCGCAGCGCATCTGTTTCCTCGAAGGCGGTCGCATTTCCGGCATCGGCAACCATTCCGAATTGATCGCCAGCCACCCGTATTACGCGCGCCTGGTGCAGCGCCAGTTCCAACAACCGCACGAGATCGAAGCGCTGGAAGCCGGCTGAGTCGCACATTCCGATCGCGGCCATCCGCCAAACATCCGCCACGCATCCGTTTCTTCGCCGATCCCATCGTTCATCCCCGTTTTCCGCCGCGACTGGAAACGTAGTTCACCCAGGAATCCCAGCCAGCCCACCCGCGTCACCAGGGCAGTGTCCCGCGGCCCCCTTCACCCCATTCCCCATTCCCTGCGTAGGCATATGGACATCAAGAAAAAGCGATTGGACGGCGAAGTGCCCGCCCCACTTCTGATCTCGCCCAATCAAGCAAATCCCGATCTGGCCGTCTTGCTCGCCGAGCATGCGGACGAGATCAAGAATGAGTTGCTCGAACACGGTGCGCTGCTGTTCCGCGGTTTCGCGGTCGACAGCGTGGAAAAGTTCAGCGCGGTCGCGGATCAGGTCGGCAACGCCAGACTTAACTACACCTATCGCTCGACACCGCGCACGTCATTGGGCAGCGGCGTATTCACCGCAACGGAATTCCCGCAGAACCAGGAGATTCCGCTGCATTGCGAAAACGCCTATCAGCGCGACTGGCCCATGTTGGTAGCGTTCTGTTGCCTGCAACCGGCGAACGTCGGCGGCGCCACGCCGATCGCTTCCATGCGCAGCGCCACGCAATCGATCGGCGCCGGCTTGATGGACGAGTTCGAACAGCGCCGGGTGAAATACGTGCGCCACTATCGGCCGTACGTGGATTTGCCGTGGGAAACGGTGTTCCAGACCAGCGACAAAAACGAAGTGGCGCGGTTTTGCGACAACGCCGGTATCGAGCACGAATGGCTCGACGAGGAAACCCTGCGCACCGGACAGATCTGCCAGGGCGTGGCCACTCATCCAGTCACCGGTAAAAAGCTGTTCTTCAATCAAGCGCACCTGTTTCATGTCTCATCGTTGGGCGCGGACACCGCGCAATCGATGATCGAAATGTTCGGCGCCGATCGCCTGCCTCGCCAGTCCTTCTTCGGCGACGGCAGCGAAATCCCTCCGAACATATTGCAGGCCGTGCGCGACGGCCTGGACCGACAGGCCTACGACGTCGCCTGGGAACAGGGCGATGTCCTGCTGTTGGACAACATGCAATTCGCGCATGGGCGCCGCACCTTCAGCGGCCCGCGAAAAATCGCCGTTACGCTCAGCAATCCGTATTCCGATCACCTGCCGGGCTAGTCGCCAGCTACCAGTCGCTACCCCGCCAGTGCGAACGGCTGCCGACCCCTGCATGGGCCACGCGGCCCACGGACAGCTGCGTTCGAAGCTTGCCAGGCCTTGCCGGCGCGACCCGCCGTGCCGCGCTTTCACCGGATGCAATCATGAACAAAGAAACCAATCACATTTTCCGCCCGCTCTCGACGCCGCAGTTGGAAATGTGGTTCGGTCAGGAGTTGGATCCGGCCAACTGGCTCTACCACAGCTGCGGCTATCTCGATATCGGCGGTGCGCTGGACATCGGTAAATTCGAGCAGGCCTTGCGCCGCTTCGTCGCCGAAACCGATGCCTTGCATCTGCGCTTCTGCGATGGCCCCGAGGGTCCGCTGCAATACCTCGGCGAAGTACCGGCGCTGCCCTTCGAGTTCGTCGACGTTTCTTCGCAAGAGCTGCCTTTTGAGGCCGCGATGTCGGCGATGCAGGCCGATATGCGGCGCGTGTTCGACCTGCGCTCTTCGCGGCTGTTCAACTATGCGCTGTTCAAGCTCGGCGAGGATCGCTATCTCTGGTACAAGCGCTACCACCATATCGTGCTGGACGGCGCGGGCTCGTCGCTGGACGTAACACGCGTCGCTGAGATCTACAGCGCACTGTGCGCAGGCATGGAGATACCGGCCAGCGGCCTGGGCAAGATCGCCGCGCTGTTGGACGACGACCGCGACTACCGCGAATCAACCCGCTATCAGCGCGACCTCGACTTCTGGCGCGATTACGCACGCAGCTTGCCCGAAACCACCGCGCTTAACGGCCGTCCGCTCAGCCGCGACAGCGTTTTCCGCCGTTGCTCGCTGTCTGTATCGCCGGCACTGAGCACGGCGCTGATCGCGGCGGAGACGGGCGACAGCAAGTGGCCGCAGTTGATGACCGCCGCGGTCGCAGCCTATCTGTATCGCATCAGCGGCGGCACGGTCGACACCTTCGACTTTCCGGTGGCCGCGCGCGCCAAGTCGCTGCGCCACATGCCTGGCACCACGGCCAACGCCTTGCCGTTGCGTTTGGGCGTTCTCGCGGGCGAGTCGCTGATCGAGTTGGCCAAGCGCAGCGGGCGGGAAATCCTGCGCGTGCTCAAGCATCAGTATTTCCGCGGCAAGGACATCCAGCACATGCGTCCGGCCGCGGCGAGCGCGTTCGGGCCGCGCATCAACATCATGCCGTTCGACTACGAGTACGCGCTCGACGGCCATCGCGCGATCCTGCATTCGCTGTCCAACGGCCTGGTCCACGATTTCTCGGTGACCTTGCAGGGCCAACCGGGCACGACCGGTTGCTCTGTCAATATCGACGCCAACCACGAGCTGTACGACGACGAGGAACTCGCACGGCACGCCAAGCGTCTGTTGCTGTTCGTCGAACGCGCGCTGGCGGAGCCGTCGCGGCCGCTGGCCGAGATCGAACTGCTGGATGCCGACGAACGCAAGCAGGTGCTCGGCGAGTGGAACGACACCGCGGAGCCGGTGCCGGCCGCGACCGTGCCGGAGTTGTTCGAACAACAAGCAGCGCGTACGCCGCATACGGTTGCGGTCGTCTTCGAAGACGAGCAGCTCAGCTACGCCGAACTCAATACGCGTGCCAATCGCTTGGCTCAACGCCTGATCGCGCACGGCGCGGGTCCCGAAAGCATCGTCGCCATCGCCTTGCCGCGTTCGGCCGAGCTGGTCGTCGCTCTGCTCGCCGTGCTCAAGGCCGGCGCCGCGTATCTGCCGCTGGATACCGATTACCCGGCCGATCGACTGGCTTTCATGCTCGACGACGCCCGACCGGTACGGCTGATCACTCGCAGCGACATCGCGCTGCCGGCGATGACTGTGCCGCGTTGGGAACTCGACGATGCCGCGCTGCAGGCCTGCATCCTTAACGAGTCGGCAGACGAGCCGCTTGACGGGCAATGGCGCGGCAAGCTGGCGCCACTGCATCCGGCCTATGTGATCTATACCTCCGGCTCCACCGGCAAACCCAAGGGCGCGCCGAATACCCACGAGGCTCTGGTCAATCGCCTGGCGTGGATGCAGCACGCTTACGCGTTGCAAGACGATGACGTCGTACTGCAGAAGACGCCTTTCAGCTTCGACGTGTCGGTGTGGGAATTCTTCTGGCCGCTGTTGTACGGCGCACGGTTGGTGATGGCGCGTCCCGGCGGACATCGCGATCCGGCGTATCTCGCCGAACTGATCCAACAGCAAAGCGTCACCACGCTGCATTTCGTGCCGTCGATGCTGGAGGCGTTCCTGCACGATCCGGCCAGCGCGACCTGCACTAGCCTGCGCCGAATCGTCTGCAGCGGTGAGGCGCTGTCCGGAGCGCTACGCGAACGCCTTCGCCTGACCCTCGACCGCCCCCTGCACAATCTCTACGGCCCCACCGAAGCCGCCATCGACGTCACTGCCTGGACCTGCCGCGATGAAACCGCCGGCACCGCGGTGCCGATCGGCGCGCCGATCTGGAATACCCAGACTTATGTGCTCGATGCCGCGCTGCGACCGGTGCCCGCTGGCGTACCGGGTGAGTTGTACCTCGCCGGAACCGGCTTGGCGCGCGGCTATCTTCGCCGCGCCGGCCTGACCGCCGAGCGTTTCATCGCCAACCCGTTCGCATCCGGCCAGCGCATGTATCGCACCGGCGATCTGGCGCGTTGGCGCGCCGACGGCCAGTTGGAATATCTCGGCCGCACCGATCATCAAGTGAAGATCCGCGGTCTGCGCATCGAATTGGGCGAGATCGAAGCCGCGCTGGCATTGGCGGGGTTCACCCAGAACGTGGTGGTGGCGCGCGAAGATGGTGTTGGTCAGGCGCAGTTAGTCGCGTACGTCGTCGCGCCCACGATCGATGTCGCCCAGTTACGCGCGCAACTCGGACAACGTCTGCCTGACTACATGCTGCCGGCCGCGTTCGTAACGCTGGACACGCTGCCACTCAACGCCAACGGAAAGCTCGATCGCAAAGCGCTGCCCGCGCCGAGCTTCGCATCGACGACGCAGCGCGCGCCCAGCACGCCGGAAGAAGCGGAGCTTGCGACGTTGTTCGCGCAAGTGCTGGGCTTGGAAGAAGTCGGCGTCGACGATAATTTCTTCGAACTCGGCGGACATTCGCTGTTGGCGCTGCGCCTGATTGCCGCCATCCGCAATCGTCTGCGCGCGGAAGTGTCGATCCGCGAAGTGTTCGAAGCACGCACACCGGCCGCGCTGGCGCTGCGGCTGCGCGCGATGCGCGGCGAGCGCCCGTCTTTGCAAGCGTTGCCGCGACCCGAACGGCTCGAACTGTCGCACGCCCAGCGCACGCTGTGGTTCATGCATCAGTTCGAAGGCCCCAGCGCGACCTACCATATTCCGCTGACCGCGCGCCTTGACGGTTCCTTGCAGATCCCTGCCCTGCAGGCGGCCCTGAACGATCTGGTCCAACGCCACGAAAGCCTGCGCACCATTTTCCCCGCGGCCGAGCATTGGTATCAGCACGTGCTCGCGCAAGCCGAACTCGCACTGACCGTCGTCGATATCGCGCAAGCGCAACTGCAGGCGGCGCTCGACGCCGCGGTGATGCGCCCGTTCGACTTGACCCGCGAACTGCCCCTGCGCGCCAGCCTGTTCCGTATCGATGCCGAACAGCATGTATTGCTGCTGTTGCTGCACCACATCGCCGGCGACGGCGCCTCGCTGCAGCCGCTGACCGGCGATCTGTCCCGCGCCTACGCCGCGCGGCTTGAGCATCGCGGACCGGACTGGCAAGCGCTGCCGGTGCAATACGCGGACTACACGCAATGGCAACGCGCCATACTCGGCGATCCGAACGACGCCGACAGCACGCATGCACGCGAGCTGACGTATTGGCGGCAAGCGCTGGCCGATCTGCCCGAACAGCTGAGCCTGCCTTACGATCGCCCGCGCCCCTCCGAGATCAGCTATCGCGGCCAGCATCTGTACTGGAACCTCGACGCCGATCTGCACGGCCGTCTGCTCGCCTTGGCGAAGCAACACGACTGCACCTTGTTCATGGTCCTGCACGCCGCGCTGGCGGCGTTGCTGACCCGCCTCGGCGCGGGCACCGATATTCCGATCGGCAGTTCGGTCGCGGGCCGCGCCGATCCGGCGCTCGACGGGTTGATCGGTTTGTTCCTCAACTCGCTGGTATTGCGCGCCGACACTTCGGGTAATCCGCGCTTCGACGCCTTGCTGGAGCGCGTGCGTCAAAGCGATCTGGCAGCATACGAACATCAGGAACTTCCGTTCGAGCAAGTGGTCGACGCGCTCAGTCCGGAGCGTTCGCTGTCGCATCATCCGCTCTACCAGGTGATGCTGGTATTGCAAAAAGCCACGGGGCATTCCCTGCAACTGCCGGGATTGCGCTGCAGCGAACAACTGTTCGACATGCCCACGGCCAAGTTCGATCTCAGCTTCGAGCTGGCTGAACACGAACACGCCGACGGCAGCCCGGCTGGCCTACGCGGCTTCGTGGAATACGCCACCGACCTGTTCGATGCGGCCACGGTACAGTCGTTCGCACAGCGTTTCGAGCGCATGCTCGCGGCAATCGTCGAGGATGCGAGCCAGACCATCGCGACCATCGAGCTGATGGACGGCGATGAACGAGGTCGATTGCTGCAAGATTGGAACGCCACCGAGCAGCCGATCCTCGCCGCGACCCTGCCGGCGATCTTCGAAGCGCAAGTGGCGCGCACGCCGACAGCCGTGGCGGCGATCTGCGGGCAACAACAGCTCGACTTCGAACAACTCAACCAACGCGCGAACCGCTTGGCGCATCTGCTGATCGGCGAAGGCGCGGGTCCGGAATCGGTGGTGGCGATCGCACTGCCGCCCTCGCTCGATCTGATCATCGCCCTGCTGGCCGTGGTCAAGGCCGGCGCCGCCTATCTGCCGCTCGACCTCGGTAACCCGCCGGAACGGTTGGCGATGGTGCTCGACGATGCGCGTCCGCTGCGTGTGATCACGCATGACGAATTTTCAAGATTGTTCCCTGCGACGGCGCCGTTGTGTCTGCTCGATGAGACCGCGCTGCAGGAACGCCTCGCGCACAGCCGCGACGACAATCCGGGCGACGCCGAGCGTTCGCGTCCGCTGGATCTGCTGCATCCGGCGTATGTCATCTACACCTCGGGTTCCACCGGAAAACCCAAGGGCGTGATGGTCTCGCACCGATCCGCCGCGCACTATTTCGCCTGGGTCCGCCACGCGTACTTCACCGCCGACGGCAACGGCTCGGCCACCACGCTGTCGGCCGCGTTCGACGGTAGCGTAACCGTATTGTTCGGCCCCTTGTTGGCGGGCCAGCCTTTGACCTTGGCGTCTCTCGACGGCGATTTCTCCAAGCTCATCGCCGAACAGCCCGCGGGCGGCTACGAGGTACTGAAGCTCACGCCAGCGCATCTGAAGCTGCTCAACGCCAACCTGGAAGCCGGAGCGCCAGCTCCGGCACGCGCTCTGGTGCTCGGCGGCGAAGCGCTGATGCATGCCGATCTCGCTTATTGGCAGGAACATCACCCGCAAGTACGGCTGATCAACGAATACGGTCCCACCGAAGCCACCGTCGGTTGCTGCGTCTACGAGGCAGGCGCGGATGTCGGTGAAACAGGCAGCGTCGCCATCGGCCGGCCGATCTGGAACACCCAGCTTTACGTCCTCGACGCTAACCTGCGTCCGCAAGTCACCGGCGCCGCCGGCGAGCTGTATATCGCCGGCGAAGGCTTGGCCCGCGGCTATCTGCATCGCCAGGCGCTGAGCGCGGAGCGTTTCGTCGCCAATCCGTTCGCGGCCGGCCAGCGCATGTACCGCTCCGGCGATCTGGCGCGCTGGCGCGCCGACGGCGAGCTCGAATACCTGGGCCGCGTCGATCAGCAAGTGAAGATCCGCGGCTATCGCATCGAACTCGGCGAAATCGAAGCGGCCTTGGCCGAGCTCGGCTTCTCCGGCAACACCGTGATCGTGCGCGAAGACCACGTCGGGCAGAAGCAATTGGTGGCCTATCTGGTCGCCGACGCGATCGACAGCGCGAGTCTGCAGCAACAACTCGCCGCGCGCCTGCCCAATTACATGGTGCCGGCCGCCTTCGTGGCGCTACCGCTATTGCCGCTGACCGGCAACGGCAAGATCGATCGCAAGGCGCTGCCGGCGCCGGACTTCCATGGTGGCACGCGCGCGCCGCGCAATGCGACCGAAGCGCTGCTGTGCGAGCTGTTCGCGGAAGTTCTGGATCTCGATCAAATCGGCATCGACAGCAGTTTCTTCGAACTCGGCGGCGACAGCATCAGCGCGATCCGTCTGGTCGCCGGTGCGCGCAAACGCGGCCTGCCATTGGCGCCGCGGGATCTGTTCAAGCATCCGAAAATCGAAGCGCTGGCGGCCGACATCGCCGCGCGAGACATCGCAACGCCCGCAGCGGCACCCGCGCAAACCGCCGATGAGGCGATCGGCGATCTGCCCTTGCTGCCGATCATGCAGGCCTTCGTCGATCAAGGCGGCCCGCTCGCACGGCTGCACCAGTCGCAATCGCTCAAAGTGCCCGTGGGCATGACTGAGCCGGCGATGCTCGCCGCCTTGCAAGCCTTGCTCGACCGCCATGACGCGCTGCGCTTACGCTTGATCGCGCGCGACGGCAAGCACCACGCTTCGATCCAACCGGTCGCTACAGTCAACGCGGCGTCCTGTCTGACCCGTGTCGAGCTGACCGATGCCAATGATGACCAACGCCGCTTCGAACAGGCTACGGCCGATGCACTGACGCGACTCGATCCTCAGCAAGGCAAGCTGGTGCAGGCGATCTGGGGCGATCGCGGCGCGGATCGACCCGGCCGCTTGTGCCTGATCATCCATCACCTCGCCGTCGACGGCGTGTCCTGGCGCATTCTGCTGCCCGATCTCGAATTGGCCTGGCAAGCGGCGTTGAAGGGACAGACGCCGGCGCTCGATCCACCGGGCACGTCGCTGCGCCGTTGGGCCGAACGGCTGCAGCAGGACGCGAAAACAACGCAGCGACACAGCGAGCTTGCACTGTGGCGCGGCATGGCGGCGACGCCCGATCCGGCGCTGGGCGCACGCGCGCTCGATCCTGCGCGCGACACTGTAGCCACACGACGTGAGCTGCGCCTGCACCTTGCCGGCGAAGACGTCACGCGATTGCTGGGCGAAGTCCCGGCCGCTTTCCGCGCCACCATCAACGATGTGTTGCTGACCGCTTTCACGCTCGCGGTCGCGGCATGGCGACGGCAGCGCGATGCGGAGGCCGGATTGGCGGTGCGCTTCGAAGTGGAAGGTCACGGCCGCGAAGACATCTTCGACGACGTCGATCTGTCGCGCACGGTCGGTTGGTTCACCAGTGTGTATCCGGTCGCGCTCGATCCGGGGGCGATCGATATCGATCAGTCCCTCAACGGCGGCGATGATCTCGGCCGCGCGCTGCGCTGTGTCAAGGAACAACTGCGCGCGATTCCCGACCGCGGCCTGGGTTACGGCCTGCTGCGCCATCTCGCGGCCGACGCCGAACTCGGCGCCGCGCCCGCGGCGCAGTTGGCGTTCAATTATCTGGGCCGATTCACTACGGTCGGGGATGAGGAACAGTTCGGCGGCGGCGACGATTCGCGCCGTCCGTTGAGCCATGCCATCACCCTCAACAGCATCGTCTTCGATCGCGCCGACGGTGCGGAGTTGGTCGCGGCGTGGTCGTATGCCGGTGAACTATTCGAAGGCCATGAGATCGAGGCGTTAGCCCAAGCCTGGTTCGACTACCTGCAGGCATTGATCGCGCACGCGACGCGCGCCGATGCAGCCGCGCTCACACCGTCGGATCTGTCTCTGCTGAAGCTCGATCAAGACACCATCACGCAACTGGAAGCCGCGCGCCCACTAACCGACATCCTGCCGCTGGCGCCGTTGCAACAGGGCATGTTGTTCCATGCCCTCTACGACAAAGAGTCGGCGGACGCCTATCTGGTGCAGATGCTGTTCGCACTCGACGGTCCGCTGGATGCGAAGGCATTGGAGCGGGCCGCTCGCGAGGTGCTATCGCGGCATCCGCACCTGGACGCGGCCTTCGTCCAGCTCGATGCGCAACCGCCGCTGCAATTGCTGCCGCGCGAACCGGCTTTATGCTGGCAACAACGCGATCTGAGCGCTCTGCCCGCGGGCGAACGCGAGCGAGCGCTGGCCGACTTCCTGCACGAAGACCTCGAACGCCCCGTCGATCCGGCGCAAGCGCAACTGCTGCGCTTCAGCCTGGTGCGCTTGAGCGATCACGAACATCGCTTGGTATTCACCCATCACCACATCCTGCTCGACGGCTGGTCGGTGCCGGTGTTGCTGCAGGAACTGTTCAACCTGTACCACTCGCGCGGCGTTGCTTCGTCCCTGCCCGCGGTCGCGCCCTATGGCGACTATCTGCGCTGGATCGCCGCGCAGGAGCGCCCGGCCGCGCTCGCCGCGTGGCGCGAGGCGTTGCAGGGCTTCGGTCAGCCTTGCCTGATCGCGCCGCAGGCCACCGCGCTGCCGGTTATGCCGCGCACGCGCCGCCGCGATTTCTCGCGCGAACTCACCGCGAAGCTGGAAGCGCAGGCGCGCCGCCGCGGCCTGACCATCAACACCTTGCTGCAAGGTGCCTGGGCCTTGTTGCTGGCGCAGGCCACCGGCCATCAGGACGTCTGCTTCGGCATCACCGTCTCCGGCCGTCCGCCGGAACTGACCGGCATGGAACGCATGGTCGGCTTGTTCGTCAACACCCTGCCGCTGCGCCTGCGCATCGACAACGCGCAGACCCTGGGCGAACTGCTCGACGGCTTGCAGGACAGCCAGTCGCGCCTGCTCGGCGCGCATCATCTGGGTTTGACCGATCTGATGCGCGAGTTGGGCCATCAGGCGTTGTTCGACACCTTGTTGGTGTTCGAGAACTATCAGCTCGACGCCCATGACCGACGCTTCCTCGATAACGCCGAGGCCGACTCCTTGCGCGTGCGTCTGGCCGAAGGCGGCCGGGGCGGCGACATGTCGCATTATCCGCTCGGCCTGCTGCTGGTGCCGGGCGAACGCCTGCACCTGCGCCTCAGCTATCGTCCCGATCTGTTCGACGAAGCGCAGATCGAACGCGTCGAGCAGTGCTACGAGCGCATCCTGGAAGCCTGCGCCGACGACCTGGAGCGGCGTGTTGGCCGGCTGGAGTTGCTCGATGCGCAGGCGCGCCAGCAATTGCTCGGCGAGTGGAACGACACCGCGGAGCCGGTGCCGGCCGCGACCGTGCCGGAGTTGTTCGAACAACAAGCAGCGCGTACGCCGCATACGGTTGCGGTCGTCTTCGAAGACGAGCAGCTCAGCTACGCCGAACTCAATACGCGTGCCAATCGCTTGGCTCAACGCCTGATCGCGCACGGCGCGGGTCCCGAAAGCATCGTCGCCATCGCCTTGCCGCGTTCGGCCGAGCTGGTCGTCGCTCTGCTCGCCGTGCTCAAGGCCGGCGCCGCGTATCTGCCGCTGGATACCGATTACCCGGCCGATCGACTGGCTTTCATGCTCGACGACGCCCGACCGGTACGGCTGATCACTCGCAGCGACATCGCGCTGCCGGCGATGACTGTGCCGCGTTGGGAACTCGACGATGCCGCGCTGCAGGCCTGCATCCTTAACGAGTCGGCAGACGAGCCGCTTGACGGGCAATGGCGCGGCAAGCTGGCGCCACTGCATCCGGCCTATGTGATCTATACCTCCGGCTCCACCGGCAAACCCAAGGGCGCGCCGAATACCCACGAGGCTCTGGTCAATCGCCTGGCGTGGATGCAGCACGCTTACGCGTTGCAAGACGATGACGTCGTACTGCAGAAGACGCCTTTCAGCTTCGACGTGTCGGTGTGGGAATTCTTCTGGCCGCTGTTGTACGGCGCACGGTTGGTGATGGCGCGTCCCGGCGGACATCGCGATCCGGCGTATCTCGCCGAACTGATCCAACAGCAAAGCGTCACCACGCTGCATTTCGTGCCGTCGATGCTGGAGGCGTTCCTGCACGATCCGGCCAGCGCGACCTGCACTAGCCTGCGCCGAATCGTCTGCAGCGGTGAGGCGCTGTCCGGAGCGCTACGCGAACGCCTTCGCCTGACCCTCGACCGCCCCCTGCACAATCTCTACGGCCCCACCGAAGCCGCCATCGACGTCACTGCCTGGACCTGCCGCGATGAAACCGCCGGCACCGCGGTGCCGATCGGCGCGCCGATCTGGAATACCCAGACTTATGTGCTCGATGCCGCGCTGCGACCGGTGCCCGCTGGCGTACCGGGTGAGTTGTACCTCGCCGGAACCGGCTTGGCGCGCGGCTATCTTCGCCGCGCCGGCCTGACCGCCGAGCGTTTCATCGCCAACCCGTTCGCATCCGGCCAGCGCATGTATCGCACCGGCGATCTGGCGCGTTGGCGCGCCGACGGCCAGTTGGAATATCTCGGCCGCACCGATCATCAAGTGAAGATCCGCGGTCTGCGCATCGAATTGGGCGAGATCGAGGCGGCGCTGGCATTGGCGGGGTTCACCCAGAACGTGGTCGTGGCGCGCGAAGATGGTGTTGGTCAGGCGCAGTTAGTCGCGTACGTCGTCGCGCCCACGATCGATGTCGCCCAGTTACGCGCGCAACTCGGACAACGTCTGCCCGACTACATGCTGCCGGCCGCGTTCGTAACGCTGGACACGCTGCCACTCAACGCCAACGGCAAACTCGATCGCAACGCATTGCCCGCACCCGTCCAGACCGCTGGCGCGCTGCGCTTGCCGCGGAATCCGCGCGAGGAACTGCTGTGCGAGCTGTTCGCGCAACTTCTGGGCCGCGAGCAGGTCGGCATCGACGACGATTTCTTCGAACTCGGCGGGCATTCGCTGCTGGCGATCCGCTTGACCGGCATGCTGCGCTCGCGCCTGAAACTGGAACTGCCGATCCGCAACCTGTTCGAAGCCCCGACCGTGGCCCAGTTGGCGCTGCGGCTTGATCCGAACGACGCGCCGCGTCCGCCGCTGCGGCCACAACCGCGGCCGCAGAACCTGCCGCTGTCGTACGCGCAGCAGCGCTTGTGGTTCCTGCACAAGCTCGAAGGCGCCAGCTCCACCTACAACGTCACCGTCGCGTTGCGCCTGAGCGGCGAACTCGACATCGCCGCGCTGGGCGCCGCGCTGAATGATCTGGCCGCGCGCCACGAAAGCCTGCGCACGATCTTCCCCGACAGCGAACAGCCGTTGCAGCAGATCCTGCCGCCGGAACAAGCCGAAGTGCCGTTGTCGCTGCACCTCAGCGACAGCGCCCGCCTCGCCGACGACCTGCTGCGCGCCGCCGATCATGCATTCGATCTGAGCCGCGAGTTGCCTTTGCGCGCGGATCTGTTCGAAGTCGATGTGGGCGAGCACGTGCTGTTGCTGTTGCTGCATCACATCGTCGCCGATGCGGTTTCGTTGCGGCCCTTGTCTCAGGACCTCGCCCAGGCCTATGCGGCGCGGCGCGCCGGGCAGAGGCCGGGGTGGGCGCCGCTGCCATTGCAATATGCCGATTACAGCCTGTGGCAACGTCAGCTGCTCGGCGATGTCGAGGATTCGCACAGCCGCAGCGCGCACCAGCTCGACTACTGGAAACGCCAGCTGGCCGAGCTGCCGGAACAGATGAGCCTGCCCACCGATCGCGCGCGTCCGGCGAGGGTGAGTTATCGCGGCGGCAGCGTTTGCTTCCGCGTGCCGGCCGACTTTCATCAGCGACTGCTGGACCGCGCCGGCGCCCATCAAGCCAGCTTGTTCATGCTGCTGCAGGCCGCCGTGGCGGCGCTGCTCAGCCGCCTCGGCGCGGGCGACGACATCGTGCTCGGCAGTCCCATCGTCGGGCGCGGCGAGGAAGGCCTCGACGGGCTGATCGGTGCGTTCCTCAACACCCTGGTGCTGCGCACCGACACCTCGGGCAATCCCAGTTTCGAAACCCTGCTGGCACGCGTGCGCGAAACCGACCTGAGCGCTTACGAGCATCAGGATCTGCCGTTCGAGCAATTGGTCGATGCGATCAAGCCGGCGCGCTCGCTGTCGCATCACCCACTGTTCCAAGTGTTGATGGCCTTGCAGACCCAGGACGCCGAGTTGCCGGCCTGGGATGGACTGGACGTGCGCGCGCAGCCGCTGCTGCTGGAGAACGCCAAGTTCGATCTCAGCTTCGACTGGACCGAACACCGCCACAACAACGGCCGCGCCGCCGGCCTGTTCGGCCGGGTGGAGTACGCCAGCGATCTGTTCGACGCCGCCACCATCGAGCGGTTGGCCGAACGTCTGCAGCGCGTGCTCGACGCTGTCGCGGCCGATTCGCGCTTGCGCCTGAGCGAACTGCCGATCCTGACCAACGCCGAGCGCACCACGTTGCTCAGCGACTGGAGCCATGGCCCGAACATCGCCGCGGCCGAGTTGCTGCCGCAGCGCTTCGAACGACAGGCCGCGGCCACGCCGCAGGCGATCGCTCTCGCGCATGCGCACGATGAGCTCGATTACGCCACGCTCAACGCCGCAGCTAACCAACTAGCGCACGTATTGACCGAACGCGGCATAGTTGCCGGAGACCGCGTGGCGATCGCGGTACCGCGCTCGGCTGATCTGCTGATCGCTCTGCTCGCCGTGCTCAAGAGCGGTGCCGCGTACGTGCCGGTGGACCCGGATTATCCGGCCGAGCGCATCGCCTACATGCTCGACGACGCCAAGCCGGCGGCATTGATCACCGATGCGGCATCGGCCGCGGTCGTCGGCGATATCGAGCATCGCCGCGAAGCGGTGCTGCTGCTCGACGACCCGCACACCCGCGCCGCGATCGGGCACGCGCCCACGCACAACCCCGCCGATGCCACCGGCTTCGCGCTGATCCACGGCCGCTCCGCCGCGTACACCATCTACACCTCCGGCTCGACCGGTCGCCCCAAGGGCGTGACCGTCGAGCAGCACGCGCTGGCCAATTTCCTGCGCTCGATGGCGCGCAGCCCGGGCATGCACGCGGGCGAACGCCTGCTCGCGCTGACCCCGATCTCGTTCGACATCGCAGGCCTGGAGCTGTACCTGCCGCTGTGGCAGGGCGGCTGCGTGCATCTGCTCGACCGCGACACCGCTAGCGATGCGCAACAACTCGCCGCACACATCGAGCGCGTCGCGCCGGACCTGATCCAGGCCACACCCGCGACCTGGCAAATGCTGCGCAACCACGGCTGGCGCCCGCACGAGTCGATGCGCCTGCTGTGCGGCGGCGAAGCGCTGCCGCCGGATCTTGCCGACTATTTGAGCGCCGACGCCGGCGCGCTGTGGAACATGTACGGCCCCACCGAAACCACGGTGTGGTCCTTGCTCGACCCAGTCGAAACCGGCGCGCCCGTCAGTATCGGCCGGCCGCTCGACAACACCCGCGTTTACGTGCTCGATGCGCATCTGCAACCGGTGCCGGCGGGCGTCGCCGGCGAGTTGTACATCGCCGGCGACGGCCTGGCGCGCGGCTACCACGAACGCGCCGCGCTGACCGCCGAACGCTTCGTCGCCCATCCGTTCGAACCCGGCGCGCGCATGTACCGCACCGGCGATCTGGCGCGCTTCCGCGCCGACGGCCGCCTGAATTGCCTGGGCCGGGTCGACAATCAGGTGAAACTGCGCGGCTTCCGCATCGAGCTCGGCGAGATCGAAGCCGTGCTGGCGCAAGTGGGTTATCCCCGCAACGCCGTGCTGCTGCGCGAGGACGCGCCGGGCCACAAGCAACTGGTCGCGTACGTGGCGACCGCCGAAGCCGTCGATGCGGTCGCGCTGCGGCAACAGCTGAGCGCGCACCTGCCCGACTACATGCTGCCCGCCGCGGTGGTGGCGCTCGATACGCTGCCGCTGACTCCCAACGGCAAGCTCGACCGCAAGGCGCTGCCGGCGCCCGAGTTCGCCGCCGGCGAAGGCCGCGCTCCGCGTAACGCGCGCGAAGCGCTGCTGTGCGCGCTGTTCGCGGAAGTGCTGGGCGTGGAGCGCGTCGGTCTGGACGATCATTTCTTCGCCCTCGGCGGCCATTCGCTGCTCGCCACCCGTCTGGTCAGCCGCATCCGCGCCGAACTGGCGGTGGAATTGCCGCTGCGCACGCTGTTCGAAGCGCCGACCGTGGACGCGCTGTCGCAGGCGCTGCCCGGCGCGCACGGCGCGCGTCCGCCGCTGCTCCCGCAGGCGCGGCCGCCGCGGCTGCCGTTGTCCTACGCGCAGCGCCGGCTGTGGTTCATCCAGCAGTTCGAGCGCCAGTCCGGCCACGACAGCGCGCGCGAAAGCGCCGGCGCGGCCTACAACATCTCGATGCCGGTGCGCCTGCGCGGACGCCTGGATCGCGCCGCGCTCGATGCCGCCGTGGCCGATGTGCTGGCCCGCCACGAGAGCTTGCGCACGACGTTCCCGGATATCGACGGTGCCCCCTGCCAACAGGTGATCGCCGCCGAGGACGCGGGCAACGTGCTCGAATTCGTGCGCGTCGATGCGCACACGCTGGAGCGAGAACTTCAGGGCCGCGCCCTGCACGTGTTCGACCTCGGCACGGAACTGCCGCTGCGGGTCAGCGTGCTGAGCGCGAGCGAAGACGACCACGTGTTGCTGGTGGTGTTGCATCACATCGCCGGCGACGGTTCCTCGCTGGCGCCGCTGGCGCGCGATCTCGGTCGCGCCTATGCCGCGCGTCTGCGCGGGCAGGCGCCGGACTGGGCGCCGCTGCCGGTGCAATACCCCGATTACACCCTGTGGCAGCAGCGTCTGCTCGGCAGCGAACTCGATGCCGACAGCCTGATCGCGCAGCAGTTCGACTATTGGCGCGAACAGCTGGCCGACCTGCCCGAACGCATCGAGCTGCCGACCGACCGGCCACGCCCGGCCATCGCCAGCCTGCGCGGCCGGCAGTGGGCGCTGCACATCGACGCGTCTTTGCACGCGCGCCTGCTGCAACTCGCGCACCGCCATGAGGCGAGCATGTTCATGGTGCTGCAAGCCGGCTTGTCGGCGCTGCTGCACCGGCTCGGCGCGGGCGAGGACATCGCGGTCGGCAGCGCCATCGCCGGACGCAACGACCAGGCGCTGGACGAACTCGTCGGCTTCTTCGTCAACACTCTGGTGCTGCGCACGGATCTGTCCGGCCGCCCGGACTTCGCCACCCTGCTCGGCCGCGTGCGCGCCACCGCGCTGGCCGCCTACACCCACCAGGACGCGCCGTTCGAGCGATTGGTCGAACTGCTCAACCCGGTGCGCTCGACCGCGCACCACGCGCTGTTCCAGGTCGGTCTGGTGTTGCAGAACGTCGAAGAAGCCGCGCTGGAACTGCCGGGGCTGGAGGTGTCGGAGCATCCGGCCGACTTCCGCACGGCCAAATTCGACTTGTTCTTCAACCTCAACGAACGGCACGACGCCGACGGTACGCCGGCGGGGTTGGCCGGCAACATCGAGTACGCCACCGACCTGTTCGACGAATCCAGCGTAGCCCGGCTGTGGCAACGCCTGCTGCGGTTGCTCGACGCGGCCTGCGCGGATCCCGCGCGCAAGATCGCCGACATCGACTTGCTCGACGTCGAAGAACGCACCGAATTGCGCCAGCGCGCCAGCGACGGCGTCGCGGTGCCGGCCACGGCGACCATCGTCGAACTGTTCGAACGCCAGGTCGCGCGCGATCCCGACGCGCCGGCGCTGTTGTACCGCGACCAGTGCTGGAGTTACGCCGAACTCGATCGCCGCGCCAATCGCGTCGCGCATGCGTTGATCGCCGAAGGCATCGGCGCCGAGGATCGCATCGCCATCGCCTTGCCGCGCTCGCCAGAAATGGTGGTCGCCGCGCTCGGCGCGCTCAAGGCCGGCGCGGCCTATCTGCCGCTGGATCCGGACTATCCGCCGGAGCGGCTGGCCTACATGCTCCCCGACGCCAAGCCGGCGCGGCTGATCAGCCGCCGCGAGATCGAAGCGCGCCTGCCCGAGCACGGCGTCGCGCCGTGGCTGCTCGACGCGGCGCAGACCGTGCAGACGCTGGCCGCGCAAGCGGTCGATGCACCGCGCGGACGCATCGTCTCGCCGCATCAGGCCGCGTACGTCATCTACACCTCCGGCTCCACCGGCCGGCCCAAGGGCGTGGTGGTCAGTCATGCCGGCGTGCCGAGCCTGCTGGCCGCGCAAACCGCCGCGTTCGAAGTCGGACCCGGCGCGCGCGTGTTGCAGTTCGCCTCGCTGAGCTTTGACGCCGCGTTCTGGGAACTGTGCATGGCGCTGCTGTCGGGCGCCGCGCTGGTGATGGGCGACGCCGAACAAGTGCGTCCGGGCGAAGCGCTGACCGCGCTGATGCGCGAACACGGCGTTACCCACGCGACCCTGCCGCCGGCCGCGCTGCCGGTGCTCGACGCCGACGCCGTGCCGCAGCTGCGCGACCTGATCGTCGCCGGCGAGGCCTGCGCGCCGACGCTGGTGGACGCGTGGTCGCGTGGGCGCCGCATGACCAATGCCTACGGGCCGACCGAAACCACGGTGTGCGCGACGATGAGCACGCCCCTGACCGGCGCGGTCGATGCGCCGATCGGCGCGCCGATCCGCGGCGCGCGCGTGTACGTGCTCGACGCCGGTCTGCAACCGGTGCCCGCCGGCGTGGCCGGCGAGTTGTACCTGGCCGGCGCCGGCCTGGCGCGCGGCTATCTCGGCCGTGCCGCGCTCACCTCCGAGCGTTTCGTCGCCGATCCGTTCGCACCCGGTGAGCGCATGTACCGCAGCGGCGATCTCGCGCGCTGGAATCGCGAGGGACAGCTCGAGTTCCTCGGCCGCGTCGATCATCAGGTCAAGATTCGCGGCTTCCGTATCGAACTGGGCGAGATCGAATCGGCGCTGCAACACCATCCGGCGGTGGCGCAGTCGATTGTCGTCGCCCGCGAGGACGTACCCGGACACAAGCAACTGGTCGGTTACGTGGTGCTGGAACGCGAGCCCGACGCGCGCGACGAAGATCGCGAGGCGCGCCAGATCGGCGAGTGGGAAACCATCTACCAAGATTTGTACGGCGACAAGGCGCTCGACGGCGCACACGCCTTCGGCGAGAACTTCCACGGCTGGAACAGCAGCTACGACGGCAGCGAAATTCCGCTGGAGCAGATGCGCGAATGGCGCGCGCGCACGGTCGAACGGATCCTCGAACTCAATCCCGAACGAGTGCTGGAAATCGGCGTCGGCAGCGGCCTGATCCTGTCGCAGGTGGCGCCGCACGTGCGCGCCTACCACGGCACCGACCTGTCGGCGGCCACGGTCGAGCGCTTACGCGCCGAAGTCGCGCAGCAACCGGCGCTGGCCGGCAAGGTCGAACTGTATGCGCGACCGGCCCACGAGATGGCCGGCCTCGACGCCGGCCTTGCGCCGGGCGAACGCTTCGACGCGATCGTGATCAACTCGGTGCTGCAGTATTTCCCCAACGGCGAGTACCTGGCGCAGACCATCGGCCAGGCGATGCGCTTGCTCGCGCCCGGCGGCGCGCTGTACCTGGGCGACGTGCGTAACCTGCGCCTGCAGCGCAGCTTCGCCACCGCGATCGCTCTGCATCAGAGCGATGACGACACCGATACGGCCACCTTGCTTCGCCGCGCCGAACAGTTGCGGCTGGCCGAGAAGGAACTGCTGGTCGCGCCGGAATTCTTCGCTGCGGCGGCCGAACGCGACGATGCGATCTGCGCGGTCGATATCCAGACCAAGCGCAGCGGCTACGGCAACGAACTCAGCCGCCACCGCTACGAAGTCGTGCTGCGCAAGGGCCCGCTACCGCTGCGCTCGGCGGCCGCGTGGCCTGCCGTCGCATGGACACCGGCACTGGAGGACGACGACGCGTTCGCGCATCTGCTGCGCGAGCGTGGCGACGGCCTGCGCCTGACGGGCGTACCGAACGATCATTTGCAGCCGGAAACCGATGCGCTGCGCGCACTGGTCGACGGCGAACCGGTGGCCGCCACGCGCGATCGCCTGCTCGACGCCGGCGACCGCGTCCACGCGCGCAGCGAAGCGCTGATCGCCGCCGCCGCGGCCTTGAGTCTGCACGCCGCCAGCACCTGGGCCGGCGACGGCACCGATGATCAACTGGAACTGCTGTTCTGGCGCGAAGACGGCCGCACCATCGCCGACCTGCACCGCCCGGTCGCGGTGCGCGAACTGTCGGCCTGCAGCAACGAGCCGTCCACGTTCGACCAGTTCGCCGACCTGCGCCGGCACATCGCCGCGCAGCTGCCCGACTACATGCAGCCGCTGCTGGTGTTGTTGCCGCAAATGCCGCTGACGCCGAACGGCAAGATCGACCGCAAGGCTTTGCCTGCGCCCGACCTCGGCGCCGGCCAGCACCGCGCTGCCGGCAACGAGCGCGAGCAAACGCTGGCCGCGCTGTACGCGCAGGTGCTGGGTCTGCCGCGGGTCAGCGTCGCCGACAGCTTCTTCGATCTCGGCGGCGACAGCATTCTGTCTATCCAGTTGGTCGGCTTGGCGCGCAAGGCCGGGCTGCTGATCACCCCACGCGAAGTGTTCCAGCACCAGAACGTGGCGGCGTTGGCGCGGATCGCGCGCGACGCCGATGCCGGCGCGCCGGCGCTGGTCGACGAACCGGTCGGCGCGCTGGCGCCGCTGCCGATCCTGCAATGGTTCCTCGACCGCGAGGCGCCGCTGGACGGCTTCAACCAGCGCGTGCTGCTGCGCGTGCCGGGCGGTCTGTCGCAGCACGTGCTGCGCGACGCGCTGGCCGCGCTGGTGCGACACCACGACGCGCTGCGCCTGCAACTGCGCCGCAACGACGGCGCCTGGACGCTGCAAGTGCCGGAGCCCGAATCCGCCCGCTTCGGCCTGCGCCGCGTCGACATCGCCGGACTCGACGAGGCCGCGCTGCAAGCCGCTCTCGACGCAGCGGCCGCGCTGGCCGCGCAAAGCCTCGCCACCGACACCGGCGAGCTGCTGCAAGCCGTGTGGTTCGATGCTGGCGACGACGCCAGTGGCCGTCTGCTGCTGTGCATCCATCACCTCGCCGTCGACGGCGTGTCCTGGCGCATCCTCATCCCCGACTTGCGCGATGCGGTTCAATCGCTCGCCGCCGGCCGCGAACCGGCGTTCACCGCACGCAGTCATTCGCTGCGGGCGTGGACCGCGCAGATGCAGGAACAAGCGACTTCGCCGGCGCGCGTGGCCGAATTGCCGTATTGGCGCGACGTCGCAGCAAGCATCGACCCGCCGCTGTCGCCTGTAGCACTGGATCCGGCCCGCGACATCGGCGCCGCATGCGGTCACTACAGCCTGAGTCTGCCCGCCGCGGTGGCCGCGCCTCTGCTCACCGTGCTGCCAGCGCGCTTCCACACCGGCATCAACGACGTGCTGCTCAGCGCCTTCGCGTTGGCCCTGGGTGATTGGCGCCGCCGCCACGGCGGTCGCGCCTGCGAAAGCCTGCTGCTCGATCTGGAAAGTCATGGCCGCGAAAGCGCGCACAGCGAGCTCGATCTGTCGCGCACGGTCGGTTGGTTCACCAGCCTGTATCCGCTGCGCCTGGACCTGGAGGAGATCGATCAAATCCAGGCGCTGAGCGGCGGGCGCGAACTCGAACGCACGCTCAAGCGGATCAAGGAACAACTGCGCGCGATGCCGGACCACGGCCTGGGTTACGGCGCGCTGCGCTGCTTCAATCCGGAATCAGCGCCGGTGTTGGCGGCGTTGCCGCAGCCTCAGGTCAGCTTCAACTACCTCGGCCGCTTCGCTGTCGGTGGACGCGCCGGCTCCAGTGATGTTGACCCGAGCGGCACCGACTGGAGCGCTGCTGCCGAAACGATGGCGCCGGCCGGCGGCGAGAGCTTGCCGATCGCCCACGCCATCGAGCTCAACGCGCTGACCCAGGATCGCGACGACGGCCCCGAGTTCGTCGCTACTTGGTCGTGGCCGCGCGCGCTGTTTTCGCAGGCGCAGATCGAAGACCTCGCGCAGACCTTCGCCCGCGCCCTGCGCGCGCTGGCCGCGCTGACCAGCGACGCGCGCTGCGGCGGCCTGAGTCCGTCCGACGTGGCGCTGACCGCGCTCGGCCAGGAAGACATCGAACGCCTCGAACGCGACTACCACGACACCGGCGGCGTCGCCGACCTGCTGCCGCTGACGCCGCTGCAGCACGGCCTGCTGTTCCACACGCTGTACGAGCACGAGGGCCCCGACCCGTACGTGGTCCAGGTGGGCTTCGATCTCGACGGCCCGCTCGACCATGCCGCGCTGCGCGACGCCGCGCGCGCGCTGATGCAACGCCATCCGCACTTGTCGGCGGCGTTCGTGCAGCGTGGTCTGGAGCAGCCGGTGCAGGTGATTCCGCGCGAGATTCCGCTGGACTGGCGCCATATCGATCTGTCCGCGCATCCGACCGATGCTATCGAGACAGAAGCAGCGCGTATCGCCGAACTCGACCGCAGCCGACGTTTCGATCTGGCGCAGGCGCCGCTGATGCGCTTCACCCTGCTCGCGCTCGGCAGCGGCGCGGACGGCCGCGTCAGCCATCGCCTGCTGATCGCCAATCACCACATCCTGCTCGACGGCTGGTCGATGCCGCTGCTGGTGCAGGAACTGTTCGCGCTGTATTCCGGCTCGCCGCTGCCGCGCGCCGGCGTCTACCGCGATTACCTGCACTGGCTGCGCGCGCGCGACTCGGACCTGGGCGAACGCGCCTGGCGCGAAGCGCTCGACGGCATCGATGAGCCGACCCTGCTGCTGCCCTCGCACCCGCACGCATCTGGCCGCCAGAGCCTGCACGAACTGCTATTGCCCGAAGGTCTGACGCGCACGCTGGCGCAACTGGCGCGGCGCCACGGCCTGACCTTGAACATCCTGATCCAGGGTGCGTGGGGCCTGCTGCTGGGCCGTATGCTCGGCCGCGACGACGTGGTCATCGGCACCACGGTGTCGACGCGCCCGGCGGAACTCGGCGAAGTCGAACGCATGATCGGCTTGTTCATCAACACCGTGCCGACACGTCTGCGTCTGGGCCCCAAGCGCAGCTTCGTCGACCTGCTGCAGGAGTTGCAGCGCCAGCAGACCGCGTTGATGGAACATCAGCACCTGGACCTGGCCCAGTTGCAGCGCTACGCCGGGTTCGAGCGGTTGTTCGACACGCTGTACGTGTTCGAGAACTATCCGATCGATCACGACGGTCTGGCCAGTGCGCTGGGCGAGCTCAGCATCACCGGCTTCGGCAGCAGCGACGCCACTCACTATCCGTTGAGTCTGTTGGTCACGCCGGGCCAGCGCCTGTCGCTGCGTTTCAACTTCGACCCGCAGCGACTGGACGCACTGAGCGTGCAGCGATTGGCCGAACGCCTGTCGCGCCTGCTCGACGCCGTCGCCGCGCATCCGCAGCGCAGCCTGGAGCACTTCGATCTGCTCGACGACCGCGAGCGCCGGCGCGTGCTGTACGACTGCAACGACACCGAGCGCGAGCTGCCCGCCGCGACCGTGCCGGCCTGGTTCCAGCAGCGCGCCGCAAGCGCGCCGGATGCGATCGCGTTGGCTGGCTCGCAAGGCGAGCTCAGCTACGCCGAACTCAACCGTCGCGCGAACCGCGTGGCGCACGCGCTGATCGCGCGCGGCGTCGGCCCGGAGGACCGCATCGCCCTGGCGATTCCGCGTTCGTTCGACACCATCGTTGCGGTGCTCGGCATTCTCAAGGCTGGCGCGGCGTATCTGCCGCTCGACGCCGATCACCCGCTCGAACGCCTGGAATACACCATCGGCGACGCACGTCCCCGCTATGTACTGGTCACCCGCGCCACCGCCGCGCGGCTGCCGCAGGACGCGCCGCTGCTGCTGATCGACGATGCGTCCGGACCGGCCGGGTCGGCCGGGTCGGCAGGATTTGGCAACGAAATCGCCCACGCTGCCGGCCACGATCCGTCCGACGCCGAACGCATGCACGCGCTGTCGCCGCAGCATCCGGCCTACGTGATCTACACCTCCGGCTCGACCGGCCAGCCCAAGGGCGTGTGCATCACTCACGCCGGCATTCCCAGCCTCGTCCACAGCCAGATCGAACGCTTCGGCCTCGACGCCGGCAGTCGGGTGCTGCAGTTCGCCTCGATGAGTTTCGACGCGGCGGCGATGGAAATGCTGATGTGCTTCGCCGCCGGCGCCACCCTGGTGCTGCCGGCGCCGGGCCTGCTGCTCGGCGACGCGCTCGCGCGCACTCTCGCCGAGCAGCGCATCAGCCACAGCCTGATTCCGCCGAGCGCGCTCGGCAGCCTGGATCCGGCCGCATTGGCCTGGCCGAAAACGCTGATCGTCGGTGGCGAAGCTTGCCCGCCGCACGTGGCCGCGGCGTGGTCGCGCGATGGCCGCCGTCTGGTCAACGCTTACGGCCCGACCGAGATCACCATCTGCGCGGCGATGAGCCAAGCGCTGGACGAAACCGGCCTCGCCGGCGCGGCGCCGCCGCTCGGCGATCCGGTCGCCAACACCCGCCTGTACGTGCTCGACGCGATGCTGCGGCCGGTGCCGGCCGGCGTCGCCGGTGAGTTGTACATCGCCGGCGCCGGCTTGGCGCGCGGTTATCTCGACCGTCCGGGCCTGAGCGCCGAGCGCTTCGTCGCCGATCCCTTCCACGTCGGCCAGCGCATGTATCGCAGCGGCGATCTGGCGCGACGGCGCGAGGACGGTCAGCTCGATTACCTCGGCCGCGTCGATCAGCAAGTGAAGCTGCGCGGCTTCCGCATCGAACTGGGCGAAGTGCAGTCCGCGCTGGCGCAATGCGGCTATCCGGGCAACGCTGCGATCGTGCGCGAAGACCGCCAGGGCCATCCGCAACTGGTGGCCTATCTGGTCTCGTCCGAGCCCGTCGATACCGGCGCGTTGCGCAAGTGCCTGGCCATGCGCCTACCCGAGTACATGGTACCGGCCGCGTTCGTCGCGCTCGACGCGCTGCCGCTGACCGCCAACGGCAGCAAGCTCGATCGCAAGGCGTTGCCGGCACCGGAGTTCGCCGCGCAAACGCTGTCGCGCGATCCGGCCAACGCCACCGAACAACTGCTGTGTTCGTTGTTCGCCGAAGTGCTGGGACTGGAGCGCATCGGCGCGGAAGACAACTTCTTCGCCTTCGGCGGCCATTCGCTGCTGGCCACCCGTTTGATCGGCCGCATCCGCGCGACCTTCGATGTCGAATTGCCGATCCGCGCGTTGTTCGACGCGCCCACCGTGGAAACCCTGGCGCGACGCCTGCCTTCGGGCGGCACCGCGCGCGAGGCGCTGACGCCGCAGGTGCGGCCGGTGCTGCTGCCGTTGTCGTTCGCCCAACAGCGGCTGTGGTTCCTGCACCGTTTCGAAGGCCCGAGCGCGACCTACAACATCCCCCTGGCGCTGCGCCTGGACGGCGAGCTCGACGGTGATGCGTTGGAAGCCGCTTTGAACGACGTCGTCGCGCGACACGAAAGCCTGCGCACGCTGTTCCCGGCCGGGGACGTGCCCCAACAGCGAGTGCTGCCGACGAGCGAGGCGACGTTGCGTCTGCACCGCGCCCGCAGCAACGAGGCCGGGCTGCACGCGGCGCTGTCGGCCGCGGCCGCGCATCGCTTCGATCTCAGCCGCGAGCTGCCGCTGCGTGCGAGCCTGATCGAGCTGGGTCCGCAACGCCACGCCCTGCTGCTGTTGCTGCACCACATCGCCGGCGACGGCGCTTCGCTGCAACCGCTCGCACGCGACCTCAGTCAGGCCTACGCTACGCGCCAACGCGGCCGCGCGCCGGTGTTCGCGCCGCTGCCGGTGCAGTACGCCGACTACACCCTGTGGCAACGCCGCACCCTCGGCGAGGAACGCGATCCCGAAAGCCCTCTGGCGCAGCAACTGCAGTACTGGAAGCGTCAGCTCGCCGATCTGCCCGAGCGCATCGCATTGCCGAGCGACCGGCCGCGTCCGCCGCAATCGAGCTATCGCGGCGGCCACCTGCCGCTGTCGCTCGACGCCGCGCTGCACGCGCGGTTGGCGGCGCTGGCGCGGAGCCAGGGCGCGACCTTGTTCATGGTGCTGCAGGCCGCGCTGGCGGCGACGCTGGGCCGGCTCGGCGCCGGCGACGACGTCGCCCTGGGTACGCCGATCGCCGGCCGCGGCGACGAGTCCTTGCACGATCTGATCGGCCTGTTCCTCAACACCTTGGTGCTGCGCACCGACTTGTCCGGCGATCCCGGCTTCGCCGAATTGCTCGGCCGCGTGCGCGAAACCAATCTGGCCGCGTACGAGCATCAGGACGTGCCGTTCGAACGCTTGGTCGACGCGCTGCAACCCGCGCGTTCGATGGCCCACCATCCGCTGTTCCAGGTGATGCTGTCGCTGCAGAACCACGCCAGCGGCGAGCTCGCCCTGCCTGGTCTGCAGGTGCGCCCGGCCGGGTTCGACCTGGACATCGCCCAGTTCGATCTCAGCTTCGATTTCAGCGAAGCCCACGACGCACTCGGCGCGCCGGCCGGTCTGCACGCCAGCATCGAGTACGCCAGCGATCTGTTCGAGACCGACACCGCCAAGCGCATAGGCCGCTGCCTGCAGCGCATGCTCGAAGCGGTCGCGGCCGACCCGCGCCGGCGCATCGGCGAGATCGAACTGCTCGACGCCGACGAGCGCCGCCAGTTGCTGCACCACTCGCACGGCCCGCAGATCGCGCCGTCGGGCGTGCTGTTGCCGCAGTGGTTCGAACACCAGGCCGCGGCCACGCCGGATGCGGTGGCGGTGGTCTGCGGCGAACAGTCGCTGAGCTTCGACGAGCTCAACCGCCGCGCCAACCGCATCGCTCATGCGCTGATCGCGCGCGGCCTCAAGGCCGAGGATCGCGTCGCCCTGGCCTTGCCGCGTTCGGCCGACACGGTCTGCGCCATGCTCGGAGCGCTCAAGGCCGGCGTGGCGTATCTGCCGCTGGACACCGAGCATCTGGGCGAGCGCCTGCGCGAGCTGATCGCCGAAGCCGCGCCCGCGCTGCTGCTCGGCCACGCCTCGATCTGCGCCACGCTCGGCTACGCCGGCCCGGCGTTGCTGCTAGACCAGGACGCGGGCCGCGCCGAACTGGCGTCGATGCCGGAACGCAATCCGCGCGGGCACGGTTCTAATGGGCATAGCTCGAACGAGCCGGCCGAGCACGACCGCGCCGCGCCGTTGCATCCGCAGCAAGCCGCGTACGTGATCCACACCTCCGGTTCGACGGGCAAGCCCAAGGGCGTGGTCGTGTCGCACGCCGGCCTGACCAATCTGTTCGAGCACCACCGCGACGGCGTGATCGCCGATGCCGCGCGTCATGCCGGTGGCGGCCGCGTGCGCTTCGGCCTCACCGCCACCTTCGCCTTCGACACCTCGCTGGAAGGTCTGCTGTTCCTGTGCGCCGGCCACGAGCTGCACGTGTTCGACGACGTGCTGCGGCGCGAAGGCGAGGCGCTGCTGACGCACCTGCAGGCCGCGCGCATCGATGCGCTCGATCTGACTCCGACACACTTCGAACAGCTCCAGCGACTGGGCCTGCTCGACGGCGGCAGCGACGATTCGGGCCGGGCTTATCCAAGCACGCTGATGCTCGGCGGCGAATCGGTCAGCGAGACTCAGTGGCGCATGCTGCGCGGACACGCGGAGGTGCGCGGCCACAACTACTACGGCCCTACCGAGTACACGGTCGATGCCGGCGGCCTCGCGCTGAACGACGGCGACGATCGCCCGAGTATCGGCAGGCCGCTGCGCAACACCCGTTTCCACGTGCTCGACGCGCGGCTGCGGCCGGTGCCGGCCGGCACGGTCGGCGAGTTGTATATCGCCGGCGAAGGTCTGGCGCGCGGCTATCTCGGTCGTCCTGGCCTGAGCGCGGAACGCTTCGTCGCCGATCCGTTCGCAGCCGACCCGTTCACAGCCGGCGCGCGCATGTACCGCTCCGGCGATCTGGCGCGCTGGCGCTGCGACGGCCAGCTCGAACTGCTCGGCCGCGCCGACCATCAGGTCAAGATCCGCGGCTTCCGCATCGAGCCGGGCGAGATCGAAGCCGCGCTCGCGCAGATCGGTTTCGCTACCAATGCGGTGATCGCGCGCGAAGACCGGCCCGGTCACAAGCAACTGGTCGCCTACCTCGCCGCGCCCGCGCTGGCCGCGGCGGATCTGGCCCGGATCAAGAACGAGCTGGCCGAACGCCTGCCGGACTACATGGTCCCAGCCGCGTTCGTCGCCCTGCCCGAGTTGCCGCTGACTCCGAACGGCAAGCTCGACCGCAAGGCGCTGCCCGCGCCGCAGGCGACCGCGACAGCGGCCGCTCCGGACGAGAACGCCAACGAACGCGAGAAGATCCTGGCGGGACTGTTCGGCGAAATATTGGGCCTGGACGCGGTTGGTCTGGACGAGGGTTTCTTCAGCCTCGGCGGCGACAGCATCAGCTCGATCCAGTTGGTCGGCCGCGCGCGCCAGGCGGGATTGCGCCTGAGCGCGCGCGAAGTGTTCCAGCACCAGAGCGTGCGCGCGCTGGCCGCGGTCGCCACCGAAGACACCGTCGCAGCATCCGCGTCGACGGTGGCGCCGGTCGGCGGACTGCCGGCCACGCCGATCGTGCGCGATCTGTTCGAACAAGACGCGCCGTACGCGCAGTACCAGCAATCGATGCTGCTCAAGGTGCCCGCGCTGAAAGCGCGCGCGCTGGCGCAGGCCTTGCAAGCGTTGCTCGATCACCACCACGCCCTGCGCCTGCGCGTGCTCGACCGCGAACGCCTGGACATCGCGCCGATCGGCGCGGTGCGCGCCGACGACTGCCTGCTCGCGATCGAAGCCGCCACGCCGACGGCGGATGAGGTCGCCGCGCAAGCCCAGGCCGCGCAGCGGCGCCTGGATCCCGCTGCCGGCCGCCTGCTGCAAGCGGTGTGGTTCCATGCCGGCGACGAATCGCGCCTGCTGCTGGTGATCCATCACCTCGCCGTCGACGGCGTGTCGTGGCGTCTGCTGATCTCCGACCTGCGCGCGGCCTATGAGCAGGCGCTCGCCGAGGCCGACCGGATCGAACTGGCTCCGGCGCCGACTTCGTTGCGCGAATGGGCCCTGGCCCTGCCCGAAGCCGCACAACGCCGCCGCGACGAACTGCCGCTGTGGCGCGACATGCTCGCCGGCGACGGCGGCACCTGGCTGCCGCGCGCCTTCGATCCGCGCCGCGACACCATGGCGACGATGCGCACCCACGTCGGCAGCCTGGATGCGGACACCACTCGCGTCCTGCTGACCCAGGCGCCGGAACGCATCAACGGCCGCATCAACGACGTGCTGCTCAGCGCCTTCCTGCTGGCCGCGCTGCAGTGGCGGCGCGCGCGCGGCGATGGCGACGCGCACGCCGCCGCCTTCGACCTGGAAGGCCACGGTCGCGAAGCGGCGGCGGTGGAAGGCCTGATCGACGGCGCCGACCTGTCGCGCACCGTCGGCTGGTTCACCAGTCTGTTCCCGGTGCGCCTGGACGCGGCGGACTTCGACCTCGATCAGGCGCTGGCCGGCGGCAAGGCTCTGGAACGCGCGCTCAAGTCGGTCAAGGAACAACTGCGACGAGTGCCCGACCAGGGCATCGGCTACGGCTTGTTGCGCCACCTCGAACCGTCCGCGCGCGCCGAACTGGCCGCGCTGGCGCCGCCGTCGCTGGGCTTCAACTATCTCGGTCGTTTCGCTGTAGCCGACGTGCGCGACGACGCCGGTCGTAACGAAGCCGACTGGAATCCAGTCGGCGAAGACGGCGGTTTCGGCGGCGGCGGCGACGCCGAGCAGCCTTTGGCGCACCCGCTGGAACTCAACGCCCTGGTTCGCGACGAAGCCGGCGGCCCGCGTCTGTACGCGAACTGGAACTGGGCCGGTGAACTGCTCGACGAAGCCGCGGTGGCGGCCTTCTCCCACGCCTGGTTCGACGCCCTGCGCCGCATCGCCGACTTCGCCCGCGAAGCCGACGGCGCCGCGCTGACGCCCTCCGACGTGCCCTTGGTCGCGCTCGACCAATCCGACATCGAACTCTTGGAATCGCTTTATGCGCAACTCGAAAATTGAAGACATCCTGCCGCTGACGCCTCTGCAGCACGGCTTCCTGTTCCACGCCTTGTACGACGACAAGGTGCAGGACAGTTATGTGGTGCAGATGACCTTCGTCCTCGACGGCGCGCTCGACCCGGCCGCGCTGCGCGCCGCCGCCGACGCGTTGCTGCGCCGCCACGCCAGCCTGCGCGCGGCGTTCGTGCACCACAAAACCAAGGAACCGGTGCAGGTGATCCAGCGCGACATCCGGGCGCCGTGGCGCGAGATGGACCTGTCGACGCTGGCGCCCGAGCAGCGCGACGCCGCGCTCGCGCAAGCCATCGCCGAAGACGCACAGGAACGCTTCGACCTGACCCGCGCACCGTTGCTGCGCTTCGTGCTGATCCGCGAATCGGACGCGCGCCATTACCTGATCTTCAACAGCCACCACATCCTGCTCGACGGCTGGTCCACGCCGATCGTGCTGCAGGAACTGTTCGCGCTGTATCGCAACGGCGCCGACACCGACGCCTTGCCGCGGGTGGTGCCGTACCGCGACTACATGCGCTGGCTCGGCGGGCGCGACAGCGCCGCCGCGCGCGAGGCTTGGCGCGAGGCCTTCCTCGGCTTCGAGGAACCGACCCGGATCGCCGCCGTCAGCACCGCGCCGGCGGTGCCGGAGACCTTGCGCATCGACCTGCCCGACGAACTGGTGCAGCGCTTGACTCGGCAGGCGCGCACGCTCGGCGTCACCCTCAACACCGTGGTGCAGGCGGCCTGGGGCGTGCTGCTGGGCCGGCTGACTCACCGTCACGATGTCGCGTTCGGCACCACGGTGTCGGGCCGTCCGCCGGAACTGGCCGGCATCGAGCAGATGGTCGGACTGTTCATCAACACTTTGCCGCTGCGCCTGCAGTGGCGACCGGACGAGACCGTCGCCGCGCTGCTGCAACGCTTGCAGCGCGAGCAGTCGGCTCTGCTCGATCATCAGCACCTCGGGTTGGCCGATATCCAGCGCATCGCCGGCCACGGCGAATTGTTCGACACCCTGGTGATATTCGAGAACTTCCCGGTCGGCGAAGACGGCGACGGCCCCGACGACCTCGCCATCGCCGTGCACAGCCACCACGGCGGCGACACCTCGCATTATCCCGTCGGTTTGGCGCTGATCCCCGGTCGGCCGTACCAACTCAAACTCAGCTACCGCCCCGACCTGCTCGAACGCGAGCAAGTGCTGCGCCTGGGCCGACGCTACCAGCGCCTGATCGAAGCTTTCGCCGCGGACGCACAGCAGCCGCTGGGTCGGATCGACTTGCTCGACGCCGATGAAACCCGACTCGTGCTGCACGACTGGAACGCGACCGCGCACGAACAGCCGCACACCCATCTGGCGGCGCTGCTGTCGGCGCAAGCCGCGCGCACACCCGACGCCATCGCGCTGTGCTTCGAAGGCGCCTCGCTGAGCTACGCCGAACTGGAAGCGCGCAGCAACCGTCTGGCACGCGCGCTGATCGCGCAGGGCATCGGTCCGGAATCCATCGTCGGCGTAGCGCTGCCGCGCTCGCTGGATCTGCCGATCGCGCTGTGCGCGGTGCTCAAGAGCGGCGCGGCCTATCTGCCGCTGGACACCGACTATCCGCCCGAGCGCCTGGCCGACATGCTTGCCGACGCCGCGCCGGCCTGCGTGCTCACGCGCAGCGACGTCACCGAACGTCTGCCGGCCGCCGCGCCGCTGTGGCAGCTCGACGCCGCCGCGCTGTGCGAACACGTGGCCTCGCGGCCGGCGCACGCGGTCGACGATGGCGAACGCAGCGCGACGCTGCGGCCGGAGCATCCGGCCTATGTGATCTACACCTCCGGTTCGACCGGCAAGCCAAAGGGCGCGGTGATTCCGCACCGCGGCGTGGTCAACCGTCTGGACTGGATGCAGCGCGAATACGGCCTGCAGGCCGACGACGCGGTGCTGCAGAAAACCCCTTCGAGCTTCGACGTGTCGGTGTGGGAACTGTTCTGGCCGCTGACCCGCGGCGCGCGCCTGGTGCTGGCGCGGCCCGACGGCCATCGCGAACCGCGTTACCTCGCCGAACTGATCGAACGCGAACGCATCACCACGGTGCACTTCGTCGCGTCGATGCTGGAAGTGTTCGTGCTCGAAGCCAGCGCCGAACAATGCGCGAGCTTGCGCCGCATCATCTGCGGCGGTGAAGCGCTGTCGGCCGATCTGCGACGGCGCGTGGCCCAGCGCCTGGGGCGCTCGCTGCATCATTCCTACGGCCCGACCGAAACCTCCATCGGCGTGGCCGCGTGGCCGTGCCGCGAGGTCGAAGACGGCCCGATCCCGATCGGCGGCCCGATCGCCAACACCCGTTTCTACGTACTCGACAGCGCGCTGCAGCCGGTTGCGCCGGGAACGCTGGGCGAGCTCTACATCGCCGGCGACTGCCTCGCCCGCGGTTATCTCGGCCGCGCCGCACTCAGCGCCGAACGCTTCGTCGCCGATCCGTTCGCGCACGGCCAACGCATGTACCGTTCCGGCGATCTGGCGCAATGGCGCGAGGACGGCGTCATCGTCCATCGCGGCCGCGCCGATCATCAGGTCAAGGTGCGCGGCCTGCGCATCGAGCTGGGCGAGATCGAGGCCGAGCTGGCCCGCGCCGGCTACGCCCGCAACGCCGCGATCGTGCGCGAGGACCGTCCTGGCGAGCGCCAGATCGTCGCCTACGTCGCCGCCGAGAACGGATTCGACGCCGAAGCGCTGCGCGTGCACCTAGCCGAACGCCTGCCCGAATACATGCTGCCCACCGCGCTGGTGGCACTGCCGACGCTGCCGCAACTGCCCAACGGCAAGCTCGACCGCAAGGCATTACCGGCCCCGGACTACGCGCCCGCCAGCCTGCGCGAGCCACGCGACGAACGCGAGCGCATCCTGTGCGCGCTGTACGCCGAAGCGCTGGGCGTGGAGCGCGTCGGCATTGACGACAGCTTCTTCGATCTGGGCGGACATTCGCTGCTGGCGATTCGCTTGATCGGCTTGATCCGCGCGCGCCTGCAATTGGAACTGCCGATCCGGGTGCTGTTCGAACAACGCAGCGTGGCCGCACTGGCGCCGCATCTGGACCGCAACCGCATGCGCCGGCCGGCGTTGACGGCGCAAGAGCGTCCGAAGCAGCTGCCGCTGTCGTTCGCGCAATATCGGCTGTGGTTCCTGCATCAACTCGAAGGACCCAGCGCCACTTACAACATCCCGCTGGCCCTGCGCCTGCACGGCCCGCTCGACGCGGACGCGCTGCAAGCGGCGATCAACGATTTGTTGGCGCGCCACGAAAGCCTGCGCACGCTGTTCCCGGACAGCGACGCGCCGCGGCAGCACATTCTGGCCGCGCCGGGAGCGCACGATAGTCTCGACGACAGCGCCGCGTTCGTGGCGCTGGAAACCGTCGACACCGACGAAGACGCTTTGGACACCGGCCTGCGCAAGGCGGCGGCTTACGCCTTCGACCTGAGCAGCGAATTGCCGCTGCGCGCGAGTCTGTTCCGGATCGACAACGAAGACCACGTGTTGCTGCTGTTGCTGCATCACATCGCCGGCGACGGCGCTTCGATGGCGCCGCTGTCGCGCGATCTGTCGCAGGCCTATGCCGCGCGTCTGGCGGGCTCGGCGCCGATCTGGGCGCCACTGCCGGTGCAATACGCCGACTACACCTTGTGGCAGCAGCAATTGATGGGCCGCGAGGACGACAGCGACAGCCTGCTGCGCCAGCAGATCGACTACTGGAAGCAACGCCTGGCCGATCTGCCCGAACAACTGTCGCTGCCAGCGGACCGGCCGCGTCCCAGCACCACCAGTTATCGCGGCCGCACTGCGCATTTTGAGTTCGACGACGCGCTGCACCGCCGCCTGCTGACGCTGAGCCAGCGTCACGGCGCGACCTTGTTCATGGCTTTGCAGGCAGCAGTCGCCGCCTTGCTGACGCGCATGGGTTCGGGCACCGACATTCCACTCGGCGCGCCGGTGGCCGGGCGTACCGATGCCGCGCTCGAGAATCTGATCGGCCTGTTCCTCAACACTCTGGTGCTGCGCGTCGACACCTCCGGCGATCCCAGCTTCGCGGCCTTGCTCGCGCGCGTGCGCGACACCGATCTGGCCGCCTACGAGCATCAGGACCTGCCGTTCGAGCAGTTGGTGGAAACGCTCAATCCGGTGCGTTCGCTGTCCTATCACCCGCTGTTCCAGGTGATGGTGGTGCTGCAGAACATGAGCGTCGGCGAATTGCGCCTGCCCGGCTTGCGTTGCCAGGCGCATCCGCTGGAAACGGACGTGGTCAAGTTCGATCTCAACTTCGCGTTCTCCGAACGTCCCCTGGTCGATGGAGAACCGGCCGGCCTGCAAGGCGCGATCGAATACGCGACCGACCTGTTCGACGAAGCCAGCGTGCAAACATTGTGGCAACGCTTCGAACGCCTGCTGTACGCGGTGACCGAGAACGCCGAGCAGACCATCGGCGCCATCGACTTGATGGACGCAACCGAGCGGCAGCGCCTGCTGCATGACTGGAACGCCACCGAACAAACCGTCATCGAAGCGACGTTGCCGTCGCTGTTCGAGGCCCAGGTGGCGCGCACGCCGTCGGCGCTGGCGGCGATCTGCCAAGCGACGCTTGGCGACGAGCAGCGTCTCGACTTCGATGCGCTCAATCAACGCGCCAACCGCTTGGCCAACGTGTTGATCGCAGAAGGCGCGGTGCCCGAGAGCGTGGTGGCGATCGCACTGCCGCCGTCGCTGGATCTGCTGGTCGCCCTGCTCGCCACGCTCAAGGCCGGCGCGGCGTATTTGCCGCTGGATCTGGGCAATCCGAGCGAGCGGCTGGCGACGATGCTGGACGACGCCAAGCCGGTCCGCGTGCTCAGTCGCGAAGCCTTCGCCCACCTGTTGCCCGCGCACGCGCCTGTGTGTCTGCTCGACGATCCGGCGCTGCAACAGCGCCTGGCGCGCAGCAGCGCCGCCAATCCCACCGACGCCGACCGACTGCGGCCGCTGAAACTGCTGCACCCGGCCTATGTGATCTACACCTCCGGTTCCACCGGCAAGCCCAAGGGCGTGATGGTCGCGCACCGTTCGGCCGCGCATTACTTCGCCTGGAGCGGGCACGCGTACTTCGCTGATGGCGGCAACGGCAATGGTTCGGCCACCACGCTGTCGGCCGCGTTCGACGGTAGCGTCACCTTGCTGTTCGGTCCGCTGCTCGCTGGCCAACCGCTGACGCTGATCGAGACCGACAAGGATTTCTCGCGTCTGCTCGCGCAGCAACCGGCCGGCGGCTATGAACTGCTCAAGCTCACCCCGGCGCACCTGAAGCTGCTCAACGCCACCCTGGAACCGAACGCACCCGCGCCGGCGCGCACTTTGCTGCTCGGCGGCGAAGCGCTGGTGCCGGCCGATCTCGCCTACTGGCAGCAGCGCTATCCGGACGTGCGCCTGATCAACGAATACGGCCCCACCGAGGCCACGATCGGCTGCAGCACCTTCGAAGTCGAGCACGACCTGCGCGACGACGCCAGCGTGTCGATCGGCACGCCGATCTGGAACGCGCGGCTGTACGTGCTCGACGAGCAACTGCGACCGCAGCCCTGTGGCGTGGCCGGCGAGCTGTACATCGCCGGCGCCGGTCTGGCGCGCGGTTACATCCATCGCCCCGGCCTCAGCGCCGAACGCTTCGTCGCCGATCCCTTCGCCGACGGCGAGCGCATGTATCGCACCGGCGATCTCGCGCGCTGGCGCGCGGACGGGCGACTGGATTGCCTGGGCCGCATCGACCATCAGGTCAAGATCCGCGGCTACCGCATCGAACTCGGCGAAATCGAAGCGGCGCTCGCGCAAGCAGGCTTCGCGCAAAACGCCGTGCTCGCGCGCGAAGATCAGCCCGGCCAGAAGCAGTTGGTGGCCTATCTGGTGGCGAACGAATTCGATGCCGCGTCCCTGCGGGTCGAACTCGGCAAGCACCTGCCCGATTACATGATCCCGGCGGCCTTCGTCGTCCTCGACGAACTGCCGCTCACCGGCAATGGCAAGCTCGACCGCAAGGCGCTGCCGGCGCCGCAACTGCGCAGCGTCGGTGAGCGCGCACCGCGCAATGCCGCCGAAACGCTGCTGTGCGAACTGTTCGCCGACATCCTGCATCTGCCGCGGGTAAGCATCGACGACAACTTCTTCTCACTCGGCGGCGACAGCATCGGCTCGACCCAGTTGGTCAGTCGCTTGCGCCGCGCCGGTTGGTCGGCCAGCGTGCGCACCGTGTTCGAACACCAGAGCCCGGAAGCGCTGGCACTGGTCATCCGGCCGCTGGCCGATACGGTGAAGACGACGCTGGAGACGCCGGCCGGCGAGTTACCGGCCACGCCGATCATGCAGTGGTTCCTCGAACAGGGCGGCCCGCTGCAACAATACCATCAGTCGGTGCTGCTGCAAGTACCGGCCCTGCGCGAAGCGGATCTGCTCGCGGCCTTGCAGGCCGTGCTCGACCACCACGACGCCTTGCGCCTGCAACTGACGCCGGAACAACGTTGGAACGTGCGCGCCGCCGGCGCGGTGCGCGCCAGCGATTGCCTGCTGCGCATCGAGACCGGCGACTGGACCGAGTCGACGTCGCACGAGCACGCGCCGCACAAGCAAGCATTCGAAGAGCGCATGCACGAGCGCGCCACCGCCTCCGCGGCCGCCCTGGACCCACGCAGCGGCCGCATGCTGCAAGCGCTGTGGTTCGACTATGCGGATCAGCCGCTGCTGCTGTTGCAGATCCACCATCTGGCCATCGACGGCATTTCCTGGCGCATCTTGCTGCAAGACCTCAAGGACGCCGCCGATGCGATCGCCGCCGGCCGCGCCATCGTCCTGCCCGCGGTGGCGACACCGCTACGCCACTGGGCCTTGCAATTGCCGCAAGCCGCCGCGCAACGCGCGCACGAATTGCCGCTGTGGCAATCGATGCTCGCAGGCGCGGATCCCGCGATCGGCACGCGCGCGCTCGATCCCGCGCGCGACACCGTGGCCACGCGGCGCAGCCTCAGCCTGAGCCTTGACAGCGAGATCACCCGTTGCCTGCTCACGCGCGCGCCCGAAGCCATTCATGGCCGCATCAACGACGTGCTGCTCACCGGCTTCGCCCTGGCGTTGCGCAGTTGGCGCGCGCGGCGCGGCCTGAGCGATCCGGCCAGCGTCCGCTTCGAACTGGAAGGCCACGGGCGCGAGGAAATCCTGGCGGGCGCCGAGCTGTCGCACACCCTGGGCTGGTTCACCAGCCTGTTCCCCGTGCAGTTGGATCTGAGCGCAGTGGATCGCGACGGAATCGATGCGAGTGCCGCCCTGGACGATGAGCGCGTGCTCGCGCGTTGCCTCAAACAGGTCAAAGAACAACTGCGCCGTCTTCCCGACCACGGCGTCGGCTACGGCCTGCTGCGCTATCTGCACGAACCCAGCCGAAAAGTCCTGGCCGATCAAGCGCAGCCGCAGATCGCCTTCAACTACCTGGGACGCTTCGGCGCCGGCGATGCGAGCGAGAATTGGAGCGCGACGAATTTGCTCGCGGTGCAAGCCGGCGATCATCCCGAGCGACCGCTGTCGCACACCCTCGCACTCAATGCGATCACCTTGGACGGCGCCGCCGGTCCGGTGTTGAACGCGACCTGGAATTGGGCCGGCGAGTTGCTCGATGAGCGCGACGTGTGCGAACTGGCCGAAGACTGGCACGCGGCCTTGCGCGCCATTGCGCAATACGCGTCGCGTGCCGAGCGCGACGGGTTCACCGCGTCCGACCTGCCGCTGGTCGCGCTAGAACAAACCCAGATCGAGACCATCGAAGCCGCGCAACCGGCGCTGGCCGACATCCTGCCGCTGTCGCCGCTGCAACACGGTTTCCTGTTCCATGCCTTGTACGACGAACAGGCGCACGACAACTACATGATGCAAGTGGTGCTGCGCTTCGACGGCCCCTTGCGCGGCGACGCGCTGCGCACGGCCGCGAATCGGCTGCTGCAACGCCACGCCAATTTGCGCTCCGCTTTCGTGCACGAGGGCTTGGCCGAAGCCGTGCAGGTCATTGCGCGCACGCTGGACGCGCCCTGGCGCGAGGTGGACCTGGACGAAGACGCCTTCGCCGAGTTGCTGCGCGAGGATCAACAGCAACGCTTTAGTCTGAGCGAGGCGCCGCTGCTGCGCTTCATCCTCGCGCGCACCGCGCCCGATCGGCATTACCTGGTATTCACCAGCCACCACATCCTGCTCGACGGTTGGTCCACGCCGATCCTGATCCAAGAGTTGCTGACGCTGTATGCGCAGGGCGACGACGCCGCGCTGCCGCGGGTCACGCCGTATCGCGACTACCTGCGCTGGCTGGCAAGCCGCGACAAGCCGGCCGCGTTGGCGGCGTGGCGCCAAGCTCTGGACGGGCTGGAGGAACCAAGCCGGATCAGCGCGGCGAACACGGCCACGTCCGCGCCCGAGCTGCTGCGATACCAATTGCCGCAAAGCCTCAGTGCGCGATTGGTCGAACAGGCGCGTCATTGCGGCGTGACCCTCAACACCGTGATCCAGGCGGCCTGGGGCATTCTGCTCGCGCGCCTGCTGCGTCGCGACGACGTGGTGTTCGGCATCACCTTCGCCGACCGTCCGGCCGAACTGGCCGGCAGCGAGCAGATGGTCGGCTTGCTGATCAACACCTTGCCGCTGCGCCTGCGCCTGCATGCCGGCGAACCTTTGCACGACCTGCTGCGGCGTCTGCAACAGCAACAATCGGCGCTGCTCGAACACAGCCACCTCGGTCTTAGCGAGATCCAGCGACTGGCCGGCCTGGGCGAGTTGTTCGACACCCTGATGGTGTACGAGAGCTACCCAATCGACGAGGCCAGTCTCCAAGCCCAATCGCAGCAGCTGAGCGTGGCCTTCCACAGCCACCATGGCGGCGACACCTCGCACTATCCGCTGGGTTTGTCGGCGGTTCCTGGCGAACGCATCCGCCTGGGCTTGAGCTACCGAACCGACGTGTATACGCCCGCGCAAGTCGAACGCTTGGCCGACAGCTTCACCCGCATCCTGGAAGCGTTCGCCGATCAGCCGCAACGGCCGCTGGCGCAACTCGATGTTCTGTCCGCGCCCGAACGCCAGCGCGTGCTGCACGACTGGAACGAGCGCGCCCTGCCCGTCGCCGCGCTCGATCTGGCGACGGTATTGGAACAGCAAGCCGCGCGCAGCCCCGACGCGACCGCGCTGATCTTCGGCGAGCAACAGCTTAGCTACGCGCAATTGCATGAGCGCGCGCGACGGCTCGCCAGCGTGCTGCGCGCGCGCGGCATCCGCGCCGAGGACAGAGTCGCGGTGGCGCTGCCGCGTTCGGCCGAACTGGTCGTCGCCCTGCTCGCCGTGCTCAAGGCCGGCGCGGTGTACTTGCCGCTGGACGTCGACTATCCGGCCGAACGTCTGGCCTATATGCACGACGACGCCGGTCCGGCGATCACCATCACCCGTCGCGACGCGATACAGGCCGTGCCGGATAACGCGCTGCTGCTCGACGATGCCGCGGTGCACGAGGCCATCGAGAGCGCCGCGGTCGATAGCGCCTCCGTCGACAGCGCGGCAGCCGACAGCATGCTGCGGCCCGAATTACATGTGGATCACCCGGCCTACGTCATCTACACCTCCGGCTCCACCGGCAAGCCCAAGGGCGTGGTGGTGAGCCATCGCCAGATCGTGCATTCGAATGCGGCGCGATTGGATTACTACGCGTCTGAAAATGGTGGCGCCCCCGAACGCATGCTGCTGTTGCCGTCGGTGGCCTTCGACGCATCGCTCGGCGCGATCCTGCATGCCTTGAGCAGCGGCGGCACGCTGGTACTGCCGGCGCCGGGACAGGAACGCGAACCGGCGGCGCTGGCCGAACTCGTTGCGCGGCATCGTGTGCAAGCCTGGCTCAGCGGACCGGCGCTGTATCGCGCGGTGCTGGAGCAGGCACAGGGCCGCTTGTCGGCGCTGACGCGCGTCGTGTTGGGCGGCGAGTCCATCGCGGCCGCGTTGTTGCAGCAACATCGTGCGCAGGCGTTGGCGGATTGCGCGCTGTACAACGAATACGGGCCGACCGAGGCCAGCGTGTGGTCCAGCGTGGCGCGGCTGCAGTCGCAGCTTCGTCCTGGCGCTGATGCCGACGAACTTGCTGGCGAACTTGCCTGCATCGGCGCGCCGATCGCTAATACCCGCCTGTACGTGCTGAGTCCGCAACTGCAACCGCAGCCGGTGGGCATCGCCGGCGAGTTGTACATCGCCGGTGCCGGCCTGGCGCGCGGCTACCTCGGGCGCGCCGCGCTCAGCGCGGAACGTTTCGTGGCCGATCCGTTCGCGTCCGGCGAACGCATGTATCGCAGCGGCGATCTGGCGCGCTGGCGCGAAGACGGCCAGCTGGAATACCTCGGCCGCGACGACGGTCAAGTCAAACTGCGCGGCTTCCGCATCGAGCTGGGCGAGATCGAAGCGGCTGTCGCCAGCGCGGGTTATCCGCACAACGCGGTCGCGGTACGCGAGGACGTTCCGGGCCAGCGGCAATTGATCGCCTATCTGGTGACACGCGCCGATGCTCTGGACGCCGATGCGCTGCGTCGGAACCTGACCAGTAACCTGCCCGAACACATGGTGCCGGTGGCCTATGTCGCGCTGGACGCATTGCCGCTCACACCCAACGGTAAACTGGATCGTCAAGCTTTGCCCGCGCCGGAAGCCAGCCGCGATATTCGCCTGCCGCGCAATGCGCTGGAACAGTCCCTGTGCGATTTGTTCGCCGCGGTGCTGGGCCTGGATCGAGTCGGCATCGACGACAGTTTCTTCGCCTTGGGCGGCGACAGCATCAGTTCGATCCAGTTAGTCGGGCGCGCTCGTCAGGCCGGCTTGCGCTTCAGCGCGCGCGACGTGTTCCAACACCCCAGCGTGCAAGCGCTGGCGCGCGTCGCCGGCACCAGCGAACCCGTCGACGCGTTGCAGCAACAGGCGCCGACCGGTGTCCTGCCGGCCACGCCGATCATGCAATGGCTGTTGGAGCGCGATGGCTCTTACCAGCACTTCTGCCAGACCATGTTGCTGCAAGTGCCGAGCCTGCGACGCGAGCCTTTGCAGACCGCGCTGCAAGATCTGATCGAACACCACCATGCTCTGCGCATGCGCGTGCGCGACGGCTCGCCCGAAATCAACTCATTCGAAACCGGCTCGTTCGAAATCAACGCGCCCGGCAGCGTGCGCGCAGCTGACTGTCTGCAATCGGTTCCGCTGCACGGCCTGTCCGCCGACGCACGCGAGCGCCTCATGCACGAGCACATGCTCGCGGCGCAACTGCGGCTGTCCCCGGCCGACGGACGCATGCTGCAAGCGGCGTGGTTCGACGACGGCGTGGATTCGCGCCTGTTCCTCGCTTTGCATCACCTGGTGGTAGACGGCGTGTCCTGGCGCATCCTCGTGCCGGACTTGCAAGCGGCATGGGAGGCGCGCGCCGCCGGCGTCGCGCCCGATCTCGCGCCCGTGCCCACCTCGTTCCGTCACTGGGCTCTCGCCCTGCCCGCGGCCACCGCTGCGCGCGCCAAGGAACTGCCGTTCTGGCAAGCGATGCAGCAAGGCGAAGATCCGCCGCTGACCCCGCGTCCGCTCGACACCGCGCGCGACACGCTGACGACCCAACGCCATCTCTCGCTGCGACTGGAACCGGAAGTGACGCGCCTATTGCTGACCCGCGCGCCGGAACGCATCCACGGCCGCATCAACGACGTGCTGCTGTCGGCGTTCGCGCTGGCGCTGGCCGCGTGGCGTCGCCGCCAGGGCCTGGGCGATGTCGAGCAAGTGCGCTTCGACCTCGAAGGCCACGGCCGCGAAGCCTTGACCGGCAGCGTCGCCGCTGACGGCATCGATATCAGCCGCACCGTCGGCTGGTTCACCAGCCAGTTCCCGTTGCAGCTGTCGCTGACCGGCATCGACCAGATCGCGGCCGCGCACGGCGGCGCCGCGCTGGACGCCACGCTCAAAACGGTCAAGGAGCAATTGCGCGCCTTGCCCGACAACGGCATCGGTTATGGCTTGTTGCGTTATCACGACGCGAACGGCCGCGCCGCGCTCGGCGGCCACGCCGCCGCGCAAATCGGCTTCAACTATCTGGGCCGTTTCGCCATCGCCGAACAGGGCCAAAGCTCGTCGGACTGGGGCCAGGCCGAAGCGGCCATTCCCGGCGCGGGCGACGACTCGGCCCTGGTCCACGCGCTTTCGCTCAACGCCACCACCGAGGACCGCCGCGATGGTTCCGTGCTGTGCGCCAATTGGAGTTGGGCCGGCGAGTTGTTCGACGAACGCGCCATCAACGAACTCGCGCGACTGTGGTTCGACCTGCTGCGGCAGATCGCGCGCGACGCCGCGCAAGACGAGCGCATGCTGTTCACGCCCTCGGACCTGCCGCTGATCGCGCTCGATCAGCAGCGCATCGAAGCCATCGAGGCGATCCAGCCGCCGCTGGCCGACATCCTGCCGCTGTCGCCGCTGCAGCACGGACTGCTGTTCCACGCCCTCTACGACGATGGCGCGCCCGATGCCTATCTGGTGCAGCAGGTATTCCGCTTCGAAGGCCGGCTGGACCCGGCGGCGATGCAAACCGCCGCCGACCGCCTGCTCGAACGCCATGCCAACCTGCGCGCGGCCTTCATCCACGACGGACACTCCAGCACGGTGCAGGCCATCGCCCGCGTGATCAAAGCGCCGTGGCGTTTCGCCGAAACCGATGAAGACGGTTTGCATGCGCTGTTGCTGCTGGACAAGCAGCAGCGCTTCGAACCGTCGCAGGCTCCGCAGCTGCGCTTCATCCTGGTACGTACCGCGCCGGACCTGCATTACCTGGTGTTCACCAGCCACCACATCCTGCTCGACGGCTGGTCGATGCCGATCATCCTGCGCGAATTGCTTGCGCTTTACCACGCACGCGGCAGCGACGCCGCGCTGCCGCCAGCGCCCGCTTATCGCGACTACCTCGCCTGGATCGACGCGCAGGATCGCGAAACCGCGCGCGCGGCCTGGCGCGAGGAACTGGCCGACCTCGACGAACCCACGCTGCTGGCGCCGCAGGCATCGGCCGAACCGTTCATGCCGCGCACCCATCAACACCTGTTCTCGCGCGAGCTCACCCAGGCCCTCAACACTCAGGCGCGCCGTCATGGCCTGACCCTCAACACCATGCTGCAAGCGGCCTGGGGTTTGTTGCTGGCGCAGTACACCGGGCGCCAGGACGTCGTGTTCGGCATCACCGTGTCCGGCCGTCCGCCCGAAGTGGCCGGCGTGGAGCGCATGGTCGGCCTGCTGATCAACACCTTGCCGCTGCGCCTGCGCATCCGACCGGAGCAATCGCTCGCGGTCTGGCTGGACGACCTGCAGGCGCGTCAGGCGCGGCTGCTCAATGCGCAGTTCATGGACCTTCCGCAGATTCTGCGCGACAACGGGCACGCCACGCTGTTCGACACCTTGATGGTCTACGAGAACTATCCGTTGGACCCGAACGACCGCCGCGCGTTGGAGGCCGAAAGCGAACTGCGCATCAGCATGGGCGCAGGCCACGGCGGCGACTTGTCGCACTATCCGCTCAGCCTGTCGCTGCTGCCGGGCGAACGCCTGCGCCTGGATTTCAGCTATCGGCCCGATGTGTTCTCGCTGGCCGACCTCGAAGAGCAGATCGGCCGCTACGCCCGTCTGCTCGACATCCTGGCCGGCGATCTCGACGTCACGCTCGGCCGCATGGACCTGCTCAACGAAGGCGAGCGCGCGCACCTGCTGCAAACCGGCACCGCGCCGGTGCAGGCACCACCGCACGCCGGCCTGCACGATGCGTTCGCACACGCCGTCGCCGCCGCGCCGCAGGCCGTCGCCCTGGCCTGTAACGGGCAGGTGTTGGACTTCGCCGAACTCGACGCTCGCGCCAATCGCCTGGCGCATGTGCTGATCGCTCGCGGCATCGGCGCCGAGGACCGGGTCGCGCTGGCGCTGCTGCGCACGCCCGACCTGATCGTCGCGGTGCTGGCCGTGCTCAAGGCCGGCGCGGCGTATTTGCCGCTGGACATCGAGCAACCCGCCGAACGCCTTCGCGAGATCCTCGACGATGCCCGCCCGGCGATCGTGATCGGCACCGCGGCCGGCACCCGCTCGCTCGATTGCGAGCGCTCGATGTTGATGCTCGACAGCGCCGACACCCGCGCAGCGCTCGCGCACGCACCCGACCGCACGCCCACCGACGCGGACCGTCGCCGGCCGTGGTCGCCGCTGCATCCGGCCTATGTCATCTACACCTCCGGCTCCACCGGTAAGCCGAAGGGCGTGGTGATCGAGCACGGCTCGCTGGCCAATCTGTTCCAGCACCACAAGCACAGGCTGATCGACCCCGAGTCGGCCCGCGCCGGCGGCGCGCGTCTGCGCTTCGCTCTGACCGCCTCGATGGTGTTCGACACCTCGATCGAGGCCCTGCTGTGGCTGGCCGCCGGCCACGAGCTGCACCTGATCGACGAGCAGGTGCGCAAGGACAGCCAGTGGCTGGTCGACTACGTGGTCGAGCACGGCATCCACGCGATGGACGTAACGCCATCGTTGTTCGAAGTGTTGCTGCAAGACGGCCTGCTCGAACGCGACGACAGCCAGCTGTGTTGCGTGATGCTCGGCGGCGAAGCCGTCAGCGAGGCGCAGTGGCGCACGCTCGGCGAATCGCCGCGGGTGCGCGGCTACAACCTCTACGGCCCGACCGAGTGCACGGTCGACGCCTGCTTCGCGACCATCGACGCCGGCAGCCGCCCGGCCATCGGCGCGCCGCTGTGGAACAGCCGCGCTTACGTGCTCGACTCGCGCCTGCAGCCGCTGCCGGCCGGCGTCGCCGGCGAGCTGTACCTGGCCGGTGCGTTCCTGGCGCGGGGCTACCTCGACCGCCCCGGCCTCAACGCCGAACGCTTCGTCGCCGATCCGTTCGCCCACGGCGAACGCATGTACCGCAGCGGCGACTTGGCGCGTTGGCGCAGCGACGGCCAGTTGGAATACCTCGGCCGCAGCGACAATCAGGTCAAGATCCGCGGTCATCGCATCGAACTGGGCGAGATCGAGGCGAAGATCGCTCAAGCCGGCCACACGCAGAACGCGGTGCTGGTGCGCGACGACCAACCGGGCCGCAAGCAGTTGGTCGCCTATATCGCCGCGCCTGAAACCGCCAGCGTCGATCTGGAAGCGCTGCGCCGGCAACTGGCGGCGCAACTGCCCGACTACATGGTCCCGGCGGCGTTCGTGCGGCTGCAGCAGTTGCCGCTGAACATCAGCGGCAAGCTCGACCGCAAGGCTCTGCCGGCGCCGGACCTCGCCTCCACCAGCGTGCGCGCGCCCCGCGATGCGAAGGAGCAGTTGTTCTGTACCCTGGTCGCGGAAGTGCTCGGCCTGGGGCGGGTCGGTATCGACGACAATTTCTTTACCCTCGGCGGCGACAGCATCAGTTCGATCCAACTGGTCAGCCGTGCGCGCAAGCAAGGCTTGGTGATCAGCGCGCGCGACGTGTTCCGTCAACAGACGGTCGAGGTTCTCGCCGCGACGGCCGTGCCGCTACCGCGCACGCTAGCCGCACCGATGGAGGCGCCGACCGGAAAATTCCCGGCCACGCCGATCATGCATTGGCTGCTGGATCAGCCCGAGCTCGCCGAGTCCTTCAACCAGTCGATGACGCTGCCCCTGGCCGGTTTGGCCAACGCAACGAGCGAAGCGTTGACGCACGCGCTGCAAGATCTGATCGATCACCATCACGCGTTGCGCTTGCGCGTCGATCCGGGCCGCCAACTGCAGATCGTCCCGCAAGGCACCGTGCACGCGCAGGATTGCCTGCGTCAGGTGTCGTTGGCGGGCCTCGATGCCAGCGCCCGCCAACGCATCATCCAGGAAGCGGAGCGTACCGCTCGCCAGGGCCTCGCGCCTGGTGAGGGGCGGATGCTGCAAGCCGTGTGTTTCGTCGATGAGCACGATGCGCAGCTGTTGCTGGTGATCCATCACTTGGCCGTGGACGGTGTGTCCTGGCGCATCCTGCTGCCGGACTTCCAGATCGCATGGGATGCGCGCAAACGCGGTCTCGCGCCACGTCTGGAGACCGCTCCGACTTCGTTGCGTCACTGGGCCATGCAACTGCCGGCCATCGCGACGGCCCGACGCAGTGAACTGCCGTTGTGGCAGTCGATGTTCGCCGGCGACGATCCGGCGTTGAGCGAACGAGCGCTCGATCCTCAGCGTGATGTCGGCACCACCCAGCGCACGCTGACCCTGAGCCTGGACACGCAAACCACTCAGCAACTGCTGACCTCGGCGCCGACGCAGATCCACGGCCGCATCAACGACGTGCTGCTGACCGCCTTCGCTCTGGCCGTGATCGATTGGCGCCAGCAACGGCTCGGAGTGGCGCACTCGGCGCTGCGCTTCGATCTCGAAGCGCACGGCCGCGAAGCCATTATCGAAGGCGCCGATCTGTCCCACACCGTGGGCTGGTTCACCAGCGAATTCCCGCTGCAACTCGACTTGGGCGGATTGAATCTGGACGAGGCGCTGCGCGGCGGTCCCGCGCTCGAACACGCCCTCAAGCGCGTCAAGGAACAACTGCGCTGCTTGCCCGACAACGGCATCGGTTACAGCCTGCTGCGCTATCTCGACGAACACGGACGCGACGCACTCGCCGAGCGGCCGTCGCGTCAGATCGGCTTCAATTATCTCGGCCGCTTGCCTGCCGCCAACGAAGCCGCCAATGACGATCCGCGGCCGGAAGCTCCGCACGACGACGATGCGACCTGGCCGCTGTGGCATGTGCTCGGCCTGGATGCAGTCACGCTCGATCACGCCTCCGGCCCGATGCTGCACGCTACCTGGAACTGGGCCGGCGAACTGTTCGACGACGAAGCGATCCGCGCGCTGGCGCAACGCTGGTTCGAACTGCTGCGCTGCATCGCCGAACGCGCCAGCCACGCCAAACCGGGATTCACGCCTTCGGATCTGCCGCTGGTGAAGCTCGATCAGGCGCAGATCGAAGCCATCGAAGCCAGCCAACCGCCGCTCGCGGATATCCTGCCGCTCTCGCCGCTGCAGCAGGGCTTGCTGTTCCACGCCGTCTACGACGAAGACACGGTGGATGCCTATCTGGTCCAGGAGGTGTTCCGTTTCGACGGCGCCCTCGACGTCGAGATGCTGCAGACCGCCGCCGACCGACTGCTGGAACGGCACGCCAACCTGCGCGCCTCCTTCCTGCATCAAGGTCTGCCGGAAGCCGTGCAGGTGATCCCGCTCAAGCCCAAGGCGCCCTGGCGCGCCGTCGACAGCGACGAAGCCGGCGTGCCCGCGTTGCTCCGCGAGGATCAGCAGCGTTTCGACCCGTCGCAGGGACCGCTGCTGCGCTTCCTGCTGGTGCGTACCGCTCCCGAATGCCACTACCTGGCGTTTACCAGCCATCACATGCTGCTCGATGGCTGGTCCTCGCCGATGGTGATGAAGGAACTGCTGAGCCTGTACTACGCGCGTGGCGATCGCTCGGTCCTGCCTTATGTGACGCCCTATCGCGATTACCTGGCCTGGGTCGCCGCCCAGGATCGTCAAGCCGCGCGCGAAACCTGGCGTCGCGTATTGACCGATCTCGACGGACCGACGCTGCTGGCGCCGCAGGCGTCGGCCGAACCGGTGATGCCGCACACCCATGCGCACGATTTCTCGCGCGAGCTCACTCAGGCCCTGACTGCGCAGGCGCGCCGCCTCGGCCTGACCATGAACACCCTGTTGCAGGCCGCATGGGGTCTGTTGCTGGCGCAGACGACCGGACGTCAGGACGTCGTCTTCGGCATCACCGTCTCCGGGCGTCCGCCGGAACTGGCCGGCGTGGAGCGCATGGCGGGTCTGCTCATCAACACCTTGCCGTTGCGGTTGCCGCTCGACCCGGCGCAATCGCTGGGCGACTGGCTGAGCGCGCTGCAAGACCGGCAGGCACAGCTGTTGGACGCGCAGCATCTGGGGCTCAGCCAGATCCTGCAGGACAGTGGCCACACGCAGTTGTTCGACACCTTGATGGTGTTCGAGAACTATCTGATGGATGCGGAGGATCAGCGTTTGTCGAACGCTGATGGCAGTCTGCGCATCTGCATGGTCGCGGGCTTCGGCGGGGACAAGTCGCACTACCCGCTGACCTTGCTGTCGATGCCCGGCGAATCGGTGAAGTTGAATTTCAGCTATCGCCCGGACGTATTCGGTAAGGCCGACATCCAGCGCTTCGCACGTCGCTACGAGCGCATTCTCGAACAGCTCGCAGGCGACGTGAACCTGCGCGTTGGACAGCTCGATCTGCTTGAGGACAGCGAGCGTACCCAGCTCGAAGCGTGGAATGCCACCGAGCATCCGGTGATGCCGGAAAGCATGGCTGCGTGTTTCGAGCGTCAAGCGCGCGCCACGCCGGACGCGCTAGCGTTGGTGGCCGGCGAACTCACGCTGAGCTACGCCGAACTCGACCGCCGCGCCGAAGCCTTGGCGCAGCGGTTGATCGCACGCGGTGTCGCTGCGGAACAGGGCGTGGCGTTGTTGCTGCGGCGTTCGCCCGAATTGGTCATCGCCACCTTGGCCGTACTCAAGGCCGGTGCGTACTACGTGCCGCTGCACGAGCAGCATCCGGACGAGCGTTTGGCTTTGATTCTGGCCGAGACCAACGCCGCTCTGCTGATCGCCGATAGCGGTATCGAAGGCCGAAATCTGGAAGTTTCGGGACTCGCATCGCCGCAAGTGTTGCGTATCGATTTGCCCGACGACGATGCCGCCACGACAACGCCGTTGCCAGTCGCACACCCGCGGCAGTTGGCCTACGTCATGTTCACCTCCGGCTCCACCGGCCGCCCCAAGGGCGTGGCGGTGGAACAAGGCGACATCGTGGCCTTCGCTCGCGATCGCCGCTTCGCGCAGGATCACGAAGTCGTACTGCTGCATTCGCCGCACGCCTTCGATGCTTCGACGTATGAGTTGTGGGTCCCGCTGCTCAACGGCGGTTGCGTGGTGGTGTGCATGGTCGACTCCGGCGATGGTCGTCAGATGCAGCGTCTGGTCGCCGAACATGGCGTGCGCAGCATGTGGCTCACCGCCGGCCTGTTCCACGAATACGTCGAGTCGATGCCGGAGTTGTTCGCGCCCTTGGTGCAAGTCTGGGCCGGCGGCGACGTGCTCTCCGCCGACGCCATCCGGCGCCTGCAGGCGCGCTATCCCGCGCTGCGCATCGTCAACGGTTATGGTCCGACCGAAACCACCACCTTCGCTCTGACTTGCGCGGTTCCCAAGCTCGCCGTGGATGCTGCGAGCGTGCCGATCGGCGAGCCGCTGGACAATATGCGCGTCTACGTGCTCGACGGCGCCCTGCGGTCGGTGCCGCCCGGCGTGCCGGGTGAGTTGTATATCGCCGGCGCGGGTTTGGCGCGCGGCTACCTCCGGCGGCCTTCGTTCACCGCCGAGCGCTTCGTCGCCAATCCCTACGCCCCCGCGCATCACCGCGGCGAGCGCATGTACCGCAGCGGCGACTTGGTGCGCTGGCGTGCGGACGGCCAGATCGAATTCATCGGCCGCGTCGACCAGCAGGTGAAACTGCGCGGCTTCCGTATCGAGCCGGGTGAAATCGAAAACGTGCTGCAAGCCTACCCGGCCGTGGCGCAAGCCATCGTCCAGGTGCGCGAGGACGTGCCGGGTCACAAGCAGTTGGTCGGCTATGTAGTGCTCAAGCAGGGCGGCGGTCAGCGCGATACGGCGCTGGAGAAGCGCCAGGTCGATGAGTGGGAGTCGCTCTATGAGGAGCTCTATGACGAGGACACCGTGGACGAGACGGCGCCGGAGTTCGGCGAGGACTTCCGCGGCTGGAACAGCAGCTACACCCAGACGCCGATTCCGCTCGAGCAAATGCGCGAATGGCGCGCGGCCACGGTGCAGCGCATCCTCGCGCTGCGTCCGCGCCGGGTGCTGGAAATCGGCGTCGGCAGCGGCCTGATTCTGGCGCCGGTGGCGCCGCACGTGGAGACTTATCACGGCACCGATCTGTCGCGCGCCACCGTCGAACGTCTTGAGCGCCAACTCGCGCAGCGGCCTGAGTTGGCGAGCAAGGTGCGACTGCATACCTTGCCCGCGCACCGGACCAAGCAAGTGGCCGCATCTTCGCCCGACGGTGAAGGTTACGACGTGATCATCGTCAACTCGGTGTTGCAGTACTTCCCCAGCAGCGACTATCTGCTCGAGGTGATCGAGCAAGCGATGACTCTGTTGGCGCCGGGCGGCGCGCTGTACCTGGGCGACGTGCGCAACCTGCAACTGCTGCGCAGCTTCGTCAATGCCGTGCAGTTGCATCAGGCCGAGAACGACATCGACACGACCACCCTGCAACGTCGTATCGATCAGACCTTGCTGACCGAGAAGGAACTGCTGCTGGCGCCGGAATTCTTCACCCAGCTGCCGCAACGGCTGCAAAGCATCGCCGCGGTCGATATCCAGACCAAGCGCAGTTGCCACGATAATGAATTGAGCCGCCATCGCTACGAAGTGGTGCTGCGCAAGCAAGGCCCCGATGTCCGTTCGGCGGCGGCGCTGCCGACGCAATCCTGGTCGCCGACGCTGCTCGAACCGGGCGCGCTGGCCGCGCGGCTGGCCGAGCACCCATCGGGTCTGCGCATCGTGGACGTGCCGCATCCGCTGCTGCAGCCCGAGTTCGATGCACTGCATCAACTGCAGGCAGGCAGACGCATCGCCGAAGTGCGCACTCGCCTGCTGACGGCGCAGATTCGCGAACTGCCTCCCGCCGAGGCGCTGCACGCTCAGGGCGAAGCACTGGACTGGGACGTCGCGGTGACATGGTCCGATCTCGAACGCGGCCTGGAACTGCTGTTCCTGCCTAAGGACGCCTCCGCGACGATCTGGACCGACATCCATCAGCCGGCCCATCCGCGCGATTTCGATGCCTGCGCCAACAGTCCCGGCAGCTTCGACCGTCTGGCCGAACTGCGCGAGCATGCGGAACGGCATCTGCCCGACTACATGCAGCCGCTGCTGGTGCCGCTGCCCATGTTGCCGCTGACCCCGAACGGCAAGGTCGATCGCAAGGCCCTGCCCGCTCCGGATTTCACCTCCAGCCATCGGCGTGCGGCCACCACGCCGCAGCAGCTGGCTTTGTGTGAGTTGTTCGCGGAAGTGTTGGAACTCAACGAAGTCGGCATCGATGATGACTTCTTCGAGATCGGCGGTCACTCACTGCTCGCCACCCGTTTGGTCGGCCGCATTCGCCATACCTTGGGCGTCGAAGTCTCGGCGCGCATGCTGTTCGAATCGCCTACCGTCGCGGCCTTGTCCGAACGCATGGCAGAACCGCTGCAGGCCTTGTCGGCGCTGGAACCGGTCGTGACGATCCGCGCGCAAGGCAATCTGCCGCCGCTGTTCTGCCTGCCACCGGGCGGTGGCCTGGGCTGGTGGTATCGCGGCTTGACCCGTTATCTGGACGCACAGCGCCCGATCTACGCGTTGCAGAGCGCCAGCCTCATCGATCCATCGGCGCCGTTGTCGGCGAGCGTGGAGGAAGACATCGCCGCCTACCTCACACAAATTCGCGCGATTCAACCCGAAGGGCCGTATCACCTGCTCGGTTACTCCTACGGCGGCGCCACCGCCTTGGAGCTGGCCCTGCGCTTGCAGCAAGCGGGCCAGGAAGTCGATCGACTGGTGATATTGGACTCGTGCATACGCACCTCCATGCCGGGTTTCGATCCGGGCACCGTTCCAAGGGGCGACTATCGCGCGAGCATCCTGCAAGGCTTCCTGGAGAACATCGCCGGCTGCGATATCGGCGACTACGATCCGCAATCGCTGGACTTCGACAAGGCGATCGAACTGCTGAAATACAGCATCTTCTCCGGCTTCGACGCCGGCTTGCTGGAACGCTTCGTCGCCACCCAGAACAACGACGCGGACTTGCTCAACGACTACAAGCCTAGTGGAAAATTCCGCGGCGACGTCGTCTTCTTCATCGCCACGCAAGACAGCCAGGGCGATGCCTACGTCCTGGAACCGGCGACGTTCAAGCACAACATCACCGGCGAACTACGCACCCACGACATCGATTGCCGCCACGACGCGCTGACCCATCCGCAACATCTGGCGCGCATCGGACGCACGCTGGCGGAGGACTATCGCCTATGAAATCCCGCAGCGACGCTCGCACCATCGCTCCGTTCCGCGGCTGCAGAGAATGCAACCCGTCGCTGCGTATCATCCCCGCCTGTCGATACGACATGTGGATTTTCCCCACGGCTGCCACCTCAGGCCACGCCACCTGCTTTGCAACCTACTTTTAACTGGTAACTGGAGAACGCCATGACCAATCCTTTCGAAGACAACAACGGTACCTTCCTCGTCCTGGTGAACGACGAAAACCAGCATTCGCTGTGGCCCGAGTTCGCCGAAGTCCCGGCCGGCTGGAAGACCGTGTTCGGCCCGGACCAGCGCCAGGCCTGCCTGGACTATGTCGAGCAGCATTGGGTCGACATGCGGCCGGCCAGCCTCGCGGCATTGGACAGCGCGAACTCCACCGCCGCCTGACAACGCGCAACAACGCTGAAAAGCAGAAGGGCCTGCAGCAAGCAGGCCCTTCAAGGCAAAAGTTACGCTTTCACCCGTGGTAGCGATCAGAACGGGATATCGTCGTCCGCGAAATCGTCTCCGAAATCGTTCGACTTGGCCGGCGGGGCCTCGCGACGCGGCGCGGAATCGCGACCACCACCGCCGCCGCCGCCACCGGCGGGACGCGCGGAACGTTCGCCGCCACCACCGCCACCGCCGCGGAACTCGCTGCGGCCGCCGCCTTCGGCACGACCACCGCCGCCGCCACCTTCGCCGCCGCCGAGCATCTGCATCTCATCGGCGATGATGTCGGTGAAATACTTCTCGACGCCGTCCTGACCGGTGAACTTGTCGTAGCGGATCGAGCCTTCGATGTAGACCTGGCGGCCCTTCTTCAGATACTCGCCAGCGATCTCGCCGAGCTTGCCGAACAGCTTGACCCGATGCCACTCGGTGCGTTCCTGCTGGTTGCCGTCCTTGTCCTTGCGCACGCTGGTGGTGGCCAGGCTGAGGGTGGTCACGGCCATGCCGCCCTGGGTGTATTTGGTCTCCGGATCGTTGCCGAGGTTGCCGACCAGGATGACTTTATTGACGCCGCGTGCCATGGGATTCCTTACTGATTGCCGATTTGGATGGCCTAAGGGTCGATTATAGCCCCTCCATTCGCCATCGGCCGGTGGCGCGGTCGGGGGTCGGAATTGTCCGGTCCACAGGGCCGGAAAACGCGGAACGGAGCTTCGAGCGGGGCCAGGGTTGTGCGCCTTGTGCCGGGGCGGGCTTCGAAAGCGTTGCGGGGCGGCCGCGCTGCCCCGCCGGATCGGGGGAGTCCGGGAATGCCGGCGTTGCACTGGGAGCGGTATCGGATCGCCTGGGCGGCGGGCTGGGTCAGGTCCGGTCGCGGGGCTGGGTGGTCCCGGGCTGGGTGACCTCCGCAACGGTGGGCTGGCGCTTGCCACGGGTTGCCCGGGGGCGACGGGGGGCGACGCGACCGGGGAGTTCGCGGTCGCGGCTTGCGCCGCTGCTACAGGGGGCTGCCGGGCACGTTTCGCTGTGCCGGGAACGGAAAAGGGCGCCCTCGCGGACGCCCTTTTGGGGGGCCACCTGATCGGTTGATCAGTAGTAGCCGGCCATGTTCAAGAACCAGCCCTTGTTGTCGTATTCCAGATCGGTCAGGTCGTCGCTGAAGTCGGTGAAGTTGTAGCCCAGGCCGACCTTGAAGTTTTCGCCGATCTGACGGTCCACGCCGACCAGCCAACCGCGCCGGTCGCCGCCGTCCTTGACCGCCAGCCAGCGGTACTCGGCCATCGCGTCCCACTTGGCGATCAGGTGATAACGCACCTGCCCGGCCAGCAGATCGGCGCGGCTGTCCAACCACGGACCGGTGCCGCGGCCCATGCGGTAGTCGCCCCAGCGGCTGGCGGCCTTGCCGGCCACTTCCCACTTGTCGTCGAGGCGGTAGATGCCTTCGAACGACAGCACCTGCGATCGCTGGTCGTACTTGTCGTCGCGGTCCTGGCCGATGGTGGCCAGGTTGTACAAATAGATGTACTTGCCGAACGCGGCCCAGCGCGAGTTGTCGTGTGGACGATAGGCGAAGCCGAGGTTGCCCTCGATGGTCTTGGCGTCGCGCTCGATGTCGAGGCGGTCGTTGATGTCCTGGTAGACCACGCGCGCGGCGATGCGCCAGTCTTCGTTGATCTTGTGGAACAGGCGGTTGCTGGTGACCCACACTTCGCGCTGTTCGGCTCCGCTGTCCTTGCGGTACTCGATCTTGCTCGACCAGTCGGTGCGCGGATCCGTGCGGCCGCCACTCAGGCTGTAAGCGCGGCGGTCGACGTGACCGGTGGAGGCCTCCAGATCGCCGTCCATGATCGCGAAGCCCAGGTTCCAGCCTTCAGCCGGATAGAAGTCCATGCCGAAGGTATGCATGATGCCTTCGCTGGAATCGCGCGGATCCTTGAGGAACTGGCTTTCGTTGTAGAGGTTGGTCTGGTTGTTCAGGCGCCAGCGCTGACCGATGGTCCAGCCGGTCTGCAGGGCGTTGTCGAACAGCGGATCGCGCTCGGTGCTGTCGGTGCTGAAGGTGTAGGCGCCGTACAAGGTGTGATCGGTGCTCAGGCGGTACTCGGCGTCGACCTTGCCGGCTTCGCCGCGGCTGCCGCTGCTGACTTCCGCGCCGACGCTGGAGCGGTCGCCGAACAGATAGCGCGCACCGAGGGTGATCAGGTCGTTGCGGTCGTATTTGCCGCCGTCGTCGTCGACCGTGTACTGGCCGGTCGCATACAGCTCCAGGGTCGAGCCGATGCGATGACGGTAGCTCAGCGCGAACAGCATCGCGTCGATATCGCTCGCAGGAACGGACGAGGTGGCGCCGCGCTCCTCGCGGATGCGGCGCAGTTCGGCGCCGAGCTGGTCGTCGTTGGTGATGCGCCAATCGGCGGTCAGCTGGCTCTGCTCGAGCGACTCGGCGCCGCGCTCGCGACGGGTGTGGCGGCCGAACAGGCTGAAGTTCTCGGTGAAATAACCCAGGAACTCGGCGCCGTATTCCTGCACCGCCTCGCCTTGATCGAAGCGCGAAGTCGAGAAGCCGGCGTCGATGTCGCGCCACCAGGCGCCCATGCTCCATTCCTGCTGGGTCCAGCCCAGTTCCTTGAGGTTGGCGCGCGCCTCGACCTTGTTGGCGTCGCCCTTGCGCAGGCCTTCGATCGGGTTGATGCGGGTGAAGTCGACGCCGCCGTTGGTCGAATACCAGATCGGCGCGGCGGTGGATTCCGAACGGGTCTTCTCCATCCGCAAGTAGGTGCCGCGGCCGGCCTGCAGGGTCAGGTCCACGCCCTTGAGCGAGTAGTCGTCGCCGCTGCGATTTTCATCGATGTAAGTGCCGCCGACCGCGAAGTGGTCGCCGAGCCACTGCTTGCCGCGGAAGCCGGCGCTGATGTCGTCGGTCTGGAAACCGGCGGGAACGTATTCGTAATCGACCAGCAGGCGCTGGGTGTAGCCGTCCAGCGGGTTGTCGCGGGTCAGGGTGCGCACGTTCTCGCGGGTGATCTGCGACAAGGCGCGGGTCAGGTTGATCCGGCCCTGCATGTCGTTCATTTCGTAATCGGCGCCGCGCTTGAGGTCCACGCGCGATTCCACCCGCCCGGTGGTGACGTCGCGGATTTCCACCGTGACCTTTTCCGAACCCGGCAGGATGTCGTTGTGACGCAGTATGTAGATGCTGTTGCCGGTACCGAGGAACTCGGTGTGGCCCAGCGCGCTCTGCGCTTCGGAACCGAACAGCTTGAGTTCGCTGCGCGGATCGCCGAGCACGGTGGTGTCGCGGCTGCGCCAGTTCAATGCCGCGCCGTACAGCGAGCGGTTGTACTGGCCGTACTCGGTACCGGTGATGCCGGTATTGAAATTGCCCCACATCGCCTGGTTCTGATCCCAGTCCACGCGCAGGTACAACTTGCCCTGGGTATCGACGTCGCGATAGGTGTTGGAATCGTCGCCGTAGATCGGGTAGTACAGGTTCGGATCGAGGCGGCGGAAGATGTCCTGCGCGTCGGCATCGAAGAAGCCGTTGAACAGCCGCTTGATCTCGTTCTCGCGGGTATCGGCCTGGGCGGTGATCAGGTACTTGCCCTGAACCTTGCCCTTCAAATAGAACGCCAACCGGCCTTCGCTGATGAAGCTGTCGTCGTACCGGCCCTGGTCTCCGGCCGCCAGCGGCTCGATGTTGCCGCTGACGTTGTTCTCCGACAGGGTCACGTCGGCCAGCGCGACCAGGAAGCTGTATTTGCCGGTCACGTTGACGTCGAGGTTCTTCTGGACCTCGCTGCCGCCGCGGTTCTTGATCTTGACCGCGTAGGTGTGCGGACCGACCGGTTCGAGGAACTCGGCGGCGAACTTGCGCTCCAGATCGATCGGGAAGGTCTGGTCGTTGATCGTCAGCTGGGTGTCGCGCGGAATGTCGCGGCCGTAGATGCGCACGCGCGAGCCGTACACCGGGATGTTCTGGATCCGGATCGCGTTGCTGCCGTAGATCGCGGTGGTGATCGCCAGGTCCTGCGCGTTGCGCTCGTCGATCGGCTGGCCGAGCGTGCGCTGGACTTCATCGCGCTGGATCTGCACGCCGCGGTCGTACTCCTCAGGTTTAAGCAACTGGATGCGCTGCGGAGTGATCTCGTCGAACGCGCCGTCCTTGCCGTAGGCGCGCGCGATGTAGATCAGCTCGTCGCCGGCGAGCAGGTTGATGTTGGTCGGCAAGGTGCCGTCCCATTCCTGCTCGGACACGTTCGCCACCGGCAGGTCGATCGTCGCCAGCGGCGTCACCAGATCGGTGTCGCTGCCGCGGTAGACGGTGATCTGCAGCTTCTCGATGAAGGACGCGTAGTTGGTGTAACCGTGGAAACGCACCGGCTTGGTGATGCGGCCGTTCTCGAACGGTGCGGTGGAACCGGACTGCACGTTGAGCACCGGCGGGCCGAGGGTGGGATCTTCGGTGGCCCAGATCACGCCGCCGTTGGGCAGGTCGATCTGGAACTTGCCGGCGATCTTGGCCGCGCCGGGCGTCAGGTTCTCGCGAACCACGTCGACGCGGCGATTGGCCTGCAGCGCGGCCGGATCGTCGCCTTCGACGACCGGCTTGGTTTCGCCGCGGGTACGCACGCGGAACAGCAGACCCTCGTCGCTGCGGCATTCGCTGCCTTCGCACTTGGCGCGCGGCGTCTGCTCGGTCGCTTCGGTCTGCGGTTTGTCGAGTGAGGTCAGGTCCACCGGCACCGGCGTGGTACGCCGGCCCAGTTGCTCGATCGGCGTCAGCGGCGCCGGGTTGCGCAGCGGATCGTTGCCTCCGGCCTTCTGCGCGAGCGCGGGTGTGGCGACGCCGGCGGACAGCAAACCGATCAGGGTCATGTCCAGAAGCTTCATCTTCATCTTCATGGTCATGTCCTCAGCGGTTGCCCACGCCGACCGGCGCCTGGGTGTCGTCAGTGATATCCACACGCACTTTCTGCCTCACCTCGGGCGTTAGCTCGGCCGAGATCGCTTCGAACACGGCCTTGGCGCGACGCAGACCCAGCTGCACGTTGTAGGCGGCTGCGCCGCGTTTGTCGGCGCGGCCGATGACGCCGACCGCTCCGCTGCCTTGCTGATTGAGCGCCTTGGCGATCTCGCTGATCAGCGCCTTGTACTGCGGTCTGATCGTGGCCTGGTCGGTGTCGAACAGCAGCTCGCCCAGCCGGATCGACGGATCACGCCCTTCGACGGCCTGGCTGACCAGCGCCTGGCTCGCGTCGACGCCGGCCACCACGTCCACCTGCACCTTGCGCGCCAATTCCGGATCGGACTCGAGCCGCTTGAGCAGTTCGGCCTGCACCGCCCGGGCGCGGGCGAAGGCCAATGCCTCCTCCTCGGCCTGCGCGGTGACGGTGACGCTGCCGCCGCCGGCATCGCGCAGACGCTCGACCACGTCCTCGAACATCGGCGCGTAATCCGGCTTCACCTTGGCGCTGCCGGCTTCGAACATCACCTGGCCCAACTCGACGTCGGTGTCGGACTTGCCGCCGCTGATTTCGCCCGGCGGCAGCTTGACGCCGAAGTCGAAGCGGGTCGGAACGCCCTGGGTGATGCGGCGCACGCGCGGATTCTCGCTGGTGAACACCGAGCCCGGAGGCAACGTGGCCGGATCGACCTTGAGGATGAAGTTGCGTCCGCGCGCGGCGTCGCCGCCGTGGATGCCCTCGAGGTGGTAACGACCGTACGAGTCGGTTTCCATGATCAAGCCTTCCACCGATGCCACGCGCACGCCCGGAACGCCGCGTTCCTCGACCCCGTTGTTGCGGATCGTGTAGGCGACCTCATAGCCCGCCGCGTTCTGGCTGACCTGACGGCTGACCTGCAGATCCTGCGCGGTCAGACCCTTGGCGGCGTCGCCGCGGCCGCGTTCGACCGTGGTCTTGCCTTCCACGTCCATGCGCACCGTGGTGCCTTCGTCGGTGGTCAGCACGAAGTCGTTGCTGAACTCCAGCGCGGTCAGGCTCTGACGCACGACCACCTGACGCTGCGCCGCCGAAGCCGCGTCGGAACTGCGGCCGTCGATGCGGCCCAGCGCGATGCCGTGCAACAGCGGAGCGCTGGCGTCGGGCTCGGCGACCGGACCTTCGCCGCGGTCGACCGTGGTCGAACCGGCGACGTAAGCGCCAGGCGCGAAGCCGCCCTGCACGCGCACGCCGGTGGCCTTGGCCGAATCCTGCCAGCCGTCGCCGTCGCGATCGTCGTACACGCTGCCCACAATCAGACTGTCTTCCAGCAGCGGGTCGCCGGCCATCAGAACTTCGGCCGTCGCATCGTTACTGATCTTGTTGCCGCGGCTGTCGTAACCGGCGACCTGGTTCTTGTGCGCGCCCTTGCCCACGCCGGCGCCGACGCGCAGGAAGTAGCTCACCGAGCCCTTGCCGCCGACGGCGATGTCGATCCCGGTGATGCGCAGCGGGTTGGCGCTGGTCACCACGCCGTTCTTGTTGTCGTCGTCCACCGTCAGCGAGTTCTCGACGAAGGTGAAGCCGGCCGGCGGAATGTCGACCAGGCTCGCGTCGACCGCGGGCGAATCACCGACGTTCTCGATCTGCACGGTGTAGCGGACCAGATCGCCGATCTTGACCTCGCGCACCGCCGCGGTCTTGACCAGGCGCAGCACCGGCGCGTTGGCCACTACGGTGATGGTCACCGTCGCGGTCGAGCACACCGGCGTCGGCGTGGACACGTCGCAGACGCGGTAGGTGAAGGTATCGGTACCGGCGAACAGCGGGTTCGGCGTGTAGGTGCACGAACCGGCCGTGCAGGTCACGGTGCCGTTGGACGGCTGGCCGACGATGGTCAGCGAGTTCGGATCCAGCGGCGCGCCGCTCACGGTGTCGTTGCCGATCACATTGATCGTCACCGGCTGGCCCTGATCGGTCTGAGCTGTGTCGGGCGTCGCGGTGACCGTGTTCGGCTGCACCGTGACGGTAACCGTCGCGGTCGCGCAGTTGGTCGGATTGAGCTTCTCGCAGATCGTGTAGACGTAGCTGTCGGTGCCGCTGAAGTTCGGACGCGGCGTGTAGGTGATGGTGCCGTCGCTGTTGACCACGACGGAGCCGTTGGCCGCAGCGGTGCTGACCGTGATCAGGACCTGGCTCGGATCGATCGGCGCGCCGTTGAGCGTGTCGTTGCCGATCACGTTGGTGCTCACCGGCGTGTTCTGCGGCGTCGCGCCCGTGCCGCCGGCGGGATCGTCGGTGGCGGTGATGGCGGGCGCGGTCACGGTGATGGTCACCGTGGCGGTGTCGCAGTTGCTCGGGTTCAACACCTCGCACAGCTGATAAGTGATCTGGTAGTTGCCGGCCGGAGTGCCCGGTGCGACATCCACGTTGCCGTCGGCCTTGACCGTCAGCGGGCCGTTGGTGTTCGGAGTCACGGTGACGTCGGCGGGATTGACGTTGCTGCCGCCGAGCGTGTCGTTGCCGAGCACGTTGACCACGTTGGTGCCGCCGGTGCCGCCGTTCACCGGGGTGGCGACGACGTCGTCGACGGCGTCGACGACCGCGGCGTCCACCGTCACGGTCACGTTGGCCTGCGTGCAATTGGTCGGATCGGCGATTTCGCAGATCTGGTAGACCACCACGTAGCTGCCTTGCGGCGTGCCCGGGGCGACTGTCACCGCACCGGTGGCCGGATCGATGGTCACGTTCGGGTTGGTGGTGGACACCTGACTGATGGCGACCGTCGACAGCGTCGCCGGCTGGCCGTTGAGCGTGTCGTTGATCAGCACGTTCGGCACCACCTGCCCGCCCGCGGCGCCGTTGGCGACGGTGCCGGCATCCGGCTGGGCCACGATCGGTCGACGCGCGACCGGTGTGGTGACCTGCGGCGCGGGTGTCGGCGTCGGGATTTCGGTAGAGGTCGCGCTGGCGTTGTTGACGATGCTGCCGGCAGAGGCATCGGCGACTTGCACCGTGTAAGTACCGGTGACCGTGCACACCGCGCTGCCGCCGGTCGGCGCCATCGGCGGGCAATTCCAGCTCGAAGGCGTGGTCTTGCTGTCGTTGATGACGACGTTGTTGAGCGTCACGTTGCCGGTGTTGGTCGCGGTGATGGTGTAGGTCAGCACGTCGCCGATTGTCACCGAGCCGCTGCCGTCGTTATCGGCGTTGGTGGGTTGGGACTTGACCAGCGTCATGGCCGGGTTGCGCGCGGTCAGGGTCACGGTCTCGGTATCGGTGCCCGTCACCGTGCCGCCGCCCGGCGGCGCGCCGGTCGCGGTCGCGGTGTTGACCAAGGTGCCGCCGGCGTCGACTTCGGGCTGGGTGACCACATGCGAGTAAGCGTTACAGGTCGCGATCTGGGTCGGGCCCAGATTGGCCGGCGCACAGGTCAGTGTCGACCCGCTGCCGTTGTTGAACACGTCGGTCACGGTCACACCGGTGATCGTCACGTTGCCGGTATTCGTCACCGTCACCGTGTAGTTGATCGTTTCGCCCGCTTCGACCGTGTTG